>CALBZC010000001.1 GCA_937889945.1 uncultured Bacteroidales bacterium
CTTGAATGCAGACGGTACGATATCTGTAGCTGCGAACGTTGCAGAGGGGACATACAATGTAGAATATAAGATCTGTGAGGTCACCAACCCAAGCAACTGCGACCAGGCGACTGCAACCATAACTGTAACTGCAAGTATATTGGAAACGCAACCTGATACATATACTGTAAATGGATCAACGGGAGGTACTACGCCAAGCATTTATGGTAATGATAAGTTAAATGGCAATCCGCTGAACCCGAATGATGTAACGGCTACAATTGTCGATAATGGAGGACTTCCGGGAGTAACGATTAACCCTGATGGTACTATAAATGTACCTGCAGGTATGCCTTCAGGGTCTTATACAATAGAGGTAAATGTATGTGAAAAGTTAAATCCGGGTAATTGCAAGACAGAAACAGTTACTATTCAAATACTTTATCCTGTTGTTGCCAACGCAGATGTTGTTACCACTAAAGAAAAACAACCTGTAACTGTTAACATTTTATCTAATGATGTGATTAATAACAGACCTATTGTTTTGACTATTACAAAACAACCCGCTCATGGCACCATTGTTGTTAATCCGGATTTGACGGTAACCTATACGCCAAATGCAAATTACAATGGTACGGATAGTTTTACTTATCAAATCTGTGCACAAGATATTACGCCTGCACAATGCTCATCAGCAGATGTAACAGTAAATGTAAGTCCTATGATCACATATACGGATAATTATACTACGCCTCACAATACACCTGTTTCGTTTAATATAAGTAAAGATGCGGTAGAACAGGCAAATGGCAAGGTATCCGTAACGCTGAATCCTGCACATGGAAAGATTGTGGTGAATGCAGATAATACCATTACTTATACTCCGGATATGGGCTTTACAGGAGAAGATAAGATTAGTTATGAAGTATGTGTGAATGGTAATTGCAGCATACATAATGTTTTAATTACGGTATTACCGGAAGAAGCGCTTAAAATATACAATTTGGTTACACCTAACGGTGATGGTTTAAATGACTATCTGCATATTGAAGGAATTGAAAAATATCCTAATAATAAATTTGAGGTGTTTAACCGTTGGGGCGATAAAATTAAAGTAATCACTAATTATAACAATGGTTCAAATCGCTGGGATGGAACAAATAAGGAAAATACCAAAGTACCTGATGGAACCTATTGGTATAAACTTGAAATTTCCGGACAGAAAACAATTATTGATTGGGTTCTTATTAGAAATGGGCATAAGAATTAAAAAGTATTAAACGTATAAATAAATTGAAAAACTGATAGGGATAAAATAGCCATGATAACAAAATTTTATCATGGCTATACATTCCGAAATTCAGAAATTATAAGATAGATATGAAAAAACTGATTTTTATTTTTATAATGGGGCTATTTTGCGTAGAGCTATATAGCCAGCAAGATCCCCTTTTTTCGCAATATATGTTTAATAAGTTGGCGCTTAACCCCGGATATGCGGGCAGTAGAGAAGCCATATCAGGCGATATTATATACAGAAACCAATGGGTGGGTATTTCCGGAGCCCCTAAAACTTTTAGTTTATCGGTGCATTCGCCTTTGCGTAATGAGCACTTAGCTGTAGGTATTACAGCGTATAACGACAGGTTGGGTGCGGAAATTTCCAATACAGGCGTATTAGGAACCTTGGCATATAGGGTTATTTTTCCGGAGTCAAAACTTTCTTTCGGACTACAAGGTGGATTTAAATACAGCAATATTGATTGGAGTTTAATTAATGCAAAAGATCCCTATGATTTATTGGCAAATCCGGAAAAACAAAAGTTGGTGCCTGATGTAAATTTTGGTATCTATTATTATTCAACCCATTTTTATGCAGGTTTTGCTTCTAAACATTTGTTGCAAAACCAAACTGTGGTAATTAAAGATGCAAAAGGAGAGAATGAGATAACAAAATTGTTTGCCCATTTCTATTTTATGGGTGGATATGTAATGCGCATCAATGATGATTTATATTTTCGTCCGTCCGGATTTGTAAAATTTGTAAAAAATGCACCTGCTCAAATGGACTTGAATGCCAGCTTTTTGATTGCAGATAGATTTTGGTTGGGAACTTCTTACAGGACATCCTTGGGTAAGATGAGTTATGAAAATCAGAATGCTTTGTCTTTTCTAACGGAAATAAATATTACAAACAATTGGCGTATAGGCTATTCGTATGATATTTGGCTCAACGAGCTTAAATCGTTTAACAAAGGATCGCACGAAATACGTATCGGATTTGATTTTGATATTATTCAAACAATAATGAGAAACCCACGTTTCTTCTAGTTGTAAGCCGGGAGTATTGATCAGGTATGTTAAATGCTGATATTGAATGTATTATAAATCAAACATTGTTAATTTAGGACTTTATATAACGAGAGGAGCAAGTAAGTGATTTCAAGGGGCAAAGAAATTAACACTCCAAGGAAAGAATAATAAAATTACTCAAAAAATAAAGGATAAGACTAAGTTGCTTTAGTGTTATCCTTTATTTTTAAAATACCTTTAGGTAAAATTTTAATATAAGAAAAGAAATTTTCTAACGCCCTGGTATTACCAACTTCCGCCGGCTCCGCCACCACCAAAGCCGCCACCGCCAAAGCCGCCAAATCCACCGCTTCCGCCGCTACTCCATCCGCCTCCGCCTCCCCATCCACTGTTCCTGCCACGTGAAGATGTAAATGGAGGGAAAAATATAGGACCACTTGAACTTCCTCTTTTGCTTATGGTTTGATTTTTACTTCCCCTATGATTTATCCAGAAAATAAGAAGGAAAATAAGTACAATTATCAAAAAAGAAACCCATCCACTTCCTTTGCTTTTGCCGTACGTATCGGCTTTAAATTCTCCTTGTGTAAATTTAATAAGTGTAACAACTGCCGCATTAATCCCATTATAATAGTCATTTTGTTTAAAATAGGGAATCATCTCATTGTTTACAATATCCCAGGCGGTAGCATCAGGTACTAATGGCTCTACACCGTAGCCCGTGCTTATAAAAGCTTCTCCTTTTTCTGTATTTGTTTTAGGCTTTACCAATACCACAAAACCGTTGTTAAATTTACTGCCTCCCACACCCCATTTTTGGCCGATTTGCTGTGCAAAGTCTGCTTTGTCATACCCATTAAGAGAAGGAACAACAATCACGGCTATTTGCACGGATGTGGAATCGTTAAATGCAACAAGTTCAGACTCTAGCTCTTTTATTTCATCCGGTTTTAATATGCCTGCATAGTCATTTACAAGTTTTGGCGGATTGGGAGCATCGGGAATGCCGCTTTGTGCAAAGCAATAGTATGACGATAAAAGAATAATCGCCAATAACAAAGGTATATGTTTGAACTTGATGCTATTCATGCCAAGTTTGATTTGTTGTAATTATTTCTTTCTCTTCCCCAAAAGAAATATCATCAGGTAATTCATTTGTATTGCCTTGGTATTGAGGGAAATACTTTTTGAGGTGAAGTCCCACTTTGGTAATGGCATCAATAAGACCTTCTGCAAACTGTCCTTCGGAAAAATATATGAGCATTGACCTTTTAAGCTTTTCCCAAAAATCATCCGGCACTTTTTTATGAATGCCCTCATCTCCTAATACAGCAAATTTACGATTTTCTACAGCCAAATAAAACAAAATTCCATTTCTTTGTTCTGTTTTGTGCATATCCAGTTTCTGAAAAATTTTCCATCCTCTTTCTACCGGATCGCCTTCGCAAGTCATTTCAATATGTACGCGTATTTCGCTGGACGTGTCCAGTTCCGCATGCATGATAGCAAGGCGTATATCTTCTTGTTGCTCTTGTGTAAAAAAATTACGAGCTGTTACACCCATTTCTTTATATATAAATTAAATCAAACTTAAAATTGAACTTTTGGAGCTGTTTCAGCGCCTGCTTCTGCCTGGAAATAAGGTTTAGCCTTGAAACCGAACATGCCGGCAAACATATTGGTAGGGAAACGTCTTAATTTTGTGTTATATGCTTGCGCTGCTTCGTTAAAATTGCGTCTTTCCACATTAATCCTGTTTTCCGTGCCTTCGAGCTGGGCTTGTAATTGTAAAAAATTCTGGTTGGCTTTTAAATCGGGATATTGTTCTACGGTTACCAATAATCTGCTTAAAGCTCCGCTAAGTTCACTTTGATTTTTTTGGTATTGAGCCAAGGTGTTTTCATCCAGATTTTTGGGGTCAATATTCAAATTTGTTTGTGTTGCTTTTGCACGGGCTTCAATCACTTGAATAAGTGTTTGCTGCTCGTGGTTAGCATATCCTTTTACGGTGTTAACCAAGTTGGGTATTAAATCCGCGCGGCGTTGATAAGCACCTTGCACGTCTGCCCATTTTTTGTTAACATTTTCTTCGGCTTTTACCAAGCCATTATAGATACCCGGAAGTGATATTGCCAAAATGGCAACCACTACAACAATAATTCCAATAATGCCTATAGATTTTTTCATGATAAATAAGGTTTTTGTTATGAATGTGATTTTACTTAATAATATCAATGCTTCGTTTAATAAAATCGGTTAAGGCTTCTCCTTTTAACAGATTTTGAGATAATAAAGCTATATCTATAACCTGTTTTATCATGTTTTGTTTTATGTTTTTATCTTCTGTGCTTAAAATTTGTTGCATTAATTTGTGATTTGTATTTATCACCAAGTTGTAACTATCCGGCATATTGCCCATAAATGCATAACCACCACCCATTGCTGACATATCTTTCATGCGGCGCATAAATTCTTGTTGTGTAACGGTTACGGGCATATCGTGTTCGCTAAGGTTTTCGGGTTGGATTTGATATATGGTTTTATTTACCTGATTTTCAAATAATTCTTTTATTTCTTTAATTTGATCCTCATTCAATTTACTTGGGATAGTTTCATCCTTTTTTATAAGTTTATCTGCAACTTCGGCATCTACACGAATAAAATGACTTTTTTCGAATTTTTGTTCCAATGCATTTACAAAGTGATTGTCAATAGGACCGTCCATTACCAATACGTCATAGCCGCGCTCCAAAGCGCCTTGTATATAACTGTGTTGGTCTTCTGGGTTTGATGTATAGATATAAGTCAGATTACCTTCCTTGTCTTTCTGCGTTGCTTCAATTTGTTTTTTATATTCATCAAAAGTGAAATATTTACCATTGCTGTTTTTTAACAAGGTGAATTTTTCGGCGCGTTCAAAAAACTTAGGCTCCGAAATCATACCATATGCGATAAAAACTTTAATATCATCCCATTTCTTTTCAAATTCTTCACGGTTATTTTTAAAAATATCTTCCAGTTTATCCGATACTTTTTTCATGATGTGTGAAGAAATCTTTTTCACATTTTGGTCGCTTTGCAGGTAGCTGCGCGATACGTTAAGCGGAATATCGGGCGAGTCGAGCACACCATGTAGTAGTGTTAAAAAGTCTGGAACAATACCTTCAACAGAGTCTGTTACAAACACCTGATTGCAATATAATTGGATTTTGTCGCGCTGAATTTCGAAGTTCTTTTTAACCTTTGGAAAGAACAAAACCCCTGTAAGATTAAAAGGATAGTCAACATTTAAATGTATATTAAACAACGGTTCTTCAAAACTCATCGGGTAAAGTTCACGGTAAAACTTCTTGTAATCTTCATCCTTGAGTGAGCTGGGCTGTTGTTTCCACAACGGATTGGAATTGTTGATGATGCGGGGTTGCTCAACTTCAATGCTTTTGGGGTTTCCTTTTTCGTCTTTTTCCGTTTCAGATTCCTGCCATATTTTTTCGTTTCCAAAACGAATAGGGATAGGCAAAAATTTACAATACTTGTTTAATAAATCTAAAATGCGGCTTTCTTCCAAAAATTCTTCCGAATCTTTGGCTATATGCAGGGTTATTTCTGTTCCTCTTTCTTTTCTGTCCGATTCGGTAAGGGTATAGTCGGGCGAGCCATCGCACTCCCAACGTACGGCTTTGCTTCCGGCGCCTGATTTGTATGACTTGGTATTAATAACAACTTTTTCCGAAACCATAAAAGCTGAATAGAAGCCTAAGCCAAAATGTCCGATAAGACCACTTTGCTCCGCTTCGGTTTTGCCTTTATATTTTTTTACAAATTCTTCGGCGCCTGAAAAAGCAATTTGGTTTATATATTTTTCAACCTCTTCGGCAGTCATGCCTATACCTTTATCAGTAATAGTAAGTGTTTTATTTTGTTTATCTATGCTGATTTCAATGGTAAGGTCTCCCAACTCTTCTTTCATTTTACCCATGGATGAAAGGGCTTTGAGCTTGGTGCTGGCATCTACGGCATTAGAAACCAGTTCGCGTAAAAATATTTCATGATCAGAATATAAGAACTTTTTAATGATAGGGAAAATGTTCTCGGTTTGTACGTTAATTTTACCTGTTGTCATAAATATATGTAGTTTTTTTAGTTACTATTATAATGAATAGAAAAGCAGTAAGCAAACTAAGTGCCATGTGTAATACTCTGTCATTTTGTCGTTTTTCTGCCCCCCAAAGCATAATTTATTTGCCAAAATAATGAAAAGACCGCAATTAAAGCATATTGTTACATAGCTATATGCTTCGTTTGTAAAAAAGAAAGGATATTTTAGGTTTCTCATATAAATAATTTATAACTTCGCCCAATATTTATAAAAATATATGTCTGCATATTTTGTAATAATTTAATTAAATCAATAATAAAAAAAATAAAGTCATGGTTAATTTAGATTGGGGCAAGTTGCCATTTGGTTACGTTAAAACAAATTACAACGTGCGTAGCTATTTTCGTAACGGAGCCTGGACAAAACTTGAAGCTACCGATTCGGAAATTATTCCTATCCACATGGCAGCTACTGCATTACACTATGGACAAACTGCTTTTGAAGGCTTAAAAGCATACAAAGGCAAAGATGGCAAAGTTCGTTTGTTTCGTTGGAATGAAAATGCACACCGTATGCAGTCTTCAGCCGATGGGGTTATGATGGCAGCGCCTTCGGACGAGCTCTTTAAGGAAGCTTGTTTTGAAGTTATCAAAAAAAATATAGATTTTGTTCCTCCTTATGGTACGGGCGCATCGTTGTATTTGCGTCCTTTGTTGATTGGAACCGGCGCCAGGGTAGGGGTTAAGCCTGCCGATGAGTATTTATTCATGATATTTGTTACACCGGTAGGTCCTTATTTTAAAGAAGGTTTTAAACCTACCAACATGATGTTGGCTCCTGATTATGACCGCGCGGCTCCGCTTGGTACAGGAAGGTATAAAGTGGGTGGTAACTATGCCGCAAGTTTAAAACCCGGCGAAATTGCACATGCAAAAGGTTACTCTGCAGCTTTATTCTTAGATGCTAAAGAAAAAAAGTATATTGACGAAGCTGGTCCGGCAAATTTCTTCGGCATTAGAAACAATACCTATATTACGCCTGATTCTACATCTATTTTGCCGTCTATTACCAACATGAGTTTAATGACTATTGCGCAGGATTTGGGCATAAAAGTAGAAAGACGTCATGTTCCGTTGGAAGAGCTTTCAACATTTGAAGAAGCGGGTTTCTGCGGCACGGCTGCAGTTATTTCTCCTATTGGTAAAATAGTTGATGAAGTTAACAAACATGAGTGGGTATTCAGCAAAGACGGCAATGCCGGTCCTATTTCCACTAAACTTTATCAGGCTTTAATTGATATTCAATATGGTAATGCGCCTGATACACACAATTGGGTTACTATTGTAGAGTAGTTTTTAAGGTTTATTTGATATAAACAATAAGAGCGCCGAAAGGCGCTCTTATTATATAGATAAAGCAAATTTAAGCTATAACAATTTAAACTTTTTCAACTGCTCTTCCATTTCTTTTTGCATATTCAAGGCTTCTTCACGCGCTTTGGCTGCAAAGTCTTCGCCTTTAGAGGCAAATAAAATACTGCGTGAGGCATTCACCAGCAATCCGCAGGTGTTGTTCATGCCGTTTTCGGCAACTTCTATCAAGCTGCCGCCTTGTGCGCCTACGCCGGGAATTAAAAGAAAATGGTTGGGAACTATCTGGCGTATCTCTTTAAGCATATCTGCTTTAGTGGCGCCTACTACATACATTGTATTGTCAATTGTTCCCCACTGGCTGGTTTTGCGCAATACTTCCTTAAAAAGTTCGGTGCCTTCTGCATTTGAAAATAATTGAAAGTCGGCGCTGCCTTTGTTAGATGTCAAAGCTAAAATAATAGTCCATTTATCTTTAAAATCAAGGAAAGGCTGGACAGAATCCTGCCCCATGTATGGCGCAACGGTTACCGCGTCAAAATCAAAACCGGAAGATGCTTTGTCAAACACAGATTTGGCATATTGTGTGGATGTATTTCCAATGTCGCCGCGTTTGGCATCGGCAATAGTAAATACTTGGTTCTTATATTTCTCCAAATATTCCAGGGTACGATGCAGGCTTTGTAATCCTTTTATCCCGCGATTTTCATAAAAAGCCAGGTTAGGCTTATATGCTACAGCCACATCAATGGTAGCTTCAATGATTTGCTTGTTAAATTCAAAAACAGGATCCGCTGCCGTAAGCAAATGCGAAGGAATTTTTTCAATATCGCTGTCCAAACCTACGCATAAAAAAGATTTTTTTGCGCGTATAAGGTTAAATATATCTTGATGGTTCATGGTTAAATTAGTTTATGATTTGGAAGTGCGGCTTTTGTAGTTGGGAATTGATTTTTAAAATATTAAATCCTCAACCTATTGCAAAAAGGCTTATTTTTATTATTCTCCGGCTTCTTTCAAGCGTTCTGCATTTTCAGCAAGTTGTAAAGCATCAATGAAATCCTGTATCTCACCATCCATAAAAACAGGTAAGTTGTGTGTGGAAAGGTTAATACGATGATCGGTAACACGGCTTTGCGGATAGTTGTACGTTCTGATTTTGGCAGAACGGTCGCCGGTAGAAACCATTGTTTTCCTTTTTTTGGAAACTTCGTCCAAGTATTTTTGGTATTCCATCTCGAACAAGCGTGTACGCAACACGGACATAGCTTTTTCCAGATTTTTGATTTGTGATTTTTCGTCTTGAATAGCCACCACTATACCTGTGGGGATGTGGGTTAAACGCACTGCCGAATAAGTAGTGTTAACGCTTTGTCCGCCCGGACCCGAAGAACAGAACGTATCTTTGCGAATATCGCTTTGTTTTAAATCTACATCAAATTCTTCCGCCTCGGGCAAAATAGCTACCGAAGCTGCCGAAGTGTGTACCCTTCCTTGCGTTTCGGTTGCAGGCACGCGTTGCACGCGGTGCACACCCGATTCATATTTCAATAAGCCATAAGCACCATCGCCTTTCACGCCAAAAATAACTTCCTTAAATCCACCCATCGTACCTTCCGTCATGCTGATAGGTTCAATTTTCCAATTTTTTCTTTCGCAATAGCGGATATACATTCTGTAAATATCACCTGCAAAAATGCTGGCTTCGTCGCCGCCGGCTCCTGCACGTATCTCCACCACCGCATTTTTCCCGTCCTGAGGGTCAGAGGGAATAAGCAATAAACGGATTTCCTCTTCCAGTTTGTCCTTTTGTTCGTTGAGGCTTTCTAACTCTTCTCTGGCAAAGGCTTTCATATCCTCATCTTTTTCTTCGGCAAGTATTTTTTTACCCTCTTCTATGCCATCAATAATATTTTTATATTTTTTGTAGCCATCCACAACAGGTATAAGCTCCTTATAATCTTTGTTGAGCTTAATATAAGCTTTCATGTCCTGCATCACGGCAGGATCGTTAATTTGCTCTTCCAGTGTAATATACCGCTTATAAATAGCCTCTAATTTATCTAACATACGTGCTTAAAATTTTGGAGTGCAAAGGTACTGAAATTTTCTATACGCTATAAAGTGTATTTTGTATTTTAGCGAAAGCTGAATTTTAATTCAGGCTTTTTTATAAAAAAGGTTTTCTCTTTTACCTATTTTACGATATTTGCAAATAATTTAATAAATATAAAAATAAGAAAATTATGTTATTGTTAGCGGAAGTTTTAAAGTATATCCTACCATCGTTGATTGTTCTGGTTGCCGTTTATTATATTTTTAAAATGTATTTGAATAAACAGTCCGAAAAAGCCCATCTTGAACTGCGTTTTGATGCGCAAAAAGTAAGTATGCCCATACGTATGCAGGCATATGAAAGGCTTGTGTTGCTTGTTGAACGTATGGATTTATCGAGCCTGGTGGCAAGGTTATTTGTGCCGGGCATGAATGTGGCTACTTTGCAAGGCGAACTGTTGCAAAATATACGTGGCGAATTTGATCATAACCTTTCGCAGCAGTTATATGTTTCATCACGTGCATGGGAGCTGGTAAGGAACACGCGTGAAGAAACAGTGAAACGTATCAATACGGTTGCCATGGAATTTAAACCCGATGCGCCTGCTGCCGAATTTGTAAACCAGTTACTGATGAACGATTTCGATAAAGAAAACTCCATTGCCAAATCTGCCCTTGAGCAAATTAAACTGGAAGCACGCAATAATTTCTTTTAAAAAGATTGACACAACCGCACGTATATATTGCATTGCCGGCTATGGACGAAGCGTTTTCCATGCCACACATCGTAAATGCTGTCCTTGCCCAAACATGGCAAAATTTAACCCTGGTGATATGTGTAAACCAGCCTGAAAAATATTGGGATATACCCGAAAAACAGCATATTTGTGAAGCTAACCAAGCAACACTTTCTTATTTAAAAGGGTTGCAGGATAAGCGTGTAGTTATTATCGATAAATCCTCGCGGGGAAAAGGATGGAACGAGCAATTTTACGGTGTGGGTGCTGCGCGCCGCACGCTAATGGATTATATAGTAGAAAAGGCGAAAGATTGGGATATTATTATCAGTGTGGATGCCGATACAGAATATGGCGCAACCTTTGTGGATTCGGTGTGCCGAAATTTTCACGCGCACCCCGATGCTTATGGCATCTCTATTCCTTATTACCACAGGCTTTGCGGTGATGAAGCGTTGGATAGGGCTATGTTGCGTTATGAAACTTATATGCGTGCGTATGCTATTAATGCATGGCGTATAAAAAGTCCCTATTGTTTTACTGCATTGGGTTCTGCCATAGCAGTGCCGGTGTGGGCATACAAAAAAACAGGCGGTTTAACTCCTAAGTTAAGCGGCGAAGATTTCTACTTTCTCCAGAAAATAGTGAAAAGAGGTCGTTTATTGCATTGGAACGAAGAATGGGTATATCCGGCAACACGTTTTTCCGACAGGGTTTTCTTTGGCACGGGACCGGCGCTGATTAAAGGTGTATCAGGTAGTTGGGAAAGCTATCCTATTTATCACTCCCGCCTTTTTGAAAATATTTCCTCTGTTTATACATCTTTTGCTACACTGTTCGAAAAAGATATTCCTACATTATTGGATGACTTTTTCAGGGATACGATGGGCGAATTACCTTGGGCAAAATTGCGTACTAACTTTAAAACAAAAGGGCATTTTGTGCGCGCGTGTTACGAAAAGTTTGATGGATTACGCATGTTGCAATATCTGAAAAGTGTACAATTTTTTGATGAAAATGAATCGCAAAAAGCATTAAAAGATTTATTTGTATTATATTCGCATGAGTTAGGCAACCAAAATACCGATTTTCGGAAAGCAGACATTGCAAGTTTGGATAACGTGCGCAATGCTTTATTTGATATAGAAATGAATTACCGGAAAAATGATTGGGAAGTAGTGTTTAGTTAAGAGTAATGAGTTCGGAGTTTATAGATGTATTGTTTTGATTAATAAATGTTTACAAAACATCAAACACGCCATTTTATACTTAACTTAACAGTAGTATAAATATATTTTGGTTACTTACCCATAAAGGGTTATTTTACGAAAATAATACCTAAAAAATTTATTACTATAAAATTTGTTTATCAAACCATCAACTCTTAATTAATAACTAATGAATACCCAAGCAAACGAATTTGTTGCCGAGCAAATGAAATGGGCAGGCAGAATCCAAGGCGAGCAAGCGGTGAAAGCTTTGAAAAAAAACTATTTTGACGCACACTATTTTGAAACGCCCTCAGAGGTTGTTGCAGAAGTGCTGAAGTATGTAAATAAAGGCTCATTGGTAGCTTTTGGCGGATCGCAAACAGCAAGACAACTTAACCTGCAATATCTGGTGCAGGAAAAAGGAGCCGTGTTACTTGACCACAACGCCCAAGGACTTTCACCTGATGAAAAAATGGAAGTGATGCGCAGGCAACTGATGTGCGATGTATTTATTTGCAGCAGCAACGCCATATCTATGCAGGGCGAACTCTACAATGTGGACGGCAACGGCAACAGAGTAGCAGCCATGACTTTTGGTCCTAAAAAAGTGATTGTAATAGCAGGTGTTAATAAACTTTGTTTGAACGAAGATGCCGCTTGGCAACGCATAAAAATGATTGCCGCACCCGTAAATTTTAAACGTTTAAATCGTCCCAATCCTTGTGTGCAAACAGGTGTGTGCATGGATTGCCACATTCCTACACGGGGCTGCAATATCTATGTTGCTTTTCGGCGCAAGCCCGCAACTACGGATATGAGCGTGTTTATTGTAAATGAAACGTTAGGGTTTTAAAAGAAATAAGGTAGAAAATGCAATATATTGTTTTGATTTAAAGATGCTTACATATTCTTACATATTTAAAACATTAAAGGAGCGTTTATTTTAGGAGGTAATAGCTAAATCGAGTATTGCATCTTTATCCAATGTTTCTTGTGTTGCAAATACCTGTTTTATAGATTTTTACAAAAAATGTTTATATTTTAGGGGCAAAAATCAGCAAAATAGTTGCATTTCTTTAATGCTCTTTTATACATTTGACTGATTTTATTTTTAAAAGTGAGGATTATGGAATTTACACCGATTATTGCAGTTTCTCCTATTGATGGGAGATATAGAAAGCAGGTAGATAGGCTTTCGTATTATTTTAGCGAAGGTGCGCTTATCAATTATCGCCTGTTCGTAGAAGTAGAATATTTTATTGCGCTTTGTGAGCTCCCATTGCCACAATTGGCTGATTTTGATAAAAATATGATTCCTGAGTTGCGCACTGTGTGCAAAAATTTTACTTTCACAGATGCGCAAGAGATTAAGGATATCGAGGCGGTTACCAATCACGATGTGAAAGCAGTAGAATATTATCTGAAAAAACGTTTCGAAAAGCTGGGCTTATCTAAATATAAAGAGTTTATACATTTTGGTCTTACCTCGCAGGATATCAATAATACGGCTATGCCTTATGCGCTGAAGATGGCTATGGAAGAGGTGCTTTTGCCCATGTTAGAGGAAGTTGCCCAAAAAATGCTGAAGCGAGCCAAGGAGTGGAAAAGTGTTGCCATGTTGGCGCGCACACACGGTCAGCCTGCATCGCCTACTATTTTAGGCAAGGAGATATATGTTTTCGTAGAGCGTTTAAAACAACAGTTTAAAATGCTCAAATGTGTGCCTTATTCAGCCAAATTTGGCGGAGCAACAGGCAATTTCAATGCCCACTATGTTGCTTATCCTGATATCGATTGGATGGATTTTGCCGAAAAATTTGTAAAAAACAGTTTAGGTCTTGAACGCCAACAAACTACCACGCAAATAGAACATTATGACGATTTAGCTGCCTTGTTCGACAATTTACGACGTATAAATACAATTCTTATCGATTTTGCACGCGATATGTGGTCATATATATCCATGGAGTATTTTAAGCAGCAGATCAAAGAAGGTGAGGTGGGCTCTTCGGCAATGCCGCACAAAGTTAACCCTATCGATTTTGAAAATGCGGAAGGTAATCTGGGTTTGGCAAACGCGGTATTTTCGCATTTGGCTGAAAAACTACCCGTTTCCCGTTTGCAACGCGATTTAACCGATTCCACCGTTACCCGTAATATAGGCGTGCCAATTGCACACACTATTATCGCGCTTAAGTCGTTAATTAAAGGAATGGATAAATTATTGCTCAATGAAGATAAGTTAGCTGCAGACCTCAAAGATAACTGGGCGGTGGTGGCTGAGGCTATACAAACCATTTTGCGCCGCGAGGGCTTTGATAAACCATATGAAAAACTGAAGGATTTAACACGTATTCAAAAGCATATAGACGAGCCTACTATAAAAGAGTTTATTCAAAAACTGAATGTTTCGGCTAAGATAAAAGAGGAGTTAAACAACATAACACCTGCAAATTATACCGGTAAGTTTTCTTTATAAAAAACATTCATGAGCAGAAAAACCATAGAAATAATTTATTTATTATTGGCTATCATAGCTTGTGCAATCGCTATATTTTTTTATTTTCAAGAGGATAGTGAGAATAAAAAATACATCATTTTTTTAGTAATAGGTTTATTGTTGTTAAGTTTACATCCATTTTTATTCCGAAAAGAGTATCGCGAACGCAAAAACAACAACAAAAATATTTGGTACATAAACCATTATTGCAAGGATGACGAATAAATTTTTAATACAGTTAATTTTATGAAACGAGTACGATAAACTAAGTTTCGACACACAAGGTAATGTTTATGTGCGAGTTCCCTGTCTGCCGACAGGCAGGCATATGACCTAAAAAATAAAATTATAAACACATGAAAAAGTACGTCAAATGGTTATACTATATAACTACAATTGCATTATGTGTATGGATGTTTGTTCTTTTGTGCAAAGATGAAACACCCAAACTTTTTTATATATTATTATTTGTTGTATTAATATTGGGAGCAATCGGTCGTCCATTATTGTTTGGTGAAAAGCCTTTTGTAAAAAGACGGACGAGAGATATTTGGTACACAAACCATTATTGCAAGGATGACGAATAAATTGTAAGTAAAATATTTTTCTGCAATATGTATGAAAACAAAAATTTCATTATAAAAATCTAATAATTTTTTAATTTTGCAACTTATAATAAGATAAAGAATATTAAACAATATATATGGAGTTAAAAGAATTTTTATCTATCTCGGGCAAACCCGGGTTGTACAAGACAATTGCACAAACTAAAAATGGTGTAATTATTGAATCGTTGATAGACGGCAAGCGCATACAAGCTTTTGCAAGCGACAAAGTAAGTTCTTTAGGAGAAATAAGCATTTTTACTACAGATGATGATATGCCCTTGCGTGAAGTTTTCTTGAAATTTCAAAGTAAATTAGGTGCGGAAAAAGCGCCTGATGCCAAATCTGACGATAAAAAAGTAAAAGCTTTTTTTGAAGAAGCTATTCCTGAATACGACAAAGAGCAGGTTTATGTTTCGCATATGCGCAAAATGCTCGGTTGGTACAATATATTAATAGGCAGTGGCGTTACCGACTTTAGCGAGCAAAAAGAGGAAGAAGTCGCTACAACAGAAAAACAAGAAATGGCGGTTGAAAAAGAAGAAGTAAAAGATAAAAGCGAAGGCAAAGAAAAAGCCGTAAAAAAGACAAAAGCTGCTACCGGACAGGAGCCTAAGACCACTAAAAAGAAATAAATTTTTAAATCCGTCATGTCAGGCGGATTTTTTTTAGTAAGCACATATATTAAACAATGGCTAAATTTATTCATGATTTCAAAGTAGTAGAAAACCTACCTGTAAACAAGGACTATTTTGTGCTTTATTTGGAATGTCCCATACAATTACCTCCCATTTTGCCGGGGCAATTCGTGCAGGTACAGGTTCATTCATCTCCCACTACTTATTTGCGCCGACCAATATCCATTTACGATGTTGATAGGGATAAAAACCAGTTGCTGCTACTAATTAAAAAAGTAGGTAACGGCACAAAAGCCTTATCAAGTTTAAAGGTAGGAGAGTATCTTAACTTGGTTTATCCGTTGGGTAACTCTTTTTCCATACCACATTCGGGTAGAGTGTTGTTGATTGGTGGGGGTGTGGGTATTGCGCCTATGCTTTATTTAGCTAAATATTTAAAAACAAAAAATGTTGAAGCCCATGTTTTAATAGGCGGAAAATCAACCCATGATATTATTGAGTGTGATAAATATAAGCCCTATTGCGAAGTGTATATAACTACAGATGATGGCTCTTTGGGCGAAAAGGGCTTGGTTACGCAACACTCTCTTTTTGGGGAGCAAATCAAGTTTTATGACAGGGTATATGTATGTGGTCCCAATCCCATGATGATAGCTGTTTCTAAACTGGTTGAAAAATACAATATTCCCTGCGAAGTATCACTCGAAAATATGATGGCTTGCGGTATTGGAGCATGTTTATGCTGTGTAGCGCCTACACACGAAGGAAATAAAACAACCTGTGTGGAAGGTCCTGTTTTTAATTCAAAAGATTTAAAATGGTAAATATAACCTGTTGAAATGGCTGCTTTAGAAGTTAAAATACACGATTTGATATTGAAAAACCCTGTAATGACGGCTTCCGGAACGTATGGGTATGGTCTTGAATTTGATGATTTCTACGATGTTAATCGTTTGGGAGGAATTTTGACCAAAGCCTGTACTTCAAAAAACAGGGATGGAAACGCCATGCCGCGCATGGCGGAAACGCCTTCGGGAATGCTTAATTCTGTGGGTTTGCAAAACAAAGGTGTTGATTATTTTGTAGAACATATCTATCCGCAAATAAAAAAATACAATACCCATATTATCGTAAATGTATCGGATAGCACCATTGATGGTTACAAGGAAGTTGCAGAAAAGCTTATGCCACTTGAAAAAATTACGGGAATAGAACTCAACATCTCGTGCCCTAATGTAAAAGAAGGGGGAATGGCATTCGGCACTTCGTGCGACACGGCTGCCGCTGTTACTAAAGCTGTGCGTGGGGTTTACAACAAGACAATAATAGTAAAACTTTCGCCTAACGTAACAGATATTGTTTCTATTGCCAAAGCTGTTGAAGCTGAAGGCGCTGATGCCTTATCGGTTATCAATACGCTGATGGGTATGGCTATTAATGCGGAAACCCGTCGTCCGGTATTGGCTATGGTAACAGGAGGGTTGTCAGGTCCTGCTGTTAAACCTGTGGCGCTGCGTATGGTATGGCAGGTTTCTAAAGCGGTTGATATTCCTGTTATAGGATTGGGTGGTATAAGCAATGCTACTGATGCCATTGAATTTCTGCTTGCAGGCGCTACGGCAATACAAATAGGAACTGCAAACTTTGTTGACCCTATGGTGTGTATCAAAGTTTTGGAGGGCATAAATGAATATTGCGACAGACATGGCGTGAAAGATATAAACGAGTTGATAGGTGGATTACGATATTAAATAAAATTTCAGTAAAATTCTTTTTGTGAAGATGGATAGAACATTCAATTGTTTGAATCAAAAAAAATCCGTACACAATGGGACGAAACGGAAAAAAATGGTATTTTTCTGTAGTAGATGGGATGGAAGTTTTAACGGGGGAGCGCTAATCCAAGAGATTATTGGTTTAAAATGAAAACAAGGGTGAAGTCGGAAGACGAAATTCAGTTGTCGACAATTTGTCGACAACTGAAAATGATAGCTAATGATGATAAATGAGAGAAAACTAAAATAGCAGTTTGCAAATATGGGAAAAATAAACGTTTTATTATTGGGCAGTGGCGGACGCGAACATGCGCTGGCATGGAAAATAGCGCAAAGTCCTTTACTTGGTAAATTATACATTGCGCCCGGAAACGCCGGAACATTGAAGGTTGGAGAAAACATAGGTTTGCATATCAATAATTTTGAGGAGATTAAAACGTTTGTCCTTGCAAATGCAATAAAAATAGTAATAGTAGGACCCGAAGACCCACTTGTGAATGGCATTCATGATTTTTTCTTACATGATGAAATGCTGCAAAATATTCCGGTCATTGGTCCGCAGCGCCAAGGTGCCCAACTTGAAGGGAGCAAAGACTTTGCCAAGCGGTTTATGCAAAAATATAATATTCCCACTGCGGCATATCAAACATTTACATCCGATACCTTGCAGCAGGGAATAAATTTTCTGCACACCTTACATGCCCCCTACGTGCTGAAAGCGGACGGTTTGGCAGCAGGCAAAGGCGTTGTTATATGCCAAACATTGCAAGAAGCGGAAAAAGAATTAACCGATATGCTAACCCATGCCAAATTTGGTAAAGCATCGGCACGTGTAGTTATTGAGGAGTTTTTGGATGGCATTGAACTTTCAGTTTTTGTATTGACAGACGGCAAACATTATATTTTGTTGCCCGAAGCAAAGGATTATAAAAAAATAGGAGAGGGGAATGTAGGTTTAAATACGGGCGGAATGGGATCTGTATCTCCTGTTCCGTTTGCAGATAAAGCCTTCATGGATAAAGTGGAAACACATATTATAAAACCTACTATTGACGGGTTACAAAAAGAAAACATTCCATACCAAGGTTTTATCTTCTTCGGTTTGATAAAAGTAAATGATAATCCCTATGTAATAGAATATAACGTGCGCATGGGCGATCCCGAAACAGAGTCGGTAATGCCGCGTATAAAAAGCGATTTGTTGGAAATATTCATTAAACTCTCAGAATCAAAACTTACAGAGGTAAAAATAGACATTCATCCTGACACGGCGGCTTGTGTAATGATGGTTTCCGGAGGTTATCCCGAAGAATATCAAAAAGGCTTTGAAATATCGGGAATTGAAGATGTTGAGGGCAGTATTATTTTTCATGCAGGTACTGCACAGCAAAAGGAAAAAGTTGTAACCGCCGGAGGACGTGTAATTGCCGTAACATCATTGGGTAAAAGTATGCAGGATGCGCTGAATAAATCTTTACATACCGCACAAAATATTACATTTGAAAATGCTTATTACCGCCGCGATATAGGACAAGATTTAATATAAAAAATAAGTATGTATAAAAAGTTTGTTAAATCGGGAATTATTATACAATTGATAGTTTTTTTAACTATCGCCATAGTTTTATGGTTTCCTGCTTTTATAAGTCCGCAAGCTCCTGTTAAAACACAGTTTGACGGACCATTATATACTTTCTTTTACGATTTACTTAAAGATTATGTGTTAATATCTGTTATTATAGCATTTGTTTTTGTTATAATATCTTCATTATTAACTTTTTATATTTTTAACTCGTTTTTCTTGTTTGGCAGAGAGAATCTTTTTCCTGCTATACTTACGGTTCTTTTTTTTAGTTGGAATGTTGATTATTTAACGCTTCACAGTGTTTTATTTGCATATCCCTTTTTGCTTTGGATTATGTTTAATGTATTCCGGCTATACAATGCAAGTCAGGTGGCACCCAAGATATTTGGCATTTCTTTTTGGTTAGGTATAACGGCTCTGATATACATTCCGTTGGTTTATATAGTGCTTTTTGTATGGATTATATTACTGATTTTCAGATATTCGGAATGGCGTTTTTATGTGGTAGCTTTGTTGAGTTTTGCTCTGCCGTTTGTTTATTATGTGTTTGGCTTATTTTGGAATAATAATATTCTTTGGGGATATAACGATTTTATTCATCATGTATTTAAATTAAATTTTGAAAAAAATATTTTACCCGTAAACCATACGGTATATTTGGTTGGCTACGGCATTATCTCCCTCATTTCATTGTTTGCTGCTTTGGTGCTGATGCGAGAAAAACACATAAGCGATAAAAAACGTTCGCTGGCAGTAATTTATTTCCTCTTTACAGCGTTGTTATGTGTTGTTTTAACCGGATTTTCAATCCAAATCGTCACGATGTCTTTTTTGTTCATCTTTCCTTTTGTTTTTGGCATCACCGGTGTAATGTTTATTCCCAAGCGTACAATGGTGTTGGATGTAATATTTAGCCTATTTTTAATATTATTTTTTGCATACAGATACATATGGGCTTAATTTTATAGAAAAGTTATGCTGCAATCTTCTTTTTCCCAATCTTTTTTAGAAGCAGGATGTGATGAAGCCGGAAGAGGCTGCTTGGCAGGACCTGTATTTGCAGCGGCTGTTATATTTCCTTCCGACTACAAAAACGAATATCTTAACGACTCCAAGCAATTAAACGCTGCAAATAGAAATAAGCTGCGTGCAATTATAGAAAATGATGCGCTGGCGTGGGCTGTAGAAATGGTTGACAATGAAGAAATTGACAAAATAAATATCCTCAATGCTTCGTTTTTGGCTATGCATAAAGCCTTGGATAGTTTGAAAATAATTCCCCAGCTGATTATTGTGGATGGCAACAGGTTTAAGAAATATAAAGACATCCCGCATCAGTGTATTGTAAAAGGTGATGGCAAATATCTTTCTATAGCTGCCGCATCCATTCTTGCCAAAACCTATCGCGATGATTATATGGAAAAACTGGATGCCGAATATCCGTTGTATAAATGGAGTAAAAATAAAGGGTATCCCACATTGCAGCATCGTAAAGCTATTATTGAGAATGGCTCTACCCCTTACCACCGCAAAACTTTTTCAGTGCAAATAAAACTTTGGGAATAAAATTTGCATTTTAACTTTTTGATTTTTACTAATTAACGATTTTTGTACTTTTGCAATTTACTTTTAATAACATATGCAATACTATTATAGATTTCATTCTCTTGTTTATAAAATTTATGTTTTAGCTAAAAAACAAGCGAGGCAGGGCTTTGCCTTATGTTTTTTGTTTTTTGTCTTGCTTTTTAATCCGCTGATGGCGCAAACCAATAAAATTGCATTATACGAGGATTATATCAAGCAATTCAGGTCAAAAGCAATGGGCGAAATGAAACAATATAAAATTCCGGCAAGCATAACGTTAGCACAAGGTTTATTGGAAAGTGGCGCCGGACGTAGCTTGTTGGCAACGGAGGCAAATAATCATTTTGGTATCAAATGTAAGGAAACATGGGTAGGAGAAACCTATACCTACGACGATGATATAGAGGGGGAATGTTTCAGAAAATACAAGTCCGCAGGCGAATCCTACCGCGACCACTCATTATTTTTGGTAACACGTTCGCGCTATGCAGGTTTATTTAAGTTGCAGGCTAATGACTACAAAGGCTGGGCAAGGGGTTTGAAAAAAGCAGGGTATGCAACCAATCCCAAATATGCCGAACAACTTATAGGTATTATTGAAGATTATAAGCTCTACCAATATGACGACCCCAATTGGGTAGGTACAAAGGAAGAAGAGGTGTTTGTGGCTGATAATGAAATTAAGCCATCAAAAGCTACTGTTGCGGCACAGCCGCTGGAAAAACCTGTGGTTACGCAGCCCAAAAAGGAAGATGCTCAAAAAATAGAGGCGTTAGATGCATCAAACTATTCGTTTTCTTATACATCTTCGCTCGGACGTAAAGTATATATAAATGCAGATGTACCTTTCGTTTTTGCACAGCAAGGCGATACATGGCAGTCTATAGCACAGGAATTTGACATATTCACTTTTCAAGTATATACCCAAAACGATAGAAAAAAAGATGATTTGATTGAGCCCGGCCAAATGATATATCTTGAACCTAAAAACAGGAAAAATCAGGAAGGGACATATACTACAAAAGGTGGTGAAACCTTGCATTATATCTCACAACTTAAAGCTGTTAAATTGCGAAATATAATTAAATACAACAAAAACTTAGCTGCCGAAAAACCTTTAGATGCAGGAGTTTTGGTAAATCTTAAATAAAATAAGTCGTTTTCCTTTTGCTAATTTGTTTTTAAGTTATAATTTTGCCGTGTCATTTTTGCAAAAAATGACTTCTTCAGGGCAGGGTGCAATTCCCGATCGGCGGTAAAGTCCGCTACTTCCGAGCAATCGGAACTGAACCGGTGAAACTCCGGTACCGACAGTTAAAGTCTGGATGGAAGAAGAATATAAAAAGCATATCATTATGCCTTTTTTAAGGTTTGATGTATGGTCTTTGTATCAATTTCATCGTTATGCCTTGTAAGAATAGCAAGGCTTTTTTATTTTTTAAAAATATACTAACGATGATATCATTGAAAAAAATACTTTTCTTAATACTTTTACCCCTTTCTATTCATACCCTTATACTTGCACAAGATGTGCGAGGGATAATTATAGATGAAATAACGTTGAAACCTGTATCAGGCGTAAGCATATCTTCTACATTAACCAAACAACAGACTGTTTCTGACAGCTTGGGACATTTTATGCTCACCTCGCTCAAGAATAATGAAACGGTTACGTTTAAACACATCGCCTATCAGGTTAAAAAAATTGTTTTTGATCCCAATAAATCAAAATTCGATAATATTTTGTTACTGCCCGCATCGGTAGATTTACAACCGGTTCAAATCATAGCGGGTTATGTAAAGGAGCGAAGTGCTCCTATCGCCGTTAGCGCTATAAATGCACGCACGATGGAGCAAAAGTTGGGGAATCAGGATTTTCCTGAAATTATGAAACAAACACCGGGTATATATGCCACCAAGCAAGGTGGGGGCAGTGGAGATAACCGTGTATCGCTCCGCGGATTTCAGCAGGAGAACATAGCCTTGCTGTTGAACGGAGTGCCTGTTAGCAGTATGGAAAATGGTATGGTGCACTGGAGCAACTGGGCGGGTTTGGCTGATGCTACTGAAAGCATACAGGTACAGCGAGGATTGGCGGCATCAAGGGTGGCAATGAACTCTGTGGGCGGAACTATTAACATCATTACAAAATCAGCGCGCAATGATAAGTTTACCACGCTTCGCTATGGTGTATCGGATTATGGAAACAGCAAAACTACGTTAACTTTTTCTACAGGAAAAATGAAAAACGGTTTGTCGTTATTATTTTTAGGTTCACGCACCAAAGGTCCCGGTTATGTTGACGGGACATATGTTGACGGCTATTCATACTTGGTAAGTTTGAGTAAGGATTTTGGAGCGAAACACCGGTTGGTATATACCGTAATGGGTTCTCCCGAAAGGCATGGACAACGTAATTATGAAATGACAAAAGCTGAGTTTGACAAATTCGGGATAAGGTATAACAATTCATGGGGTGTTTACAACGGCAGGATAATGAATCTTTCCGAAAATTTTTACCACAAACCGCAAATGACGCTAAACCACTACTGGACGGTGAGCCCCAAGGTGTTTGTTTCTACATCGGCTTATTTTGCATTAGGAAATGGTGGCGGCAGATTTTGGGCTACTTTCGGCAATGAAAAACCATTTGTATCCTACATTAAAAACAATCAAATTGATTTTGACGCCGTTTGGGCGCACAATATCGCCAATACGGACTCCGTTCAGCTTGCTGATGGGCGTTTTGTTAAAGGATATTCCAAAAATATTTTAACACATTTCAGAGCTAACCACTATTGGGCGGGTTTATTGAGCTCTACAACTGTTAAAATTAACGAAAACCTGAAAGTACTTACGGGTTTTCATGCACGCACCTTTAAATCGCATGTGTATCAGGAAATAAATGATTTAATGGGGGGGCAATATTGGGTAGAAACTTACATGTATTCACGTGCGGGAGTAGCGGGACGCAACCAGATAAAACAGGTAGGCGATGTGATAGGACTTGATAATTATGCCATTATGCAATATGGAAATATTTTCGGTCAATGTGAATATAAAAAAGATAATTGGTCGGCTTTTGTAGCGCTTACCGGTTCAGGAACTTCATATCAGCGTGAAGATCCTTATAATTACATTGAAAATCCTTTGAGCGAAAAAATATCCAAATATGGATTTGACAGTAAAATGGGAATAGGTTACCAATTGGGCGATTATGGTAATGCCTATGCCAATATTGGATTCTATTCGCGTGAGCCTCTTTATAAGTTTGTATTTATAAATTATGGAAATGATGTGGTGAAAAATCTCATCAATGAAAAAATTACTACTGCAGAAATAGGTTATACCTTCAATTCAGGTGTTTTAAATACACGTTTCAATCTTTATTACACATTGTGGAAAGATAAATCGCTACTCACCAACGAGTATATACAAAATAAAACGCACTCCATGATACGTGGCATGAATGCTATACACAAAGGAATAGAAATGGAAATACAGTATAAACCGTTTAAAAATTTTGTTGTAAACGGTGTAACTTCTTTAGGCGATTGGACATGGAAAAATGATGTGCATGTAGATTTATATGATGATAATGCCGTATTGATAAAAGACCGGAAAATATATATCAAAGATTTAAAAGTTGGGGATGCTCCCCAAACGCAATTGGGCTTAAACGCGGCATATACTTATGAAAGCATACATTTTTCGATAGATTGGAATTATTATGATAAGCTATACGCAGCTTTTAATCCTACCAAGCGCATTAATCCTGATGATACAAGTCAACCTTTTAAATTGCCCGCATATTCTATGCTTGATGCATCCGCAGGCTATGATTTTAATTTGCAAAAAACGGCAATTTCTTTACAAATAATTTGTCAGAACATATTTGATAAAAAAGCTATTCTGCGGGGAGAGGACGGCATAAAGCATGATATGGAAACATTCAGTGGTTTTTGGTCATTTGGCAGAACATTTAATTTTTCGGTAAAGCTCTCTTTCTGAAAAAATTTATAATTTTATACGGAAATATCTATGAATATGAAATATTTTGAATTAAAAACCGAATATATACAATTAAACAGTCTGTTGAAGTTAATAGGCTGGGTTGAAAGCGGGGGAGAGGCTAATTGTGCTATCAGCGAAGGACAAGTAATGCGCAATGGGACTATAGAAACCCAAAAACGCAAAAAAATTATAAAAGGAGATGTCATCGTTTTTGCAGGGCAAACAATAGGCATAAAATAGTTGTTATATTAACAAATACCGCATAATGGGCAAACTCACGGAAGATTTAGTAATAAAAACCATTGATTGGGCTTATAATAAGGCAATTAATGGAGGCGGAGGCATTGAATCTGCCATTGCTATGGGCAACGAATATCTTAAAAAACATCATTCTGCTGAATCTGCTGCCAAAGCGTTGATTAAAACACATGTGGCACAAGCCGGAGCAAGTGGTTTTGTTACCGGTTTGGGAGGCATAATGACCTTGCCTATTGCCATACCTGCCAATTTTGCCAGCGTAATCTATGTGCAGATACGCATGATTTCCGCCATTGCGCATATAGGTGGATATGATGTAAAGGACAATAAAGTAAAAGCTTTAGTGTTGGCTTGCTTGGTTGGTAATGTGGCTAAGGATGTGGTGCAGGAAATGGGTATTGCTTTAGGTACACGTATTACCCAAAAACTCATTGCCGGATATTCCGAAAAACAATTGATGCAGGTAGAGCGGAAAATAAGTTTCAGGATTTTTAGAAAAGCAACTACACAAGGAGTAGCCAAAACATCCAAACTGGTTCCGCTTGTGGGTGGGGTTATAGGTGGTGCGTTTGATGTAGCCGCCACATCAGCCATTGCCAAAATAGCTAAAAAAATGTTTTTGGCTGACGAAAAAATTGTAGTGTTATAAACCTTATTTTACTTAATATATTTAAGCCAGTAGTTTAAAACGGCTATACGCCAAACAAGCTTGGCTTGCGTATTATTTCCATTTTTATATTCGTCTAATATTTTTTTGATTTTACTTTCGGAAACAAAAGCCATGATGGAATAATCAATATCCAATAGATGTTTCAGGGAGCCTCTCAGCCATTTATCCTCACCGGGGGTTACAAATCCTTTCTTATCCGTTCGATTGTAGATAGCTTGCGGAAGCACTGGTTTAAGTGATTCGCGCAATATATGTTTGGTTACGGTTCCGTTTATTTTATCGCTTGAAGATAAGGAGAAAGCAAACTCCACCAAACGGTGATCAAGAAAAGGAACCCTTGATTCAATAGAAAATGCCATGCTGTTGCGGTCTTCGTAATGGAGTAATGTGGGAAGGCTTGTTGTAAACAATAAATGATATAAAAATGAATCTAATTTTGAACCTTCTTTATGTGTAAGAGATAATGGTACATTGCCCGCAGCTTCTTTTGTAATAAAAGGATAGTAATGATTGTATTCATATTTATACAATTTATCTTCTTCAAATAAGCTGCTCATAATTGATTTCCCGAAATGAGCGAAGTGTTTTGGTGCAGATAGTTTTAATGAACCTGCCAATGCAGCAGTAAGTTGCAGGGCATTTTTAACATTTCCTTTCCTTATGTAATCGGCACAAACCCTGTAATATGAATGCATGTAGCCTCCCAAATACTCATCGCTTCCTTGTCCGTCAAGCACCACTTTAATTCCCTGTTCCTGTATAAGCTGCATGAGAAAATATTGCGACATAAAAGAAGAACCTGACGAAGGAGCATCGCAATGATACAACGCGCGGTGAAAATTTTCGGCAACTTCGGTGTCTGTCGGTTTTTTGTAGTAAGGAATAATATGATTATATTTTTCAATAACAGCTTTAATAAAAGGGCGTTCGTCCACATCGCCTTTGCCGTCATAATAAATGCTGAATGACTTGTAGTCCATATCAGGATTTAAAGTTTGCACCATCGAAGCAATGGCGCTACTGTCCAGTCCTCCGCTTAGGCATGTAGCCACGGGTACATCGCTGCGACAATGTAGTTTTATGCTGTCTTTAAATAAAGTGTAGAATTGTTCTGTTTTTTCTGCAAAAGAAATATTTGTTTTTTCTGTTATATCAATATCCCAATACGTTGTAATATTTAGGTCTTTAACACCATTCTCATTAAGGTTTATAACCATATTATGAGCTGCCGGCAGTGCTTTTATTTCGTTAAAGTAAGTTTCGTCATCATAACATATCCATCCTAATTGCAAGCCCCTACTTATTTGCATAATATTTAAATCTCCGTTGAAAGCCGGGCATATTTTAAGCGGTTTATATTCCGAGGCAAAGTAAAATTCATTTCCTTTGTGGATATAATAAAAAGGTTTAATGCCAAAGCGGTCGCGAGATACAAATAAACAATTGTTCTCTTTGTCGAAAAGGGCAAATGCCCACATCCCTACAAAGCGGCTTACACAGGTAGTTCCCCACTCAATATAAGATGCAATAATAACTTCGGTATCAGATTGGGTTTTAAAAGTATATCCTTTGGCAATCAATTGTGCACGCAATTCCAAATAATTATATATTTCACCATTAAATACTATGGTACAATGGCGGTAATGCATGGGTTGGTCGGCTTGGTGGCTCAAGTCAATAATGCTTAGCCTGTTATGCCCCAGCGTAACACTGTCTTTGCTCCACGAAGAAGTTGCATCCGGTCCTCTATGGGCAATAGCCTTTAACATATTGCCTATTACGGCTTCCTTTTCTTCGTTATATAAATTACTACTGATAAATCCGGCTATCCCGCACATACAATTTAAATTTCTACAAAAATATTAAATTGTAAGGCTAAATGAAATGTAAACTTGAAATTTGATACTTTTGCTTATCATACATAAAAATTTATGCGTATTTTAATGTTACTTGACAGCCATTTTCCTCCTGATGTGCGAGTTGAAAATGAAGCATATTCACTGATTAATGCCGGACATGAGGTGCATATATTGTGCTATTCTTTTGATAAAAAAGAGCAATCATCTGTTTATAACGGAATACACGTTCATAGATTTTATATTTCACGCCAAGTATCTAAAAAAATGCTTGGTTTAATAAATTTGATGCCTCTTTATAAAAACACATGGAAAAAACAAATTGATAAAATATTGGCATCTGCTGATATAGATGCGGTTCATTTCCATGATTTGCCCATTTGCATTCTGCTGTCGTATGTTAAAAAGAATTTTAAAAAGAAATGCGTGGCAGATATGCATGAAAACTATCCCTATCTTGTGGCTTCGCAAGGATATATGAATAAATGGTGGAGCAAATACATATTTCCTTTGGGTAAATGGTTCGAAAATGAAAAATTGTGGTTAAACGAAGCTGATGCGGTTGTGTGTGTAGCTGATGAAATGAAGACAAGGTTAAAAGAGATAATAGATAATAAAATAGAAGTTTACACGGTTCCTAATACCTTTAATTTTAATACATTTTTAATAAACCGGCAAAGCGTGAGCGGATTAAAAGAAAAAGTGGCTGGAAAGTTTGTGGTTTCATACATAGGAGGCATTGACGCTGTTAGAGGAGTGAACTACTTGATAGATGCTGCAAAAATTCTTAAAAGCAAGATTGATAATTTGCTTGTGCTTGTAGTGGGGGGAGGAAGCATATTGCCCGATCTTATGCAGCACGCTAAAAGCCAAGGGGTGGAGGATATTGTTGTTTTTGAAGGACACAAGCCTGCTAATCAGTTAGTTTCGTTTATTGGCGCTACGGATGTTTGTATTATACCGCACGTGCGTTCTGTGCAAACAGATAATTCCAGTCCTAATAAATTGTTCCAATACATGTATTTTGGAAAACCTATAATTTCTTCTAATTGCACATCTATTGAAAAGATAATCAGGGAAGAAAATTGCGGTCTTATATTTGAGGACAGAAATGCCGAAGAGTTGGCAAAACAGATACAAATTTTATACGAAAATGGAATGCTAAAGCAACAAATGGGCGAAAACGGTAAAAATGCGGTTATGCAAAAATATAATTGGGATGCAACCGTAAAACCTTTGTTGAATTTATACAATCAATAGTACTTAAGTAACGAGCAAAAAATAGCTTGACTTATTTTAACCACATAGGGATATAGAT
>CALBZC010000002.1 GCA_937889945.1 uncultured Bacteroidales bacterium
CATTTACAATTAATTAATAAAACAGGGCAAGTTGCATTTATGACTTGAATCCGCCTTTTTATTTTAAAAGGGCTCGAGATATTTCTTAGAGCCCTTTGTGTTTTAATAATGTAGGGTTTAGTTAAGCGTAATGAGTTACGCGTTTAGAGATGTATTATTTTGATTAATAAATATTTACGAAATGCCAAATACTACATTTTAGACTTAAATTAACAGTAGGATAAAAATTTATTTTTTATTCTCTTTTTGGCATTTGTACATTTTATCCATTAAATCCTGTTGGAAAGTTTTCTCGCTTCTAAAAAGCAGCAATACTTTTTTAGCAGGCAAAACTTGTTTGAATTTTACGCTATATGTTTTGCGCAAATCAAGCAATTGCTGAGCTTCGTTTAATTGCTCATCTATTAAAACAGAAGCTTCGTTTTCGCTTAAATCGTTAATATTCAATCTTTTGGTGTCATTATTCAAATTTTTATGACGCAAATCAAAACGTTCTTTGTCCATTTGGTTGTATAGGGGCCAGAATGCTTTTGATTCATCAGGTGTAAGTTCCAGTTTTTGCGTAAGATAAGCAATTTTTTGCGCTTTTATTTTTTCCATGCGTGCTTCACGGTTTTCGCATTGCATTTTCTTTGGATTTTTAAACTGTTGCGCAGTTGCATTTTGCATGGCAAACATGCTGATAACAAAAATTGCGATTACAATATTTTTATAAAAATTTCTTTTCATTTTCTTTTAAATTTTATTCAAATAATTCATTTTCAGTTGATTGTGATTTTATATATTGATCAATATCTTCGGGAGTAATGCCATCGAGATTAATGTTGTTGTCATTGTTTTTATTTTCAAAAAGAGGCTGGGTTTGGGTGTTTGCAGCATAATTTTCAATTTGTGTGGCGTTATCCTGCATAACCTCCAAAGCGTATGAAGGGTCATAAGCTAAGTTAAGCAAGGTGTATTCATCATACAACACATTCATTTCGTTAGTTTTAAGAGGTTTATCTCCATAATTAATAAAGAATATGCCCATAAGCAGAAGTATAGACGTAACAATAGGCGCTACCAAGTGCTTTTGGCTGAGGATAGCCCACACATTTTTTCTTTCTTTTATTTTTTGATAATTTATTTTATCGTTTATACGGACATGCAACGTGTCGAAATAGGAGGGAGGCGTTTTAAAAACATCTTCCTTTTTACATCGGCTTAATATTTCTGTTGAGAAATTTTCCTCCGTGTTTTCGACATCCATATAATGATTTTTTTTCGTTATCATGTTGATTTGACTGTTTTTAACTAAAAAGGTTTAATGATTAAGCACAAATTTTTCAATTTTTTCTTTGGCGATATGGTACGAAGCTTTTAGCGCACCTACCGAAGTGCCTAATATTTCGGAAATTTCTTCATAGCTGAGTTCGTCGTAATATCGCATGTTAAAGATGGCGCGTTGTTTTTCAGGGAGTTTGATAATAGCTTGTTGCAATTTTTTTTGTATTTCTGACCCTTCAAAATAATTGTCGTCGTTAAGTGTATTAAGCATTTGTGTTTCTAAAGATGAGAAACTGATAATACTTCTTAAACGTTTGTTTTTGAGGAAAGTGATAGACTCGTTCACGCAAATGCGATATGCCCAGGTAATAAATTTGGCATCTTCTCTAAATGAAGTAAGATTATGCCATATTTTAATAAAAACATTTTGCAATACATCATCTGCATCGCTATGGTCAATGACCATACGACGAACAAAAAAATACAGTTTTTGTTGGTGTTTGCGGATAAGCAAATTAAAAGCAAGATGCCGTTTGTCGGCATCTTGAAACATGTGTAATAAATCTTTATCCGTATATTCAGGCATGCAAATGAAGAACTACTTATACATATAAACAAAAGAAACGTAAAAAGTTTCAATATTTAAGCGGTACTTATTTACAGGCAGAGCCGGTTTTTAGCTTTTTTTCTTTCTCTCTATGGCTTTTTTTGCAGCTTCTACAATATGAGGCACATCCAAACCATATTTAACCATAAGCTGCTCGGGTGTTCCGCTTTCGCCAAATTTATCGTCCACAGCTACCATTTCTAAAGGCGAGGGTTCTTCGAGGCTTAGCAACTGTGCAATACTGTCGCCCAATCCTCCATTCATCAAATGCTCTTCAGCGGTTACGGCACATCCTGTTTTCCATACCGATTCTAAGACAGCTTTTTTGTCTAAAGGTTTAATGGTGTGTATATTTATTATTTCGGCTTCTATCCCTTCTTCATACAATAATTTAGCTGCTTCCAGCGCGGGCCATACCAAATGTCCGGTGGCAAAAATTGAAACATCTTTACCTTCAACTAAATGAATGGCTTTGCCTATAACAAAAGGCGCATCCAACGAAGTGAAATTGGGCACTTTGGGGCGTCCAAAGCGTAGATACACGGGACCATCATGCTCGGCTATGGCTAACGTTGCAGCGTAGGTTTGGTTATAGTCGCAGGTATTGATAACGGTCATGTTAGGCAACATTTTTAACTGACCTATATCTTCCATGGTTTGGTGCGTAGCGCCATCCTCGCCCAAGGTTATGCCGGCATGTGATGCACATATTTTTACATTGGTATTTGAATAAGCTACCGATTGCCTTATTTGGTCAAGCACGCGTGTAGTACTAAAATTGGCAAAAGTGCCCGTAAAAGGAATAAGTCCGCTGACCGCAAGACCTGCAGCTACGCCAATCATGTTGGCTTCGGCTATTCCTGCCTGGAAAAACCTGTCGGGGAAATTTTTGGCAAATTCGTCCATTTTTAAACTGCCGGTCAAATCGGCACATAAGGCAACAACCTTTGGATTTCTTTTTCCCAGTTCGGCTAATGCAGCGCCAAAACCCGAACGTGTATCTTTTTGCTCTGTATATGTATATGTTTTCATTTTATGGAGTGATCTGGTTTATTGAATTTGTTAAGTTGATAAATATAATGTTGTGAATGAGTAATATTGTGATAAGTATGTATGTTTCAATTAATTTCTTATTTCCCCCAAACCAATCCCCTATTTACTATTTTACTATTTCACTAATTTACTATTTCACACACTAAATTAATAATCGCCTAAGGTTTCTGCAAGTTGTAGAAGTGCTTCCTGCATTTGTTTTTCTGATGGCGCCGTACCGTGCCATGTGTGTTTGTCAACCATAAAGTCAACTCCTTGTCCCATGTGCGTGTGCATCAATATCATGATAGGTTTACCTTTTCCTGTATTTTCTTTTGCTTTTTGCATGGTTTGGAGCATATCGTCAAAGTCATGACCGTTCATCTCAAATACCATCCAGCCAAAAGCTTCCCATTTACCTCTAAGATTATCTAAAGCCAACACATCCTCAATGGTTCCGTCAATTTGTTGTTTGTTATAATCGATAGTTGAAATGATATTGTCTATTTTACGGGCATGGGCAAACATAGCAGCTTCCCATATCTGCCCCTCCTGCAATTCGCCGTCGCCATGCAGGCTATACACTATATTCTTGTCGTTTTTGATTTTTTTAGCCAATGCGGCTCCTAAGGCGCAGGATAAGCCTTGCCCCAATGAGCCCGAAGCAATACGTATGCCCGGTAATCCTTCTGCCGGTGTAGGATGCCCCTGCAAGCGCGTGTCTATTTTACGAAAAGTAGCTAATTCGCTAACGGGAAAAAAGCCTGTGCGCGCCAAAACACTGTACCAAACGGGTGAGATATGACCGTTTGAAAGAAAAAACATATCCTCGCCATTGCCTTCCAAGGTGAAGTTGTTAGGGTTAACATTCATTACGGATGTGTACATTGCCGTGAAAAAATCGGCACATCCCAGCGAACCGCCCGGATGACCCGACTGAACGCCTGTTACCATTCTTACAATGTCCCTTCGGACTTGCGAAGCTAATGCTTTCATTGTTTCAATTGTTGCCATTTCGATATTGTATTTTTTTGCAAACTTATTATTAAAGATTAGGAAAACACACTTTTGTTGATAATTTTGGAAAACATTTTATTGGGTAAAATTATTATATTCTGTACGCTTGTTGAATAGGGAGTTGTATAAAAGTAAAATTTTACCAAATAAAGGATTTGAAACAGAGAAACGGTTTAATCTCCAATAAATGGAGGAATTATCGCTGTATGTTTTTTTAAAACTGCATTTTTGAAGCGTTTTAATTGAGGCGTAATTTTCTTTCAGGCAATCGGCATAGATAGTTAGCACATTATTTTGTGAAAATGCCCATTTTACAAGTGCGCTTACAGCCTCAAACGCATATCCTTTTTGTCGTTCCGCTTCAATAATGCCATAGCCTATTTCAGTAGCTCCTTTACTATCGGGTAAACATTTAAATCCTGCATCGCCAATTACCGAAAGGTCGTCTTTTTTCACAATCATCCATGTTTCGAATCCGGTAAAATAGTCCGATTCTTCTAACCTTTTTAGTACAGCGGGTAAAAACGTTAGTGTATCTTCTTCGGGCCAACGGTTTAGGGTGTGAAAGCCTAACTTTTCAACTTCATCGGTCTTGTGTGCCAATAGGCATTTGATTAACCCATAGTGCAGGGGGAAAATTATCAGTCGCTCGGTGTTTAAAGGGTTTATCATTATTTAATGCAATACGTTTAGTTATTAGCAAATCAAAATATTTGTATGGCGATTTTGTTTGAAACAAAACAGTAAATATAGCAAAATTTTTCGGGAGGCAGAAATCAAGGTGTTAAGAACTATGTATATATGTATTTTTGTTTTGTAAACCGTTACATTTTTTTTATACTTTTGTGAAAAGCAAAAACATCGAGCCTTATTTTTTACTGCAATAAAACACAAATGAGGACTCATATACTTTTTAATTTTGCGGTTTGTGCACAGTTTATTCATTAGTTTATTCAAGCATATTTAACATATATAATAAAATTTAAAAAACAATAAACACATGAAAAAGTTAGTTTCAATCAGTTTAGTGGCAGGTATATTATTTTCGATGCTTGCTTGTCAAAAACAACAGGATGGTTATGTAATCAAGGGTAATGTTGAAGGTATGGATGCGGGCTGGGTTTCCCTGTTTAAATCCGGAGAGGGAAAAGAGTTAGTGAAAATCGATTCGGCGAAAATCGTAAAGGGTAAATTTGAAATGAAAGGAAAAATAGATTTGCCTGAGTTTTATACATTGCGTGTAAATGATAATGGAGGCAGTGTATCGTTTTTTGCTGAAAAATCTACCATAACCATGCAAATGAAGGCTGATAGTGTTGAAAACGCTTCTATTACGGGATCAAAAACGCAGGATGCATATAAGGATTATCTGAAAGGAACGGATGTTTTTGAAAAACGTTATCAGGAAATCATGCCGGCATACAAAGAAGCGAAAGCCACGGGTGATATGGCTAAAATAGATCCTATCAGGGAAAAATTATTGGCTATTGGCGCCGATGAGGATAATTATACCAAAACCTATATTAAAAATAATACCAAAAGCGTAATAGCGCCTTATCTGGCTTCCAAAAAATCATATTTATATACCTTTGAGGAAATCCAAGCTTTAAATAAGCAGTTTGACGCATCCTTGGCTAACTCGGTATATGTACAAAAGCTTAAGAATATTGAAAACGTGCTAACTACCGTGCAAGTGGGTAAACAAGCCCCTGACTTTTCGGCAGCCGACCCCACGGGAAAATCTTTTTCGCCTGCAAATTTTAAGGGCAAAATTACGTTGATTGATTTTTGGGCTTCGTGGTGTCCTGATTGTCGCAAAGAAAATCCCAATGTGGTTGCTGCCTATAAGAAATATGCGCCTAAAGGTTTTACCGTTTTTGGGGTTTCGTATGACGATAATAAGGAAAAATGGGTGGAAGCTATTAAAAAGGACGGTTTGAACTGGACAAACGTAAGCGAGCTTAAAAAGTGGGACAATGCCACTACTAAGCTCTATGCCATACGTTCCATTCCTGCCAATGTATTGATCGACAAAGAAGGAAAAATAATAGGCAGGGATTTATTCGGCGATGCGTTGTTGAATAAATTGGAAGAAGTTTTTAATGCCCAACCGGTAAAAAAATAAGAGGTAAAAGAAACCCCTGCTACCACGCGATTGTATTGTGTGTCAATTAGGATTATGTTGTATTGTTACGACGCGATATAATCGCGCGTGGCAGCAGAGGGAATATAGTCAAAAACGCTGTTATAAACTCTAAATTGTTGGCAGTGGCTTGCCCGTAAAAACACTTTTAGTTGTATCTAATTGTTGCTCAGTTGTTTAAATTTCAGCCACTATGTGTTCTAATACCTCACCGGAGGGCATATTTGTATATCACTCTATACATTCTAAAAAGTCATGATAGTCAAGCTGTTTTAATAGCCTTTATAAACTTGGCGATTACATGTTTTATTTCCAACTATCGATTTAATTTTTTTATGGGCATGCAAGATAAAATGAAAGTTAAATGCAGAGGGTATAAGTTAGACCTCCTTGCATAAATAAAATGATGCCGGTATTTTTTAATTGACTTTTTTTAATATTTCACCGTCGAATTTAATGATACGTTTATTTTTAAAGCGCCCTTTACTATAATCAGCATTATATTCATAGTTATCTTTTCTGAAAATATCATGAGATAGAATGTAATCATCATTTTTTTTCAGAAAAGCAATCTCACATTCAGATTTTTCTCCTTCTTGTATTGAATTGTAGATTGCATATAGAGTATCTCCTTTGTGTTGCCCGTTGATAATAGTTCCTCGTCTGCTATCTTTTTCATAAGGCAAAAAGTTTAGTGTTCCCGAGATGGTGTTTTCAACATGTTGTAGTGTGAGCAAAATGGTATCTTTATCATTTGTATAGATATAACTTTGTTCGGATTTTGTTGGGGATAATTCATTTGCAGCATCCTGATTTTTTTCGCGTTTTTGATTTCCGTTACATGAAGTTATCAATAAAATGCCTAAAGCTAAAATTGCCAACAATGGATTTTTAAAATTTTTCATATATTTTTTAATTTATTAATAGATTGTTTAGGTATGTTGGGTTTATTTTTAAGTGTATCACTGCTTATTTCTCCACTTTAATGGTGATGGTTTGCTTTGTTGCTACTTATGGGTAGGCTTTGATTATGTTTAATTTTCAAACTGTTCAAAAGCGTCTATTATGTCAAGATATACCCCGTCAAAGCCAGCATCCAATATTTTTTTTAGATACGAATTATCGTTTCCAAATATAATATTTTGCCATTCAGGATTCCAATATCGAACAAAAAAATTTCCTTGCCAATTGGGATCTTCCTTTTCGATAAACGAAGGAGTTCCAACTTTCCAATGGCTTTGCCAATAATATCTATAATTTTCTGCTTCGCCAATACTCATATAGCAAATTAACAGGCGTTTTCCTCCATTTGCTTTTTGCTTCAAATCTTTTATTTGGTTTGCTGTATAGTTTTCTCCGTTATAAAAGAGATCCATAATCAAACAATCATAGTTGGTGTTTTTTACCGCATTTACAAATTCTTGTGTAGTTTTAAAAAGATTATCGGGATTTATCAAATACAAGAAATTTTTTGCTTGTTGTAAATTTGTAATTGTAGTTGCGTTCTCGTTGTGTATGGGAATAGGATAATTGGGAATATTATCCAATTTTCTATGATTGGCAGCAAACGAAATGTAATTATTGGCATGATTTATAGCATATGAATTGTCCATTTTAGAGGGTGTAGCGCAGTAATCGGTAGCCATTATTTGAACGGTTCCGTTTTTTTTCGCCATGTCTAACAATTTTCTCATCCATTGATTTTCTGTGGTTGGGGTTTGTTGGTCGTCTGCGGCATATCCATAATTTAACCCTTCCTGACCAATTCCGTCAATAGCGTTTATGTATTTCATATCGGGTAAACCTTGCGGATTGCCTGTAGCGCTCACAAGTTCCACTCCATTTTGTGGAATTACGGCAAAACGCGGATTTATGCTTTTGGCATAGGCACTGATATGCTCTACAAAGTATCTCATTTTTTGTTTGTAATCTTTATCAGTAACTATTGTATCCTCGGTTGTTTTCCTGTCACAACCGTTTAATATCAGCATTGTTAGTAAAAAAAGTATTGTATTTTTAATTTTTATCATTTGTATTATACCTTTTTTAATTTTTAATGTTCATACCTCTTAATTTATTTTAAAAGGTTTATGGTAAAAATATGAAAATCAATGATTTGTTCATTTTCTTGAGTGGAAATTTTGATTTTTTTGCTACGTTTTATATATGCCCTACAACGGAAAGGTATGCAATGCAATGTATTTATTATATAACAAATATAATATAAAAATTGCGGTAAAATATAATAAGTTTAAATAATGTGATAATATGCTAAAAATCAAGTTTTTATTTTTTATTTTTGAAATGCAAAAAGAAGAAAAAGGGATATTTTTTACCTTATGCCGTTAAAATTTCGTTTTGAATGGGGTTGGGCAACGGCTACCCTTGTTAGTGGCGGTTTTTTTTCCTTTCCATAGTAAAAACTGTTCGTTGTCCGCACAAGACGTTGACTTAATTACGTTCTCAAAGTCAAAACCTTCATATTTTGAAACAATGTCGTAAACCCGTTCGCAACCTTTTGTGCCCTGCGGAATTAAACAACCACTATTGTCCCCAATTAACGCCAGCCAAACGTCAATAGTAAAAGGGCCGACGTCTGTATTTATAAATCTAATTTCGTTAATGTCTTTCCAAAAAATTTCTTCCGTCTTACGATTTGGATGTTCAACTCTAACAAAATCATCAGTTATTGTTACTACAAAGTCGTTTTCTGGATTTTGAGCTGACTTTTTACCAAATAATTTACCGAAAAAAACCATTTATAATATATTTAGTTCGTTAGTTAAATTTCTTTTTGCCTGTGTTTCAAACTTACAGAAAAAAAATTCTGTTTTATAAATTCTGTCCATTGATAAAAAGTGCTTTAAAACTTTCTGTCGACCTTGCTTGTATACTAAGTCAGGATAAATTGAATATTCCTTTCTTACGTTTTTACAATATAATGAATACGTTTCCCAGTTCTGCCCTAAAACAGAAAGGTCGGCATCAATAAAATAATTTGTATCGCTGTCGGGGCATATCAAATGCGATTTAGTTGCTAAAATTTGATTTTTGCATTGTTCTATTGTGTCAATTGAAACCGATATTTGCTTCAGTCTCTTTTCGGCAAATGCAGCACTTTTCTCTTCATTGTCTGATTTCAGAGAATTGTAAACTATATCGTGGTAATAAAGAGTAAACAAAATTGTGTTCCAATTTTGAATTTCGTTTTTTACTTCTGTCAGTTTTATTAGAAGGTTATAAAGATGTTGTAAAGTATGATAATGTCTTTTTTTGCTTGTGTAGTTATTCTCGATTTCAGTCCATAGTTCGTTTGTCAGACCTACATTGTCTGTATAGTTTGTTAAAAGTTTTATGAATGTATCTTTTAGCACTGTCGTTTTTTTTAAATCACAGGTAACGGAATGAGGTTATAAGAAGTGGCGGATTGCGGGCGTGTAACTCTTAGTATTTCAGTAATGTTTGTGCGGGCTACAAAGGTTGATTTTTGCACTGAATTGAAAATCGGCGTAGCCAAACCGCCATTTTTTAAGACATCTGTTGTGCTATGGCAATATTTATTTGTCTAATAACCAATCAATTATATTTATTTTCTTTATTCCGTTGTAATAAGTTGTCGGCTCTACATCGCTTGTAATCAATATTCGCTTGTTAAAATCATTTATAAATTCAAATGGTCGTATTTCTCGCTCAAACGTTGCTTGCTCTTTGGCTGTCCAAGCTACCTGAATGTACTCCATATCGCCTTTGGGATTGCGAATAACAAAATCAACTTCGGTATTGCCTGCTTTGCCAATATTTATTCGACAACCACGCCGCAAGAGTTCTAAAAATACTATATTTTCAAGGTTATGCCCTAAATTCAAATTTATTTTGTCGCTCAAATAATACTTTTTTAATCCTAAATCTACGCTGTAATATTTCTGTTGTGTGGCTAATAATGCCTTGCCTTTCAAGTCGTAACGCTGCACTTTGTAAAATAAATATGCCTCTGTGAGAGCATCAATATAATTTCCTACCGTATTGTGCGACAAAGAAATAGCGTTTTCCGATTTCAATGTATTGGTAATCTTTTTGGGCGAAATGATAGAACCAATGCTGTCGAAAAGAAATGCAGTGGTCTTGTTAAAATGCTCTTCGTTTCGCCAATTATAACGCACTAAAATATCCTTTTGAATAATATTTTGAATAACGTCCTGAATGTAGCCTTGCACAGCAAATTCGGGCAGCTCAAAAATACCGGGCATTCCTCCTGTAACTAAATATTGGTTGAACATAAGGTCTGTGCGTTCATTTTGGGGCTGTGTAAGTAAAAATTCTTTGAACGAAAAAGGTAAGATATGAATTGAAATATATCTACCCGTAAGCAAAGTGCCAAGTTCGCTCGAAAGCAGATAAGCATTTGAACCTGTAATATATACATCAATATTGGATTTTACATAAAGTCCATCTATGAGTCGCTCATACTCTTTTACCTGCTGAATTTCATCAAGAAAAACATAAGCCTTTTGTTTAGGATTTAACTGCCCGATTATGTACTTATAAAGCCCTTTATAGTCGTTTAGCCAAATTTCGTTGTCCAAATCTTCAAAATTTAGAAAAACAATTTGACTTTCACTAACGCCATTTTTGAGCAGATAGTCTCTAAACATCTGCATTACAGTGGATTTTCCACAACGCCTTACGCCTGTAAGAACCTTTATTAAATTAGTGTCTTTCAGTTGTATAAGTTGCTCGATATATGTTTCTCTTACTATCATATCCTTTTAAAATAAAAAATAACAGACCAAACTTTTAATAATAGACAAGTTTGGTCTGCAAATGTACAACTTTTTTAGGAATGAGTTGTAAAAAACAGTATGTTTTTGTTATACAAGACTCATAATGAGGCAGCTGCACCCAACAATGCGCCGAAAACGGTAAGAAGCAAAATAATGCCTATTAAAGAAATCACTAAACCTGCAATTGCTAACCCTCTAGGCAGTTTGAACACGCCTACAAACGATAAAATTAATCCCAACAACCATAATATCCAACCCAATACGGGTACCCATCCGAGAAAAACAGCAATTAGAGCCAAAACAAATCCCGCTGTACCTACGCCATTTGATTTGTTTTGAGTTTGATTAATAATAATTTGTTGCCCTCCCTGAGG
>CALBZC010000003.1 GCA_937889945.1 uncultured Bacteroidales bacterium
AAAGTTATAAAAACAATTTTATTCTTTATTGACACAGTTTAATTTACAGTCTCGTGTTTAGTTAAGAATAATTAATTCCGAGTTTAGAAATGTATTCTTTTAATTAATAAATACTTACAAAACCATAAATACCTATTAAGCTTCCACATCCAACCATCCAACCATCCAACCATCAAACCATCAAACCATCAAACCATCCAACCGTTCTACCATCCAAGCTTTCCACCTTCCCTACCCTTAGTCTTTATTGTTTAATTGGTTAAAAATGTGTACAGCCTGTTTTACCCTGTCAGCCATGCCAATACCATCTCTTACGCTTCCTGCCAAATACAATCCTTTATACTGATTTTCAATTTGTTGTATTGTATCTAAACGTTTTTCGCTCGTATTTTCATATTGAGCAATGGCTTTTTCATACCTGAATATTTTTAATAAATCGGGCGAAAAATCTTTTAGCTTAAATATACTGACAATTTCATTTTCAACAATATTTTTTATCTCATTATCAGTCATTTTTATTATATCATCTCTTTTCATCCCTCCCATAAATACGGATAACAATGCGCCATTTTTCGGGGCGCGGTCTTCAAAAATAGACGAAGGAAACAACACACCTAAAATATCACGATTTTCAACAGTAGGAACCAATCCTCCAAAAGCATTCAGCGCCATGCCTTGCCAATTTTTAAAGCCAACCGTTACTTGCACAACCTTGGCATAGTTGAGATTGGTAATAGTACTCCATTCGTTTTCAGTAATAAAAGGGAATATATGAGGCAAAGTATATGCACCTACCGTAGCCACTACATTATCGGCAACAATATCAGCGTCCGCATTATAATGTATATGATATGCATCATTAAACTTATTTACTTTAATATCATGACAGTTAAGTATATAATTTTCTTTACCTATATGCATTTCAAGTGCGTGCACTAAGTTTTGCAACCCACCTTTTACGGAAAATACTTCTTTGGTAACCATTTTTTCCTGTGGACTTTTGGGTTCTTTCCGTTTTTTTATGGCGCCTTTTATAAAACTGCCGTAATTTTGTTCTAATTTATATAATTTAGGCATGGCAAAGCGCGTAACCAGCCTGTTAGGATCGCCGGCATAAATTCCTGAAACAAAGGGATCCACAGCGTAATCCAAATAACTTTTACCTAAACGCCTCTTCACAAGTTCGGAAAGCGTTTCATCGGGGTTATTTCCTTTTTTCCTGAAAGGTTCGCCCAAAATGCGAAATTTATCGTGCCATGTAAATAGGGGTATTTTAACGGCATCCAACGGATTAGAGGGTAATGCAATCCATTTGCCTTTATATAAAATCCACCGGTTTTTACTTTCCTTATTAGCAGTTTCTAACGCACAGCTATCTCCCAAGTCAGCAAAAAGTTTTACCAATTCAACACTACTCAATGTGCCCGTACTGGGACCTTTTTCGTAGGTAAATCCGTTTTCCTGCCCGGTTTGTATTACACCTCCCAAACGCGAGCTTTGTTCCAAAATCACTACTTTTTTACCTTCTTTTTTGAGGTAGAAAGCCAGCGTTAAACCCGTAAGTCCACCCCCTATGATGGCAACATCTACTTTTTGAGTCATTTTTATACAGTTTTGGAATAGGTTTGGTTTTCTATATGATATAAAGGATCTAATGAAGCAGCAATATTGCGCATAAAAACATTGCCAAGCTCCGTTATTTTTATTTTATTATCATTAAAAAACAATAAATTATCATTTTCAAAATTTCTTATTTCTTGTTCATTAACACGCACAACAGAAAAGAGTTCATCACGGGTAATACCAAATTTTTGTGCCTGCATATCAAAATCTATATATTGATTGCACATCAATTGCGTGATTACATCTCTGATAATTAATTCTTTATTATTTAACGTATAATATTTGTCAACAGGAAGTAAACCTTTATGTAAAGAAGTAATATAGGCATCCATATCTTTTGTATTTTGAAGGTATGCCTGCTCCAATTGCGTAATAGCCGATACTCCAAAGGCATATACCTGTCCGGTAGTTCGTCTGGTGCAATATCCCTGAAAATTACGATGCAATTCATTATTTTGCAAAGCTTTATACAATTCATCGTGAGGCAACACGTAATGATCAAACCCTATGGGCATATAGCCTCCGGCTTTAAGCAACTCATAAGCCGTTAAAAACATCTGCATTTTCTCCTGCGATGAGGGTAAGCCTTTTTGTTCCAGAATGAGTTGATGTTTTTTTACCCACGGCACATGGGCATACGAAAAGGTAACCAAACGGTCGGGTTTGATATCTATGGCTTTTTCTATGCTATATGCAAATGAATCAGAGGTTTGTCCGGGTAAACCATAAATAAAATCAAAATTTACACCATGCTGCGGATTTGCTTGCTTAATGTAGTCTAACACATCCTGTAAAGGTAATTGAGATGCATCTCTATTCACCGTTTTTAGTATACTTGTGTTAAAATCTTGTATGCCTAAGCTAAACCTGTTAAACCCGGCTTGCAACAAGGCATCGATATATGAATAATCCAGGTATGCGGGATTACATTCAATAGCAATTTCGGGATTATCAATTGTAGTGAATTTTGATAATATAAATTCGTTTAATTCTTTAATAACGGATGCTTCCAACGCGTTTGGCGTACCTCCGCCATAATGTATCTGAGAAACCTTACGACTTTTATCTAATTGTGCAGCCACCATGCTGATTTCTTTTTTCAACGCTTCTATATAACTACGTGTATCTGTGTTTTTAGAAAGCTTTGTGGCATAACATCCGCAATAATAACAAATTTTATTGCAAAAAGGAATATGGATATAAATAGCTATATGTTGAGGATTTCTCTCATTTGATTGTTGTATAATATTGAGTATCTGCTTATTATCCCATTCGTTATTTTTAAAAAAATTGGCGGGAGGATAACTCGTATAGCGAGGCGCTGCCGTGTTATACTTCTGTATCAGTATTTCGGGAACTTTCATTTTCTCTATATTTAGGAAACGCGTAAAAAACAATCAATAAGGTTAGTAAACTCAAAACAACCTCAAGGCGAAAAATACCTTTATACCCGTAAATATCACCTAACTTACCGGACAACACGGCTATAATCATAGACGACAAATGCGTGAGTACTATCTGCAAAGTAAAATCAGTGCCTTCTCTTCCGCTTCGCACATGATTCATAGCATAGGTATATACAGCCACCGTTGCAAAACCATAAGTTGACCAAATAGCAATAATGCCTATATAATTTTGTAAAAGTGTGGGTATATAGTAAGATATATAAGTAAAGTAAGAAGTAGAAATAATAGTAAACGTTACAAAAAGGAAAAGTGTTTTTTTTATGCCTATTTTCTTTATCACGTAGCCTGCCACAAAAGCCGATATGGCGGCACATGCAGTACCTACAATGCCCGACATAAATCCAATCTGTTTTACGTTAAATCCCTGGTCAACCAAAAAAGGTTTGAGCATGGTTAAAATGCCAATAATGCCGGAATAACAAAAAGTAAGCAATAAAATACGTTTTCCGGCTCCTTTTTGTCCGAAAAAAGAAAACACATCTTGCAAACCCACTTTTTGTGGTTTACTTTTTATAATATTTTGTTCTTTTCTATTTAATAATAAGGGAATTAATGCTATAATAACAAACAAAGCTAACAGATAAACCAGCTTGCTCCATCCAAAATAATGATAAGCAATGAGCAGTACGCCCGTTCCGAAAAGTGTGCCTATAAAACTCCCAGCAGACTGTATGCTGTTGCCAAAGCCCCGCTCAGAAGGTTTAAGTAAGAGTATGGCATACGCATCTGTAGCAATATCTTGCGTGCCCGAAGCTATAAAAGCCACAAACAAAAGCACAAGAATAAGCGTAAAATCTGTTTGCAGGCTAAAAAATCCAATAATTAAAATTACAAAAGCATAAAACATTTCCGAGGCGATAATCCACTTGCGGAGCTGGCGGAGATCGGCTGTTTTATCGTCAACCATTGGCGCCCATATAAATTTAAGAATCCACGGAAGCTTCAATAATTGAAGCATTCCGATGGATTGTAAAGAATAATGCTCTTGACGCAAAATAACAGGTACCACCGTAGAGAAAAAACTCATGGGGATAGACTGTGCTATATATAAGTTGAATAGTAGCGGAAATTTACGCCAATTTTTTTCTTGCATGCGTGTATTATAACTTTATCGACAAATTTACACCAAATTGTCGAGGTTTGCCTGTTTGAAAATATTTTGACGGTCCCATGTTAAAAAAGTAAGCATCATAGCCTTGGTTAAACAAGTTTTTTACCCAAAACGACAATTCAAATTTAGATTTCACAAAACCGATTTTCCCATCTACCATACTATAAAAAGGCTGGTTGAGGGTATTGGCATCATCCCAGTAAATTTTGCCCATTCCTTTGTATAACAGGTGAAATCTAATATTATCCACTATGCCGTTTTTTGGTAGAACCAACATTTTATCAGCCTGAATTGACAAAGTATGGGCTGGTATATATGGTATATAATTTTCATTATATATTTTTTCGATATATTTGGTTTTATCTTTCGCATCCTGCTCCTTATCTTTATAATCAACATATTTGGCTTGCGTAAAACCATAGGTGAAAAACATATTAAAATTATGGGGTAAAAAAGCCCGAATGCTTGCTTCAAACCCTTTGCTTTGGGAATGTCCCGCGTTTTTAATCATTTTACCTTGCGAACGCTCGTCAACTTTTACCAATTGTGTAATTTGCTGGTTCTTCCAGTCGATATAGAAAAAAGACAAATCGGCAAATAAAGTGTTATCAAAAAAACTGGTTTTTGTTCCGGCTTCGTAATTCCAACTATATTCCGGTTTATAGGTAAGATTATCGGATGTTTTTGCACTTATGTTATAACCACCTGATTTATATCCTTTTGCTATGGAAAAATAAAAATTTATATTATCCATAGTATAATCTAATGCCACTTTAGGTGTTACCACATTACTGTTTAAAGCTTTATATAGCGTATCGAGCTTACTCACTGTTTTCCCTTTGCTTACCACCAACGAATGATGGTCATAATTATATTTTTCGTTGTCTAAACGCACGCCCGCCGTAAATTTCAATCCTTCTACAAAAAGATTATTAACAGAAGCCTGACCAAATAAAGCGCCACCCCAAATTTTTTCTTTAGAATTTGTTTCACTTACTGATTTTGCATTATATACATCGGCATGTACTTTTGTTTTTTTATACTGGTAAAAGCCGTAGGCTCCTGCAATCCAATTGATTTTAGAACTATTTACACTTTTTGCCGTAATCTCCTGTGAAATCATGTGTTGCAGAGGGTCATACGTAACATGATACAAGTTTGCCGCAGTAAAATCCTGATCCAAATCCTGCATATCATCTACAAACTGATAAGCGGTAGTGGAAATAATATTAACTTTATTTATCAAGTATTTACCTACCAACGCATCAGAAAACATATTGCGGTTATAAAAACTCGGCAAATTATAATTTACCGGAAGTTTTTGTTGTAGTTTTTGATCGTATAAAGAATATGGATACCCGTCTTGCTCACTAAATTCAAAATTGGCTATATTTTCAAGCAACGTCTGTTCATTGAGCTTCCATGCTAAACGGTTACGTAAACCTAAAGAATTCATTCTATCTGCCTTTTTACCTGTGTATTCATTGGTAAAAAAACCATCGTTATGCAGGTAATTAACACCTATGCTATAGCCAAATTTATCACAAGCCTTGTCATAATATGCAAGATTTGCATTATATGTTCCGTAGTTGGCGGCTGAAAGATTAATTGTAGCGCCTTTATAGTACAAAGGCGATTTTGTTGTGATATTTATAATTCCACCCATGGTATTGCGACCAAATAAGGTACCTTGCGGACCTCGTAGCACTTCTACCCTGTCAATATCGAAAAAATCAAATTCAAACGCTGTTTTTTCAAAATAGGGCACATGATCGACATATAATCCCACAGAAGGGGAACCTGACTTGGAACCTATACCGCGAATATACATGGATGAATTATATTTAGAGCCATATTGCAACATAAAGGTATTGGGCACCAAAGCCGAAAGTTGGCTCAAACTTTTTATTTCGTTGTTTTCCAACGTGCGTGCAGACATAAGCGTAACTGCTGCAGGCATTTGTCTGTATTTAAGGTTTTCCTTGGTAGCTTTTATTACTACTCCGTTTAAATTTTTTTCCCACAATTGTGTGGTATCTGCGCATTTTTCATCTTGCGCTTGCACATAGTGCACAAACAACAATGAAAAACACAATAAAAATATTTTTTTGTTCATTTTTAAATTATCCCATAAATTAAGTTAGTCAATGTAATTTTAATAAATTATAACAAGCGCAGTAAAATCAATAACATATTGATATACAAACAAAATATAGTAACTATAATATAAAAATACAATTTTTTACACTATTTTACTACAAACTTAATATAATATGATAAAAATAAAGATGTGATGAGAATGTTTATCAATTAATGCATATCAATATCACGCTTGCATTAGAAAAGGAGGAGGACGTGAAAAACGGGATATTTGAAAGTATTGAGATTTGATAAGCGATATGTATGCAAATATATTTTTGAGCTCCTCTTTAAAAAATACAACATCTTTATTAATCTTAAAGAGAGAAAAAGTTTTACATTGCATTGGCTTTGCAAATGTGACTGTAACAGTAGAATAATCCTTTACATTTTTTTGAAAAGTTACTTCTTTGTTACTATTTATACCCAATGTTTCTTGCGACTTATTTTTAGCAACCGTATAACTGCCAAAATAAAACAAATATCCTATAAGTAGAATAATGTAAGGCGTTTGCGTGGTAAAAAAGCTAAAAAGAAACATACGTTTTATTTACGCTTGCAAAGATAACAATTATTATTTTTTTAAAAGAAAAATGCAATCAGATACTTTTCCAATTAATTTATACTAAAGAATGCTCGTTGCTTGTCGTGATTGCATATCAGTGAAATAGGCAGAAAAAAGATGGGGTAATTTCTCAGTTTATGATTCAGTTTTTTACTTTTGTAGAACAAACAAATATTTTGCATGAAAAATATCCTTTTTTACGTATTGTTGATTATGCCTTTTATTGGCTTTGGACAAGATAAATTTACTACCTTTTACGAAAAATCTAACTTTTCAGAAACACCCCGTTATGAGGAAACTATAGAATTTTGTAAATTATTAGATAAAACTTCTCCTTATATTTACTACACTTCTTTCGGCAAAAGTCCACAAGGAAGGGATTTGCCTCTCCTTATAGCAGATAAAAACGGGAACAACACGGCAGATAAAATTCGCAAAAGCGGCAATGTAATATTATTGATACAAGCATGTATTCATGCCGGCGAAACAGACGGGAAAGACGCCGTGCTTATGCTGCTGCGCGATATTGTTACACAAAAAATAAAGCCCGAATTACTTGATCATGTAAGTATATTGTTTATTCCTATTTTCAACGTTGACGGACATGAACGTTTTGGCGCCTATAACCGCATTAACCAAAACGGACCTAAGGAAATGGGATGGCGCACTACAGCCCAAAATCTTAATATGAACCGCGATTACCTTAAAGCTGATACTCCTGAAATGCAGGCATGGCTTAAACTGTACAGCACTTGGCTTCCTGAATTTTTTATTGACTGCCATGTTACGGATGGAGCCGACTATCAGTATCACCTTACCTATTCACTACCCATAAATGGAAATTTAGATAATAATCTTTCTAAATGGATAGCAACAAGGGTAGAACCATATTTAACAACAAATATGGATAAAAACGGCATGCCTATATTTCCTTACGTGGAATATCGCAACTGGCATGATCCGCGTAGCGGATTAACCAACTTATATGCTCCTGCTATGCTTTCGCACGGTTACACATTGTTACAAAACCGCCCTTCCTTGCTTATAGAAACACACATGCTAAAACCATATAAAACACGCGTAGAAGCTACCTATCAAATGATTAAAAGCGTTATAAACCTGTTGAACAGTGATTATAAAGAACTGAAAAAATTAACTTCCGAGGCTGATACGTATGTAAGCACTGAAACATTCAGCAAAAAACCTTTTGCCTTAAGCTATAAACAATCATTTGCAGACAGTACACTCATCAGTTTTAAAGGATATGAATACACATGCGAAAAAAGCGATTTAACAGGAGGTGAATGGTTTAAATATGATAATACCAAACCTGTAACCTGGGAGCTTACTTACTTCCCATTTTCGAAACCGGCGCGCGAAATTGCACTCCCCGAAGCCTATGTGATACCTCCACAATATGGTGAAATTATCAACCGTTTAAAATTACACGGCGTGCAAATGAGAACTCTCAACCACGATAGCACCATGAAAGTAGAGATGACACGGTTTTCAAATATTGATTGGCAAGCGCCTTATGAAGGAAGACACAAAACCACTTATCAACTTCATAATGAAATTGTTACTCAAAATTTCCCGAAAGGCTCTATATACATAAGCATACACCAACGCTTGGCTAAGCTTATCGCGTATGCACTGGAACCTGCATGCCCGGACTCTTACGCATCATGGGGATTTTTTAATGCCGTAATGGAGCAAAAAGAATATGGCGAATCTTATGTATTGGAAAGCATGGCACGTGAAATGATGCAAAAAGACTCCACGTTGAAAACACAATGGGAAAAAGAAAAGGCTTTACATTCTGATTTATATAAAGACCCGTATGCTATATTAAACTGGTTTTACAGCAAATCCCCTTATTGGGATAAAAACTATAACCTTTATCCCATCGGAAGGATTATAAAAAATTAGCTTATGTTTATTTTAAGTAAATGAAAATGAAAAAAATACCTCTTTTTATTTTTATATTATTATCTACTGTAATTTACGGACAAAACGCCACGCCATCCGCCAATAATACTGTTTTTAAAGATATATTTTATCTGCAGGAAGAATGGGGAATTTCTTGCTACAGAATACCGGCACTCGTAACCGCCCCCAATGGAGACCTTATTGCAGCTGTTGACCAAAGAGTGCCTTCGTGCGATGACTTGAAATGGAACAATGACATCAACATCGTTATCCGACGAAGTACCGATAATGGCGACACTTGGCAAAGCATGGAAAAAGTAATAGATTATCCATCGGGCATATCCGCATCAGACCCATCGATGATAGTTGACAAAACACATGGATTTATCTTTTTATTATTCAATTACATGAATTTAAATAAAGAAAAAGATATCTATTATCTAAAAGTTATAAAAAGCACGGATAATGGCAAAACGTGGAGCCAACCTGAGGATATTACATCCCAAATTACCAAACCTGATTGGCACAGAGATTTTAAATTTATAACCTCAGGAAGCGGAATTTGCACCAGTGACGGCAAACTGCTACATACGCTGGTTAATATTAAAAAAGGCGTATTTGTTTTTGGAAGCAACAATCATGGTGAAAGCTGGTACTTAATAGATAATCCGCTCAAACCCGCCGACGAGTCTAAAATAATAGAAACAACAAACGGACAATGGATGGTAAATAGTCGGGTAAATAATAGCGGATACCGATTTGTACATATTTCTTCCGATAAAGGCAACACTTGGGTATCATACCCCGATTCGTCTCTCATTGACCCCGGATGCAATGCCAGTATTATCAGATATGCCTCCGTAAAAGACGGATTCGACAAAAACCGATTGCTTTTTGCACACGCCAATATGAAAGACCAGCGTATGAACATGACCCTAAAAGTAAGTTATGATGAAGGAAAAACATGGACAAAAGGTAAGACTGTTTACGGAGAAAGCGCAGCATATCCATGTTTGACTATTTTAGCCAACGGAAATATCGGACTACTTTTTGAAAGAGACGAATATCAAAAAATTTCGTTCGTACAACTTACATTAGAGTGGCTAACTGACGGAATAGACACTTACCCGCGTGATATGCGACATAAGATAAAATATGATTGAAAAAACAATGGAATCTATATCAAATTAGCCAAACGGATTTTCCCTGTTAAAGTCCGGATTATAAGAGGCGCTACTTTCCAATTCCTGCTGCCAACCTTTATAAAAACCCAAATTTTCCCATTCATCCAAAACACATTGATATTCTTGTATTGTAATTTTTCTGTTGAGTAGCGGATGTTCTTTTACAAACGCCGAGGGATTGTATTGCGCCATTAAAGAGATAGCCAAATCAATAGATATATCAGCTAAAGCATGTAATATGCCTATACTGTTATCAATATGATTAGGCAATACCAAATGTCTTATAATCAAACCGCTTTCGAGCAAACCGTTTTCTGCCATACGCAAAGTGGAACCTTTTTGCCTATACATTTCTTTGATAGCGGCAAAAGCCATTTGCGGGTAGTTTTTAATATGGGAATATTGCAAAGCTAAATCCGCATCTATATATTTAAAATCAGGCAGATAGATATCTATATAAGATTCGAGTTGCTTTAATTCCTCTACTCTATCATAGGCATTGGTGTTATATACAAAAATAAGGTCATTATATTTTTGGCGCAAAGCAGTAATAATAGCTTTCACGTGCGGAATATAGTGTGTAGGAGATACAAACCCTATGGTTTTTACACCACTTTTATTTAAAATTGTACTTATGTCTTCCACTACTTTCCTGAGGTTGTATGCTTTTGCAATCACGGCTCCTCTCCTGCTACTGATTTGATGATTTTGACAATATATGCACCCCAGATTACACCTACTGAAAAAAACATTACAAATACCCTTTTCTCCTGTGATAACAGGCTCCTCGCCTTGGTGCAAACATATAGCGCTGATATTGTATGAAACATCACTACCGCACACGCCTAACTCTCCATTAATCCTGTTTACACCACAAGCATTAGGACAAATTATGCACGACTTATATTTTTCAAATTCGGGATGCATCAGCTACTTTTTAACAAATATAATCTTTGCAAATTACCGGAATGTTTACCTGAATCTACACAAAATATATACTATTTTTGCACAAATATCGCAATATATGCAAGTAAACCTTAAATTTACATCAAATTTTTAACAATAACATCTATGACTACACCTTCTGCATTAGCTGAAAATAAAAGAAATTATGTTTTTCCACTTATCATTATAGGTACACTTTTTTTCATTTTTGGATTTATTACCTGGGCTAACAGTCAACTTATCCCCTACCTTAAAATTGCTTGTGAACTCACAGATACACAATCGTATTTGGTAGCTACCGCTTTTTTTGCCGCTTATTTTTTTATGGCTATTCCCTCATCGTATGTATTAAAAGCTGTGGGTTTTAAAAGAGGTATGTCTATCGGATTATTAGTAATGGCAATTGGCGCCCTTTTGTTTATTCCTGCAGCTAACACACGCAATTATCCTTTGTTCTTAACCGGTTTGTTTATTATAGGTACAGGATTGGCTTTGTTGCAAACAGCATCTAACCCTTATGCTGCCGAATTGGGACCTATGGAAAGCGCAGCCAAGCGCATAAGCATTATGGGCATTTGCAATAAACTTGCAGGCATTATTGCCGTATATGTGCTGGGAAGCGTAATATTAAAAGATGTGGACGCACTCAAAGCCAAATTGGCTACTTTGCCCATTGCCGAAAAGTCTGCAGAACTGGATATATTGGCACAAAAAGTTGTTGCCCCTTATATTATTATTGCTGTTTCTTTAACATTACTCGCTATCATCCTTTATTTCATAAAGCTACCCGAAATTAACGACAACGAAAACATAGAAGCCGATTTGGGAGATGCAAACAGTAAAATAAGTATTTTTCAATTTCCTCATTTATGGGTGGGTGTGTTAGCTTTGTTTTTTTATGTAGGAGCAGAAGTCATCAGTTACGATACATTTGCCCGTTTTGGCGAAGCGCTGGGATTTCCTCTGGAAACAGCTAAAAATTTTGCATCTTATACCGGATACGGATTGTTAGTGGGTTACATATTAAGCATTGTAGCCATACCCAAATATATTTCACAACAAAAAGCGCTGGCGGTAGCCTCTGTTTTAAGCATACTATTAGTAACATTAGCTATCTTTGCAAAAGGATATGCAGCAGTAACGTGTTTTGCCCTCTTAGGATTTTCAAATGCGGTAATGTGGCCCGCTATTTTTCCTCTTGCTATTGATGGTTTGGGCAAATTTACCAAAACAGGTTCGGCATTGTTGATAATGGCAATTGTGGGTGGGGCGGTGTTACCGCCTTTATATGCGTCTTTTTCAGCTAAAATAGGCGTGCAGACAGGCTATTGGATTTTGATACCCATGTATGTTTTTATTCTTTATTTTGCAGTAAGAGGACATAAAATAAAAAATAATCAGTACTAACCGATTAAACTTTTGCAAAATGTAAATATATAATTAATATGTAGCAAATTAGAAAACAATACAAGTAAAAAATATATAAATAGTGCATCAACACAAAGAGAGTTAGAATGAAAATAAAACGAGCATGATTCGTTAAATACAAAAACACGGATAAACACTCATCATGCGAGTTATATCCTATTTTAGTTTTAAAATTATTTACCAATGAAACCCACATTATTAGTATTAGCTGCAGGAATGGGAAGTCGTTATGGCGGGCTCAAACAAATTGACCCCGTAGGACCCTCGCAGGAAACCATTATTGATTATTCGATATACGATGCCATCCGCGCCGGATTCGGCAAAGTAGTATTTATCATACGCCATAAATTTGAAAAAGAATTTAAAGAAGCCATAGGTAATAAGTTTGCTGACAAAATAGCGGTAGAATATGTTTTTCAGGAAGTGGAAAAAGTGCCGGAGGGTATTGTTATTCCGCAAACACGCGAAAAACCTTGGGGAACAGGACATGCTATATTGATGGCAAAAGATGTTATTAAAGAGCCTTTCGTTGTTATTAACGGTGATGATTATTACGGTCACGAAGCTTTTAGCGTGATGGCAAAATACTTGACTTCATTAACGCCTGAACAGCAAAACCAATATGCCATCATGGGCTACAAAGTAAGCAATACCTTATCAGAAAACGGTCATGTGTCGCGTGGAGTATGTGAAGTGGATAAGGAGGGCTTTCTGAAATCCGTTACCGAACGTACCCAAATTCAACCCACAGAAAAAGGTATTGTTTTTAAAGACGAACAAGGCGTTGAACAACTTTTATCCCCAGAAACATTGGTATCTATGAATTTTTGGGGCTTTACTCCTACCCTTTTCACTTATCTGGAAAAAATGTTTGCCGAATTTATCAAGGAAAATAGCCAGTCAGAAAAAGCCGAGTTCTATATTCCTTTTGTCATTGATAGTTTAATAAAATCTGGCGAAGTAAAGGTAAAAGTTCTTTCAAGCGGCGCACGTTGGTTTGGGGTTACCTACAAAGAGGACAAACCCATGGTTATAGAAAAAATATACAAACTTTGCTGCAACGGAATTTATCCGATGACACTTTGGAAATAAGTTAAATATGCTAATGTGGAGATATAGTAATTGCCCATATTTTCAATTTTTATCATAATAAATAAAAAAATATATCCATTGATTATTGTGCATTAATAAATTATCGGATTAGCAAATTAAAAAAAATTAATATCATGAGTTATACAATAGTTACAGGAGCCGCAGGCTTTATCGGTAGTTGCATGGTGCAAAAGCTAAACAACGAAAAAATACACGGTATTGTAGTTGTTGACGATTTCAGCAAACCCATAAAAAATGAAAATCTAACAGGCAAGCACATTATAGGTCATATTCACCGCGATGAGTTTATCTCATGGTTTGAAAAAAATCATCACCAGGTTAAAGAAGTCTATCATCTTGGCGCGCGCACAGATACTACCGAATTTGATGTTGAAGTGTTTAATAAACTTAATCTCAACTATTCAAAAGACATCTGGAATCTTTGCACCACCTATCAAATTCCGCTTGTATATGCTTCTTCGGCAGCTACTTACGGAATGGGAGAGCATGGATACACGGACAATCATGATATAGTAAAAGATTTGAAACCGCTAAACCCCTACGGATGCTCAAAAAACGATTTTGACAAATGGGCACTCGCACAAGCAAAAACGCCTCCTTTTTGGGCAGGAATGAAATTTTTTAATGTTTACGGTCCTAACGAATATCACAAAGGCAGGATGGCATCGGTAGTATTTCATGCCTTTAACCAAATAAAAGATACCGGCGGCATGAAACTTTTCCGCTCTCATCATCCTGATTTTGAGGATGGCATGCAGCTGCGTGATTTTGTTTACGTGAAAGATGTGGTTAACGTGTTGTTTTTTATGATGACGAGCCAGCCCACCTCCGGATTATATAATTTGGGAACAGGAACCGCACGTGCTTTCAAACACTTGGCTGAAGCTGTTTTCTCCGCGCTAAATCTTCCCGTGAACATAAGTTATATAGATACACCAATGGATATACGCGATAAATATCAATACTTTACCGAAGCCGATATGAAAAAAATTCATGATGCCGGTTATAGCAAGCCTTTTACTGACTTAGAAAGCGGAGTAAAAGAGTATGTTAACAAATATCTGAAAGACCATTTCCATTTTTAAAAATGCGAATTTTTTTTCGAATTTTAGTCCTCTTATTTATATCCGTAGTTGTATTTACAATATGGGCTAACCTTACCATTATAAAGCAAAGTAAACCGTATATCACGGATAATATACATAATGTCCCTTCACTAAAGGTAGGACTTCTGTTAGGCACGAGCAAAACCTTGTCAAGCGGTCAGCCGAATGCTTATTTTTTTAACAGAATAGAAGCTGCCGTAGCGCTTTATAAAGCAGGTAAAATACAATTTATAATAGCCAGCGGTGATAATAGTATCAAAGGGTATGATGAGGCTTCGGACATGAAAGAGGAGCTTATAAAACGAGGCGTGCCTGCAGATAAAGTATTCTTAGATTACGCGGGTTTCAGAACATTTGACTCGGTGATAAGAGCCCGAGAAATTTTCGGTCAAAGTGAATTTATTATTATTTCACAAGAATTTCATAACCAAAGAGCCGTGTATATTGCCCGCAAAAATGATATACAAGCTTGGGGGTTTAATGCCCAGTATGTGCATATTTATCATGGTTTTAAAACCCAAATACGAGAAATTTTAGCCCGCGACAAAGTTTTTATAGACAGGCTATTAGGTATCCAACCAAAATTTTTAGGAGAAAAAGTTATTATAAAATGATATATATTTGCATAAAAAAATAAATATCCTAAACCAAACAACTTAAAATCATGAAACATAGCCATGTAAAACAAGTTTTTCTTCCAAGCGAAGAATCACTACTACATATGGCATTCCCTGTCTGCCGAAGGACACGCATACAACCTTTAAAAACCAACCTATACGTAGAGTAACACGAAATAGCAGCAAAGCTAACCATTAATACCTTTAAAAATCAAACAAGACATTAACAATTTAAACCTATGAAAAAGTTATTTTTAATATTTCTGATATTCTTTTGTGTAAGAATATCAGCAAGCGCCCAACAACAATATCCGGGTTTTAGAACAGGAAATTATATAGGCGTAAACGGCGTTTTTTTTAACCCCGCCAACGTAGTGGATAGCCGCTACAAATGGGATGTAAACCTCATCGGGATAAACGTTGGTTTTGGCAATAACAATGCGAATTTCAAAACCAGCAATATTTCCGATTTATTTTCAGATAAAGCACAAGACATTTTCTTAAATTCTTCCGATGATAAAAACCTAAGCGCTTTAGCTAATATTGATATACTCGGACCTTCATTTCTTATTAATATAAATAAGAAAAACGCCATAGCCATTACCACGCGTGCACGCATTCTGGGCAACGTAAGCGATGTCAACGGCAAATTAATCAATTCCATCATGGAAGATTATAAAAATCAAACAGCCAAATTGCCCTACACCATAAATTCAAACGAAAACCAAAGGGTTGTGTTGAATGGATGGAGTGAGATTGGCGCTTCGTGGGGTTACGTAATATACAATGAAGGAAAGCACTTTTTAAAAGCAGGTATTACGGCTAAATATTTAATGGGAACCATGAACAGCTACACCAATGTAAATAAACTAAACGGCAAAGTAGAAGCTGATGTTATAAAACAAGATGTTTACCTTACCAATGCAAGCGGTTCTATCAGCACAGCGGTATCAGGAATAAAAGATTTAGAAAATGTGAAACCTAACGATTTCACCAAACCTAACGGAAGCGGGTTTGGCGGTGATATAGGTTTTGTTTACGAATACCGTCCTGACGAAGAGCTAAATAGCCAAAATCATTTAAACAAATACAAATTTAAAGTAGGTCTTGCCATAATGGATTTAGGAGCCATTAAGTATAAGCCTACGGATGAATACACGGCAAATTATGATATACATATAACCAATGGACAGCAATTCTTTTTAAGTGAATTGGACAATAGCACCAATATTTCGGAAATACTTAACAAGTATCCTCAGTTTTTCACGAAGAACCCTAATGCCCAAAATTATAGTATGGCATTGCCTACAACGTTAAGAGGAAATTTCGATTATCATATTTACAAAGGCTTATACGCTGATGTAACAGGGCAATTTGCTTTTAAATCGGATGAAAAAACACAAAACGCTTTCTATCATAATAGTGTAACCCTTACGCCCCGCTTTGAGAACACATATGTGGGTGTGTATCTACCCATAAATTATAATAGCCTTACCAACTTTAACGCAGGTCTTTCTTTACGTTTAGGACCTTTATATATTGGATCGGGGAGTATATTGTCTTTAGCCATGGGACAAAGCAAACAATTGGATGCATTCTTCGGCATTCGGTTTGGAGGATTACACAAGATGCCTAAAAAAGAAGTTACCATTGCATTACCACCTCCTGCACCTATTGATACTGACGGAGACGGCATTACCGATGATATGGACAAATGTCCAAATATTCCGGGTGTGGCAAAATATGAAGGTTGCCCCATACCCGATACCGATGGCGACGGCATTAATGATGAAGAAGATAAATGCCCCAGCATTGCCGGATTACTTAAATATTACGGTTGCCCCGTTCCTGATACGGACGGAGACGGTATTAACGATGAGCTGGATAAATGCCCCAATGTTCCGGGCATTGCAAAATATGAAGGTTGCCCCATACCCGATACCGATGGCGACGGCATTAACGACGAAATTGACAAATGCCCTACCCGACCGGGAATACCGGAAAATAACGGATGCCCTGAAGTGAAAATAGAAATTATTAAAAAAGCGGAATATGCAGCCAAGCACATTTTGTTCCTTACAGGTAAAGCCACATTGCTTAAATCATCGAAAGTTAAATTAAATGAAGTGGTAAAAATAATGAATGAAGATGCTGATTTAAAACTTTCTATCGAAGGGCATACCGACAACGTAGGCAAAAGCGAAGCCAATCAAACTTTATCCGAAAACAGAGCCGCTTCTGTAAAAACTTACCTTATCTCACAAGGAATTGACGAAAACCGGTTAACATCAGAAGGTTTTGGAGACAGCAATCCTGTTGATACCAATAAAACTGCTGCCGGACGTAAGAATAACCGTAGAGTTGAGTTATTATTAAGTTACTAAAATTTACACATTGTATATTAAAAAAAGTCCGCAAATGCGGACTTTTTTAATATATCCCACATTGTGCCATAAAAAACTTTTTTTAAAGCACTTTAGGTTTTCTTATTACAGAAGAAGAAAAAATAAGAGGTGAAAAATCAACCGTTTTTTTAATTGAAATAAAATAATTTTCATATACTCTAAAGGTTATAAGGCAAACAATGCAAGGTAATATTGGTCAAAAGGAGTTTTTATCTTCAATTATAAATAGGGTCAAAATACAAACCTGAAAAATTAAAGAAATAATTTGCTTGAGATTTTTAAATTTTCATACATTTGAATTTGGTTTATATAAAATCGGATATATGTTGTCATCCTTGTTAATCCAGCAATGGAAAGAAAAAACGCGTGCGCCATATTGGCAAAAAAGCATAGCCATTAATATTTTTTTAATAATTATAGCTCTTTACCTTATAGGCAACATGTTATTTATCAGTTTTTTTATTGATAGCATACTGTTGGATATTTTTCCTGCTACGGAGGTAGTAAAATCTTTTTCGGGTATTTTGATTTTTTATTTTTTAACGGATTTATTTATGCGCTTTTTTATGCAGCCATTGCCAACATTGTCTGTTCAGCCATATTTAACCCTTCCCATTCATAAAAACAACCTATTTCATTATATTTTAATAAAAAGTATCCCCAATTTCTTTAATTTAATAGCATTGGTATTTATACTTCCTTTTTACTTTAAGGTGGTATGTACAACAAAACCTGCTGCCTTTTGTGTGGCATGGCTTATTACTGTATTCTCGCTTGTATTGATAAATAATTACCTAAACTTTATTTTAAAAAAATATATGCTTAAACGTCCTTCGTTCATCATCATCTTTATTTTGTTGATTGCAGGATTGTTTTATTTGAGTGGTGCTGAAATTTTGCCTGTAAACGACTATTTTGCAGCATTGCTATGGTATGTTGCCAATCATTTCTATTGGGTAATTATACCCATAGCATTATTGATTGCTATATATGCCCTGGCTTTTAGAATGATAAGAGAAAATAGATACATACAAAATCAACAACAGGAGAAAAAAAGAAACTTAGGTAATTTTTCCGTACTTTCAAATTATGGCGAAACAGGAAATTTATTAAAAACAGAATTAAAACTTTTATTCAGAAACAAGCGCCCCAAATCAACGCTATATGTATCTCTTATGTTTTTACTATACGGTTTTATATTTTACACAAATGAAAAATATATAAATAATTATCCATGGCTTATTTTTATAGCGGTTATTGTAACAAGCGGATTTGTCATAACTTATGGTCAATTTTTCTTTTCTTGGGAAGGTTCGTTTTTTGACCTCTATCTGGTTCAAAAAATTTCTATTTATAATTATTTAAAATCTAAATATCTGTTTGTCAGCTTTTTTGGCATTTTAAGTTTTATCATTACTTTGCCTTATGCTTTTTTCAATATTGAGATAGCGTATATAAATATTGCAATTATGTTGTATAATATAGGTGTTAATACTATAATCCTTCTGTTTTTTTGTACCTATAATACCAAAGCTATTGACTTGAGCAGAAGTCCTTTTATGAATTATCAGGGCACAAGCGCTTCACAATTTTTGGTGGGTATCCCCATATTTTTATTGCCTTTATTATTATATCTTCCTTTCTCATTATTCGGACATCGTGAATATGGAATATTATTTATAGGATTAACCGGCTTTGTAGCTATTATTTTACACAAATATCTTTTGCAATATGTTGAGAAGCAATTTTTAAGCAGGAAATATAAATTGGCAGTCGATTTCAGAAAAAAATAAAAATAACATGTTATGATAGAATTTCACCAGGTAAAAAAAATATACGGCACCCAAACAGCCTTGTCTGTTGAAAATTTGCAAATCAAGCAAGGAGAGTGTGTAGGGTTGATAGGGAATAATGGTGCGGGAAAAACGACATTGTTGAGTCTCATATTGGATTTGATTCCGGCAACCGAAGGTTTGGTTAAATCTAAGGATAAAATAGTATCAAAAACTGAAGACTGGAAAACATATACAGGTTCTTTTTTAAACGAAGGCTTTCTGATTCCTTACCTTACTCCCATAGAATTTTTAGAATTTATAGCAGGCTTGCATCATAAAAATATAGCTGACGTTAAGCAATTTATTGCAGATAATGCCGGATTTTATGTTGATAATATGTATGAAAAAAAATATCTGCGCGAACTTTCGGCAGGCAACAAAAACAAGGTAGGCATATTGGCTACCATGCTTATCAATCCCGAAATTATTATTTTGGATGAGCCTTTTGCCAATTTAGATCCTTCTTCCCAATCGTGGCTAAAGCTTAAAATCAAAGAATTACATGCAAATGGGATTACTTTCATTATCTCAAGCCACGATTTGAGGCATGTTACAGAAATATCTTCGCGCGTGTTGCTTATAGAAAACGGACTAATAATAAAAGACACCCATACCAATCCCGATACATTACAAGAATTAGAAAATTATTTTCAACCTCAGTTTTCATAATTATCTCTATAAACAAATCAATATAGTAAGCCTCCATAAAATAAATATCAGCTATGGAGATGAATACATGGTTTCATTTTTATGAATGGCTTAAAATTATTAATTGCTTTAAAACAAGATATTATTATTTAAACACAATCTATTCTTTTTCAATCGTTAGGAGTATTTATAAATAATATTATATTTGCACAGCGAAATAAGGATTGCAATTTTGCAAAGTAACTGATAATAAATAAATTATTGTTATTTGTAAAAATGCAGTATTTTTTGCTTTTAATAAGAATATTTAAATAAAATATATAATTATAAACAATAAACAAATGAAAGTATTAGTTTGTATCAGCAATGTCCCTGATACCACAACAAAAGTGAAATTCGTTGATGAATCTAAATTGGATACCAACGGAATTCAATGGGTTATCAACCCTTGGGACGAACTTGCTCTTACCAGAGCGTTGGAAATGAAAGAAGACGCTTCTAACGGCATTGAGGCTGTAACGGTTGCACATGTTGGATTAGCAGCAGCAGAGCCTACAATTCGTAAAGCCTTAGCTATTGGCGCAGACAACGCTATTCGCGTTAATGTTGACCCTAAAGATGCTTACGAAGTGGCATCACAATTGGCTCAGGTGGTTAAAGCTGAAAATTTTGAAATCGTTTTATGTGGCATAGAGTCTGCAGATCATAATGGTTCAACCGTAGGCGGCATGCTTGCCGAATTTTTGGAATGTCCTTCTGTTACATGCGTTTCAAGCTTGAAAATGGAAGGTGGAAAATCTGTAATTACCCGCGAAATAGATGGTGGAAAAGAAATTGTTTCAGTTCCAACACCTTTTGTTGCCGTTGTTCAAAAAGGTATTGCTAAAGAGCCTCGTATTGCTGCTATGCGCGGTATTATGGCTGCCCGTACAAAACCTATCAAAGTTGCCGAACCTCAAGCTGTTGCATCTTTAACAGAGGTTAAAAAATACGAAATGCCTAAGCCTCGTGCAGCTTGCAAGTTTGTTGATGCTGAAAACGCAGGCGAACTTATTGCTTTATTGCAAAATGAAGCAAAAGTTTTATAATTAACGTAGTATTAATATAATAAATATAAAATATATGTCAGTTTTAGTATATACCGAAAACTGGGATGGCAAGTTTAAAAAATTGTCATTTGAATTGGTTTCGTACGCTTCAAAAGTAGCTGAAATGGTTGGTGGAGAAGCTGTTGCGTTATCCATTGGAAACGTTGAAAACGCTGAATTAGAAAAGTTAGCGCAATACGGTGCTAAAAAAATAATTACAGTTGATCCTGCAACACAAGCTTTTGACGAACAAGCATACACAAAAGTTATTGCCGAAGTTGCGCAGAAATTAGGAGCAAAAGTTGTTGTTTTAGCAAATAATAACAAAGGAAAAGCATTGGCTCCACGCCTTTCAGTTCGTTTGAAAGCTGCTTTGGGCGCCGGTGTAAGCAAATTACCTGTAAGCACTTCTCCTTTTGTTGTTTACAAAAAAGTTTATTCAGGAAAAGCTTTCTCTGATATTGAATTAAAATCAGACGTTAAAATTTTAACTTTAGCTCAAAACTCTTTTGACATTACTACAAACCCACAAGCCGTTGTAATTGAAAAGATGGATGTTGCTGCAGGCGATATCAAAACCGAAGTTAAAAACGTTGAAAAACAAACAGGTAAAATACTTCTTACCGATGCCGAAATCGTTGTTTCTGGTGGTCGTGGTATGAAATCTCCTGACAACTGGGGTCCGCTTGAAGAACTTGCAAATCTGCTGGGTGCAGCAACCGCTTGTTCTCGTCCTGTTTCTGACGAAGGATGGCGCCCTCACGGAGAGCACACCGGACAAACAGGTAAAATTATTGCCCCCAACTTGTATTTTGCTATCGGCATTTCGGGTGCTACCCAACATATTGCAGGTATCAGCTCTACCAAATATATTGTAGCTGTTAACTCTGATAAGGATGCCCCTATTTTCGAAGCAGCTCAATACGGTATCATAGGCGATGCCATGAAAGTGTTGCCCAAGCTGGTTGATGCTGTTAAAGAAATGAAATCCAAATAATTAAAATAAAAAATGTTAAAAATGCCCTCATGTATGTAAAAATTACAAAGGGCATTTTTATTATTAAAAACTAACTAACAACAAATTATGATGAAGCAAATTATTTTTGCCATAGCGCTTTTGATAACGTTAGGCGTTTTTGCATTTACCATTACGCGAATTATAAAATATTTTAAATTTACCAAAGCTAATTTCCCTATTCGCGATTTGGGTAAACGCTTTGGCGTAATGATGGATGTAGCTTTCGGGCAAACTAAAATTTTCCGTCGTCCCGTAATCGGTTTCTTGCATGCTATCGTTTTCTGGGGCTTTTGCGTTATCCTCATCGGAAGCATTGAGATGGTTATCGACGGCTTATTCGGAACTGAAAGAGCATTAGGCGTTTTAGGCGGGTTCTACGATTTTATCACTGCCAGCGGCGATATTTTCGCTTTCCTGATTGCTATTTCTATAAGTGTATTTTTAATACGCCGTTTGTTCCTTCACATCAAACGTTTTGAAGGTATTGAAATGAAGAAAAAATCACATCAGGATGCTAACGTGGCACTAACCATGATTTTATTACTGATGATTTCTTTGTTAGGAATGAATGCAGGTTATGTTGCCCTTAAAAATATTGAACAAGAAGAAATTAAAGGATTGTTCCCTGTTGGGAGTATTTTAGCCGGTTTATTCGGTATAAATGAACATTCCGTATCCTTGTGGCACGAAATTTTTTGGTGGATGCATATTCTGCTTATTTTTATTTTTGCCAATATATTACCTTATTCTAAACACTTCCACGTGTTCCTGTCTGTGCCCAACACATTCCTTACACGTTTGGAACCCCTTGGTAAACTTACCAACATGGATGATATTACCAAAGAGGTGAAAATGATGTTAGATCCTAACATGGCTTTTGCAGCTCCGGCAGAAGGTGAAGAAATGCCCGCTCCCAGTCGTTTTGGAGTTAAAGATGTAGAAGATGTTTCCTGGAAAAATTATTTTGATTCATTAACTTGTACGGAGTGCGGACGTTGCACCTCTATGTGTCCTGCTAATACCACAGGTAAAAGACTTTCGCCTCGTAAAATTATGATGGATTTGAGAGCGCGTATGAAAGAAAAAGGACCTTTGATGGTTAAAAACGGTAAGGAATATAGTGACGGAAAATCCTACGTGCATGATTATATTACGGATGAAGAAATTTGGGCTTGTACCACATGTAATGCTTGTGCTAAAGAATGCCCCGTAAACATCAATCATCCTACACTCATTGTAGATTTACGTCGCTACTTGGTGATGGAGGAAAGCAGTGCTCCCGGCGGATTAAAAACCATGTTCAGCAACATAGAAAATAATGGAGCTCCTTGGCAATATTCATTTGAAGACCGTTTGTTATGGGCTGATAATTTAGAAAGAAACATTAATTAACCTTATTGCAATCAACAATGGAAACTAAAAAAATAGAAATACCTGTAATGGCAGACCTTTTTGCAAGAGGTGAAAAGCCCGAATTTTTATTTTGGGTAGGCTGTGCAGGCGCTTTTGACGACAGATATAAGAAAGTAACACGTGCGTTTGCCAAAATATTAGATTATTTAGGCACAAGTTATGCTGTGCTTGGACCGGAAGAATCTTGCACCGGCGATCCTGCTCGCAGAGCCGGAAACGAAATGCTTTATCAAATGCAGGCATTGCAAAATATTGAAATTCTTAAGAATTACGAAGTAAAAAAAATAATTACCATTTGCCCCCATTGCTATAATATCTTCAAAAATGAATATCCCGACTTAGGCGGTAACTATGAAGTTATCAATTATGTACAATTTTTGGATAAAGCTATTGCTGAAGGTAAAATTAAATTGGATGAAAAAGCCCTAAACGGTACACGCATTGTTTATCATGATCCGTGCTATTTAGGAAGAGCAAATGATATATATGCAGAGCCACGCAGCATCCTCAAAAAACTTACGCCTAATTTTGTAGAACACGAAAGAAGCAAAAGTTTTGCGCTATGTTGCGGTGCAGGAGGAGCTCAAATGTTTAAAGAAGCTGAAAACGGGAACAAAGAAGTTTTTATAGAACGTACAGAGCAGCTTTTGGAAACCAATCCTAACATTATTGCCACAGCATGTCCTTTCTGTATGACAATGATGACCGACGGGTTAAAGTATAAAAACCGTAATGAAGATGTTAAAAATTACGATATAGTAGAACTTATCGTACAAGTATTGAATTTATAATTGAGTACTGAGTTTGTAGATTGGAGTTAGGAGTTTAACGTTTTTTTTCTCCGCACTCCAATCTCCGCACTCTTAACTCCTAACTATTTCACTAATTTACTCTTAAATAAAAAACATGGATAACAGAAAAATTTTAAATAGCGGTGAATTCTTGATAGATACCCTTGAAGCAAAAGATGTATTTATACCTGAAGAATTTAATGAAGAACAATTAATGATAGCCAAAAGCGCCCAAGACTTCTTGGAAGCTGAAGTTTATCCTAATCTTGATAATCTTGATAAAGGTGACAGGGAATTAATGAGTGCAACATTAAAGAAATCAGGCGACCTTGGTTTGATGGGCGTTGCCCTACCCGAAGAGTATGGCGGATTTGGGCAGAATTTTATTACCCAAATGCTATTGGCTGAAAAAGTAGGTGCCGGCTATTCTTTTTCTGTTGCATTTATGGCACATTGCGGTATAGGTACATTGCCTATCGCTTATTACGGCAACGATTTCCAACGTCAGAAATATGTTACCAAGCTTGCTACCGGCGAATTTATTGGAGCTTACTGTTTAACAGAACCGGGTGCGGGTAGCGATGCAAACTCTGGTAAAACCAATGCTAAACTATCTGAAGACGGCAAGCACTATATCATTAACGGACAAAAAATGTGGATTACCAATGCAGGTTTTGCCGATGTAGAAACTGTTTTTGCTAAAATTGACAACGACCGCATTTTAAGCGCTTTTATTGTTGAAAAAGCAATGCCTGGCGTTACCGTGGCTCCGGATGAACATAAAATGGGTATCAAAGGTTCTTCTACGGCGCAAATTTTCTATAATGACGTAAAAGTTCCTGTTGAAAATCTTATTGGTGAACGTGGAGAAGGTTTCCGTATAGCATTAAGCATTTTACACATGGGGCGCATTAAACTTGGCGCTAATGTAATTGGCGCTATGAAAAAAGCCATTAATGACTCAGTTAAATATGCCAACGAACGTAAACAATTCGGCGTATTGATTTCTACTTTTGGAGCCATTAAATATAAAATTGCACAACAAGCCATTAAAACTTTTACTGCCGAATCAGCCGTTTATCGTTTGAGCCAGGATATCGACGATTTATTAAATAAAAATTTGGCAAAAGGCATGGATAAAGGTCGTGCTACCATTGAAGCATTGGCTCACTATGCCGTGGAAGCTGCTATTTTAAAGGTGTATGGTTCCGAAGCATTAGATTATGTTGTGGATGAAGCAGTACAAATACACGGTGGTATGGGATATTCGGCAGAAGTAGCTGTTGAACGCGGCTATCGCGATTCACGTATCAACCGCATTTTTGAAGGCACCAATGAGATTAATCGTTTAATTGTTGCCGATACTACCATAAAACGTGCACAGAAAAACGAATTCGATTTGTTTGGTCATGCCGATAAGGTATATGCCGAGATGAACAGTGTGAGTTGCGGTAAAAAAGACGGTGAAACATATTTTGAAAGCAAACGTCGCTATTTGTCTAACTTCAAGAAAGCAACATTATTAATTATTAAGGCTGTTTCTAAGCATTTTAATTTCAAACTTGTTCCCGAGCAAGAAGTAATGAATAATATTTCTGAAATGATTATGGAAATATACGAAGCAGAATCATTGGCATTGCGTGTTGAAAAGCTTGACAACATGGGGAAAAAGGACGAAATTTACCGTGATATTCTCAATGTTTATTTGTATGATTTGGCAGATGTTATTAAAAAATCAGCAAAAGATGCAATAAATAGTTTGGAAAATGCAGAAGAATCATTAAATTTGACCACTGCAATTGACAAACTAACTACAGTAGATGCTGTAAATGTTAAATTTGCACGTCGCCGTATTGCTGACAGAATGATTGAAGCTAACGGATATATTTTATAAAGCAACTAACTAACCAAATTAATAAACCTCAAACAAACGCCCTTTCGGGCGTTTGTTTTATTTAGAAAACAGCCACTCTTCAAAAATTTTTAAGTTATCTTTTACAACTTCTATCTTAAAATTAAGTTCATGTAAATAAACATAAGGACGTATATATTTATGTATATGGTTTTTAACAACTAGATGTCCTCTAGATTTAGTTATAAAATAATTGATATTATATGAATCCAGTTTTTCGTATATTTTATGCCATTGCGAAGATATGACTACAGGATTATTAAATAAAGAATATATTATTTTGTGCTTTGATATCACAGGGTCTTGACAAATACATGTTACTTGGTCTGTATAGATGATAGTTTTAATTTTGTTGATATCTACAACCCATATTTTATTTCTTTGAAAGGAAGCGTTTGCTGCTTTTTCTTTTGCATTCTCCAGATATGAGTAAAGGTTTTGACGCAAATCCTCCCAAAAAGGCTTAATTAAATATTTATCTATATGATAATTATTAAAAATATATTGGGGAATTTCGGGATGCTCTTTTTGGTATCCTGTATTGAAAATAACATAGGGAAAATAGTTTACAATATTATCACACAATTCCAGTATGTCATAAGCGCTTCCTCCTTGCAAACTCCAATCTAAAAATAGCAAATGAGGATGATATTCTCTGATAATTCTATGAGCATCCTTTACGTTCATTGCATAACCTAAAGAACACCATTCTTCAAAAGGTTTCATACGTTTAATAATGCCTTCACATACAGCAGGCGCATTTTCAATCACTAAATAAGTGTATTTATTTAATTCCATACAAAGATAGTTGACGAATAACTATATTTACGCGGGTTCCATATGATATGTTATTTTCTGTTTTATAAATATCATCATCATATGTTATAGCGAAAGTGTATGTAAGGTTAAGAGAATTGATTATTTTTATTATTTCCGATAAATTTTTAGATCCCGTACCATGTTGTGAGTAATTACTTAAGGTAGCGGATTTATTTCTTCCTACACCGTTATCTTCAATTATTACTTTGACCACATTTTCCTCTTCTTGGATAGAAATATTTAACATAAATATACCTGAAGTTTTATTTCCCAATCCGTGTAATAAGGCATTTTCCACAGGAATTTGTATTAATCCCATAGGCAATAATATATTTGTCGCTTTTTTGAGGAAAGCTTCATCAGGCAAATTAACTACTAAATCATTTAAATACATTTGTTTATGTATAGCAATAACATTCAAAATAAGTTTCCATTCATCAGGAAAAGGGTGTAATATTTTAAATGAATGGGCATGATTAAATATAATGCTTATACTTTCACCCAAGCGACTCAAAATACTTTCCGCTTCCGGATTATTATCACATTTTGCACCCATTACGTTTAAGGTATTTAAAATAAAGTGCGGGCGAAATTGATTATAGAGCATAGCTAATTGTAAATGCAAAAGCTTTGAGTTTTGCTGTGCTTTTTCGCGTGCTATAATTTCTTTTTTACGTAAAGTGTTTAGCCAAAGGAAAATAGGGAAAATAAAAATAAGCGATAGCAATACCCATGTCCACCATATTTTAGACCAAACCTGCTTAATTTTTATATTATATTTGTAAATAGAAGTTTCTCCTGTGTTCTGGAATATCTTTATATAGAAGGTATATTCACCTGGGACTAAGTTAGGGTAAGTGAAAATGGTTTGCGTGTCGGGATTAGTATAAATTAAACTATCACCTTTCTTTAGCAGACAGGTGCTCATATAGCGCGGCATATTATCCGGCGTTTGAAACCAAATTTTAAATTGCAGGGTGTTTTGTGAATGTGAAAGTGTAACTTTTTTTGTGTGGTGAATAGGGTGATAATTATCGCTATTTTTTAATTCTACAGTAGGTGTAATTTTATAGACCGGTAGTATTTCATTAACTGTGTAAGTTAAAAAGTTATTCTGAAAAATTTTGAGCCCTCAAAGCTCAAAAAATTTTTCGGAAATAACTTTTTACTATTTTTAAACATTATACAGTTATGATTGACAAAGAAGACTTACTAAACAACAAGGATTTCTACAAATCCTTTAAGAATGGAGAAGATTTAACCACATTCTTTAAACAGCTGCACAAACGAGCAGTGGAACACATGCTCGAAGCTGAACTCGACGTGCATCTTGACAACGAGAAACACGAAAAAACTACCACAGGAAACTATCGTAACGGACACGGTACCAAAAAGATAAAATCTTCTTTCGGCGAAGATGAAATCAAGGTCCCCCGAGATAGAGAAGGTAGTTTTGAACCAGCCCTAGTTCCCAAAAGGCACAATATTATTGAAGGTTTAGAAAATATCATCATTTCCTTTTATGCTAAAGGAATGAGCGTGAGCGATATTGAGGAACAAATCCGTGAAATGTATGATTTTGAAGTGTCTGCTTCCACCATTTCCAGAATTACCAATGCAGTAGCTAGCGAAGTGGTGAGTTGGCAAAACCGTCCATTAGAAGATTTATATCTGATTGTTTGGATGGACGGAATTGTCTTTAAAGTTCGTGAAAACTCCAAAGTCATCAACAAGACCATCTATTTGGCGGTAGGCTTAAACCGTGATGGCAAGAAAGAAGTTCTTGGAATGTGGCTTGGAAAAAGCGAAAGCTCTAGTTTTTGGATGACTGTTTTGACAGATTTAAAAGCTCGAGGAGTAGAAGATATTTTGATTACAGCTACCGATAATTTGAATGGATTTACCCAAACAATCCGCTCTGTTTTCCCTGAATCCCAAACCCAAATCTGCGTGGTTCATCAAATTAGAAATGCTTGTAAATATGTGGTTTGGAAAGATAGAAAAGACTTTTCTGCCGATATGAAGCACATTTATAACGCCCCAAATAAACAGGCGGCAGAAGCAGCATTAAACGATTTTGCCCAAAAATGGGAATCAAAATATGCTTATGCGATAAAGTCTTGGAGGGACAATTGGGATGAACTTACTGTATTCTTTGACTTTCCTTTGGAAATCCGCAAAATTATTTATACTACCAATTTAATTGAAAATCTTAATGGAAAAATCAGAAAATACACCAAAAACAAGATGTCTTTCCCTACGGATGATGCAGTGTTGAAGTCGGTTTTTCTTGCCTTAAAAGAAGCAACTAAAAAATGGTCGATGCCAATCCAAAATTGGGGTATTGTTTTAAACCAATTTATGATTATTTTTGACAAAAGACTCAGATTATAAATCCAAGCCTTAACTTTTTAACTTACACACTTCGTGGGATAGTGTCTATAGACCGGCAAATTTAACCAATGTTTTATATTCCATTGATAAACCAGATCAGTAGTGGAAAACCAGATAGAACTATCTCTCCTATCTATTAAAAAAACATTTTGCTCTATTGGGCTTGTAAAATATAATTCTATCGGGTTTAAATATCTTACAACAACATTTTTGCTTTTATGCCATGTCTCAAGGTCTAATAAACATATTTTATTTCGTTGTCCAATAATTAACCATTTTTCCCATTGGGCTAAACTGGATACAATAGATCCGTTTGAAATTAACTCATGATCCAATTTTTTTATATCAGTAATAGATACATTTTTTTTATGATAAGTGTCGTAATAATATAACCCGTTTATGCCGCCAAACCAAACGGTGCCCCATGTGTCTGTTAAGCTGCTCAGTAAAGATAAATCAGTCTGCTTTTTCTTACTCGTCCATGTTACTGCCTTGTTTGTTTTGGGATCATAAACCCCTATTCCTTTCTGTCCAAACCATATCCTTCCTAAGGTATCTTCAGTAATGGTAACGACACTTCGCAAACCTATACCATTATTTGTATCTATTTTATGCCATTTAGGATGTTGTTTATATAAAGAAACGGAATCTGTTTGCCATATCCCATTATAATCATACGTCCCTATATAAATATGCTTATTGCGTTTAGATTTATAGGCAATATAGTTTATTACATTTTTTTCAATAACATCTGATTTTTTATTCTTATTGAAACCTATAAGCGTTTTTGGGACAGATGAAGTGAAAAAGTAGAGTTTATCTCCTATTTTTATGTTGCCGGGCATAAACTGCAAATGATTGAAAGGTAGTTCTTCAATTTTGTTTTTAGTTATAACGCTTAGTCCACCATTATAAGATCCTGCCCAAATATTGTTATCATTATCCTGTGCCAGTGTATAAGTTTTGCTTGAATTGCTATTATTATATATATTGGAATATGCACGTAGGTATGGAAATATGCGTGTAAGTTTATTGTCGTTTACAATATATAAGGTAGAAGGAAAACAATAAGGTTTTGATGCTTTACAATTTACAGGATTTTCGAATAAAACAGATTCTTTAAGATTATTCTTATACTCTAGTAGAGTATATGCATATTTGTGTATATCTTTATCAGACAATAATTCTTTGTCATAAGGAAAAAATTCATTGTGAGGATTGGGATTATTTAAAAAAGAATAAAACCTATTTTTACTTATCCAATTTTTTATATTATAGCCATAATGACAAAGATTATATATAATATAATTATATTGTATATATGAATTTTTGTATTTTAATTCCAATATAGGATAAATTTTTATCTTTTGGTTTGGCAATACATATGTTTGTATGTAGTTATTATAAATTAAAGAAACAAAATAATCCTTTTTATGATTTAGTAATCTTATATCCGTAATCCCATTTTTAGAAAAACGCGATAATTCTTTTAAAGTTTTATTATTTTCAATTGTAAAAGCCACGTAGGTATCCTTTGTTTCAGCTATAAAGTAATTGTTTGAAACGCAACATTCATTTCTTATAGATAATGTTTTAGGCAATGAAATAGTATGCGAAATAATATCATTTTCAATGATATTTATCTTTTGAACTTGATACATTATTACTTTATTATCACACGCTTTTAAGTCTATTATATCTTTGTGACTATCAACATCTGTAAATTTTATTCTCTTATTGTAGTTATTCCCAATCACCAATATTTCGTTATACATATAAGGAATTCCATAAAATTTACCATTTTTTACTCTGGTATAAAAAATAAAGTTATGCTGTAAGATACCATCTTGTTCGTTATATATATGCCTGTTTAAAGCACTTATAGATGCGCTCGTCTGCGGAAAAGCCGGCATACTCCATATGAATATAAATAAAACGATGTAAATCTTTCTCATGCGATGCAATAATACAAAAAGTATTTTTATTATAATATCTTACATATTCCGTTTCATGAACGTTTTTTTCTGTTTCACGAAAATAATAAGACTTTTATTTTTTTTCTAAAATAATCCTATTTTATTCACAATCAATAATTTATAATAATACATAAAAAATAATGAAGTTTCACGCATAGTTTATTCCGTTTCATGTTCATCAGCTGGATTTGCAATATTTATTTACAGATTTTTGTATCCAATTAATTTTAGTAAAAAGATATTAAAATAATTTATTAAATCAACTTAAAAATCAACTGATTATGAAAAAAACAAACAAACTTTTTATGGTACTGGCTTTAGTAGGCGCATTATCATTCTCTTCTTGTGTTAAAGACACAGAATCAGCTTCTGTTGCTGATTTGCGTAAGGCAAAAGCAGAAGAATTAACGTCAATTGCCAAGTTAAACGCCATCAAAGCTGAAAATGAAAAAATTATGGCTACCGCCGAGGCTGCCATGAAAAATGCGCAAGCAGAAGCCGCCAAAGCAAACGCGGAAATGATAAAAATTGAGGCGCAAATTAAAGCTACCCAAAGTGAAACAGCAAAATTGGAACTTGAAGCAAAGAAAGCTGAGTTGGAGGTTATTAAACAAAAAATTGCTAATGAGTTAAAAACAACGCAAGGACAATTAGAAATAGATTTAGCGCGCCAACAAGCTGAAATTATACAAGCACAGGAAGATTTAAAAGCTGCACAATCAACTGTAGGTACGGCAGAAAAAGTAAGATTACAAAACTTACTAAAGGAATACAATCAAGCGTTCTCTGACTTAGAGAAGTTCCAAAGGCAACTTTTTGATCATAAAAAAAGCCTAATTGAAAAAGAAAATAACCTTATTACGCTAAAAGAAGCAAAGGCTAAAGAAACAGAAAGTCTTAAAAGTAGTATTGTTGCTAATGAGTTAAGAATTGCTATGTTTAAAAAATATGCTGCATACCAAGGTTCTCCTGCTGAGTTAGATAAAAAAACTGACGAAGCAGAGCGTACATTTGGTCCTATAAAAGATAAAAATGACGCAAATTACAAGGCATCTCAAGAAGCATCTAATACTTATAATAAATTCTTAAATTCTTCTCAAAATCAGTTGGCTATTACAAATACAGCATATGCTAAAGCATATATATATTTAAATAAATTTTTCCAGATGACATCTTCATCTGCAGTATTCCCTACAAGCAATTTATTACAACAGGTAGATCCGCAAAACAAAATAGAGAAAAAGTATTCTTATACTGTTGATGGTATTACAAGAGAAGAAACAATAGCAAGAGATTATATTGAATATAAGAAAGTTCAACATAACACAGCTCAGGTTAACTCCTTAATAAGTGAATATAATCTTCAAATAAAAGAGTTTAACACCAATATTGAAAAAGCGGAAAAAGATCTTAAAGACTTACAAAAAGTAGCCGCAGATAAAAAGAAAGCTTGGGATGATGCAATGGCAGTTGTTCCGGTAGATCAACCTAGTGTAACGGCAGCAAAAGGAGCATACTTTGCTGCAGAAAGTAATGTTACAGTGAAAAAACTCGAGATACAAAGTTATAATTCAGGTATTGAAAATACAAAAAAAACCATTGCTGAGCTAAACATTATTTTAAACTCAGAAGCATATGCAACATATAGCAAAACTGTAGATGACTATAATAATAAATCAAAAGAGTTAATTGAAAAACTAGTAGATGCACTAATTAATGAAAATTCTTATAGAAACAATACTTTTATTCCGGCAAAAGCAGAAAATGATGCTATTGCTTCATTAATTAAAGGAGGATCGAATTTAGCTTGGACAATAAAAGCCCTTGAAGATGAAATCAATACTGATAAACAACAGTTGTCTAAAATATCTACAGCTGAAGAAGAGGAATTTATAAATTCATTAAAAGCTAATATAGCAAGAGACGAAGAAGTATTAGCAACTGCTAAAAAAGTTTATGACGCAGCAAAAGCCGCTTTGGATGCAGCAATAAAATAACAGTAAAGTTCTTTTTGCTAATTCATAGGTAACATGTGTAATAGCTATAAGGTTTACCGTTATAGCTATTACATGTATTCAATAAAATTTAAAAAATAAATACATGAAAATAAAAACAATCATACTGTTATTTCTTGTAACCGGAAGTTTTTACATAGTAAAGGCTCAAAGTATGCAAGGAAATAACGGACCTAAAAAAGGGGACTTTACCGTTTCGGCTACCATTGGTTACAATAGCTACACGAGCATTGCCGCTCCTTCGGGATTGCTGGCTAATTATGAGTTGCAGGCATTGTCAACCAACTGGGCAGAAAAAAAGCTGATGGTAGGTTTGGAAGGGGGATGGTTTTTCAATAATATCTGGAAGCTAAACTTAGGCGGAGGCTTAAGTTTTACAAAAAATCCGGGCTATTCTGAAAAACCGGGTACCGTAGGTCCAAACTTCATCCCTGGCGATGGGTCCATCCCTAACTACCGTGCGGTAGGAGACGGGTATTTCTTCAACTACAATATTTATACAGGTGTAGATCGTTATTTTAAATTTAAAGGCTTACCCGAAAACCTCTATTTTTATGCAGGAGGACGTTTGGGAGCGGCTTACGGACTTAACCAAGTTTTTTATGACGAGTTTGAAACATTGGGTAAATCAAGTGCCGAAACTTTAAACTTGCGTGTTTCCGGTACATGCGGACTTGACTATTATATTTCTGCTATGTATATAGGCATTCAGGTTGATGCGCTCTCTTATACGTATAATTTAACAAGCTATAAACCACAAGAAGGCTTAAGTAACTTATCCGCTGACAGCCATAACGTAGGTTTTTTAGCAGCCCCCACGATTAAGATAGGTTTTAAATTTTAATTCCTTTTTCATAATTGAGTGAATTATTTGTTAACAATGAAACTCCGGCTGAATATCGCCGGAGTTTTCTATTTATTATGAATTGCGCTATGCTTTTATATCAAATGCGTTCTTCAATAATTGGCATTGTTAATCTAATATAGAAAAACCGTTAAAAACTGAAGATAATCAAGAAGCTTAATCCTTTACAAGGTGTTTTAAAATCATATGTATGTAAATATGGATTATAATAACAAAACCTATCTTGATGTAAAAATACCTAAAATTACTTCTTATACCCCACCGGATTATTGATAATTAACTCCTGCCCTTCCTGTAATTTTAAATAACTTCTTAAATTTTCTTTATTCATCCATGTTCTGGGAACTGTTGCCAAACCCACGCCGGCACAAAATATAGAAATATTTTCCGAAACAATGCCTCCATCAATAGCGCCTGAAATAAGCGCATTTTTAGAGTCTGACAATCTAGGATAGTTGGTAACCATAACTAAAATAACAGGAGCTTTGGCTATCTCTTTTTGGTCAGCAGCCACCTCAGCTCTCACATCTATGGCTGTAACAGGCTTCAACTCATGGGCTTTGGCATCATATAAATAAGTTCCTCGTGCCATGCACACATACACATCAATATCTTGCTTGTTCATAGATGAAGGCGCGGTTCGCTTGCCTGTTTCAGGGCGATTAATGCCATTCGCTGCCCATAATAAATCGGACAAATCCTGCAAGGATAACTCTTTATCAGCCCAAACCCTTTCAGAGTGCCTTTTTTCAAAAGCTTGCATCACAGAAAAACCTCTATCTTTTTGGGGCTCGTTAAGCTTTATGGTTTGCAGCTCCTGCCCCTTACAAGTTAGAATAAAAAAGAATCCAAAAACTAATGTCAACAAGTGTTTCATAGGTTTCATAGTTAAGTACTAAACAATAATTACATTATATTATTTTTTAAACCACATAGATATATAGATAATATTTAGTGAAGCTGAAAATGAATGTTCAGAGATAATGTAATACAGAAAACATCAGGGATAGTCTTTGAAGCTGTGCTTCAAAGCTATGTGAAACTTATTAAACCTGATAAACAAAAATTTATATCCCTATGTGGTTAAAATAATTTAAACTATTTTTTGCTCGCTACTTATATTGATTTTAATTATTTGTAAAATTAAATGATTTTTTTATTGTAAAAGAAAGATATACCCTAATTATAAATTCAAATATGTGGAAGTTAAATATAAAGTGTTCGAAAATGAACACATCTTGTCCGTTTTTAAAAATATTTAAAGACTATATTTTTATATAAATAATTAAAAATCAACATAATAAAACAATTTTAGTTAATTGGAATAAATTTGGTATTTCATTTTTAAAATAAATTTATCATGTATAAAAAATTTTTCCTGCTTAGTTTTTATATTGCCTTGGTTACATATAGCCAAGCCCAAAACATACAACAAACCTGGAACATTAAGCAAGCTATTGAGTATGCTCAATCACATGCGCCTGCCATAAAACTATCACAAGCAGAAGTTAAAGCCGCCCAAAACACACAGTTAGGTGCTATCAGCAATATGATTCCACAAATTTCAAGCAGCTTATCTTTAAACAACAACTACGGTTCCACCATTAACCCTAATACCAACGCCAGAGAAGCAATGAACAGCCGCTATATTCCTTTTAGCATTGGAGCCAATATTGATTTAATTAACTGGAATAATATTATGAACCTCAAATATGCGGGGCTTAATAAGCAATATGCAGCCTATCAGGCACAAGCGGCAACACATAAAATGATACTTGAAATTATACAGAAATTTTATCAATATCAGTACGACAAAGAGTGGGTTAACATTGTAGCGCAGCAAGTTGCCAGCATAGACCAACAAATTGCTTATGTGGAAAAAGAAGTAGAAATAGGAACCCGCACCAAAAGCGATATCTATGATATAAAAGCCAACATGGGAACCTTGAAAGAACAATATATTTCAGCAAAAAATACTGCACAATTATCCAAGAACGCCTTATTACAAGCGCTGGCGATAGATAAAGATACTATAAACTTCGCCAATCCATTAAAGCAAGATGAAATGTTATTAAAAACGGATGATAAAACCAGCGATATTGAAACCATTATCCGCAACAATCCCGCCTATAAGGCAAGCAGAAAAAATATAGAGGTACAGCAACAATTGTTGCGTGTAGCGCAAAGTAATTTTTTACCTAATATTTACGGCTTCTATAATTATTCCACCTTTTATAGCGAAAGGTTAAACATGACCACTCCTGTAACACCTTGGAAAGAACAGTTTAAAAACAACAAAAGTCAGGTTTGGGGATTAACATTATCCATACCCATATTTAACCGTTTAGAAACCATAAAAAACGTGAGATACGCAAAAATAAACAAAGAAAAAGCCTTGTATGAAAATGAACAAAACAATCTGTTGTTGCGTAACATGATTACTCAAATGGTTACCCAACTCAATTTGTCTAAAGAAAAATATGAATTAATGGAAGACAATTTCCAATATCAGAAATTGTCATTCGAAAAATCGGAACAGCGTTACAAGGAAGGGATAATTGATGCTTATACTTTTTATATGGTACGCAACAATTGGCTGAATACCAATTTTAACCTCGTTAAAAACCGCAACGAATACCTGATGCAAAAAACGCTGCTTTATTTTCTGCAGCACGAAAGTTTATAAACATCCTCCATATTAATTATTATACTGTCAAATTTTATTTTTTGTACAAAAAAAGAGGCTGTTCCCAAAAGTTTGGTTCAGCCTCTTTAGACCTTATTAAAAAACATTAACAAGCTATTTTTTCATTAATTCCAATTTCACAGGTGTCGGATGTTGGATATTATCGCTTACCGGACAACGCTCTTCCACCTTGCTCAACCATTGCTCAAGGGTAGCTTCATCCACATTGCAGTCAGGTTTTATTTTCACCAAAATGGATTTGTATCCGGCTCTTTCCTCATTGCTTTGTCCAAAAAGTCTTGCAGGATTTAAATTTCCGCTTATATCAATTTGCAATCCATTAAGCGTAAAACCCATTTCGTTGGCTATTAAATGTCCCATAACATTCAAGCATCCGGCGAAAGCCGACAAAACATATTCTACAGGATTGGGCGCTGAATTTGAACCGCCTAAATCTTCCGGTTCGTCTATTACAAGCTCAAAATTACGGGCTTTCACAATTGTTTTTGCCGCACTGGCGCTCTGCGCTTTTATTCTAAAAGTAAGATCTGACATAATGATATGTTTTTAATGTTTATATGCTAATTATTATTGTTATGATAAAATTAATGCATAGTTTATTCATAATTTAAATTTGAAAATTGAATTTCTTACTAAAAAAAATGTAATATTACATTTTCTAATTAAGCGTTAGCATGACAAACAACATCTTGAAGATATCACCACCGTGGGAGAATTACCTCACACCGCAACAAAGTGCCATACTTTTATCATCATCTACCTTGATAAATTTTCACAAAGGAGAAACTATCATTAAGCAAGGATTTGCGGCTTCGCATATTTTATATTTGCAAGAGGGACTGGTAAAACTTAGCCTCGAAGAGCAGGAGAAAACGGTTGTGTTTAAAATAATATCTTCAGGCTCATTCATAGGCTTAATGTGTTCTTTTGTAAAGCGCAATTTCGATTTTACGGCAACAGCCATAGAAGAGTGCACCGTAAGGATGATAGAAAGAAGTTTTTTTGAACAGATGATACGTGCCAATGGTAATTTTGCCGTACACGTGGTAGAACTTATGTCGTTCATGACCAACAAAATAGTTCATGACCTTGTATATATTCATAATAAAAATGCGGATGGCGCTATCTCAACCATTCTCCTGGAACTAAGCAATATTTTCCAAAGTAATGACTTTCAAATGCCTTTTTCACGCGTAGAGTTAGCCGATACTTTAGGATACTCTAAAGAAAGCGTTATAAGCAGTTTATCCACATTACAAAAAGACGGCATCATTAAAGTATCAGGAAAAAAAATAAAAATCCTTAATACTGAGCGTTTACAACTGGTTGCACAATATGGCTGATTGAAACACTATTTTTATTGTTTACCTGTTCAAAATCAAGGGGTTTTTATTTTGTTATAAACAAGCCTTTTCAAATTGTTTTTCGCACAAGCTTATTTTGGTTTATCTTTGCATATTATGAATATTGTTGAAAATTTTAATACGCTAAAAAACAGCATCCCTGAAAATGTGCGGATTGTAGCCATTTCAAAATATAAACCTGCCACAGACATACAAACGCTCTATGATGGCGCCCAACATGTTTTTTTTGGCGAAAATAAAGCACAGGAAATGACACAAAAACACGAAATATTACCTAAAGATATTGAATGGAATTTTGTGGGACATTTACAAACCAATAAGGTGAAAATGATAGTGCCTTATGTGAGCCTTATTCAAAGTATTGACAGTTTAAAACTGCTGAAAGAGGTAAATAAAGAAGCTGCCAAATGTGAAAGGGTTATACCATGCCTGTTACAATTATATATTGCCAAAGAGGAAACAAAATTTGGCTTTGACGAAGATGAAATACTTGCAATGGTTGACAGCACGGATTTTAACACCCTGCAAAATATTCAAGTTCACGGCTTAATGGGTATGGCTACAAACACAGACAATACATTGCAAGTTGCAGCAGAATTTAAAACTTTACGCAATTTTTATGAAAGCCTGAAAACGAGATATTTCTCGCAAAACAGTGAATTTAGCATTGTTTCAATGGGAATGACAGAGGATTATCCCATTGCCATTGCCGAAGGCAGTAATCTAATACGTGTAGGTTCAGGTATATTTGGCAGTCGCTATTAAATATTTGAATAAATTTTAGCTTAGCCCAAACAAATTGAACACATAATAAACGCCTGCCGCTACAACCATAGAAACAGGAATGGTAAGTATCCAGGCATAAAACAGATTGATGGTAACACCCCAACGAACGGAGGTAAAGCGTTTTGTTAACCCAACACCCATAATAGCTCCGGTAATAGTATGGGTAGTGCTCACGGGAATACCAAAAGCTTCGGTACCGAAAAGAAGAATTGCGCCGGCACTTTCTGCTGTTACACCTTCAAAAGGGGTAAGTTTTGTGATTTTGGAACCCATTGTTTTCACTATTTTCCAGCCACCTGAAAGTGTTCCAAGCGCAATGGCTGAATAACAGCCCAGTACTATCCATGTAGGAATGCCGTGCATTTTGCCGCCTGCCATATCTATCTGTGCCCAATGAGGAATAAGCGAAGGGTCAACTCCATTATAATATACCATAAGCGTGGCGGCAATAATACCCATAACTTTTTGCGAATCGTTGCTACCATGCCCTATGCTGAACAAGGCTGAAGATAAAAGCTGAAACTTTTTAAAATATTTTTCTAATGTATGCGGATTTCCTTTCTTGCAAAGATGCAACAGCAATACGGACAGCAAATAAGAAATAATCATACCCAGCATGGGAGCCAAGAATATGAACGCTACGATTTTAAAAATAACGGATGAGTGAACTACACCCCAACCGGCATGCGCAATGGCTGCTCCCGAGAAACCGCCGATAAGCGTATGGCTCGAACTTGAAGGTATGCCCAGCAGCCAGGTAAACAAATTCCAGATAATGGCTGCTACAATACCCGATAAAATAACGGTAAGCGTAATTGCAGATGTGTCAACGGTTTTAGTTATGGTATTGGCTATTTTTAATTCGTTAAAAACATGAACGGCTACAAAATAAGCCACAAAATTGAAAAATGCAGCCCAAAGAACAGCTTGAAAAGGGGTAAGAACTTTAGTGGAAACGATAGTTGCTATGGAGTTTGCAGCATCGTGAAATCCGTTAATAAAATCAAATGCAAAAGCGAGAATAATAATTACTACTAGTATGGTGAAATTCATGAAACGTATATATTTTTATGCTTTTGTTTATCCGATTTTTACAACCAATGTAGAGAACAATTTGGCTATATCTTCACATTTGTCTATTGTTTTCTCCAACGCGGTAAGCACATCTCTTTTTTTAATCAAATCAATTGCATTTACTTCGTTTTCAAACAGATGACTTATAAATTGATGATAAATATCATCAACCTGCGATTCCATTACACTTATCTTCCTATAAGATGCGATATAATGCTTAAAATCATTTACTTTTTTTACGTTCCGCAATACATTTTGAATTTCCAGCGAAGCCGAAAGAATTAATTTGGCAATATCCAGAAACTGATCCGGAAATACGGCTAACTTATAAAAATCAATACGTTTTGCGGTAACGTTTATATAATCAACCACGCTATCCATGGTGGTAATAAGCTCATGCATATCCTCCCTGTCGAAGGGTGTGATAAACGTACCGTTCAACTCTTTGAGCAGGTTCATGGTAATATCGTCGCCTTTATGTTCAGCTTCTTTAATTTTTTTAACCAGTGAAGCTATTTTCTCTCTATCATTTTCTTTTAATAAGGTAACTAAAAGCTCGGATGTTGCAACTATATTGTCGGCACATTCATTAAACAAAGGAAAAAATTTGCGGTCCTTAGGAACAAGAAAACCAAAAATGTTATCTATTTGCATTTAAACGGTTTTATAAAATAAGATAAGAAATATGAATTTTTATTATATCAGAGCGCAAAAATAAAAATTAAATTAACACTCTGTACGTTATTTTTTTAACAAAAATTTTATAATACCATAAAATACCTGCTGAAATTGCTTAACAAAGTTGAAAAAAATAAGTACTCAAAGTTCATGTCATGTATGGCATAAAAACGTTCCATAAATTTAACCAAAATGCAATAAATTATTTTTTAAATATTGCGTAGTATGTTTTATGCTTTTTTAAGCATATCAAAGCCTTTGCCATACACACCGGTTACATTATTTATGGTAATAAAAGCATTGGGATCTTCTTCTTTTATAATATGGAAAATGCGTGGATATTCCGTTTTTTTGGTAATCACCATCACAATATCGCCTTCGGCTTTGGAGTACCAACCACGACCTTTAATAAAAGTAACGCCTCTTTGCACTTCAGTACCTATGCGTTCGGCAATAACATCAGGCTTTTGCGAAAACACCAACATCTGCACAGATTGTTTGGCGCCCGTGAGCAGCATATCTATAACGTATGAGCATACACCCATCACCACATAACCATATACTATAATTTCAATACTTCTGAAAATAAGGTATGAACTGGCAATAATAAAAATATCGATATACATGATAATGCGTCCGGGACTTATGGTGCGGTATTTGTTAATTATCATTGCCACTATATCCGTACCTCCTGTGCTTCCTCCTTGCATAAAAGCCATGCCTATGCTGGCGCCGATAAGCCCTCCTCCTATAATGGCCGCCAAAAACTTGTCCTGCACCCAAGGGTCTTTTATATAATATTGTAATAAAGAAATAAACAATGATACCATTGCAATAGAATACACTGTTTTAATGCCGAACCCCTTCCCTAATACTTTAAGCGCAATAAGCACAAGGATTCCGTTAATAATAAGCACTGAAATACCTACCGGAATACCTGTTGCAAAATAAATAAGCGTAGAAATACCATTTACTCCTCCTCCTACTATCTTGCTGGGAATTAAAAAAGCCGTTAATCCTAATGCCATAATAAATAAGGCAAATGTAATGATGGCGTAACTTTTTATTTCGCGCCAGATACTGTTTTTCTTTATCATATTGTTTGTTTTAAAATCATTTGCAAAATTACATCATTGCAGCAAACCAAAGATTAATTGTGCATGATTTTTATATAAATATCTGCCTTGTTGCCTTTACTTTGTTTCCTTTATTGTGCATTAAAAGCATTTGCAACAAGTTCATACCGTTTCATTATCCAACACATCAAATTGTTTCGTATTTTTGTGAAAAATATGAAGTATTATGACCGGCATCAGACAGGCAACCAATAGTGCATACAGGATAATAGCGTTAGCTGCTGTTTCTATTTTTATTCTTTATTTCGGCATTAAATATATTAAGAGTAAAATTGTGGAAAAAAGAGTTGAAACAGAGAATGCTATTATATTTGACAAACTGAGGGCTACCTCCAAACTGGTTATTTGGGAACAGGATTTCAGAATGAATAAAGTTACCACCGCACAAAAAAAATATTTCGGCTCCGATTTATTAAAATTTACCGAAAAACTCTCTACCTCCGCGCAGGGCAAAATTGGTTTTCATATTGACTTAGCTGATACGGTAAATACACAATTTGTGGTAACACCCAAATATATAGAAATACACTCTCCGCTAAAACTCACCTATGTGAGTATAGATAACTCAACCATTAAACAAATAAAAGAAGCTTCCATTGACCCTTCATTGGAAATAGACAAAGAACAAGCCATAAAAGAGTTAAACGAAGCTGCTTTGCGCGAATATCTTAATCCCGCCTTAACAAAAGCACGTAACGAAAGCCTTGCAAAACAAGAAAAAACATTACAGGCTATTGCCGGCAAACCCGTGAAAATTGTTATTACGGGTGAGCCTACATTAGAAGAAAGCTTACAGTGGATTAGAAAAAAAGATTAAAAGCACATACACATGTTGCGCATGAAACTTTGCATTGCGCTATTATGATGCATTGTAACAATTTACGACAATTTTACCTATATTGTGCTAACCCACAAGATGTTCAAATAATATTTTAGAGCCTATGGCAATAAGCATAAGCCCTCCGATAATCTCCATGCGTTTACCCGCGCGTTCACCTATTTTTTTACCGAATAACATCCCCAACATAGCTACAATATAAGTTATAGAACCTATGAGAATGGTAGATAATATAATTTGAAAGTTTAGCAACGCAAAACTGAAACCCACAACCAACGCATCTATACTGGTGGCTATAGCCATACTCACCATTACTTTGGAGCTAAGCGGATTGAGGGGCGCTTTATCTTCTTCTTTTTTAAAGCTTTCCATTATCATTTTTATACCCAACAAGCCCAATATTATAAATGCCACCCAATGGTCGTAATCCTGTATCAAATCTTTAAAATTAAGTCCTATAAGCCAACCCAATACAGGCATCAACGCTTGAAAAACAGCAAAAACAATGGCAATGCGGGTAGCTTCTGAAAAGGTTATTTTTTTTAAGATAAGACCGTTGGATACGGATACGGCAAAAGTGTCAAATGATAAACCAAATGCTATTATAATTAAGGTTAAAATTTCCATAACGTCTGCAAATGTACTATTTTTGAAACAATATATTATTATTTGCTGTTCTCTAATGTTAAAAACGCAACTGTTACCTTATTAATCGTTTCCTGTATGAAAGATTTTTTTCGCAAGCATTTACCCTTAATCACAAGCATATTATTAACTCTCATCATCATTATTTTTATAGGTGGCGAACAATTGCCCAAATATGCACGAAGACTTATCATTGTGGGCATACTATTTGCCATTGACATGATATATTGGACACCTACCAAAAGGCTGGTGAATAAAAAATGGCGCCCTTACGTAGCTGTGATTTATTGGATGCCGCTTGCGGTGCTGTTGTTTTATTTTTTTATTAACTCCATCCTCCCTCTTTCCGCATGGAACAGTTTCTTCAGGGCATACTATCCGGCAGTAATGCTCATTTTAATAATCGGGAAACTCTCTTATCTATTGGTAATATTTATTGTGGATATTATAAAAGCATCTGTTTATCTGATAAAAAGAAATGTTTTACATATAGAAGGTACTGTTTTTAGGCGTTCTAAAGTACTTTTATCTTCAATGGCTTTGTTTTCGGGTGTGCTCATGTTACTATTTTTTTCAGGGATGATATTTTGGGTACATGATTATAAGGTATATAATATAGATGTTCCCATAAAAAACTTGCCTCAGGAATTCAACGATTATAAAATTGTACAATTAAGTGATTTTCACGTAGGTACATATATAAATGATAAAGAAATAAAAAAAATAAGCAATATAGTAAATGCACAGCATCCTGATGCAATTGTATTTACAGGAGATATGGTGAACCTGACAAGCGCGGAAGCTGTTAACTTTGAAAAAAGTTTTACCACCATGCATGCGCCCGACGGCATATATGCCATTTTAGGCAATCATGATTACGGAGAATATATTACATGGAACTCACCCGAAGAGAAAGAGCTGGATGTGCAACATTTAAAAGATTTTTATAAACGCATAGGTTGGAAACTACTGCTAAATGAAAACAAAATTATACACAAGAAAGATAAATCGCTCGCCATTGTTGGTGTTGAAAACTGGAGCGTGAGTAAACACTTTATAAGCAAAGGTAATATGCAACAAGCACACCGTGGTGCGGAACATGCAGATGTAAAAATTCTTCTGTCGCACGATCCTTCGCATTGGGACGCAGAAATAGTGCCTAAATATCCTGATATAAACCTCACCCTTTCAGGACATACACATGCTTTTCAAATGGCAATAGAAGTAGGAAAAATAAAAATGAGCCCCTCATCACTACTCTACAAACAATGGGGCGGTTTATACAAATCCTTAAAAAACAATGCCGAGCAATATATTTACGTAAACAGAGGTGTAGGCTCTTTAGGCTATCCGGGCAGAATATTTACACGACCCGAAATTACAGTGCTCACATTAAAAAATGAATAAATTAATCTCCTGAGGTAATCTGTATTGCAGAAATATCTATGCTTCCTTTTTCAACGTAAATACTAATCCAGTTATTATCCATCCGGTACCATTTATCCTGCATGCTAATCGGAATCAGGTATTCTTTTTCGGAAGTTTGTGTAATATTGCGTAATACGATGCCCCCGTTTTTTATGCCGTCAGCACCATAATTGAAAAATATTTTAGGCGCTGCACTGCCTGTATTTTTAGCCGTTATGATAATGTAATTATTTTTGCGTAATAGTTGCTCAATAGGTTTAAACGTAAATTTCTTTTCCGTATTTTCAGAAAAACTAATGTTTTCCGAAACTACTTTATACAATACATGTTCAGCCAAGTATTTTTTAATTTTCGCAATTTGAGCCAACGGGTAATTATCTGAGGGATCAATAGATGAAGCCTTTTCGTATGCATCAATTGCTTTATCTAACGCTTTTGATTCATAAAATTTATCCGCAATTGCAAGCGCGCGCGCATATTCGGCTGCATGTTTAGATCGTTGCAACGCTACCACCTCATCTATTTCTTTAATTTTTGTTTGTGGATATAATTCGGTAGGTTTCAGTGACAAAGCCTTAACATAATTAACCTTTGCCTCGGCATATTCTTTTTCAGCCAAAAATTTATCGCCTTCTGTAATATGCTGATTATAAGTATTTTCAATTTTTTCTTTTTCCGCGCGGAGTATATTTTCAATTTGTGTTATTTGCTGTTTCGGATAATTTTCTTGCGATTTCAGCGTGCTTGCCTGTTTGTACGCTATAACAGCTTCGTTATATTGGTTTGCTTTAAAATCTGCATCCGCTTTGGCAACTGCAGCGGCATATTGCTCATTTATGTCAACAAGCTGCTTCAATTGGGCATTACACTTCTCTATCATTTCAATCGGATACTTTTGATCCGGCTGTATGGTCAATGCCTTTTGATATTTTTCTTTAGCAAGCTCAAATGCTTGTTGCTTAAATTTAAGGTCGGCATCGGCAACCGCCTGATTGTATTGCTGTTGTGCAGCAACTTTATCCCCTAATATTTTGCTTACCTCTGCAACCCGAGCCTGCAAGTGTTTGTTTTCCGGCGCCAACACAAACGCTTTGCGATAATCGTCCAATGCAATATCATAATGTTGCAAAAGATAATTTTCATCAGCTTTAGCAATCAGTTCATCCAACAAGCCCATATTTTGTGCATATTCACTTTCCATTTTACGGGCATAGGAAATTTTTTCCCTCACCAGCTTTGACGAAGGCTGTATAGCCAACGCAATTTTATATTCACCCACTGCCAGACTATGCTTATGATTTGTCAACGCTTCATCACCTTTTTTTAAAGCATTATCAAAATAAAACTGATCGTCAGGGTCGAGGTAAAATTCGCGTATTTTTTCTATCCTGTCTTTTGCAAATAAAGATTCAGGGTCTAGCAAGAGCGCTTTAAGATAGTTTTGCTTAGCGGCAACATAATTTTTGTCTTTGAACTCTTTTTCGCCTTCTACCACGCTTTTTTCGAAAAGTTCATTTAGCAATTTCGTATCATCAGCCAATTTAGTGCGTATTTCAACCATTTTTTCCTCGCAAAACGCTTTATCCGGCTCTCCCCTACTTGCTTTTTGATAATATAGCATGGCTGTTGCATAATCTTTATTATCAAAAGCTGAATTTGCCATTGTTAAATAATCGGATACCCCCAAGTTTTGCGCATCGGTCAACACATTAACAGTTAACACAAAAAAAATAACCGTACATATTCTTTTGAGAGAGGCAGAAAAGTAAGAGAAAAAAAACATGAAAATATAGATTATTAAAAATTTAATTTATTTGATACTGATTTTACCGTCAACCATAACCAATTGTCTATCGCTCATTCCGGCAAGTTCTTCGTTATGTGTAACTATTACAAATGTTTGACCAAACTCTTTGCGCAAGGTAAAAAACAACTCATGCAATTCTTTGGCATGCGCGGTGTCCAAATTACCCGAAGGCTCGTCAGCATATATAATAGAAGGATTGTTCATCAATGCGCGTGCAACCGCAACCCTTTGCTGTTCGCCACCTGAAAGTTCGGATGGTTTGTGATGAGCCCTATCGGTAAGACGCAAAAAATCTAACAGTTCCATACCTCTCCTGTGTGCTTCAGCTTGCGTTTTTTTAGCGATAAATGCAGGAATATAAAGATTTTCAAGCGCGGTAAACTCAGGCAATAAATGATGAAATTGAAATACAAAACCAATGTGTTTGTTCCTGAACTCGGAAAGTTGTTTTTCTTTCAAATTAAAAACAGAAGTTCCGTCAATCAAAACTTCTCCCTCATTTGGTTTATCAAGCGTGCCAAGTATTTGCAACAAGGTTGTTTTTCCTGCGCCGGAAGCCCCGACAATAGAAACTATTTCGGCTTTTTCTATATCAATATCAATGCCCTTCAGTACTTCGAGGCTATCAAAAGATTTTTTTATATTTCGTCCTGTTATCATCATGCAAATTTAACCCTATTTAATTTGTATCTCAATTTTTTAATAAAAATTTGCACAAGCCATCAAATTTTCAAACATTCAATGTATAAAATGTGTTTGATTAAATAAAAAAACAGATAACTAAATTCCATCATAAAATCAATAACCTATGAATCTTCACGAGTATCAAGCCAAACAAATATTAGCGAGTTATGATGTGCCTGTTGGCGAAGGAATTATGGCAGAAACAGTAGAACAAGCAATAGAAGCAGGTAAACAAATAGAAAAAGCTACAGGTTCGCCTATTATGGCGGTAAAAGCACAAATACATGCCGGCGGACGAGGCAAAGGAGGTGGAGTGAAAATTGCCAAAAATGCGGATGAATTAAGAGAAAAAGTAAGCGAAATATTAGGCATGACCTTAGTTACGCCACAAACAGGTCCTCAAGGAAAATTGGTACGCAAAGTGCTCATACAAGGTAATGTATTTTACCCCGGCGAGAGTGAACCGCGCGAGTATTATCTTTCCCTCCTACTCAACAGGAAAGAGGGTAAAGTGATGATAATGTACTCTCCCGAAGGTGGAATGGACATAGAAAAAGTAGCCGAAGAAAAGCCCGATAAAATTTTTACCGAAATCATAGACAGAAAAGTAGGATTACAGCCCTTTCAGTGTAGGAACGTAGCTTTTAATTTAGGATTAACAGGCGATGCATTTAAAAACATGGTAAAATTCCTGCCTAAACTTTATAGTGCATATATGGGAGCCGACTGCTCGCTAATTGAGATTAACCCTTTATTTAAAACATCGGACAATAAAATTTTAGCTGTTGACTGCAAAATGCGCTTGGACGACAACGCACTTTTTCGCCATCCCGAATACGCCGCCATGCGCGATATATATGAAGAAGACCCCGCCGAAGTGGAAGCCGGTCAATATAGCCTAAACTATGTTAAGCTTAACGGAAATGTAGGATGCATGGTTAACGGGGCTGGATTGGCAATGGCAACCATGGATATTATCAAACAAAGCGGCGGTGAACCTGCCAACTTCCTTGATGTAGGAGGAACAGCCAATGCCGAACGTGTAGAAAAAGCATTCCGTATTATTTTAAAAGATCCGAATGTTAAAGCCATACTTGTAAACATTTTTGGAGGAATCGTACGTTGCGACCGTGTTGCCCAAGGTATTGTAGATGCTTATAAAAATATAGGTAACATAGAAGTACCTATTATCGTAAGGCTGCAAGGCACAAACGCACAAGAAGCCAAAGAACTTATCAATAATGCTGGATTATCTGTTTATTCTGTTGTAACTTTGCAGCAAGCCGCCGATATGGTAAACAAAGTTATAAATAATTAGAATACAGATATTTATATATGCAAACAGCCGAAAGAAGTAGCGCGAAAGATACTTCGGAACAAGTTATTTTCAACAGATGCTTATTTGCCTACAAAGCTGCCGGGCAATTTGTAAAAGGCAACATACTTGAACTTGGCAGTGGCGAAGGATATGGAATAAACCACCTGGCTCCTCTTGCCGACACTTATACCGCGGTTGATAAATTCGATTCGCAATTTGAAGCTCTACCCAACGTCAAATTCCTGAAAATGGAATTACCTTTCTTAAAAGGCATTACCGACAATAGCTTTGACTATGTCATTACTTTTCAGGTAATAGAACATATAAAAGACGATAACACTTTTGTAAAAGAAATATTTCGCGTTCTCAAACCCGGCGGTAGTTTGCTGGTATCTACTCCTAACAAAAGCATGTCGTTAACACGTAATCCTTGGCACGTGCGGGAGTATAAAGATTTTGAACTTGAGAAACTTTTAAAAACCAGTTTTACCAACGTGAGTATGAAAGGAGTGTATGGAACACCAGCTTATTTAGACTATTATAAAAAAAATAAAGAATCCGTAAAAAAATTCACTCGTTTAGATATCCTTAATTTGCAATATATATTGCCCCGACAAATATTGCAAATTCCTTATAATATCCTGAACCGTATCAACAGACGAAAACTCCAAAAAGGCAATATGCAATTAGTTGATACCATTACAGTAGATGATTTTTTTCTGCAAGATAAAACACAAGATTGTTTTGATTTATTTTATATAGCCACTAAATAAAACCTTTGCCAAATAATTACGGCGGTCTTTAGCGATAAACAAAAAAATCGCTCCTTATGGACTAATCTTTTATAAAAAATATTCTCTTGTTTGTGTCAACACCGAACTGCATGAGGTGAATTACACTTGCTGAAAATCCTTCAAAGAAAGGGAGAAAACTAATAAAAGGCATGAAGTTAGCAAAAATCAGTCCGCTAAATACAACAATTCAAAGAAAAAGACTGCGACCCGGTAAAATATTGTTGTTAGATGAAGCTACATCAGCACTAGATATAGAAACGGAGAAACAATTCCTGCATCACCTGAAGCAAGAAATAGGCGACAGAACGGTTTTGTTTATTACACATCATGCCGAAGTTACATCTCAATGCGATAATATAATTAATATTTAAGCCTACTTTATAATTCTGCTTTGCTATTGCAAATAAGCCTGTATGTTAGGAAATACAAAATCCCAAAAGGTAGTATATACGTGCTGCAATAATAATATTAATAAGATAAAAACAAGCATGTAGGTAACGGCAAATTCTATTTTCTTTTTTTGTGTGATTTTATACAAGGTTTTAACACCTAAAAGAAATACACGTGCCATGTAAATAGCAAAAATAAAAATACCTATCGGAATTAAAACCCTTAAAACAGGATGCAGATAAACAAAAAAAGTAATAAGCAATAAAGGAGTTATGGTATAAACTACAATCTGTAGCGCTTTCAGGTATTGGGTTTCAATGTGCATGGTAGGTAGTAAGTGGTTAAGCAAAAAAGTACTTGCCACAATCACAATATAAGGCAAGGCAATCCACACCAACATATTGGTAAATATTACCATTGCAAGCTTGTAACCAAATCCTATAACTTGCTGCGCGGCAAAAAAAGCACCTATATTCCTGCCAATAGCGCTAAACAAGATAACAGGAAATGCATAATTGATAAGTAATTGCTTCACCGTCAGGGATTCACTCTCTATTGTTTTCCACTCAAGCGAAGGAACAAAGGTAATCCTGACCGCCCTTTTAAATACATGTTTTAATTTCATCAAGCTAATGTTGTTTTTATCTGAATATCAAATAGTAAACCCGATACCCAAAGAATAAAAACACTTTTTTTGTTAAATTCAATGCGATAAATATAGAAAAATATAATTACCTAAAACCTTTATTTTAACACTATTTAGGATTTTTAATAATGATGATGCCCTACTTATAAAAGGATATTTAAAATAATTATTTGTATTTTAAAGTTTTAAACCAGCGTATTAAAAATAAAGTATATTTTTGCGCAACTTTTTGATTTTTGTAAAAAAAACAACCATTTAACAAACCCAAATACGGATGAAAAACTTTCTGTCTCACCACCTCTTTCTCACAATTGTTACGTTAATAGCTTTTGTTTCGTGCAAAGGACAACCACAGCAACAAAAAATACAAAGTGTAATAAATATATCCGGGTCGGAATCAATTTATCCGTTAGCCCTTAAATTAGTTAACGAATACCAGAAAACCCACCCTCAGGTACAAATAAATATTAAGGCTGGAGGCACAGGAAAAGGATTGCAGGATTTGAACGATAAATATGCGGATATAGCCATGGCTTCGAGAGACCTCACCCCTGCAGAAGTAAAATCAGGCTTATGGACAATTAACATTGGGGGCGATGCGGTGGTAATTATCATGAATAAAAAGAACAAATACATGAAAACCATGATAACGCATGGGTTTACGCCCAAAGAACTGGTAGAAATGTATGTAACAAAAACATTGAAAGGCTGGAATTCTTTGTCCACCAATGGCGACAGGGAAAAAAACGCATTGGTACTCTTAAAACGTCCCGAAAGTTCGGGAGATGGCGCCACCATTGCCAAGTTTTTAGGCACACGCCCTTCGCTAATGGCAGGCAGAGAAGTAAACACCGCGCAAGAAGTATTGAATGAAGTTGACAGAAATCCATATGCCATAGGGTTTGCAAACACTGCCACCATATATGATTCCATCACGCGTAAACCTAAAAGCAATATTATTGTAATGCCTATTGATTATGACCGTGACGGAGATATTGAAGACTATGAGAATAATTTTGAAACCATTGATAATCTTATTAATGCCATAATCAACAGGAAATTGCCCGGACCACCTGCCAGAAATTTATATTTTGTAAGCAAGGGCAAACCCCAGCGTAAGGATATTATAGAATTTTACAATTGGGTATTAGGCGAAGGTCAACGATATGTGCATACTTCTGGCTATGTGAGGTTTAAGCCTGATTATATGAAATCACAAATACAAATGCTGAACTCTGCCACACAAAAGGCAGCTCCCGCAGCCCCTGTAAGCCGTCCGCCACTGAAGCCGGGATATAAATATACTTATTAAAAAAATGGGGAAATATTACGAAATAAGCAAAGGTAACTGTTACAAAAATATAACTACTTTTGCCTAAATTTTAAGTAAAAATATGCGCAAAATTTTTATACCTCTCATTTTAGTATTTTCTGTTCTCTCTATTAATATACAGGTTTTCGGACAAGGAAAGTCCAAACCTAAAATTGGACCCAAACCATCTGCTGCCGTTATTAATATTTCGGGTTCTGCCACCATGTATCCACTCATGGTACGCTGGGCTAACGAATACATGAAAATTAACCCCACTATAAGAATTAACGTGCTAAACACCGGAAGCAATAAGGGGTTGTTTAACATAAAAAGCAATGCTTTTGATTTTGGCATGCTATCACGCGAACTTAGCAATAAAGAAAAAAAATCAGGATTTCAAGCTACGCCTGTAGCCAAAGATGCGTTAGTGGTGTTTATGAATAACAAAAACCCTTATGTAAAATCAGTACGCAGTCACGGATTTACATACCGGGAGCTTATAGAAATGTTTGTTACCCAAACGCTTGATACATGGTATCATTTAAATACAAATGCGCAAAAAATAAAGATTGATTTGTCATTACCCTCGGATAATTCAGGTAATGCCGCTGTATTTGCCTCCTACCTGCACACTTTACCCGAAATCATGATTGGGAAACGCTATAATACAGATGCTGCAATTTTAGATGCTGTTAAAAAAAACGTGTATGCCATAGGCTATGCCAGCTCATCAGTAGTGTATGACACAAAAACACGCAGCGTAAAATCCGATTTTCTCATACTCCCTACCGATTATGATGACGACGGACTTATTGATGAGAATGAAAATAACTATTCATCTTTAGATTTTCTTATCAATGCCATTAATGTAAATATGATTCCTTCGCCCCCTGCCCGCAACTTATATTTAGTGAAACGAGGAAATTCCTCCAAAGAAGCGGCTGCTTTCTTAAACTGGATACTTACTTACGGACAACACTATACGGGTAAACTTGGCTTTGCTCCAGCTAACACCGTTAGTATAAAGGATAATAAAACAGATTCAAGATTTTAACATTTATCTAATCTGCATCTTAAATTACTTATTAGCTAAATTGTTCGTCCTTTCTTCATATTTTAAAAATAAATTACTCTTGTTAATAGTGATAATTTGAAGATTTGTGCATGAATTTTCTCAAAAAACATGAAGAAATTGATTCAATCATGCAAGTGCCCGATTCTTTTTATATTAATTACTTAATTGGATTCAATAATTTTATCGCTGTTTTTATACTAACTTTGAATAGTTATTATTTTTAAATTCACTTACTATATAAGTTTACAAAACTATGAGCATTAAAAAGGTATGAATATAAGGGATATTTTAAAAGATATAAAAAATAAAGGGAAAAATATGGGGTTAAGATTTAAAGGTTTTAATCCTTATAAAAAAGGTATCATTATTGCATTTTTTATTTTATTTATCGTTTATTTATTTGCCCTTCCCCATCCGCTTTTTGATGAACCTTACAGCACGCTAGTTTCGGATCGTAACGGCGAGCTGTTGGGTGCGCGTATTTCCGGCGATGGACAATGGCGCTTTCCTTCATCCGACAGCATTCCGGATAAATACAAAACGTGCCTTATTCAGTTTGAAGACCGCTATTTTCGCTACCATCCGGGTGTGGATTTCATGGCTATGGCTCGCGCCATGTATAAAAATATAAAAGCAGGCAAAATAACAAGCGGAGGAAGCACCATTACCATGCAAACCGTGCGCCTTATGAGAAAAAACAAACGCACGTATATTGAAAAAATGCTCGAAATGATACTTGCTACACGTTTAGAACTCTCCTATTCAAAAAACAGTATCATTGCATTATATGCTTCGCACGCGCCTATGGGAGGCAATGTAGTAGGCATTGAAGCCGCCTCGTGGCGATATTTCGGGCATGCTTCGGCAACTCTTTCCTGGGCTGAAGCTGCAACTTTGGCGGTATTGCCAAACGCTCCCTCTATGATGCATTTCGGGAAAGACCGCGCGGGCTTGCAACAGAAAAGGAACCGGCTTTTAAAAAAACTATACACTAAAAAATATATTAACGAAACAGACTATAAACTTGCCCTTTCAGAACCTCTACCTGCGCAGCCCCACGAACTGCCTCAATATGCGCCACATTTGGTATCTCAAATGTTTCTTAAAAATCCTGCATGCCATACCTTGTCAACCATTGATAAACACTTACAAATACAAGCTGAGGAAGTGCTGGAAAGATGGAACAACGAATTTTCTCAAAACGGGATTTTTAACATGGCGGCATTAATTGTTGATATTGAGAAAAATGAAGTTTTATCTTACATAGGGAATGTAAACTTCAACAGCAAGTTATCATCCAACCAGGTAGATGTAATACAATCGCCACGCAGCACGGGAAGCATCCTGAAACCCTTTCTATACTGTGCCATGCTACAGGAAGGATCCATGCTGCCAAACGAATTGTTGCCCGATATACCGGTGAATATTGGGGGTTTTTCACCTAAAAATTTCAGCTTGCAATACGAAGGCGCTGTGCCTGCAGGTGAAGCTTTGGCAAGATCTTTAAATATACCGTTTGTGGTATCATTAAGGAAATATGGTGTCCCCAAGTTTTATCAATTTTTGAAAAACATGGGAATGGGAACCCTCAATAAATCGGCTGAAAATTATGGGCTTTCTCTTATTCTGGGAGGAGCCGAAGGCACATTATGGGATATTGCAAACGGCTATGCCGAAATGGCAAAAACGGTAAACTATTATAATAAAAATAAAAACTATATAGAAAAAATACCTTTTTCCATACAAAAGAATAGCAACTCTTTTAAAGTACAAAAAACCACATCTCCTTTATTTAACGCAGGAGCAGCATGGCTCACCTTAGAAGCGCTTACCAACGTAAACCGTCCTGAAGAAATTGATTGGCATTTTATACCCTCCATACGGAAAATAGCATGGAAAACCGGTACAAGTTTTGGCTTTCGCGACGGATGGGCTATTGGAGTTACCCCTCGTTTTCTTGTGGGCGTATGGACAGGCAATGCCAGTGGCGAAGGACGCCCGGGACTCACCGGAGCACGCACTTCGGCACGCGCAATGTTTGATTTGTTTAACCTTTTACCACCCACTGCGTGGTTTGATAAGCCTTACGGAGAGTTAACAGAAGTGGAGATATGCAAAGAAAGCGGATGTCTTAAAGGTATTAATTGTCCTCCATCATCTATAGAAAAAGCTTTTATCCCCAAAAAAATACAACAGAACAACATATGTAATTATCATAAGCTTATTCATATTTCTACTGATTATAAATACAGGGTATATGAACAATGCGCAGGTAATAGAGGCATTATGCCCATTGCATGGTTTGTGCTTCCCCCCTCTTGGGAATGGTATTACAAAAAACATCATCCTTCTTATATGGCTTTACCTCCGCTATCGCCAGAATGTATGAACGGCACAGCAGGACAAATAATGCAATTTATTTATCCTTATCCCCATTCTATTATAAAAGTTACAAAGCAATTAGACGGAACGATGGGAAAAGTGATTTTTGAATTGGCGCATCGCAATCCGACCATGAAAGTTTTTTGGCATCTGGATAATAATTATATAGGAGAAACAACAGATATTCATCAAATGCAGGCAACACCGGCAAAAGGAGAACATACCCTAACGGTAGTAGATGAAGCAGGTAATACCAATGCTATTCATTTTAGAATAGAATAAAAACCCTAAAAATTAAAAAAGGCAGCCATAAAGCTGCCTGCATTTGTATGCTTGTGATCCGCTTGGGATTCGAACCCAAGACCCCATCCTTAAAAGGGATGTGCTCTACCTGCTGAGCTAGCGAATCATCTCAAACTAAAACTATCGTGTGATTGATTGAGGGTGCAAAGGTACACATTTATCTTAAACCTGCAAGTATTTTTTTAATATTTTTTCATTTTATCAGATAAATTTCCATGAACAGCAAGCCAAATACATGGAGGTGAGATACTTGTAAAAGTAACCCTGTGGAGCGTATGGGCAGGAATAAACAAGTAATCGCCTACGTTTAAATGATTTTCCACTTCATCTTCGAAAACAATAACGGCATTGCCATTTAACAAAATCACCCATTCATCAAGAGGCTGGTTGTACCAGAAACCATCAGGAGAAATTTGACCTTGCGAAACAATGCGCTCTATTTTTATATTTTCATTTTCGATAATAGATTCAAAAAGCTCTTCACCCCCTGCTGGAAAAGATATGCCTGTGAAAATATTCCGTGTTTTAAAAGCCATCTTTATACTTGATTTAATAATGCAATTCTTTTTTCCCCTCTCGCAATATATTAATATCACCATCAGTACAGTCAACAATAGCCGATGGTGTTATATCGCCAAATCCGCAATCTATAACCAAATCAACTTTGTGCTCATATTTTTCTTTAATCAATTCGGGGTCTGTAGAATATTCAAGTATTTCATCTTCTTCATCGTGTACTGAAGACGACATAATAGGATTTCCTAATATTCTCACTATTTCTAACGGCACACTATGCTCGGGAATGCGTATGCCTAATGTTTTTCTTTTACTTTGAATATGTTTCGGCACATTGTTGCTGGCGTTGAGGATAAAAGTAAAAGGTCCGGGCGTATTGGCTTTTATAATTTTAAAAAGGTGATTATCCAAGGGTTTTATAAAACCGGAAGCTTGACTTAAATCGCTACATATAAAAGAGAATGTTGATTTTTTGAAGGTTATATCCTTTATGGCACAAAGTTTTTCAATTGCTTTAACATTAAAAATATCACATCCAACCCCGTACACCGTATCGGTAGGGTAAATAACAATGCCGCCGGACTGCAAGCATTCCACTACTTCTCTCATACCGCGTTCGTTGGGATTCTCAGGATATATTTTAATCATTTTTGCCATTTTCCCTTATTTTTTAAAACACAAAGTTATTAAATTTCAAAATAATAGCACATAAAAAAAGCACGTGTTACAACGTGCTTTCAACCCTTGTATCACCTATGGGTTAAGATGGCATTTCTGCCTTTTTCTTAAATGAGCCTGTAAAATTATATGTTTTATTGTCGGTCTTATTTATGATTTTACTGTCGGATATAGTAATTATCCTTTTATCTGCATTGAGACTTCCTTTTATTGTTATACTTCCACTATAGTTATATAAATCGCCCGTGTAGGACAACGAGAATTCGTTTCCTGTCATCACAGCTTCTCTCTTTGTTTTATCGGCTCCTATTTGCAACAATATTTTGCTATTTACAGAAGCCAGCGATATATCAATAGGAAACTCGCCCGTAGTTTTGGTTGTTCCATCAGGTAAGGCAAATGTAAGAGTTCCCGTCCAGGTTCCGTAAATATACGGGCTAAGAGGAGGCAAATTGTCGGGATTATTGGTATCGCTATCTTTGCTGCACGCAACGCACAACATACTTACCAAAGCTAAAAGAGATAAGAGTTTTTTCATCAGTATAACAGGTTTTTAGATTACTTTCATACATAACGTATAACCTGCCAATTTTATTTTAGAAGAAGTATATTTTTCGAAAAAAAAGAGAATTTTCGGAATGAAAAAAAAGAAAGGGTAAGCTACTTATATCGCACCGCTACAACCATCTACCCTTGCTTCATTCCTGACCTGGGGGAGTTCAATAGGAGCTGGTCGTATAAGACTTACCCGCTGCAAAAATACAAATATTTTACAATATGCAAACACTTTTTAAAAAATTAGAAAAGTTTACAAAAGATTTTTACCTTTGTTGCATTAACAAACATTAAAAAAAACTTATATCATGGAAAAAAAACCAACTTTATTCAAAAATGCTTTAATGTACGGCGTTTTTACAGCTATTGTTTTAATTGTGATAGATGTAGTGTTTTATCTTACAGGACTTCCATCTACAAGTAAAATCAGGTATATATCTTTTCTGTTTATCATAGGTGGAATGATGTTGGGGACTATTAAATATAGAGATAAAGTAATGGGCGGATATATTTCTTACGGTAAAGCATTTTTATCTTGTTTCTTGATTGCTTTGATAGCAGGACTTATCACTGCTATTTACAGCTATATATTTTTAAGCTTTATTGATCCTGCTTATCTACAAACAACAATAGAACAAGGAATGGAACAATCAAGGGCAAAACTGGAAGCAAAAGGAATGAGCGAAGAGCAAATACAGTCTTCTATGGATATGGCATCAGGTTTTATGAAACCCGGAATGATGTCCCTCATGGCATTCTTTGGTACAGCTATTTGGGGTGCTATTCTGGCGCTTATTGTTTCAATATTTATCAAAAAAGAAAATAAATCTTTCGACGCACAGGTTAATGATGTTCAATAGGATGTTTAAATGAATATTTCAGTTATAGTACCTTTATTAAACGAAGCAGAGTCATTACCTGAACTTTGCGAATGGATAGGGAAAGTCATGAGCAATCATGACTTTTCTTATGAAATTATTTTAGTTGACGACGGCAGCCATGATAATTCATGGGATGTGATAACATATCTTCACAGCCAAAACGAAAATATAAAAGGCATAAAATTTAGGCGCAATTATGGTAAAGCTGCCGCCCTCAACACGGGTTTTGCAGCAGCCAAAGGCGATGTTGTAATTACTATGGATGCCGACTTGCAGGATAGCCCGGATGAAATTCCCGAACTATACCGCATGATTAAAGAAGAAAAATATGATTTGGTATCAGGTTGGAAAAAGAAACGGTACGATTCAAAACTTACCAAAAACTTACCTTCAAAACTTTATAACGCCACGGCACGCAAAGTTACGGGTGTTAAGCTACATGACATGAATTGCGGGCTAAAAGCCTATAAAAAAGAAGTGATAAAAAGTATTGAAGTGTATGGCGAAATGCATCGTTTTATACCCGCCATTGCCAAATGGGCAGGTTTTAAACGCATAGGCGAAAAACCTGTGCAACACCAGAAAAGAAAATATGGCGAAACCAAATACGGAATCAATCGCTTTATCAATGGCTTTTTAGACTTATTATCTATTACATTTGTTTCCAAATTCGGCAAAAAACCTATGCACCTTTTTGGCTTTTTGGGAACGGTAATATTTTTAATCGGATTTGTAATCGCCTTATATTTAACTTATTGTAGGTTTTTCCTACAAGGCTATAACATGACCAGCCGACCGCTGTTTTATTTTGGACTTTTGGCTTTAATTATAGGAACGCAATTGTTTTTGACCGGATTTTTGGCTGAGTTAATATCAAGAAATTCAACCGAACGAAATCATTACTTAATAGAAAAGGAATTATTGTAATATTTGATTATAGTGGGAAAGAGTGTTATTATCATCGGGACTGCTCACCCTTTTAGAGGTGGAGGAATAGCTACTTACAACGAACGCTTGGCACAAGCATTTCAGGAGCAAGGAGATAAAGTGTGCATATATACTTTTAGCTTACAATATCCCAATTTTTTATTTCCCGGCAAAACACAATATTCCGAAGATCCGGCTCCTGAAAATTTAGATATAAGAATAAAAGTAAATTCGGTTAATCCTTTTAACTGGATAAAAACAGGAAAGGAAATAAAAAAAATAAAACCCGACTTGGTAGTTATCCGCTATTGGACACCTTTTATGGCGCCGTGTTTAGGAACCATAGCGCGCATAATACGGAAAAACAAACATACAAAAGTCGTTGCCATTGCAGATAACATTATTCCGCATGAAAAAATGCCGGGAACAAATCTATTAGCCAAGTATTTGGTAAAAAGCTGTGACGGATTTATTACCATGTCCAAAGCGGTACTCGCCAATTTGAACAAGTTTGACACAAAAAAACCCCGACTATATTCTCCACATCCTCTATATGACAATTTCGGAGAAGCCATCTCCAAACAAGAAGCACAAATACAACTGAATTTAGACACGCATTACAGCTACATTCTCTTTTTCGGCTTTATACGTGAATACAAAGGCTTAGACATACTAATAAAAGCATTTGCCGATAAAAGGTTACAATCTTTGCCCTTAAAACTATTGGTTGCCGGCGAATTTTATGTGGACGACAAACCCTATCTTGACCTTATTAATAATTTAAATTTACAAGATAAAGTTCTTCTACACACCCATTTTATACCCAATAACCAAATTGTAAATTATTTTTGTGCATGCGATATTGTGGCGCAACCCTATAAAGATGCCACGCAGAGTGGCGTTACACAAATAGCTTATCATTTTAACAAACCCATGCTCACAACCAATGTAGGCGGACTTTCGGAAATGATTCCCCATGACGTGGTAGGCTATGTTGTAAATCCTGATGTGCAAGCTATTGCCGATGCTTTATACAAATTTTTTAATGAAAACAAAGAAGCTGAATTTACCGATAACGTGAAAGAGGAGAAAAAACGTTTTAGTTGGAATATTTTGTTGCAAAATATTGATAATGTTGCTAAATCATAAATCATGAACGATATAAAAGATATAATCGGCAGGAGTATTGCCGTAAAAGAAGCCGTTTTGCAAAGTGAAGAATTGCTTGAAACGCTGCAAACAATTATAGATGAAATTATTGCCGTTTATGCCAACGGGGGCAAAGTATTGCTATGCGGAAACGGTGGCAGCGCCGCCGACGCACAACATGTGGCAGCCGAGTTATCGGGGCGTTTTTATTTCGACCGCGAGCCGCTGTATGCTGAAGCTTTACATGTTAACACCTCTTACCTCACCGCTGTTGCCAACGATTATGACTATGACGAGATATTTGCACGCATGGTGCGGGCTGCCGGACGAAAAGGCGATATGCTTATAGGCTATTCTACATCAGGAAACTCGGGCAATATAGTACGCGCTTTCGACGATGCCTTGGAAATAGGCATGAAAACAGTATTATTTTCCGGAAAAACAGGTGGCAAACTAAAAGAAAGAAGTTGTTATGCAATTTGTGTCCCTTCTACTGATACGCCCCGCATCCAGGAATGTCATATCATGCTCAGCCATATTATGTGCGAACTTGTGGAAAAGAAAATATTTACAATGGGCAACTAATGAAAAGGGATGAAGCAGTTGATTATAAGTAAAGGTTGGACATTGTTTTTAGATAGGGATGGCGTTATTAACAAAAGACTTCCCGGAGATTACGTAAAAAGCATATCCGAGTTTCAATTTCTACCCAATGTAGAAAAAGCTTTTCAAATTTTTGAGCGTTATTTTAATCCCATCGTGGTGGTTACCAACCAACAAGGAATAGGCAAGGGTATCATGACGCATCAGGATTTTGATGTGGTTACCCAACACATGCAAGATGAAGTAAAAAAAATGGGCGGACATATCAATCATGTTTTTTATAGTCCCGACCTTAAAAACACTGGAAGCAAAACCCGCAAACCTGAAATTGGCATGGGTTTGCAAGCTAAGGAAATGTATCCCCCGATAGATTTCAGCAAAAGCATCATGGTAGGCGACAGACTTGGAGATATTAAATTTGGCAAGGGACTGGGAATGACAACCGTTATCATTGGTCATGATGATGAAGACTGGGAAGAAGGGTGTAAAATGGCAGATTTTTCGTTTAACGACTTATGGGATTTTGCACAACACATTGAAATAAAAGATATAGCAAAAGAGTGAGATAGGAAAATAGTGAATGAGGATGGAAAAATATCTGTATAACACAATTACCATAGATTGGTATTGTTATATTATTAAATTATCGAATTAACAAATTAACACATTGAGTCCAACACTAATTCTTACTTGCTTTTTGGCTTATACTGCCATGTTGTTTTTAGTAACCTGGTACACCAGCCGCCGTGCCAATAGTCAATCATTTTATGTAGGAAACAAATCCTCGCCATGGTATGTTATAGCCTACGGAATGATAGGCGCTTCGCTCAGCGGAGTTACTTTTATGTCAGTTCCGGGGTGGGTGGGCGTTACCAAAATGACCTACTTTTTTGTTGTGTTAGGCAATTTACTGGGCTACATCACCATTGCCTTAGTGCTTATGCCTCTGTATTACCGGTTAAACCTTACCTCTATTTATAAGTATCTTGAGCAACGTTATGGTTTTTGGTCGCACAAAACGGGCGCTTTTTTCTTTTTGCTTTCGCGCACCATAGGTGCATCATTCCGCATGTTTTTGGTTGTAAACGTGTTGCAGGTATTTGTTTTTGATGCGTGGAATGTTCCGTTTGCAGTAACCGTAAGTGTTTTTATTCTTCTTATCATTCTTTACACCATTCGTGGCGGCATAAAAACAATTATCTGGACAGATACGCTGCAAACTACGTTTATGTTACTTGCAGTAGGCATTTCCATATACTTAATTTCTAAAAACCTGCATTTTAATGTGCGCGATTTATTTACAACCGTTGTGCATAGCGATTATTCAAAAATGGCAGATACCGACTGGCACAGCAAGCAATTTTTCCTGAAACAACTATTGAGCGGAGCTTTTATTGCCATCGTAATGACAGGGCTCGACCAGGAGATGATGCAGAAAAACCTCAGTTGCAGAAATATCCGTGATGCGCAAAAAAACATGTTCACTTTCAGCTCTGTTTTTGTAATTGTGAATTTACTCTTTTTGTTTTTGGGAGCCACCTTATATATCTATGCTTCTACAAAAGGAATAGATATTCCGCAACGTACGGACGACATGTTTCCTACCATAGCGCTTAATTATTTAGGTCCGGTGGCCGGACTCGTGTTTTTCATCGGGTTGATATCTGCCGCATATCCAAGTGCCGATGGCGCTTTAACATCTCTGACCACCTCTTTTAGCATCGACTTTTTAGATTTACCGGGCAAAACGCATCTTTCGGAAAAGCAAAAACAACATATCCGTTATATTATACATCTGTCTTTTGCCTTGTTATTATTAGGCGTAATAGTTGTTTTCAGGGCTATCAACGACAGAGCCGTTATAGATAAGCTTTTTACCGTGGCCGGATATACCTATGGACCCCTGTTAGGACTTTATGCATTCGGCATGACAACCAAATTTAGTATAAAAGATAAGTTAGTTCCTTTTGTATGCGTGCTATCACCGATTATCTGCTATTTCTTGAGCGAATACTCCGTGCAACTTTTCAATGGCTATAAATTTGGTTTTGAACTCCTTATTGTAAACGGATTACTAACTTTTTTAGGATTGTGCTTGCTTATAAAAAAGAAATAAAATATACCTAATCTCAAATATAAAATAAAATCTTGCTTTATAACGATTGAATAAAAACAGGTTTTTTAGCAGTCAGAATTATGAAATAGTAAAACAAAAAACAATTATATCCCCAAAAATATTTTTAACAATATTCATTATTTGGCATATATATTTAAATACCAAATTTGTAGATAACTCTATTTAAACTTATTTTTCCCTCATTATATGAAACTATTATCTCTCTTACATAAAAACATAAAAATTACTCACTTTGCCTTACTGATGAGTTTGGTAAATTTTTTGTTCTTTCATTACCCGTTTTTTAAATTTGTTTTTAATAATCTTGATTACAAAAGTTTTAGCGGCATTATACTTGTCTTCAGCTTGTTAGTTTTAGTATTGGTTTTCAATGCTTTTGCTTATTATTTATTTCTTTCCATTTCCCGTTTTGTGGGAAAACCGCTAATGGTTATAACTTTTATAATCAGTTCCGTAGCGCTTTATTTTATTAACACCTATCATGTTATAATAGATAAAAGTATGATAGGAAACGTGCTAAACACGGATTATGGCGAAGCCAGCAGTTTTTTTTCTATAAAATTGGTGCTCTACGTAATTTTATTCGGTATAGCTCCTGCTATTTATATCATTAAAGCCAACATAATAAAGGAAACCGTAAAACGCTTTGTAGCAACTTTTTCTCTTACGTTGTTATTTATAGTAGCGCTGATACTTGCCAACGCCAGCAATTGGCTGTGGATTGACAAACACTCTACAACATTGGGCGCGCTGGTTATGCCTTGGTCATATATCGTAAATACATCACGCTTTTATATTCATAAACATCAAGAAAACAAAAAAGAAATTTTATTGCCTTCAGCCACCATAAAAGACAATAACAAATCCATTGTAGTTTTAGTGATAGGAGAATCGGCAAGACGACAAAACTTCTCTTTATACGGTTATGAAAAAAACACCAATCCGCTGCTTGCTAAAACGCCCCACTTGTTCCATTTCAATGCCATATCAGATGCCACATATACCACAGCAAGTGTAAAGTCTATTTTAGAACACAAAAGCACAAGCGACTTATATGAGATTTTGCCTAATTATTTGTATAGAAACAATGTGGAAGTTATTTGGCGAACCTCCAACTGGGGCGAACCTCCTATACATATAAAAAATTATAAAGATGCCGGAGCGCTTACGCCCAATTGTAAACGTAATGATTGTGATTATGACGGCGTGCTTTTAAGCGGACTGAAGGATGAAATATTGAAAAGCGAAAAAAATAAAATTCTGATAGTGCTTCACACCAGCACCAGCCATGGTCCTGCATACAGCAAAAGATATCCGGCTGAATTTGAAATATTTAAGCCCGTTTGCAATAGCGTAGAATTAGGAAAATGCTCGCAGGCAGAATTGATAAATGCTTACGATAACACGATTGTTTATACGGATTATTTGTTACATACTTTAATCGAAACACTAAAAGAGTTAAAAGACTATAACAGCGCTATGATTTTTGTATCGGATCATGGTGAGTCATTAGGCGAAAAAAACATGTATATGCATGGCTTACCTATGAGCATTGCCCCAAAAGAGCAATATGAAATTCCTTTTATTGTATGGATGTCCGATAGTTCAAAACAGCTTAAGCCTAATAACTTATTAACACAACATCATGTATTTCACAGTGTACTTCATTTCTTAAACATAGAGAGTCCTATTTATAATGAAGAAATGAATATTTTTAAATAATTATTTTTGCATCTGTATAATCCTTTACAAGCAATGCTTGTAAATAATGAAACGCTAGCCACATCATATGTATGTGGCTAAAACTCTTTTATTGTCTTTGGCATTCCCTTTAACTTTCTATATGCTTTAATACAAGCTTGAAATTTTTATGTATATACGTTTGTCATAATAAAACAACCCTAAAAATCGATTTTTGAGCATAAAAGTTTGTGAAAAACATATTTTTTTCTAAAAAAAATCAATAATTTACATTTTTTTTCGCGAAAAGCTTATTTTTGCAAAATAATTTATTAAAAATATATTCAAATATGTCAAACATCAGATTTAAAGCATTGGAGCACGCGCTCATGCGTCCTAAAAGAACGGTTGAAATAACAAGAAATATTTCGGAGTACTTTGGCGAAAATACATTTAATCAGGATGTTATGCGACAGTATTTGTCTAAAGAGGCATACCATGAAGTGCGCAATGTAATAGAAAAAGGCGTAAAAATAGACCGCCGCGTGGCAGATCAGGTAGCAACCGCCATGAAAGCCTGGGCTTTATCGAAAGGCGTTACCCACTATACGCATTGGTTTCATCCGCTTACGGGTGCCACTGCCGAAAAACACGATTCTTTTATAAACATCTCGCCAGACGGCAAAGCCATAGAACATTTCGGAGCCAACGAGCTCATTCAGCAAGAGCCGGACGCCTCCAGCTTTCCTAACGGCGGCATTCGCAACACGTTTGAAGCACGTGGCTACACCGCTTGGGATCCGACATCCACAGCTTTTATATTAGACAGAACGCTTTGTATTCCTTGCATTTTTATATCCTACACCGGCGAAGCACTGGATTATAAAACACCTATGCTCAAAGCGTTACAGGCTATTGACAAAGAAGCTTCAGCAGTATGCAAATATTTTGATAAAAACATAACCAAGGTAGAAGCTACCTTAGGATGGGAACAAGAGTATTTTTTGGTTGATAACGCGCTATACCATGCCCGCCCCGACTTATACCTCACGGGCAGAACGCTATTCGGACATTCATCGGCAAAAGACCAGCAACTTTCAGACCATTATTTTGGCGCTATTCCCGAAAGTGTTATCGATTTTATGCGCGAGTTTGAATATGAAGCGCACCGGTTGGGCATTCCTGTAAAAACACGCCATAACGAGGTAGCGCCAAGCCAGTTTGAATGCGCCCCTATTTTTGAAGAAGCTAATATTGCCGTTGACCATAACCAATTGTTAATGTATTTGTTAGAGCGTATTGCCAAGCACCATCAGCTAAGCGTTTTGCTGCATGAAAAACCTTATGACGGCGTTAATGGCTCAGGCAAGCATAATAACTGGTCGCTATCGACCAACACGGGCGAAAACCTTTTATCTCCGGGCAAAACACCTAAATCAAACCTTCGCTTTCTTACATTTCTGGTAAATATAATAAAAGCCGTGGACACGCATGCCGATTTAATACGCTCCATAGTGGCTTCGGCAGCTAACGATTTGCGCTTGGGCGGACATGAAGCCCCGCCGGCAATTATGTCTGTTTTTATAGGCACACAACTTACCGAAATATTAAAACAAATTGAAAATGAAGATTTTAGTCCTACAAAAGAGGAATTAAAAGCAAGGAATTATTCGGTGGATTTACCCAAAGTACCTGAGCTTTTAATAGACAATACCGACCGCAACCGCACATCTCCTTTCGCTTTTACGGGTAACAAGTTTGAATTCAGGGCTGTGGGTTCATCCATGAACTGTGCAAGTGCAATGACCGTGTTGAACCTGGCTTTGGCAGAGCAACTGAAAATATTCAGAAAAGACGTGGACAAAATGATTGATAACGGTATTATTAAAGAAGAAGCAATAGCCAAAACCCTTTCTCGTTACATAAAAGAATCGAAACGCATACTTTTTGAAGGCAACAGCTACGGAAAAGAATGGATTGAAGAAGCAGGGAAACGTGGTTTATCAAACATACCCTCGACGCCCGAAGCTGTTAAAGTAATGATTAACGATAAATCCGTGAAACTTTTCGAAGACTTTAAAATTCTATCTAAACGTGAACTGGAAGCTCGTTACGAAATAAGCCTTGAAACCTACATAAAAAAGTTACAGATAGAAGCGCGTGTAATCGGCGACATTTCTCTAAACCATGTTATACCTACGGCTATTCTTTATCAAAACAGATTGATAGAAAACGTAAAAGGATTGCAGGAAGTGCTTGACAATAAAACCTACGTAAAACTGTCATACAGTCAAATGCACTATATTAAGGAACTTTCGGAACATATTTCCACTATCAGGCAAATGGTTTTTGAACTTGTAGATGCACGCAAAGAAGCCAACAATGAAGAAAATATAGAAAAAAAATCTCATTTATATAAAAATAACGTACGCCCCTATTTTGATGAAATACGCTACCATGCCGACAAACTTGAATTGTTGATTGATGATGAACTCTGGCCCCTGCCCAAGTATAGGGAATTAATGTTTATCAAGTAAAAGCAGATGATAATGCATACATAAAAAAGACTTCCCGTGTGAATGAGAAGTCTTTTTTAGTTTAAAGCGTGATGTATTATTGAACTATGCTAACCCATTGTCCTGTAGTACGCGATTGTTCTCTTGTATTATACATAGGTTGGCAGGAAACAGGAGGCAGATAATATGTGCCTCTGTATGCTGCCTGAAGCTGTACCGAAAATGTTTTCGACTGACCTGCCTGCAAGTTAAAATATGTCAGTACCCTATCATCATGGAAATCCCTGTAATTAAAACTTGCACTTGTATTTCCACCTTGATTTATTACCCTGTCATTAAGTATTTCCCAGCCCGAAGGGAATATATGCACCAATGCTAAATCGGTATAATCTTCAGATGAAGTATTTGCCACCGTTACCATAACTTTAAAATCTTTACCCTGTTTCAATGATGTAACGTCTATTGGACTACCCGACATGTCAGTGTATTTAACGGATAGCTTTAAAGAAGATTCTACCGGAGGTATATTTTCCTCCAACGGCTGCGTGCGCACGGTGAAACGTACATATAATTTACTTTTGCCGTTGTTGGCAATATTTACGTTTAATTTTTCGTTAGGCTTAATATCATTGGTATATAAGGGTTGGGCGGTGGATACGTTTATTGCTTTCTGACCATTTACCGACCAATTGGCATTCATATTTCCCTTACCCATTTTACTTGCCAGTTGTGCCATAGCTATCATTCCATACGCTGCTTCCTGCGTGGATATGTATTGAGAGGAAAGCTGTTCGGAAATATTCTGAGCCAAACCCATGGCTTTATCTATTTTTCCCAATAACAGATAGGTTTCCATAATCATGGCTTGATCCCTTGCAGGAGTTCCGTACGTGTCATTATTAAAACCGTAAGCATCTATCCTATCCGATACATTGAATACCAATTTATTTGCAACATCTTTTTTGCCTGCCAGCGCGTAAGCGGCAGCCAACCTCCATTTAGCCTGCAAGGTAAGATTTGGTATTTCGCGCATACGGTTCATGGCTCCTAATTCGGCATTGCCGCTTAACGCCAAGGTATAAAGCCTGTATGCCTGTTGCAACTCGGTCATTGAAATACCATAATAAGTATTAAATGCGCTGGTTCTGTTCCATCCGCGGGCTATTTTCTGTTGGAATTTTACCCAATTAGACATTACATTTTCAGGAACTTCATATCCCTTATTTTTCGCTTCGGTAAAGAAATGCCCTACGTAAGTAGTAACCCATTCGTTAGCATAGGAATCGCCGGGCCAATACATAAATCCTCCATCTACTAACTGACGAGCAGAGAGCATTTTAATAATTTGTGATACTTTTTCGGAAAAACGCTTTGTTTCCGTTTCTTTAAAAGTTGAAAAATCACCTGCATATAACAAAGGAAATCCCTGTGAAGTTAGCTGCTCGCTACATCCGTGCGGATATTCAAGTAAATATTGTATGTTTTTATTAAAATCGATGCCGGGCATGCGCGAAATTTCGATCTTAGCCCAGTCTGCAGCAGTTATACTCTCCATTAAAGCGCTCAGCATAACAGAAGTTCCCGGCGCTATAATCTGTGATTGTGATACCACCAATGGCGGATTAGGGTTACGCACGCCTATATCGATAATTTCGGTAGCTGTTTCTCCGCCGCCCGTAGCACGTATGCGCACCTGCTCGGCACCTGTGCGTTTAGACGCTTTCATTTTGAAAAATACGACTTTGTCGCCTACGTTGTCAAATGAAATTGTTTTTGTAGCTCCATCAATAATATTTAATAAACCATTGGTTTGCACTGTTATTTGTACACTTTTTACTTTCTTTTCCATTGCAAACACATTCACAGGAAGCCATACCTCTTCATTTGGTCCCATTATACGAGGCAAGGTAGAAAGTGTCATCAAAGCATTTCGGACGGGTACCGTTTTTTCCGCACTTCCATAAGCGCCATTAGCTCCCGCAACCAACATAACGCGAACCGAACCTATATATTGCGGTAATTTTATTTTATGTGTCTTTTTCTCTCCGCCTTTAATGGTAAAAGGTCCCATAAATTTCACCACAGGCTTAAACCTGTTTACTTTATCGCTTGAAGCTTTCAATGCCTCATCTCCTCCAATACTCAATAGCGGACCCAGCATGCCGGTATTTGCACCCAGCACCCTGTCGAACAAATCCCATGTACGCACGCCTAAAGCTTCGCGTGCATAAAATTCGTCCCACGCATCAGGTGTTTTAAAACTTGTTAAATCAAGCAAACCTTCATCTACAATAGCCAACGTATAAGTCATGGGTTTACCGCTTTTTTCCGATACGGAAACCGCAAACTCTTTTTCCGGACGTAATTCATTTGGCATGGAAATAACAGGTGATAGTTTGCTGTTTTTATCTTCCACATTCACATTTATAACTCCATACATGCGAATAGGTAAATCGTTGTCTTTCTGGGCATGCGGCTGCAATAAGGTAGCAAAAATGTAAAAATTGGGATTCATTTCTTCTGTTACCTTAAAAGTATATTTCGTATCTTCTTTTGCCGAAGTTTTAACCCACTCGCGTTGGATGATGTGTGAACCGTTCTCTATGCTTATCAACACACGACCGTTGGAACTTTTAGGAATAATAACAGTTGCTTTCTCTCCTACCTGATAAGAAGATTTATCGGTTGAAAAAGACAGCATGGTGAGTCCGTTAGGATCTGTTTTATTGGAACGTCCGCGCCATGAGGGCCAATCTACATAAAAAACCGTGCCCGTTACATGCTTCCCTTCAGGGTCTTTCACAATTATCAGGTATCTACCCCACTCCGGATAGTCAACTTGGAAACGTATTTTTGCATTTCCACCTGTAGTTGAAAACGTACCGCTTGCTACAGGAGTAACCGCAGTATTATTCACATACGATCCCAAATCACTTTCATTGACGCTCCCCCACCACCACGACCATTTTAACTTATATACTTTATATTCCAAGTTGGTGCGCGCTATTTTTTTGCCATACGGATTTACACTTACCACATCGAAAACCACAGGTTTATCGGTTTCTAAAAATCCTGACTGTGTTTCGGGTGTTTTTATACCCAAATATGCAGCATAAGGAGAATAGTAAACGGTTTGCGAATAAAAACTCATGTCGCCGCCGGTTTCAAACACACGCGACAGGATATTGCCACGCAACATGCCGGGTGCATTTTCCGCTACCGGCACATTAGCGCTCACGGCAGCTACTCCGGAAGCATTTAATGTACCATCAAACAATTTATATTTATTGGTCTCGAAGCTTGCCAGTGGGTTGTTAAAAACATAATCTTTATAGCCATTAAAAGGATTTGTAGTTTTAGATAATGATATCTCCACATCGGCTCTTAAATTAGATGCCGGCGCACCATGCAGCCATTCGGATTTGAGCGTGCCTGAAAATACACCACGACTTGCATTAATAATCGAATCTGTAGATAAACGTACTTTAAGTCTGTTAGGCTTTATGGTTTCAATATGCAAGGGCTTATAAAACGAAGTGCCTCCTACTTTTACATACGCCTGCCATGTACCTGTTTGCGCAGATGGGTCGGTAGCAATATTGAAAGTATAAAATCCGTTAACACTTTCGGTTTTCACTTCTCTCTTGTAAAATTGCCTTGTGGGCGTGTAAACCTCAAGCAACACGGGATGTCCTTTAGGCAGTTTTTGCATTTTATCTTCCAGGATAAAAGAAAGGTGAATGGTATCACCCGGTCGCCAAACGCCACGTTCTCCATATACATAGCCTTTCAGTCCTTTTTGAATTTCCTTTCCACTCACATCAAAATTACTAAGGGAAAGCGAAACTTCATCTTTTACTTCTAAATAGCCTACATCTTTACCGTTGGCAGCAGTTACTACAAATGGTTTCCCGTTTTTATAATCAATATCGGCAAATCCTTTTCCGTCTGTTTTACCTGAGCCTATAACCTGCATCTGGTAATTATATATATTAACCTTAGCGCCCGAAATGGGTTCGGTAGTAAGTATGTCAGTAACTGCTACACTCATGGAGGTTGCGTTTCCACCTTTGGCTATCATACCCACGTTTGAAGCCATTACTACGGTTTCTGCCGTTAAATCGCTATTCATAAAATAGGACGGCTTACACGGATCATCCCTATCTTCCCAACTATAACCTTCTTCATACATATCTTCAAAATAATACGGGTTTGTTTTATCCCACTCTTCTTCATCCTCTTGGGTAATAGATTCATCAGCAAAGCTGCGTTGCGAGGAGCTTTCGGGGATACGGGGCGTAATACCTCCACAGCGGTATAAAGAGTATTGGGGCTTCATAGATAGTTTAACCATATAAAGCGCTCCCGGGTCTTTTTTAAATAAGGTAGATAGGTCAATAGAAAAGTTGTTCCATTTGGATAAATCCATGCTTTTGTCCACATCCAAGCGAATGCGTTTTTTCATGATAAGCCTGCCAAATCGTCTTATTTCTTCTTTGGTATTGTTAGCTAAAGTATTGGATTGCAAATAGTATAAAATATTGTTTTGGTATATTTTAATTACTTTTACATCCACAGCCCAAAGGTTTACCGCAGTAAAGGGAAGATTAAGTTGTTCGGAATTAGGAAGTATATTTCCGTTTTTCTCAAATTTCACCATTGGCTTGTTAGGTTGCACATTTAACACGAAACTGTAGTCTTTTTGAAGATATAAACCCGCATTGCTGCGTATATCCTGCTTTATCTGCACGGTGATATCTGATTGGGGGAATGTTTCGGGATAAATTTTTACCACGTTTTTATCTACCTGATAGGTGTAGTTACTTATTCCCGATATGTTTATCAAATCTTCTATAGTTTGTGTGGCGTTTACAGGGTCGCTGAATGTGATACGAACATGCGGATCCGCTTTTTGCATAAGCCTTACATCTACAACTTCAAAATTTTCTTTGGACAAAGCTGGTATGTTGATATCAAAGTTCAATGTTTTTTTAACGCCTATCGGTTTGCCGTTTACTTTCAGGTGATATTTCTGCGGTTTATCCGTGCGGAGCAAACTGTCAATAGTTATTTTAAAAGCGCCATTGGCAGCGGTTACCTGCACTTTACTTTGTTTAGTTGCTCCCGAAAGCTCAAACATGGCTTTTACGTCGTCTGTTGAAGCTGTGTTTGCCAGCATCAGCTCCGCTTCTACTCTGTTCCACTTTAAATCGGAAGATGATATGGGCGAATAGGGCAATACGTCAATGGAGAAATTTTGTTCGTTTACCTTAAATCCGAAATTGAATACTTTAAACTTTTTATCTACTTTAAGTACTTTATTTAAATGGAATTTTGCTTTATAGGCTCTACCGGGTTTAAGTTCTTTGGTTTCGGGAACAAAGCGTACGGTATTTGAATTTACCCAGTATGTTTTTCCCTTGATAGCCGGCGAAAAAGAGAAGAGTTTTTCTTTTACTTCCGCATTAAGCTCTACAGCAGGCATTTCATTAGCCAATTCAATCTGGATATATGAATCGGGCGAAATATTGCCATAGGTAAAAGCCAAAATATATTGGGCAAAAGCAGGGTCGATATCTGCAAGTTTTTTCTTGCCGCAACCGGAGAATGAAATAACAGCTATTGCACTCATAAGTACAATAGCCGAAATAAACAATACAACTTTGGCGGAATGCCTATACATGTTAATAATAATTATATTTTTCATGTGTTTATATTTTATTTATACATCAAAATTCTAAATTATATATTTATATGTTAACTATTTGATATATTTAGTTTATAAATATTTGACATAGGCAAATTTACATCCATATGTTTGACTAAATAGTAGCACACGTAAAAAATCAACTATCTATCCTTAGTTGATTAAATTTTCAACATGCAAAGAATACTAAATGGGCTTAATTCACAAATTAATAAGGCAATCATGCAAAATGCAGTGTTCATACTAATTAACTTGATAAACTTATTTAAAATTATTTTAAAAAGCTAATTTTATTAAAAAACTTTTATTTTATTATTTCTTAAAAAATAAAATATAATATAAACATATATCATATAATTAAATTAAAAATACTTTAATAAATGTTTTTTTTGCAAAACCTTTTGAATATTATGCAGTGTAAAGATAATAATTTTTCTGCCAATAATTATCGAAATAATATGCTTTATTATATGATTAAAAAAAATAGCGAAACCTTTTTTTAAGTTCCGCTATTTTTCAGATATAATTTTCAACTATTTACGTGGTGCTTTGTTCGGGAATGGAGGAACTTGCATGTTTTTGTAAGGATAATCTTTCATTTTTTCTTTGATTACTTCTATTGCTTTATTCAGTTGCTCATCTTCGCCCATAAATTCTTTATAGGGGTCGTTATCCAAATCGATATCAGGATGCACACCTTCGCCTTCAATAATCCAACCGCTACCATCGGCTGCAAAAGGCGCATAAGATGGTGTAACAATTGAGCCTCCGTCAACCACAGGAACGGAACCGCTATAACCTACAACTCCGCCCCAAGTGCGCTTGCCTATAACGGGTCCTAATTTATTGTATTTAAAACGGTAAGGAAACAAGTCGCCGTCAGAAGCGGAATATTCATTAACCAATAATACTTTAGGTCCTATGAAAGTTCCCACCGGATTCACATTACCCTCTTTTTGGTTGGTGTGCATGGAAAAATATGTAACGGTACGCTGTAAACGCTCGGTAATCATAGGCGAAACATTTCCTCCGCCATTACCCCTGTCGTCTATAATCAATGCTTTTTTACCCAATTGCGGATAATAATGTTTTACAAACTCGTTAAGCCCGTTTACGCCCATATCGGGAATATGAATATAACCAACTTCTCCTTTTGTAGCTTCGCTCACTTTTTTGATGTTATTTTCCACCCAACTTAAATAGTGTAATGCCGACTCATCATCCAAGGGTTCTACCAAAACTTTGCGTGCACCTGCAAAGCTTGCGGAGGTGTTTACCTGCAACTCCACAACAGTACCTGCCGTGCCAACCAAATATTCCGAAATATCCCCTGCATCTTGCAACGAATTGCCATTTACTGAAAGTATATATTCACCTTCTTTCACATTCACGCCCGGCATGGTAAGCGGCGAACGGGTTTCTTTGCTCCAGTTGGCGCCTTTTATAATTTTCTCTACTTTAAAAAATCCCGATTTATCTTTGGAAAAATACGCGCCCAGCAATCCCATATTCACTTTATCTACCTGCGGATGCTCGCCGTTTTGTGAATAGGCATGCCCCACGTTAAGTTCGCCAATCATCTCACCTATAATGTAAGTAAGATCAGAACGGTGATTTACATAAGGAACCAATACTTCATAACGTTTTTTTATTTTATTCCAATCTACGCCATGCATGTTTTTGGCATAAAAGAAATCGCGCATCTGGCGCCAGCTTTCATTGTATATCTGCATCCATTCCTGATGATAATCTACCCGTTTTTTAACGCCTGCAAGCGATATAGCCTTGCCTATGCTCACAGTACCTTTGGGTATATCTATCACTTCTGCCTGATTGTTGGCTACTGCCAGCGCTTTTTTATATCCGGCGCTAAACACAAGGTTAGCTTTAAGTTCGGTTTCTTTCATGGCATCCAAGTCATACATAAAAGAGCCTCTGCGCGAATTGTAGTACACATTGTTGCCAATCATGTGTATATTGCCGTAATAAGAAGGCGAAACAGGCAATTCCAATATTCGTATGGCTATATCTTCAAAATCGTAAATTAATGATGAAGCAGCTTTACCATCCTTTGTATCTTTCTTGTTTTCGTCTTTTTTATTATCCGTTTTTACAGAAGTGGCATTTGCATTGTCTTTTATAAAAGCTACCGTATCATTTTTAGGTTCAAAAGGCACCGGAGCATCTTTTGCCAATGGAAGTATATACACTTTAGCCATATCGGTATATACGTGATTCCATTCCGTATTGCTATAGGTAGGATTAAACGTGCGTGATGAAGAAAATAAAAGATATTTGCCGTCTTTACTGAAATTGGGTGAGCCCGAAGTGTACCAATCATCGGTTATCTGATATTTTTTACCGTCAGCCACGCTATACACCATTATTACATCGTTTTCTTTTTCAGGACGCGTGTAGGTAATATACTTGCTATCGGGCGACCAGTTGTAATCTCTTATAGGACTTATATCTGATGTTTCAACAACGGTGTTTTTACCTGTTGCCACATCCAACATGTTTAAGGTATTATTTTTTTCGCTCCAGAGTATTTTTTTTGCATCAGGCGACCAAGTTAAATCAAAAACAAATGTTTTTATATCGGTAAGTTTTTTTTCTTTACCTGCGGCATTTTGATAATATATATTAAATTCGCCGTCTTTGTCGGAAACATAGGCGAAACCATCGCCATTGGGGGCCCATTCGGCATTTTTGTCGTTTGCGTTTGACGAATTGGTTACATTATAGGTAATTCCTTTTTTTGCAGGAATGGAAAACACATCGCCACGGGCAACACCTAAGATACGTTCGCCATTAGGCGAAAGACTGTAAGAACGGATGCTTTTAGATAAATCTTTCCACTCGGGACGTGAATAAAGTTGGTCGTTATTTATACGAATATTTACTTTCTCTGCTTTTTTAGCTGCCAAATCATATTTATAAATATAGCCACCATTTTCATATACAATAGCTTTATCGCCTATTGAAGGAAACTTTATATCATATTCTTTATAATGTGTAACTTGTTCCGTTTTTTTGGAGTTTACATCGTAGGCATACAAATTCATATAATCATCACGATCAGATATATAAAAAATTGTTTTACCATCCTTGCTCCACATGGGGATAATATCCTGATTTTTATTATTTGTTATTTTCTCCGATTTTTTTGTATTGAAATCGAATATGCGTATATCATCAGCCATGCCGCCTTCGTAACGTTTCCAGGTGCGAAATTCGCGGAAGATATAATTGTAAGCCAATTTTTTACCCGTTGGGTCAAAGGAAGAAAATCCGCCATTTTTCAAAGGCACAGCGGTGGGCATGCCGCCTTGCGCCGGAACAGTCATTAGTTGTCCGGTAAAATCATTAAAAGTATAGGCACGCGTGCGATATAATATATTTTTACCGTCAGGCGTCCAGCCCATAACAATATTATTCGGTCCCATTCTGTCGCCTATATCGTCTCTGCCGAGAGTTGCGGAATATGTAATACGCTTGGGTTCGCCACCTGCAAGGGGCATTGTATAAACCTCCGTATTACCATCATACTGAGCGGTAAAGGCAATAGTCTTGCCATCGGGCGAAATGCGGGGAAACATTTCGTAGCCGATATGGGAAGTGAGCCTGCGGGCTTCGCCGCCATTGGCATCCACAGTATAAATATCACCTGCGTAAGAAAACACTATCGTATTTCCCTGCATGTTTGGAAAACGCATTAACCGCGTTTCCTGTGCAAAAACTTTCGCAAATGCAAAAAGTAAAAACACTGCAATAAAAATTTTACTTAATTTATTCATTTTTAATATATTATATGTTTTTTAATTTATTTTCTCCCAATAATTCTATATATAAAAATAAGTATTTAAAAAAGACTTACTTTATCATATTATATTACACTTTTTACACTTTCTAAAAGTTTTAATTATAATTAAAACTTTATGTAATTTTATCAAAAATTTTAATCATAATTTAAAAGCATATCCTAAATATTCGATAATATCGCTTGCAATAAGGCTTTGCATACTTTTTTTAGCTACCGCTATATCCCCTGCCAACCCATGCAGATAAACTCCAATAATACAAGCCTCGGCAGGTTCATATCCTTGTGCCAACAAGCCTGTGATAATACCCGTGAGCACATCGCCGCTTCCGCCTGTTGCCATTCCCGCATTTCCGGTAGAATTAAAATAGCAATTACCGGATGGGGTACATGTTACACTGTAAGCATCTTTTAAAACCACATATACTTTATGTTTTTGACAAAATTTCTTTAGCAATTCAAGTCTTTCAAAACCATCACCCCATTTACCTGCCAAGCGTTCAAACTCCTTAGGGTGTGGTGTTAAGATGGTTCCGGAAGCCAAAAACAAAAGCCAGGTTTTGTTCTCAGCCAATATATTGAGCGCATCGGCATCCAATACCAAGGGCACTTTTGCTTCCTGTATAAGCAGTTTAAGCATATTGCAGGTTTCTTCCGCGTTTCCTATTCCACACCCCATAGCTAAGGCGTTGTAGGATTCTAACTTAGGCAAGCGGGCGCAATAGTCTTTTTTTGTATCCAGCGACAGCATTACTTCCGGAACAGCACTTTGCAGTATAGTATTGCCCGAATCGGGTATATGTGCTGTTACTAAACCGGCGCCGGAACGCATGCAAGCTTTAGCCATTAAGACGGCAGCTCCCATTTTGCCTTTGCTGCCTGCAATAACAAGGGCATGACCATAGGTGCCTTTATGAGAAAACCTGGCACGAGGCTTAAGCAAAGATATTACATCTTCCTTTTCTATATAATAGTTTGAAACCGTTTCTTTTTCCATAAATTTATCGTGCAAACCGATAGGAAGCACATGCCAATTGCCGACATAATATTCATTTTCAGGAAAAAAGAAAGATAGCTTGGGCGATTGAAAAGTTAAAGTATAATCGGCTCTCACTACAGGATTAGAGGGCTTTGTATAGACATCGGCATACAAACCGGAAGGGATATCTATGGAAACTATAATGCTGTCGCTCTTGTTGATAATCTGCACCGCCTTTTTGTATTCCCCTTCCAACACCTTGTTTAAACCTGATCCGAACATAGCATCTATAACTATCGTGTTTTCATTGAGATGCTTATCCGACAGGTCTTCCATGCGCTCTATCCTGATATTCGTTTTCTGTATTTTCTTTAAATTAATTTCGCACTCCGCCGAAAGATTCTCGGTAATGGAAGGTTCAAATACAGTTACATCATTATCCTTTAGCATTCGTGCAATAGCTAATCCATCGCCACCATTGTTGCCCATGCCGCACAAAACAACTATTTGTTTATTTTCCAAATCAGCGGTGTTCATGAGCCAATCGGCACAAGCGCGCGCAGCACGTTCCATCAAATCAATAGATTTTATCGGTTCATGTTCAATGGTATAGGCATCTGCTTTTTTAGTTTGCTGGGCATTTAATATTTTTAGCATGTTATATTTTATTGAATCTTCAAATGTATAAATTCTATTTAAAAAATTTCATTCTTTCGTTGTACTTTTGCAACAATGAAACAGGGAATTAAAGAAATATTACAAAAAGATATATTTTCTCCGGCAGATTTAAAAAGGCTTTTGTCCGCATCAGAGGCAGACAGGCTTTTGATATTGCAGCAAGCTGCGCTTGTTAAAGAAAAATATATTGGCAATAAAGTATATTTCAGGGGATTGATAGAGATTTCAAACCGTTGCGCCAAAAACTGCTATTATTGCGGCATACGTTCAGGCAACAGAAACGTTAGCAGATACGCCATTACAGAAGCTGAAGCGTTGGATGCTGCCCGCTATGCTTTTACACATCATTTTGGATCCATCGTGATACAAGGCGGTGAGCTTAACAACAAAAAAAATACGGCTAATATTACCGGTTTGTTAAGGAAAATAAAAACATTATCGAATAACAACTTAGGCATTACATTGAGCCTGGGCGAGCAGTCGGAAGAAACTTACCGCGAATGGTTTAATGCCGGAGCGCATCGCTACCTGCTGCGTATAGAAACATCGAACCGAGAATTGTATTATAAGTTGCATCCCGAGAACAGTAAACATAATTACGACAACCGTTTAAAATGTTTGGAAACACTTAAAACAATCGGTTACAATGTAGGAACGGGCGTAATGATAGGGCTCCCATTTCAAACAATGGAAGATTTGGCCGGCGATTTGTTGTTTTTCAAGTCGCGCGATATAGATATGGTGGGCATGGGACCTTATATAGAGCATGAAAATACGCCTTTGTATAAATATAAAGATTTACTTCTGCCACTTTCCCAACGTTTCCAATTATCTCTAACCATGGTAGCTTTGTTGCGCATTATGATGAAAGATGTGAATATTGCCGCCACCACCGCCATGCAAACTATTGACCCCCAAGGCAGAGAAAAAGCTTTGAAAGCAGGTGCAAACGTTATTATGCCCAACCTCACGCCTTTGCAATACAGAGAGGGATACCTGCTTTATAAAAACAAACCTGGCACCAAAGAGGATTCCGATGAAATGATGAGGCGTTTGGAAAAAGAAATTATAGCGGCAGGTTGCAGCATGGGATATGGCGAGTGGGGCGATTCACTACATTTTAAAAACAGAAAAAGTAAAACTTAAATTTAATAATTTTTTAATTAATATATGAGGAAACGGAAAGTATTCCCCTTACTGGAAAACATCGAAATTATAGATGCGGGAGCAGAAGGCAAAGCTGTTGCCAAAGTAGATGAGCTGGTAGTATTTGTGCCTTTTTGCGTACCCGGCGATGTGGTTGATATACAGGTTATTTCAAAAAAGAAAAGCTTTGCCGAAGGCAAGGTGGTAAAATATCATACATACAGCCCGTTGAGGGTTGAACCCTTTTGCGAACATTTCGGCACATGTGGCGGATGCAAATGGCAAAGCCTGAGCTATGACAAGCAATTATCATACAAACAGAAACAAGTTATCGATAATTTTACACGTATCGGTAAATTGGATTGCAATAACCTATCTCCTATTTTAGGTTCGCCGCAAACCATGTATTACCGTAACAAACTTGAATACACTTTTTCCGATAAACGGTGGCTTACCATAGAAGAAATGGAAAATGAACCTAAGGAAGGACGGCAAATGAATGCCTTAGGTTTCCACATTCCACAACTTTTTGACCGTGTACTGGATATTAAAAATTGTTATTTGCAGCCCGACCCATCAAACAATATCCGCTTGGCAATTAAAAACTTTACCATAAAAAAGAGTTGGAGTTATTACAATGCACGCACACACGAAGGTTTTTTGCGTAATATTGTTATACGCAACACCCAAGACGGACAATGGATGATAATTATGGTATTTGCATACAAAGAAGATGAAAAGATAAAAGAAATGATGGATTTTATCGCGTCAGAATTTCCTGAGATTACTTCATTAATGTATGTAATTAACGAAAAACACAACGATACGCTTGCAGATCAAGAGGTATTGCTGTGGAAAGGTGTTCCTTACCTTACAGAAACCATGCAGGCGCCTCATACAGGAGGAAAGCCGCTCACTTTCAGAGTAGGTCCGATTTCTTTTTATCAAACCAATCCTTTGCAAGCTTATTTTTTATACAAAACCGCTTTCGACTTAGCTGGTTTCACAGGTAAGGAAATTGTGTATGATTTGTATTGCGGAACCGGCACCATCACAAATTTTGTGGCGCCTTATGTGAAAAAAGCCGTAGGGGTAGAATATGTACCTTCGGCAATTGAAGATGCCAAAATTAACGCACAACTAAACGGACTTACAAATACCGTTTTCTACGCCGGCGATTTGGCAAAGGTTTTAACCCCGGATTTTGTAGTGCAAAACGATAGTCCGGATATTATCATTACCGATCCACCGCGATCGGGCATGCACCCAAACGTGATAGCACAAATATTGGAAATAGCGCCTCGCAAGGTAGTATATGTAAGTTGCAATCCGGCTACGCAGGCAAGAGATTTAAGCATGATGGCTGAAAAATACGATATTAAAGCCATACAACCCGTAGATATGTTCCCGCACACGCATCATGTGGAAAATGTGGTATTGCTGGAACTGAAAACGGAGTAAAAACATACACTAATTAAATTTTATTCTATTTGCATATCAACACTTTTCATTTTTCTATTAACTTGATAATATCGTTTGGCATGCAATTTAAGGCATTTATGGTATATTGTGCCTGCTCATAATATGGTTTTCGTTCGTCAAGTTGGTCGTATATAGTTTCAAGCATCTGCGAGCAAGTTTGATTTTGCAGTAGCGGACGTTTCATGGGCGAACAAGTTATACGCTGCATCAAGGCTTGGGCAGGCGCTTTGAGGTAAACGGTAGCGCCGCTGCGGTTCATCAGGTTTATATTATCGAAAAAGCAAGGTGTGCCTCCACCTGTAGAAACTACTTGATTTTCCGCCTTTGCTATTTCCTGCAATAGCGCTTGTTCCTGTTCTCTAAAATAGCTTTCGCCTTTATCCGCAAATATTTGCGACACGCTCATTCCTTCTCGCTCTTCTATCGTGCCATCCATATCCACAAAAGCATAACCTAACGCGTTGGCAAGCTTTTTACCCAGCGTAGTTTTGCCACTGCCCATATAGCCTATTAAATATATATTCATCTTTTTGTATTTTAAATTTCAAAAATAGATAACATTTATAAACAAAAAAGAAATGTGCATGGCTTTAAAAATTTCGTTTTTTAAATTTTTTATTTTAACCTAATGTTTCGTTTGTTCTTGCTTTGCTTTATTTGCAACATTTTTTATTATAATAGGTCTGAATAAGAACGCTTCGCTTGGTTTTATCCAGACAAAAGTAGATGAGTAAAGAAAAAGAATAGTAAAAATTAAACTATTTTGATACGTTATTTTTGAATGTTACTTAACTTTGATTTTTATTAGTTGTTTTTTACAATGCCTACACCATCAGAAATACTTAAACGATATTGGGGATACGATAATTTTCGTCCTTTACAGGAAGATATTATCAAATCGGTATTAGATGGTAAGGACACACTGGCATTATTGCCCACAGGCGGAGGAAAATCTATCTGCTACCAAGTGCCGGCATTGTGCAAAGAGGGCATTTGCTTAGTTATCACCCCTTTGATAGCTTTAATGACCGACCAGGTAGAAAACCTGAAACGCAGAGGTATTGGTGCGGTTGAAATTCACACCGGTTTGCACCCACGTGAAATAACTTTAAATATAGAAAAATGTGCCGACGGACGCGCCAAACTACTATATGTTTCGCCCGAACGCTTGGAATCGCGCCGTTTCAGGGAACAACTTACACAATTGCCCATATCATTGATTGCTGTGGATGAAGCACATTGCATTTCGCAATGGGGCTACGATTTTCGTCCTTCGTACCTAAAAATACAGGAAATAAGGCAATTGTTACCTTGGATTCCGGTGATAGCCCTCACTGCCACAGCGGTTGAAAATGTGGTAGAAGATATTCAGGATAAGCTTGCTTTCAGAAAGCATAATGTTTTGAAAAAGAGCTTTTTTCGTAAAAATCTGGCATACTGGGTATATGAGACTGACGATAAATTTAAAAAATTATTACAAATATGCCATCATATAAAGGGGTGTGGAATTGTATATGTAAACAGTCGCCGGCAAACAAGGGAAATTTCCGATTTTCTATCATATAATAACCTGAAAACAGGGGTTTACCACGCGGGAATGTTGCCCAAAGACAGGCTGAAGCAACAAACAGATTGGATTAACAACAAAACCCACATTATGGTAGCTACCAACGCTTTTGGCATGGGCATTGACAAGCCCGACGTGCGTTTCGTGGTACACATGGATTTACCCAATACCATTGAGGCTTATTTTCAGGAAGCCGGACGTGCCGGACGTGATGAAAAAAAAGCTTTCGCCACACTGATATTTAACAACTCCGATATCGAAAATCTTAATCAACGCTATTTACAAGCATGGCCGGAGGCTTCTGTAGTAAAAAACACCTATCAGGCATTGGGAAATTTTCTACAAATACCTGTAAGCGGAGGACGCGATAGATTTTTTGATTTCGATTTCGAGAAATTTTGTACACACTATACGTTTAAACCGGCAATAGCATTCAACGCTTTAAAAATATTGGAACGCGACGGCTATATTATCATGAGCGAAGGGTGGCAGGAATTTTCAAAAATTTATTTCCTTTGCGAAAAGCATGAATTATATCAATATCAAGTGAAAGATGCCTCATTTGATGCGGTGATAAAGGTTATTTTGCGTTTATACAGCGGCGTATTTACTGATTTTACCAAGATAAGTGAAAACGAAATTGCACGTAAAACAGGCATCGACAGTCCAAGGGTAACGGAAATACTGATGCAGCTTCAACGAAACGGGATACTGGATTATACGCCGCGTACCACGGCTTCGCAAATACAATTTTTTCCCGAACGTTTGGATATTTCTCATATTCAGCTTTCAAAAACATTTTATGCCGAACGCAAAAAAGACGCTTTGTTAAAAATGAAAGCTATGGTGGCTTATGCACAAAACCATGAGAAATGCAGAAGCATATCTTTATTGGAATATTTTGGCGAAAAAAATGCGGAAAACTGTGGCATTTGCAACGTGTGTGTGCAAAAGAAAAGAAAAAATCCGGAAAATGAAATACGTTCTACAATTATAGAATATATACAGCAAAGCCAGACTACCATTGAAAATTTAATTATTCAATTGCCCCAATATGCAGAAAAAGATATACTGGCATGTTTGCGAAAAATGATTGAAAATGGTGATATATCCCAGCGTAACGGAGAAATTACATTATGCAGGGGGTAAATAAAAACTTAAAATTCGTAAGTGATGTAAACTCTCATTGTCATTGAAATTACATCTAACATCATATACAAAAATTCCCTGCCCGTTGCCGGACAAGGAATTTTTGTAACAATCAATTTGCATAAAATTATTCGGTAAATATTACGCTGCTGGCATAATAGCCTGCATCAAAACTATATTTTTCTTTGCCGGTTAAATCATAACAATGAATTTTACTTGGTAAAGGATTCCACTTTTCATCAGATTTCGATTCGCAAGCAAAAATCAGATTATTTTTTTATCATAATTTAAGCCATAAAAATACATTTTACTATCTTTTAAAAATTCAGTTTGCGTTTTTGAAATAACATCATATTTATAAATTGTTTCGCCATACCCGCCTATAAAATAGAAAAACTTTTTGTCTCCGCTCACCGTCAATCTGTCCGGATGAGAACCTATGTCAAATTTTTTAACTTCTGTATATTCATTAGCAGCATTAATAGTTCCCAAACTACCTACTGTTTCTATCTCAGATTTAGTTTTAAAATATCCTCTGCACAATACCCAAACGTTTCCATCCGCACCTTCCTGCAAACCAAGTGGAGCATCACCAACTTTTATTGTTGTAATCACTTTATTCGTATTTATGTCTATTACGGCAACTTTGTTTTCTCTTCCAAAACCACCAACAAGAGCAACATATACATAATTACCTTTCTTCAACATCACTTCTGGTCCAGCACCATCTAATTTGATATTTCCTGTTATTTTATTGCTGGCAATATCCAAAATACCCAATGTATTACTTGCCCAATCAGATATATAAGCTTTCACAGGAGAAACTGACTGAAAATATCGTGGATTTTTCAATGCATCAATCGTTGCAATACGTTTAAATGTAGCAGCATCTACAACTTCAACTTTCTCTGAAGCTCCGCCCATTATATATCCTACCCCATTGTATATCGAAAAACTTTGAGGCCACTTACCTATAGGCGAACCATTTACAGCATTAAATATGGCATTTTTAACTTTACTGCTGTCAGTGTCATAAAAAGTAATGTCTCCCAAACTTGCTTCCGTTCCTTCATTCATTACAAAAATACCTTTGCTAAATTGTCCTTTAAAAAGGTTTATAGCTTCGTCTTTGCTACAAGAGGTTGCAAACAATGCAATAGCCAGTATTGCATATAAAAATGATTGTTTAATCTGTTTCATTGTTTTTAATTTTTAATTTGATAATATGATTTGTATTCCATAGTTTCGTCCGGGTTCTTGATAATAGGGTCTGTTTTCATAATTGAAATCAAAAATATTCTTGACTTCACCTTGTATTTTTAATTTTATATCCTTTATTATAAATATTTTACCTATAATAATATCAGATAAATAATAACTTTTTAAAAATTCGGTATTATTCGACATTGTATATCTTTTATCGCAAAACAAACTTGTAAAATGCAAAAAATAGCTTTTATGAGTGAGCATTGCCGATACATTGGCTTTATGCAGAGGAATGTATATTAGCTGTTGCTTGGTTTCGTTTCCATCTTCTACTTTTGTAGAAGGAGAATAGGTATAGTTAAGTTCAAAGTTTCCGTTTATTAAAAATTTATTCCAATCCGCGTGCAAACTGCACTCTACTCCCCTACTCCATACTTTCTCCACATTCATTGGCGACCATAATCCTCCGAGTTCTTTCACCGGCACCCACTGTATCAGATTTTTCATGTTGATATTATAGAAAGATGCGGAAAACCTTGTATTCAAGCGGTCTGATAAATTATACTTATAAGTTAAACCTATCTCTTCATTCCAGCTATCTTCAGGCTTCAAGTCGGGATTGCCGCCCGGAATCCAAAACTTATCGTTGAACGTAGGCGTTCTGAAATTTCTTGATGCAGCTATATTTAATACAAAGCAGTCTTTATAAACAGGTATCTCTACCGAGGCTAAAGGCAACAACGGAATTTCGTAACCTTCAATAAAATCCTGCCTCATCGACAGAGTTGCTTTTAGCTTATCATGCGGTTGATTATATAAAACCGATGCCGAAACAGAACCCTCATGCCTACTCTTAACATCACCATACTCCTTAATATCAGCCGTTACATATTTCGCTGCAACACCACTTCCCAGCGTAAAAAACCCTGATAATTTTATTTTATGTTCAGCCTCGGCAAATAGTGTAGAACTAATATAATCGGCATCAAAAGCATTTTTTTTGTTATAATTCTCAAATTCATGAAAATAACCTGTTTTAATTATAAACCACTGCTTATTGCGTATATGTTTCCATTGCATAAAAGCACGCAGCGCCTCGTCGTTCATTGTTTCGTCGTTGCCCAATTGTGTTTTGTTAGGCGGAAGCTCTCTATAAGTCTGCTGATACCACAATCCCCACGAAAAATAATTACTCATGTTTAACTTATAATCAAGCTGATGCAAATGAGAAAACGATTGCAAATGCGCATGTTTTAATCTTTTTCTTGAACCATCAAAATCTTTATATTTAAAATTATTTTCATTATCCTCCATATTTAGCACACCTAAATAAAAAAGTTTATTGTTGCCTGCATTTATTTTTATACCTGTATTGATGATGCCTGCATTGTTATAATACATCAACGACTGGGCTTTCATACGTTTTTCAAAAACAGGCGTATTACTCAACTGCAAGCTTCCGCCAATAACACCGCTTCCCATAAGGGCGCCACTACCGCCTAATTGCAACGTTACATCCTTAAATAAAAAAGGAGATATGCGCGACAAATCAGTAGAACCCATGTTAGGAACACCTATATTAATGCCATTCCAAAATACTCCCGATTGTGAAGCGTAGGTGCCACGGGCATTAAGTGAACTTGAACCCGCCACACCATAGGAACGAACTGATATAAAAGCTTTTTCGGAAAGGAGTGCTCCTATATTGCTACCCGCACGCAAACTTATATAAATACTATCAATACGCTCGGTTTTCAACCCTTTTGAAAAAACGGAAATCCTGTTTTCGGTAATAGTCACTCCTGCCAAGGATATGGCTGTATCTTTTTGCCGTTGCGAAAAACATTGCAAATAAAGCAACAGAATGAATAATAAGATAAATTCCCGTTTATGCATTTCTTTTTTTATAAATACGGGAAAAAAGAGAAAAACATGTTACATGCAAAATGCAGTAATGTTGATGCTTTTAACCCGAAAGCTTTTTAACATTCAAGCATTGGCAGGTCTTCTGACTTTCTCCTCCTTATTATTCCGGCAGCCTTCCCTTATTATAAATAAAGTGACTTTATGCCTGAGTTTATTTTGAGATTACAGCAGCGGGACTGTTCAGGACTCTCACCTGATTCCCTTTTAAGGTAAAATATTACCACCAAATGCAATGACAAAGATACTGCTAAAATTGTTAATGCTATAATTTATTTTCTATTCTTTATCTAATTGATTTTAAATATATTATATAGCAAAAACTAAATTTAATGCATATTAGCTAAGGCTTCAATAAAATATAATTACATTTGCAACGATAAATTTATAAACGAAAATAATAATGAAAGCATACGTATTTCCCGGTCAAGGGGCTCAATTTGTAGGCATGGGTAAAGATTTGTACGACAATCATGCCAAGGCAAAACAAATGTTTGAAACAGCCAATGATATATTAGGTTTTAGAATTACAGATTTAATGTTTGCAGGAACAGATGAGGATTTGCGTCAAACACGTGTTACACAGCCTGCCATTTTCCTTCATTCCGTAATTTTAGCCAATACTCTCGAAGGTTTTAATCCAGAAATGGTTGCAGGGCACTCACTTGGAGAGTTTTCAGCCTTGGTAGCCAATAAGGCGTTAAGTTTTGAAGATGGTTTAAAACTTGTTTTTCAGCGTGCAACAGCCATGCAAAAAGCCTGCGAGCAAAATCCAAGTACCATGGCGGCTATTCTTGGATTAGATGATGCTAAAGTGGAAGATATTATTGCCGGCATAAAAGATGAAGTGGTTGTAGCAGCAAATTATAACAGTCCGGGACAATTAGTTATATCAGGATCTAACAAAGGAATTGAAACTGCATGCGAATTGCTCAAAGCAGCCGGTGCTAAACGCGCATTACCACTAAAAGTAGGCGGAGCTTTCCATTCGCCGCTTATGGAGCCTGCGCGTGTTGAGCTTGCAGCAGCTATTAATGCTACAAATTTTCAAACGCCTGTTTGTCCTGTTTATCAGAATGTGGACGCAATGCCCTATACAGAGGCATCTAAAATCAAAGAAAACTTAATAGCCCAACTTACTGCTCCCGTGCGTTGGACTCAAATTGTACAACACATGACGAAAGATGGAGCTACCATTTTCACCGAATTAGGACCCGGAAACGTATTACAGGGATTAATCAAAAAAATTGCGCCTGAAGCAGAAACTGCAGGCATGCAATAAAATATGAAATTAAATTTTATTTACGAAAGGAGCTTCTCAGGAAGCTCCTTTCGTATTATATACCCGAATAAAAACAATTATAATATATACATTCAACATATAATAACTTTTAACATGCCCAACTTCCACAAAAAAGCATATATTCTTAATTATTTAATATTTTTTTCACCCTTTCCTACTTTACTTTTCGCAACTCCAAATCCTGAAAATCGAAGCTAAAATCTGTATTCGGAGAAATTGCCTCCATAGTAAATCCTTGCGGATTTCCTGAACCATCAAAGATGAATTTAACAAATGCATCGGCATCGTAGCTTCTGTCATTCCATTTTGCTACCCATGTTTTTTCGTCATAAGGCAACAAGCTGCCAAATAATCGTGGTGATTTCTCACAGGATATATTATAAACCTCACCTTGCTTTTTAATATAAATATTCCCAAACCATTTATCGTTATAAGTGCCGGAAATATCCACTTTGCATGATGGATTTTTGATTTCTTTATCCACTTTGCCATACACCGATTTCACAATACTATCCGCTTCTGCGGACATCGCATCCGTATGTTTTTTATATATATCCACCCATTCACGGGTGTCATAGCCAAGATATGCATCTTTTATAGTATTTGTAATGGCGCTGAATGCTGCTCCTGATTGTTGATTGGTAAGCACAATGATGCCTAATTTCAAATCCGGAATGAGGGTAAATTGTGTTACAGTTCCTATCAATCCTCCGGTATGGCTCACTTGTTTATGCCCTTTTACATCATTTACAAACCAGCCCAAAGCATAACCGTTAAAACGCATGTCATAAGAGTTTTTGCTTGGTACAGGCACCGGCATTTGCAAGTTCCAAAGTTCATTCATTTGCTTTTCGCTTATCAAACGCTTGCCATTCTTAGTAACTCCGCCATCCAATAAAAATTGTGCCCATTGCGCCATATCCTCAATATTACTCATAATGCCTCCGGCGGGATTGGCAACAGGATTCCAGTCATGCGGCACTGCCACTACTTTCCCATCTACAGGCGCATGTGCATCAATAATATTTGAATGATCTTTAACCCGATTATAGGAAGCCACACTTGAAAGCATTCCTACCGGTTTTAAAATACGTGTTTCCACAAACTCTTCCCAAGTGAGGCCACTTACTCTTCTAATAATTTCACCTGCCACAACAAAAGCATTGTTGTTGTATTCCAGCGTGTTTCTAAAAGAAGCATGCTGCTTGATATAGCGTAAATTATGAATTATGTCCTGCGTACTAAAAGAACCACCTTCAGGAAAAAACATTAAATCTCCACCACCAAGTCCCAAGCCACTGCGATGCGTGCATAAATCGCGAATAGTAATCTCCTTGCTCACATACGCATCATATAGCTGAAAATCAGGAATATATTTTATCACTTTATCATCCCATTTTAATTTACCTTCATCTACAAGCAAAGCAATGGAAAAACAGGTGAAACCCTTACTGTTTGAAGCAATGCCCACCAAGGTTTTTTCATTCATAGGCAAGTTATTACTTAATGAGCGAACGCCTATGCCTTTGGCGTACACAAGTTTTCCATCCTTTAAAATACCCACCGAAATGCCGGGCACATCAAATGCACGGATGGTTTTACTTACTAATTCATCTACTTGAGATGGCGTAAGCTGCGCTTGCAAAAAAATACTTTGCAAGACAAATAATATGAGCAATTTAAATTTTATACCACAGTTTTTCATAAATTTGACGTTTTAAACATCAAAAATAAAAAAAATACAACTAAAAACAACATATATAAATTCACCTTTCAAACATATAATACAATGATTAAAAAAGCAGGATTAATTTTTGTACTTTTTTTTGCTTTTGTATTTCACATGCAAGCGCAAGAAATTCCTACCCTCACCAACGAAATTGCAAGCAAACTCTCTCAAATGCCTTTGCATTGCATAAATCAGGAATATCCCAATAAAACGGCGCACGTTATAAACAATGATAAAGATGCCCTACTTACGCCCCAAGCCTTGCACCCTGCTTTTTACGGATGTTTCGACTGGCACAGTAGCGTGCATGGTCATTGGATGTTGGTTAGGTTGTTGAAAACTATCCCCGACTTACAAAATAAGAATGAAATAGAAAAAATACTTGCCCAAACGTTTACTCCCGAAAAATTACAAGCCGAAGCAGCATATTTTACCAAATATGAAGTTGCATCAACCTTTGAAAGGACTTATGGATGGGCCTGGCTGTTAAAACTGGATGAAGAACTTTATACTTGGGATAGCCCTATGGCTAAAGAATGGCACAAAAATTTAGAACCCCTTACACAACAAATTGTTAAGCTTTGGAAAGCATATTTACCTAAACAAACCTATCCCAATCGTACCGGTGTGCATCCAAACTCAGCATTTGCCATGGGTTTTGCGTTGGATTGGGCAAAAGCCGTAAATGATAAAGATTTTGAATATGTGCTGATGGAAAAAGCGCGATATTTTTATTTAAAAGACAAAAAAACACCTGCCTATTTAGAACCGGACGGCTCAGATTTTTTTTCTCCAAGTTTAGAGATTGCCGATTTGATGCGCAGGGTATTAAATCGTAAGGAATTTACCACATGGTTTAATAATTTCTATGATAATAAAGGCATTGCGCGCATAAGTGAAATTCCTGTGGTGAGCGATTTAAATGATTTTCAGACCGTGCATTTGGTGGGGCTATCCCTCTCTCGCGCATGGTGCATGAAACAAATCGCCAACTCATTGCCTGCAACCCATTCACAAACAGCACATTTAAAACAAACCGCCAATAAACTGTTAAATAATGCGCTGCCTCTGATTTTTAAAGGTAACTACGGTGGCGACCACTGGCTGGCTTCTTTTGCTGTTTTCGCACTCGAAAAATAAAAAAGGTTTACGTATTTTTATACCGGTAGGTCATAAAATTATGTCTAATTTTATATATTTGCATTATCTGAAAATATATCATCAATGTCCATACCCGCGAACGATACTAATGAGTCAAAAATAAAAGTAGGAATTACGCATGGCGACCTTAACGGTATAAGCTATGAAGTAATTATAAAATTATTGGCAGACAACCGTGTTACAGAGCTATATACACCTGTTATATATGGTGTTTCAAAAATTATCTCGTATTATCGTAAACTTCTCAACACATCCGATTTTAATTTAAACATTATTCGCAATGCCGAACATGCGACAGCAAAAAAAATAAACCTGATAAACCTTTCCGATAAAGAAATACGTATAGAAATGGGAGAATCTACGGCAATTGCCGGAGAAATGGCGTTGCAAGCATTAGACGCGGCTATTAAAGATATTGAAAACAAAAGCATTGATGTAATAGTAACGGCTCCGCTTAACAAGGAAAACGTGCAAATGGCAAGCAAAACACACTTTACGGGACATACGGGATATTTGGCACAAAAAGCCAATGTAAATTCATATTTGATGCTTATGGTTGCCGGAAATCTTAAAATAGGATTGGTTACAGAACACCTGCCATTGGAAGATGTTACAAATGCGATAACCCCCGATGTGCTGCGTGATAAAATAAATATCCTCAACGAATCTTTGCAAAAGGATTTTAACATACGTAAGCCTAAAGTTGCGGTGTTAAGCTTGAACCCACACGCGGGAGACGGCGGATTAATAGGAAAACACGAGCAAGATGTTGAAATTCCGGTTATAGAATCATTGCAAAAAAAAGGATTACTCGTATATGGACCCTACCCTGCCGATGGTTTTTTTGCTTCTAATGCTTACAAAAATTTTGATGCCGTATTAGCCATGTATCACGACCAGGGTATGATTCCTTTTAAAACATTGAGCAGAGACGAGGGTGTAAACTATACTGCCGGATTACCTTATGTGCGCACTTCCCCTGCTCATGGCACTGCTTATGACATTGCAGGCAAAAACATGGCAAATCCCGATTCTATGAGGGCAGCAACTTATCTGGCTTGCGATATATACAACAACCGTAAACTTTGGGAAGAAATTAATCAAAATCCGCTTCCTTTCTACAAAAAAGATAAAGACAATTAAGCAGTTTCATCAGTTGTCAGTTGATTAAAAAGGTATGAATACCACAGAATATCAGATAGAGCAAATAAAAAGTATCGTAAATGGCTCTTTAATAAAAAAAAGTGCAGATTTTTATACTATACACACTTTACTTACAGATAGCAGAAGCGTTACTAACGCGGAAAACAGTATTTTTATTGCATTAAAAACTCAGCGCAACAACGGACACAAATATCTAAAAGATGTCTATGAAAAAGGCGTCAGAAATTTTATTGTGTCAGAAAATATAGATAAAGATTTATTACCCGAAAGCAATATCATTCTTGTAAAAGATACCCTTGCAGCGCTACAATCGCTTTCGACACAACATCGCAGCAGATTTAATATCCCCATAATAGGCATCACCGGTAGCAATGGTAAAACAATTGTTAAAGAATGGCTTTATCAATTGTTGCATAATGATTTTAGCATCATTAGAAGTCCCAAGAGTTATAACTCACAAATAGGGGTTCCGCTTTCTGTATGGCAAATGAATGATAATCATACGCTCGGCATCTTTGAAGCCGGCATTTCGCAAACCGGAGAAATGGAAAAGTTGCAACCCATTATAAATCCTACCATTGGAATTTTTACCAACATAGGACATGCACATGACGAAAACTTTAGCAGCCGCCAGCAGAAAGCTACAGAAAAACTTAAATTGTTCGCAAATGCAGATATTCTTATTTATGCTGCCGACAATAAAGAAATCGGCAAAGCAATAGCATCTTCCAAACTATCCGAAAACTTAGTTTTTTTTACTTGGGGACAAAGTGAAAATGCCGATATACATATAACAAGTATTGAAAAGCAACTCTCCAAAAGCACCATAAAAGGGATTTATAAAAGTAAAAATATTGAAATTTCGATACCTTTCAGTGATGAAGCCTCTATAGAAAATGCCATGCACTGTTGGGCTACCCTGTTAATGCTTAATTATGAGAACAGCGTTATAGCAGAAAAGATGCTTGGTTTGCAACCTTTAGCTATGCGCCTGGAGATAAAACAAGGTATTAACAACTGCACCATTATCAACGACAGTTATAGTAATGATATTGATTCTCTTGCCATCGCGCTTGATTTTTTAAACCATCAAAACCAACACGGCAAAAGAATAGTTATTTTATCGGATATACTGCAAAGCGGAATAAATAAAGAAAAACTATATGCACAAGTAAATACGCTGCTTAAAAATAAGAACATCGATAAAATTATTGGAATTGGTAGCGAAATAGAAGCTTGTGCATCTGCGTTTTCTATTCCCAAAACCTTTTTTGGCAGTACGCATGCGTTTTTAAACCATTTAAACACAAAAGATTTCGTCAATACCACCATATTGCTAAAAGGCGCCAGAATATTCGGGTTCGAACGTATTTCAGAAGCCTTACAACAAAAAACCCACGAAACCGTTTTAGAGGTTAACCTCAACGGGCTTATTCACAATTTAAACTATTATCGTTCACAAATACCGCCGCATGTGAAAACAATGGCAATGGTAAAGGCTTTTTCTTACGGAAGCGGAAGTTTTGAAATTGCCAATGCGTTGCAGTTCCACCATGTAGATTATTTGACGGTAGCATATGCCGATGAAGGCGTTGAATTAAGAAAAAACGGGATTTCGTTGCCTATAATGGTTATGAACCCTGAAATAGACAGCATACATGCCATGATAACTTATAATCTCGAACCTGAGATATACAGTTTCAGAGTATTGGATATGTTTGTTCGTTACTTACAAGAGTTGGAAATAAAAAATCAGGTGGGCATACATATTAAAATAGACACGGGAATGCGCCGTTTAGGCTTTGATATAAACCAAATTGATGATTTAATAAATCATTTAAAAGAAGCATACGAGGTTTTAGCGGTGAAATCTGTATTTTCTCACCTTGCCACTGCCGATGATCCATCTAAAGACGATTTTACACATCACCAAATTAATTTATTCAAAACCGCGAGCCATAAAATCCTGAATAGTTTCAATTACCCCATACTGCGCCACATATGTAATTCGGCAGCTATTAACCGCTTCCCCGAAGCAGCGTTTGATATGGTGAGGTTGGGCATAGGTTTATACGGTATTGCTCCTGTAAAGGAGGCTTTGCATAAACTGGAAAACGTGAGCACGCTACGCACTACCATATCGCAAATAAAAACCATAGAAAAAAATGAAAGTGTGGGCTACGGACGCATGTTCAGGGCAAAGCAAACTTCACAAATAGCCGTTGTTCCTATCGGTTATGCTGACGGCATCAACCGCAAACTGGGCAACGGTATCGGCAAATTTATGGTTAAAGGCAACATTGTGCCCACCGTAGGAAACGTGTGCATGGATATGACCATGATTGATGTTACAGGCATTGGAGCACAAGAAGGAGACGAAGTGCTTATTTTTGGCAAAGAATTACCCATAACACAACTCTCTGACGCCATAGGAACTATTCCTTATGAAATTCTTACGGGTATTTCGCAAAGGGTAAAAAGAATATATTATCAGGAATAAAAAAGTCCATGACAAAAAACAGGGCTGCTACGCCTTAGCATAACAACCCCGAGAAACAGAAAAAATGTATATAACTATTTCATATTTTTAAGCGCTTCCTGTGAATGTCTTATCCATACATTTACAATTTCGCTATAATCGCCAAGACCTTTCAGAATACAATTTTTATTTTCTACCATATAACCGGCTTTTTTAATTTGTACTTTCCAGCTTTGGTCTTCGGGTTTTTCTTTCGGGTCTTCGTCTCCTGCCATATCGTTGTTGGCATGATCGCCGGCAATAGACATCAAAGGTGTAAGGTTTACAACACCGTTTTTCTTAAATGTTTTATTCAAATCATCAATTACAAAATCAATAAGCATTGCATTGTAATCAACCGTTCCTAAATACATTTTAGGATCTTTTTTTTGCATGTAGCTTCGCAACAACTCGTATTTTTTATTGGCTTTTAAATATTTTTCGTCAGGATTTCCATGTCCAAGAAATGCTATGGCTTCTCCTTTATCTAACTGATTTTTAAATGTTTTATACAAAGCATCGCCTACTTCTTCAATATCCTTATCACTTGTTAGCAAAGCATCGCCTACACCCACGGGAATATTGGCATACTTATCTTTAAAATCGTTTACATATTTCACAAGTTCTTCATACTCCTGCCCGGGAATAACATGAAGCGACTGCACCAACACTTTTTTGTATCCTTCTTTGCCAATGGCATCTAACCAAAGGTCGGGCGTAGCAAAGTATTCACCTGTTTTTGAACCCCAACGTGTAATGCAGGTTGTTGATGTAAAAGAAATATATACATCGTATGTAGGAAATTGTTTTTTAAAAGCATCTTTCATTGCGGCAAAAGTCTTGTGCGGCGCATCCCAAGTGCTTCCAAACGTTACCAATAGTAAAGCTTGGTCATTTTTTTTCTCAATTTTAACAGGTCCTTTTTTGTTGTCTTCATCCTTCTTTGAACAGGAAGAAAAAATGGAAGCAAGCGCAATAGCTGCAACCAATAACAAACTGATTTTTTTCATAGTTATTATATTAAAAGGTTAATGAATGTATTTTTACTTTACTTGTTATTTGGCATATTTTATAACCACCCCTGCATACCATGTTCTACCAGGCGTTTTTGTACCATAATTATATCCGTAAGGTTTATCTTCGTAATAATTAAAAATATTGTCTATTCCCAAGTTCATTTCACACAAAAACAACTTAGTTTTCAGCAACTTATGATTTGTATTAATGCGCCATAAAGTGTATCCGTGTGCATCACCTTCGTAACGGTAAAATCTTTTAGACTGTATTTTCCCATATACACCTACTGCCAGTGCATATTTTTCCCAATTATGGCTCCACAACACATGCGTATTGGCATGATGAAGCGCCGAACCATCAATCATAACGGTTTCAATTTCATTATCTTTGTTAAGGAAATCTCCCTGTGCATGCGAATAGCTATATCCTCCTCCCCAGGTAAGCCCTTTATATATCCTATAAGTAAACAAAAAATCTATGCCTTGCGAAACAGCTTTTTCCATATTGTTGTATTTCATGGTTTTATCTACTTCACGCATTTTATCCTCATAGGTAGTAGGAATTTCCACAAGCGCTATCATGTCGTAAAGCTTGTTATAATAAGCCATAACACTTAATGAAACTGAAGATATATTATATTCTGCTCCTACAGAATAATATACTGAAGTTTGCGGACGCAGCGAAGGATTGCCTATATAGAGGCGTAATTTTGATGCCATCGTTTTTTCATATCTATAATAGAGTTCCTTTAAAGAAGGTGTTTTAAAACCTGTGGAGAAAGTAGCTCTCCAATTAAAATCGCCCCATTTATACAATACACTTATTTTAGGCGTAAGGCGCATGCCAAATGCTTCATGTCCTATGCCTCTTAAGCCTGAGGTAAGCGTAAAATTCTTGGTTATAGCATATTCGTCCTGCAAATAGGCAGCTATGGTATATACTTGCTTTTCGCCGCTCAATATCCTGTAAGGAGAAGATAAGTTATTTAAATCCAATTCCAATCCGGTGTTTAACTTATGGTTTTTCCATTGTTGAAAAACGCCTTTCGCGTTTGCATTAAATGTTTTTTCGGATGTTTGAAGAGATACATCGCCCTCGTAAAACACAGGATGTAGTTTTTTGCCATCTTCTGTTACATATTCTTCATGGGTTTGACGCGTAAACACATGATTATACTTGTTTACATCATAAGAAAAATCTAACGATAAAATATTATGCTTGTCAAGTAAATATTTTCCACCCCACGTTGCCGATTTTTTGTCATACTCCATACCAAATGTAGAATACTGGGGCTCTCCGCAAGGACGATATATATTTTTACGGTAATAGCTTCCGCTTGCATACAAGCTCAGCCGTTTACTCATTTTGTAGTTTATTTCTTCCTCAACGGTATAATCCACAAATTCATTTGCCGTTTTGGTTACGGAATTTTTATACAGCGAATCTCTGTATATCTCCAATGAAGTATTTTTCCATCCACCCGAACGTTTAAGATTAAAAGAAGTAGAACTTGACCACTTGCCTGATGCTACGGATATTACGTTATATTGCTTGTATTCTCCGTAGGAACCTACACGGCTACTATTTTCAACACTTATTTTATCAATGTTTTTCTTGGTAATGATGTTAATCACACCTGCAATGGCATCGGAACCATATAACGAGGAAGAAGCTCCTTTTACAATTTCTATTTTGGCAATCTTAGCAGGGTTTATCATATTCAGATCATTTTGACCCGAAGCGCCACTGCGCAACTTTTTTCCATCTACCAATATCAATATATATTTGTTGCTTAAACCGTTGAGCTGCATATTGGCTCCCATATCGTTTGCATTAAAGTCAAACGATGCGCTAAGCCCTCCCAAAATATCCTCTATGCTGCCACCGGCATAGGTTTTAAGTGCGTCGCCACCAAGCACCTCGGTTGCCACAGGGGCTGATTTGTAATGGTGCATAGTACCTGTTCCGGTTACCACAAAATCCTGCAATTGATAAGAAACAGGTTCAAGCTCAAAGTTTATAGCTGCTCCCGAAGATTTGATCTCTACCGTTTGACGATAGGTTTTATATCCGATAAAAGATACGATTACCTCATATTTTCCATCCGGTATATTTTTTATTTCATATCGTCCTTGCGTGTCAGTGAGTGTTATATAGCCTGTTTTATTGAGCAAAACAGTTGCTTTAGGCAATAAGGTTTTGGTATATTTATCTATAACTTCCCCATGCAAAACACCTTGCTGTGCATAAACAGATACACAACAACAACTACACAAGAGTATAAACAATATTCGGGATAGGATACGCTTCATACATCTGTTTTTCTTTGTTCCAAAAAATAAAACGATGAAGTAATTCCTGAAATGTAAGTTAAATAGTAAACAAAAGGAATATTCCCTGTTTGTCCATTTAGGCTTCTAATCCTGGAAGACTTCAATGTTTATTAACACAGATCAGGCAGGTATTCTGGCTTTCTCCTGCCCTGATGCCTTCCCATTTAAAATATAAAACAGTGGCAATAATTAATCAGGACAACATAATGGAGATTTACAGCTGCAGGTACAGCTCCGGATTTACACCGGATTCCCTTACATTAAAAATTTGTAATATTTTTAATTACCAAATCAATGACAAAGGTATAGATTATATTTTGCTTATCATAATAATAATTGCAAGTAGTAAAAAACTTTACCGCTTCATGGTATGTATTCACTACTAACTTGTAATTACCTAAACATCTATAATAAACGCCCCAAGATGATTAAACCTGCACGTATAAACCCAAAATATACAGCTATAAAAAGAATAGACTACGTAAACAGTAGAGCATGGTAAACCCCTACTCCTACTTATGTTTATTATTCTGACAAACGCCTAAAAACAATAAAGAAAAACTAGTTAAAATCCTCCTACATTTCCATTGTCGGCATCCTGCATGTTTTCTATATCTGCGGCGGTGGGTTTACGCGTTTTATAATTATTAAACCTATATTGAAAGCCCACATACAGCACGCGAGAATCAAAGATCATTGTATTGTTAGAAGTAAATCCTTTGCCGTAAGTAGTAGAATTGAAGTTACGCGTGTTAAATACATCCGTGAGGCGGAGTGTTAAACTTAAGCGGTCTTTGAGCAAATCCTGACGCACCGATAAATCCATGCTGAAATTGCTTTCTCTCTCGGTTTGCACTGATTTGCGCGGTGATGTATATCTGACAATAGTTTGCAAACTTCCGCTTTTAATATAGTTAAAACTCGCATTTAAACGCCCACTCCATGAAAAACTCTCTATCTTATCCATGTTATACTGCGGCAGGGCTTCTATTTGGTATTGATATAAAGAAATATTGGTATTAAACCTCGCCCATTTAACAGGATTGTAAGAACCCACAAATTCCAACCCATATGATTTATTCGTGCCTACATTAAAAGGTTGGGTAACCAACACTGTTTTGCCGTCTATATCGGTAGATTGGCTGATATTTTCGCTCGTTCCGTTGGTTTGACGATAAAAAGCCGTAGATGAGAAAGAGCCTTTTACAAAATATTTTAAATATGCAAGCTCTAATGAATTTGTATATTCCGGCTGCAAATCAGGATTTCCTTTTATAATGTTCAAAGGATCCGAGTAATCGGTAAACGTATTTTTTTGTCTGGGCGAAGGTCTGTCAACCCTTCTACTATAACTTAACTGAAACTGATTACCTTTACCCAAGTCATATTCTAAATGTGCTGAAGGATAGAATGATTGGTAATTATCCTTTAGAGAAGGTGCTTTATCGAGTTCCGTATCCGTATATACATACTCATACCTAAGTCCTCCCTGATATTTAAATTTCTTATAACCACCGCCATATATGGCATACACTGCATTTATATTTTCCTTATACTTATAATTGTTTAAGCCCGAAGGAATAACATTCCATTGCCCCAAATCATCTTTTTTTTCATACATATTCGCCATATCCATGTTGCGCAAACTTACCTTATAACCGGTTTCTATCCTTCCTCCTGTTGATAACAAAGGATGTATATAATTGCTTTGGATGGTAAAAAACTTGTTTTTGCCATCTGAGTTGGATCTTTCGTATGAGGATTTTTCTAAATTTCCCGTAACTATGCTATAACTATCCTGCTGTATTTTTTGGGTACCATCCGACTGGTTAATATTATAGGTAAGGTCAGTAGTAAACTCCCTGTCTTTTTCCGCAAACGTTTTTTTATATGAAAGGGCATAACTTGTAGCATTCACATCTCTTGAACCATCGGTAATCCGGTTGTAGTTTTGCTTTAGCACATAGGCTGCATCCATATTTTTTGTATATAACGTGCTGTTATTGTCAAAGTTCATGTTGCGTCGCGTAATGGTGAAAGCCAAATTGTTTCTTGTATTGATTGTATAATCAACACCGGCATTCAGGTTTAAGGATTTATGAGACATCCATCCGTCAGAATTTTGCTCCCAAATGCCTGTAATAGATTTATCGGTTGGGCTAAAATCTTCTCTGTGGGTGGTGGAAGTAATGCCGTTTTTGCTGTCACGCCAATCAGCTCCGGCAAATAAATTTATTTTATTTTTACGATAATTCAAGTTTAAAGAGCCGTTGTACTTGTCTTTGGTACCTATCATGGCACTTATTTGCCCGTTGAAGCCTTCAAGTGTTTTTTTCTTAAGTACAATATTAATAATTCCCGAAGTTCCGTCAGGGTCATATTTAACAGATGGATTGGTAACCAATTCCACACTTTGGATAGAACTTGCAGGCAACTGCGACAATATGTCATTGCTGCTTAGCCCTGCTTGGGTAGCCGGTTTTCCGTCTATTAAAATGGTAATATTAGAGTTGCCTCTTAAACTTACGTTTCCCTGCGCATCAACCGATACATTGGGAATATTTTCCATTACATCGGTAGCCGTGCCTCCCGAAAGCGCAAGCGTTTTATCTACCGTAATAACTTTTTTGTCGAGATTGTTGGTAATTACCGACCTTTCTGCCGTTATGGTAACCCCCTCCAAAGCTGCAGATGAGGGTTTAATGAAAATTTCTCCCAATTTCAAATTAGCGCTTTTAGGAGAGATTTCCACTTTACTTATAAATTTATTCTGATATCCTATAAAGGAAACCCTTATATAATATTTTCCCGGCATTACTTTTTCTATAACAAATAACCCTTTGTCATCGGTAACATTACCTGTAACCATAGTAGAATCTTTTTGCCTGAAAAGAACTACCGAAGCATAAGGCACAGGTTCTTTTGTTGTTTCGTCGTGTAAAATCCCGCTGATAACACCATAGCCACTCTGAGACATGCGCATATTCGTGGGAGGAGAAGATGCACCCGAACTCACCGGTATAGATTCCTGTTCCTGTCCTTTTGCATAAAAACCTAAGGTAATAAATAAAAATAAAGTAAATAGGGGTAAATAAATATTTTTTCGCATATAATTAAAATTTCACTCAGTTAAATATACATAGACTCTAAAAAAAATAAAAGGTTTAATGGTCGCCTTAATTTTTATTTTATATTCTGAAATAAAAAAATATTGTGATTTTTGTACTTTTGCGTTTTTAAAAAAGCAGACTCCCGTTAACAACAATCTTCTTTATGAGTGAAGCCATCAAACACGAATGCGGAATAGCCTTTATCAGGCTTTTGAAACCGTTGGAATATTATAGGTCACGCTATGGAACAGCCCTTTATGGCATCAACAAGTTGCACTTGCTTATGGAGAAGCAGCACAACCGCGGACAGGATGGCGCAGGTGTGGCAAGCATAAAAATAGACATAAAGCCGGGTAAAAAGTATATTGACAGGACTCGCTCCAATGCCCCAAACTCTATTGAAGAAGTTTTTAAAACCATATACAAACCTTTTCAGGAATTAATAAAGACAAATTCACCTCTTATCAACGATACCCAATGGCTTAAAGAAAATGTCGATTTTTTCGGTGAATTATATTTGGGACATTTACGTTATGGTACCTTCGGCAAAAACAACATTGACAGTCTGCATCCTGTAGCCCGTTTCAACAACTGGATGACACGCAACCTTGTAGTTGCCGGCAATTTCAACATGACAAATGTGGATGAGCTCTTTAACAGATTGGTTTCTTTAGGGCAGTATCCGGTAGAAACCAGTGATACCGTTACCATTCTGGAAAAAATAGGTCATTTTCTGGATGAAGCCAACGAGCAACTTTATTTGAATTTTAAAAAACAAGGGTATAACAAGCAACAAAGCACTGCGCTTATCGCTAAAGAATTAGATATAAAAAACTTGCTTGAAGAGTCTTCGCAATATTGGGATGGTGGATATGCCATTGCAGGTATGCTTGGGCATGGAGATGCTTTTGTGCTGCGCGACCCATGTGGCATTCGACCTGCATTTTGGTATCAGGATGATGAAGTGGTAGTAGCCACTTCCGAGCGTCCTATTATACAAACCGCGTTTAACGTGCCTTGTGAAACTATACATGAATTGAAACCCGGTCATGCGCTCATTGTAAAAAAAGACGGTACCATATCCGAAACATTAATCAATGAACCCCAAGAAAAAAAATCCTGTTCTTTTGAAAGAATATACTTCAGTAGGGGTACCGACAGAGATATTTATAACGAACGTAAAGACTTAGGCAGGCTTATTACCAAAAATATATTGCCCGAGATTGATTTTGACATACAAAACACCGTTTTCAGCTATATACCCAATACTGCCGAATCTGCATTTCTGGGCATGATGGATGAGTTGCACAAGGTGTGTGATGATTTGAAAGCCGAAAAAATATTAAACGAAGGCGCAAACCTGACAAGAGAAAAACTGAACGAAATATTTGAATGTAAACCACGCAGCGGAAAAGTGGCAGTAAAAGATATAAAACTCCGCACGTTTATTACGCAGGACTCACAACGAGACGATCTTGTAGCGCACGTGTATGATGTTACTTACGGTATTGTACGCAAGGGCATTGATAATTTGGTTATTATTGACGACTCTATTGTGCGTGGAACTACTTTAAAACAAAGTATTATCCGCATGCTTGACCGTTTAGGTCCTAAAAAAATAATTATTGCCTCTTCGGCGCCGCAAATCCGTTACCCTGACTGCTATGGTATAGATATGGCTAAAATATCCGATTTTATTGCTTTTAATGCTGCAATAGAACTGCTGAAAGATACCAAGCAAGAAGCGCTGCTCAACGAAGTATATAAAAAATGTAAAGCGCAGGAACATTTGCCTAAGGAGCAAATGGTTAACTATGTAAAAGAAATATATGCTCCTTTTACTTACAAACAAATATCGCAAAAAATAGCCCAACTGGTTACACCCCAACATTGTAATGCAGATATAGCCATAGTTTACCAGTCTGTTGAAGATTTACACCAAGCCATACCACACCACATGGGCGATTGGTATTTTACCGGCAACTACCCTACACCCGGAGGCAATAAGGTTGTAAATAAATCTTTTATTAACTTTATCGAAGGACGCAACGAAAGGGCATATTAGCGAGCAAGGCGGTATCTCTGTGTCCTTTCGTTGATAAAAACGTTCGGTTATACATCCTCTTATTACAAATATACCCTATTTCCCTCTACTTGCAGCAAGGATTAGGAATATTTATTATCAGGTATAATCGCTTTATAATGGAGGAAAATAGCAAACAAAAATGTCTGCTAAACTGATAGCTTAACCATAATACTATACAGTAAAATTTACAAGTGTTAGCCTACAAAATCTACAATTAATTGCAAATCGTTAGGCAAAATGCCTTTTTCAAACAAGTATTTTTTTTCGTTTTCTATGGTTTCGGTAAAATCTTTAAGCGTATAGTGGGCAAACGATAGGGCTTTACTAAAACATGCAGCGGCTTTGGCTTTTTGTTGCAAGCATATTGCCGTGTAGCCGGCAATTACATAATCATGCGCCGATGCAATCTGTTTTTCTTCCAATTGCCTGAAATAGCTGCTTGCCAAATCATATTTGTCCAGCATAAAACAGCACCAGATAATGGGACGGAGTACCTTATTGTTGTTTTCCGACATAAAATCAGCTTTCAGGTAATGTGCCAATGCCTGCTCGTAATTTTGCAAATCCAGATAAAAATTGCCAAGCATAATTTGTATATAAGAATCTTGGGGCAAAAGTTTTTCGGCTTCCAGCGACCATTGTATGGCTTGTTCGGCATCACCGAGTTTTCGGTAGCAGTATATAATTTTTTTGAGACTCCAGATGCGGTTTTTATCAAAAATTTCTGCTTTTTTGTAATATTCAACAGCTTTGTTAAAATTTCCTACCTTTTGATAGCAATATGCCAGTTTTTCGAAAATATACACATCGGAATCATTGTGTTTCAATAATTTAGAAAACAGATAGCCTGCATCATAATAGCGTTCTTTTTTAAATAAGAACTCAGCGCTTGAGCGTATGATGGTTTCGTTATTTTCCAAAGTGCTCAGAAGCCAACTGCGGGCAATATTCCAACGCAAGGTAAAAATATCTTTGAAGTCGGAACGATAAGTATAAAGTTTGAAAAAGCGGTATAAATCCTGCACATATTGCGTAAAAACATAGCGGTCGTTATCCACCTTGTTCACCATTTCATCATCATGTTGCGCTTCCTGCATGGCTTGCGACTCCATCGTAAATAAAGAGATGATTTGCGCGCTTTGTTCATCAGGCATATTGCCAATGTTGAGGGCAAAAGAATATTTATCCGAATTGCATATATAAAAAGACTTTTCCAGTCCGGCTAAAAAATCGGATGTTTCGTGCGGAATTTTTGAAAATACCTGTTCCACATCAGGTTGTTCCTTATAAAATGGTCTGAACCAATTTGAAATTTCGTTAAAAAAATTAAAATGCTTGAGCATAGAAAAAGTTGACATAAACAAATCCAAGCCTTCCATCTGCATTTCGGATATTTCCTGCATTTTGTCAAGCAAATCCGGATTATCCTCAAACACTTCTTCCCATCCGGGATTTTTGTCGTCCAGCAAATCCTCCTTTATAATATTGTCAATATCAAGCTTTTCTCTTATTTTGGATTCAAATTTTTTAACATTGGGCACAATCTCTTCATGGAATTTGCGTGTAAGTTTTTCCGTTTCCTGCGATTTCAGCATCTGCACAAGCAACTTATCCAAGTCGGAAATAAAAGTCTCATTGCCGGCATAAACCTTAAAGCGGTTTTGAATTTCGGGATAAAGCGCTAAACGCTTATCATATAAAACGGCTGCAATTATTAATCCTGTAAGTGCACGTTGCCACACCTGATGCTCTCTGTCTTCATAAAAATCGGCTAACACGATAAGTTTTTCCTTGTCGAAACTGTTTATCAAACTTAAGGTAACCGCACTAACGGTGATGCATTTTTCCTGCCACGCGAGATTTTTTGATTTTCGTATGGCTGAAACCAAGCGCGTATCCGTTTCGGTATATTTATCGGTAAGCCACATAAGTTCAAATAACTTGGGCGATATTTTCAATACATTGTCGGTGGCAACATCTGCAATGCTCAAATCCGTTTCTTCCAACAAACGGGTAAATTCCTGTTCAAAAGTATAACTATCTATTTCTTTTGCCGCTTGCTCTTTTGCAATATCCTTTTCTTTCTCTATATTGTTTTTCAGATAATAAACATACATTCCTGTTTGGGATAATGCATGCTGATATATTGTATCGGAAAGCTCAAGTATGGAAATTTTAATTTTTTTAATAATATTGTCACGTTCCGGATCTTGCACTCCTTTAATATAATAGTCCAATACAAGCTTATAGGTTTCATTCATCTGTTCCAAAGCCTGCATAAAAGCGTTTGCATTTATGGAAAGCATAAAAGAGCCAAGCTCGGTTAAAGCTTCTTTTATTTTATTGTCAAAAACCAAGGTATGGATTTTTGCATAAAAGCGATCTGCACTGTTTTGCTGTATAGCCATGTAAAAAAATTTATTCTCTAAAGCATCAAAAAACAAGCCAATTGCGTTTTTGTCAGATAAGCAGGTAGGCTATAAATCTGCATCGGTTAGTAAATCCAAAAATTCTGTTTCCGAAATTATTTTTACCCCTAATGATGCTGCTTTTTTTAGCTTTTCAGGTCCCATATTAGCTCCTGCCACTATATAATCTGTTTTGGCACTCACACTACCTGCCAATTTGGCGCTGTGTGCCCCTACCATTTGTTCCAACTCTTTTCGCCTTTGTGGTGTGCCGAAATTACCGCTTACCACAATGGTTTTTCCTTTCAGTTTCTCCGATTGCGGCTCAACACTTCCTTCTATTTCGGTTTTTAAGCCTGCCTGTTGCAAAAATACGATACGTTCAACAGCTTCGGGCTTGTGCATGTATGCATATACCGATTCGGCTACTTTTACACCCACCCCTTCTGCATGCATAAGCTCATCAACGGATGCATGCATAATATGGGTTATGTTTTTAAAATGAAAAGCCAATTGTTTTGCAACGGTTTCGCCCACATAACGTATGCCTAAGGCGTATAATACGCGTTCAAAAGGTACGCTCTTTGAACTTTCTATGCCTTTTAATATATTTTCTACCGTTTTATTTTGAAAACTCAGTTTACTAAAGTTTTCGCCTTGAGTATTTTTATCTATTTTTTCGAGTCCTAATAGTTTATCGTATGTGAGTGTATATAAATCTTTTACATCACGAACAAGGTTGTTATCATAAAGCATTTCTATTTTCCCTTCACCTAAAGAGGCTATATTCATGGCTTTGCGACTAATAAAATGCTCCAATCTACCCTTTATCTGTGGCGGACATCCGTCTTCATTAGGACATACATGTGCAGCTTCACCTTCGCCGCGAACAAGCTTTGTACCGCACTCAGGACAAGTATCGGGAAAATTTACGGGAGTAGCAAACATATCCCTTTTATTTATCTCCACCCCTACAATTTTAGGAATAATTTCTCCTCCTTTTTCTACAAAAACATGGTCGCCAATGCGCACATCCAACTTGGCAATAATATCGGCATTGTGAAGTGATGCACGCTTTACGGTAGTGCCTGAAAGTTTCACGGGTTGCAGGTTAGCAACAGGCGTAACAATGCCTGTGCGCCCTACCTGATAGTCGATACTCTTTAATAAAGTAGAAACCTGTTCGGGTTTGTATTTATAGGCAATTGCCCATCGCGGCGACTTAGCCGTAAGTCCAAGTTGCTGTTGCTGCTCAAATAAATTTACTTTTATTACAATGCCGTCAATGTCAAAGTCCAGCTTGTTTTTAATAAATTCCATTTCGTTTATAAATGCTATAACTTCGCTAATGCTATTGCAGCGTTTTGTATGGGCAGATACTTTAAACCCCCATTCTTTTAAAGCTTCAAATCCTTGTTGTTGCGAGTTTATCCCCAAATTATCATTGGGTATGGAATACATAAATGCATCAAGCTTTCGTTTTGCCACTTCAGCAGAGTCTTGCAGTTTTATGCTTCCCGCTGCTGCATTGCGTGGGTTGGCAAAAGGCGTTTCGCCTATTTCTTCCCTATCGGCATTTAACTTTTCAAAACTTGCATGCGGCATAATTATTTCGCCCCGCACCTCCAGCAAAGGCGGATAATTGCCTTTTAAACGAAGGGGAACAGATTTTATGGTTTTAACGTTTTCCGTAACAATATCGCCTTTTTCTCCATCGCCACGTGTTAAAGCCTGGGTTAATAATCCGTTTTCATAGGTGAGAGAAATAGAAAGTCCGTCAAATTTTAATTCGCAGAAATATTCCAAATTACCATCTACAAGTTTTTTTATGCGTTGTTCAAAATCAATTACTTCCTGTTCCGAATAAGTATTTGACAAAGAAAGCATAGGGTATGTGTGTTTGGCAGAAGCAAACTCTTTGGTAATGCTGCCACCTACGCGTTGCGAAGGAGAATCGGCATAAAGGTATTGGGGAAATTCTTTTTCCAGTTTTATGAGTTCTTCAAGTAATTTATCAAATTCATAATCGGAAATAGAAGGTTGCGCCAACACGTAATAGTTGTAATTATGCTGATTTAGTTGCTTGGTAAGTTGTTGTATGCGTATAAGTGCTTGTTCAGAAGTCATTGTTATAAGGCTTAAAAGTAAAACTTTGAAATTATCACGGAATATACTATGGTTAAGTTAAATCTAAAATGGTGTGTTTGATGTTTTGTAAACATTTATTAATCAAAATAATACATCTATAAACGCCGAACTCATTACGCTTAACTAAACACTATTTTATTTTATCATATTTTTAAGCGGCATATCCATACTATCAAAAATAAATTTATTGGAAACAAAAATAGAAAGTACCACCGTGATAAGGGAAGATACCAAAATAGTAATCATAATCATGATTTGGTATTTTATGGCTACGGAAGGATTACTGCCTCCCAGTATTTGTCCGGTCATCATACCGGGCAGAGATATCAATCCTACAACAGCAGTAGTAGCGATAGTAGGGTTTAATGATTTGCGCAACGCCTCAGCTATAAAACCTCTTAAAGCCTCGCTGCGCGTTGCACCGTTTGCTATCGCATAGCGGTATTGCGTTTGATCCCTATCCAGATTTTTATAAAACGTACTGAGCGCCACAATATTATTCGACAAGCAATTGCCAATAAGCATGCCTGTAATAGGAATAAAATAGCGTGCTTCAAACAAATAGTCGAGTTTAACTACTACGCCCAGAAAATAAAGATCAATAAGAAAAACACTTGCCAACATAGCCAATAATATAGGTATTTGAAATAGCTTACGATTGAGCCCACTACGTTTTATAACGGTAAACGAAGCAATTACAATCATCACCAATACCCACGCGATATTTATCCAGGCGTTGTTTAAATCAAAAATGTACTGCAAATATAAGCCCACCAAAAAAAGCTGAACCGTCATGCGGACGATGGCTATCAACGTGGCTTTTATCATGCCTGTTTGATAATATTTAAAAATAAGAACAGGGATAATGATAAGCAAATAGCCTATTGCCAAATCCCACCAACTGATATCTTGTGCGCCGTGCATAGTTATTTCTTTTTTATATCTACGATTTTATCCATGTTTTTTACCCAATTATCGTCATGCGATGTGCTCACAAGTGTTACATCAGGCAAATGTTTTATATATTCAACCAAAGCCCTCACGGCATCCGCGTCAAGCGCTGAAGTAGGTTCATCCAGCAGCACAATGGGGCGTTTTAGCAACAGCATGGAAGCCAGCATAATTCTTTGCTTTTGTCCCCCCGATATTTCGTCGGTGCGTTTCTGCAAAATATCCGCAGGTAATAATAAGCTCTCAAGCATTTCGTCCATTTCTTTTTGTGTGGGAAACAGCGGTTGATTGTATTTGTAGGTGAAGGGAAAATATGCCAAGTCTCTACAATCCTTTATATCGAAAGATAATTCTTGCGGTAGCCAAGAAATTTGTTTGCGGATAAAACGACTGTTTTGCGGATTTAGAATTTTGCCTGCTACTTTAATTTCGCCTGAAGCCGGTTTAACAAACCCCATTATTGCATGGAGCAATGTAGATTTGCCCGAACCGGAAGGTCCCGAAAGCACTACTTTTTCGCCTTTGTTTATTTCCAAGGAAAAATCTTGGAAAACTACCTCATTGGCATAATTTATGGATACGTTGAAATATGAAATCACAAAAAAATTATTTCTTTAAACAAAGGTAATGATTTTGTGGCATACTATTTTCATTATTCATATAATACAGTATAAATAAAGAGCGTTTGAAAAATATTTTGCCGAAAAAAAAAACATCTTTACCGATTAATAAAAATGATTGAACGATTAGATTTTCTGCATACAATTTATGGTTATACTTTTACCTTCCAAAACTTAGAGCCACAATTAATTTGAATATGAAGATTTTTACGCCAAAAATATTTCTGATGGGATTAGCCGTTGCTTCGTTCGCAACTATCGCAGGTTGCTCATCAAATAACACTTCTAAAAACAATGATACATCCATGGAAATTAATCCAGCCAACATGGACACAACCGTTAAACCAGGCGATGATTTTTATAAATATGCCAATGGCAATTGGATGAAAAACAATCCTATTCCTGATGCTTATAGCCGCTATGGTGTATTTGAAGTTTTGGAAGAACAAAATCGCGATAATTTAAAAACGATTTTTGACGAAGTTTCAAAAGATAAAAAAGCAAAACAAGGTTCTATCCAACAAAAAATACGCGATTTTTACAATTCGGCAATGGATACCGTAAGCATTGAAAAAGCAGGTATAAGCCCTCTAAAAGCCGAGTTAGATAAAATTAACGCTTTTGCCGGAATAAAGGACATCCAAAAATTTGTAACCGAGCAACATGTTGCCGGAAATTATCCTCTATTTACCCTTTACAGTGCACAAGACGATAAAAATTCAAACAATGTAATTGCCAACACATTTCAAGGAGGATTAGGCTTACCCGACCGCGATTACTATCTGGATAACGATGCACGCTCTAAGGAAATCCGTGCCGCATACGAAAAGCATATTGAAAATATGATGAAAATTGCCGGATATACTCCTGAGCAAGCCATAGCAGATGCTAAAAACGTTTTAAAAATTGAAACCCAACTTGCAAAAATATCTTCAACACGCATAGATTTAAGAGATCCTAACGCAAATTATAATAAAACTGATTTGGCAGGCATACAGAAAATGGCTCCCGAATTTGATTGGGACGGTTATTTTAAAGGCTTGGGCGTTACAGCTACGCAAGAAATAAATGTAGGGCAACCTAAGTTTATGAGCGGCATGGCTAAAATGCTCAAAAGCATACCTGTTGCCGAATGGAAGTCATATTTCCGTTGGGATTTGATTAACAATGCGGCTAATTCCCTTTCTTCCGCTTTTGAAAAAGAACACTTTGCTTTTTACAGTGCCACTTTAAGAGGTATTAAGGAACCATTACCTCGTTGGAAAAGAATGATAAGCGCTACAAGTAATGCATTAGGTGAAGCTGTGGGACAATTGTATGTAGAAAAATACTTCCCTGCCGAAGCTAAAGAAAAAATGCTTACGCTGGTAAATAATTTAAAGGCATCCCTAAGCGAACGCATAAACATACAACCATGGATGTCTGATGCTACAAAAAAAGAAGCGCAGGAAAAATTAAAAGCCATTAATGTTAAAGTTGGATATCCCGATAAATGGATTGATTATAGTAAGCTTGAAATTAAACCTGACTCATATTACCAAAACCTTAAAAACGCAAGCATATTTGAAACCAAAAGATCGCTTGCTAAAATAGGGAAACCTGTAGATCGTAGCGAGTGGGGCATGAACCCTCAAACCGTAAACGCATACTACAGCCCGAATATGAATGAGATTGTATTCCCTGCAGCTATTCTCCAACCTCCTTTCTTTTTCATGAAAGGTGATGACGCCGTAAACTACGGAGCTATCGGCATGGTTATCAGCCATGAAATGACACATGGTTTTGACGATCAAGGCAGGCAATATGATAAAGAAGGAAATTTAAAAGAATGGTGGACTGCACAGGATGCACAAAATTTTAAAGAAAAAACACAACCCATAATTGCAGTATATGATAATTATAAAATGCTTGATTCCTTACATGTAAGTGGGAAGTTGACATTAGGCGAAAATATTGCGGATATGGGGGGATTAAACATTGCTTACAACGGATTTTTGAAATCACAAGGTGATAAAAAGGATAAAGTAAATGATAAAAATAACTTGATTGAAGGGTTTACGCCAGCACAAAGATTTTTTCTTTCGTATGCACAAGTATGGCGCGGTAATATTCGCGACAAAGAACTCATGCGCCGAATAAAAGAAGATGTGCATTCACCTGCCGAAGCGCGTATAAATTGTGTGGTATATAATATGCCGCAATTTTACGAAGCTTTTGCTATATCTCCATCAGACAAAAGATATGTTGCACCCGAAAAGAGAGCAACGATTTGGTAAATAAGTTTTCATCACACCTCTCACACACACAAAAAATAGCCCCTTCCCCAAGGGGCTATTTTTTTACAATTCAAATCATTAAGCACAGTAAAAATAATTATATTTGCCTTTATACTAAAACAACATTAACAAACAAATGAAACTAAAGCAAATTACAATTATCCATATACTTTTTTGGATATACACCATAGCACTTACTTTTTCTAATTTTCTTATTTATCCCAATGTTATAAAAGACCCGTTTTATGTGCGCAATTATTTTGTGAATATGGTATTGGATTTAGCCGTTTTTTACGCGGCTTATTATATTATTCCTTTCTTTTTCGTGATAAGAAACAAAAAAATGTTGATTCCTCTTACTATTGTAACCATTATCACCATTATACTTGTAAGAATCCCTACCGAATATTTTATCTGGGAGTATATATTAAATATTCCCGGACATACGTTTTCCGTGAGTCAACCATTTATATGGTTTACACTTAAAAGCACTATTATCTACACCTTATATGCCCTTTTTATACGCCTTACCATAAATTGGATTGAAAGCGAACGTATTAAAAACGATTTGATAAAGCAGCAGCAATCCAGTGAGTTGGCACTACTCCGCTCGCAAATTAACCCGCATTTCCTTTTTAACACACTCAACAACATCTACTCTCTTGTATATAGTAAATCGCAGGAGGCGCCATCGGCTATTATGCGACTCTCCAGTATAATGAGATATATGCTTTATGACAGCAATGCCGAAAAAGTACCACTTAGTAAAGAAATTGAATATATTACAAGTTTTATAGATTTACAGAAATTGCGTACGCACCAAGAAAATTTTGTTATTTTTAATATAAATGGATCCATTCAAAATCGTAATATAGAACCCATGCTATTAATACCTTTTGTAGAAAATGCTTTTAAGCACAGGTCAAAAAAAGCAAGCCCCGCTATTACTTTATCCTTAAATATACTACCTTCGCAAATATTTTTTAGTGTTACCAACCCTATGCGAGAAGAAAATACGGTTTGGGATAATCCCAGCAACGGAAATCATGGCGGGTTTGGGTTGGAAAATATTAAACGCAGACTCAACCTTTTATATCCAAATAAACACACCCTTACCATATCAAAAGAAAATAACCTATACCAAGTTGAACTTTTATTAGAAACCATATGATTATAAATTGCATTGCTATTGACGACGAACCATTGGCTTTGGAAATTATCAAAGCATATTGTACAAAAATACCTTCTCTTAACTTGGTAAAAACTTTTAATAATCCTTTGGAAGGTATAGCTTTTCTTCAAACACACGATAATATAGATATTCTTTTCCTTGATATTCAAATGAATGAATACAACGGATTAGATTTTATAAAAAATTTACATATACACCCTTTGATTATACTTACTACGGCTTACGAAAGCTATGCATTAAAGAGTTTTGAGCTTAATGTGCTGGACTACCTGTTAAAACCTATTTCATTTGAACGTTTCCTCCAAGCTGTGGATAAAGCAATTAACCACCTACGCAATTTTAATCTTCAACAGGAAAATGAACACCCTTCTAACCCTGAAACATCTTATTTTTTTGTAAAATCAGAATCGCGCATCGAAAAAGTAGATATCGATGATGTATTATACGTGGAAGGTAGAGGTGATTACTGGCGTATTATTACCAAAACACGCAAGATAATGACACTGATGAATGCTAAAAGTATAGAGGAAATTTTGTCCGAGCCAAGATTTTGCCGTGTACATAAATCTTATTTTATTGCTATTGACAAAATTGACTTTGTAGAGCGCAAACAAATAAAAATAGGTGGAGAACTGATTCCTATAAGTGATACCTACCAGAAACATTTTTTTGATATTATAGAAAAGTTTAAAATGATTTAAGACCTTTTTATGGTGTTTTTTATTGAGTTTATGGCTACGTATGCAGTAGAAAAAGCAGCTTGCAGGTTATAGCCGCCCGTATCTCCGTCAATATCCATCACTTCTCCTGCAAAATACAAGCCATTGACAAGTTTCGACTCCATCGTTTTGGGGTTTATCTCATTGAGCGATACACCTCCATTGGTAACCATAGCAGAGGAAAAGCTGCCTAAACGCTCCACCTCAATTGAAAAATCAGTAAAAACATCTACCAGCGACAAACGTTGCATACGCGTAAGTTCACCTAATTTTATAGTATAGTCGATATTAACCTTCTCAAAAAGGAACAATATCAAGCTTTTAGGCAAATTTAAAGTCTTGGTTACTATATTTACAGTAGCTTTACCTTTATGTTCTATATGTTGTAGAACAAGTGCATGAAAGTCCTCTTTTTGCTGCTTACTGAAATTAATTTTTAGGATATCGGCACGTACAATAAATCTTGAAAAATCAAGAATACCCGGACCACTTACTCCTTTATGTGTAAAAACAATATCGCCAACATGCTCTTTTATTTTTTTCCCTTGCCTATAAAGTGTTATAGGCATTTGTGATAACGAAACACCCATTAATCTGTCAAAAGCCAATGTATGATTATAAACAGGAACCAACGCAGGCTTGGGAGGTATAACCGTATGCCCCCATTGTTTTGCCCATTGATATCCATCGCCCGAAGATCCTGTATGGGGATAGGACATACCTCCTGTTGTCAATAATACATTTAAAGCATAATATGTTCCTGTTGATGTTTTTACTTCAAATATTCCCGATACGGTGCTCACATCCACTACCTGAGCGTTATACAATACATCGCAATGTAGCATGTTTTTCAGAAAAGCATCCAATATATCTTTTGCTTGTTGGGTTTTAGGGAAAATTTTACCGTTTTTATCGGTAATTGTTTCCACCTTATTGTTTTCAAAAAAATCAACAACCGCTTTATTGGGAAACGCATATAAAGCGTTTTTTAAGAATTTTCCTTTATCACCAAAATGAATAAAGAAATCGGAAATTTTACCTTCATGTGTAATATTGCATCTTCCAGAGCCTGATATCAAAAGTTTTTTTCCGGGCGTATTATTTTTTTCTAAAACCAATACGCGCAAACCTTTAGCCCGAACGGCAGCGAACAAGCCTGCAGCACCTGCACCTACTATTATAAGATCATACTTATCCAATTACACCAAGTTAAAAATGATAAAAAAACCGAAGAGAATCTTCGGTTTAAGAGCGAAAAACGGGGTTCGAACCCGCGACCCTCAGCTTGGGAAGCTGATGCTCTACCAACTGAGCTACTTTCGCATGGCTGCAAAGATAATGATTTATGCAGTAAATATACAATAGCCCCAGCCATTTAATTTTAAAATATGCTGACGTCCGATAAAAACAGGTATGTCCAGAAAAAAATCATGATAAATACCTGATAAGTCATCTGTTTTTATTTCTGCATCAACCATATCAGGCGACAGATTGACTGCTACAATAATGGTTTTCCCGCTTTCTTTTCGCGCAAATGCCCATACGTTGTCATTTTTGTCTGTTTGCAATATCACAAAATTTTCTCTTGACTCAATACTATGGAGGGCGGAGTTATGCTGGCGCAGCGCTATAAGTTTACGGTATAAAGGAAACATTTTATCTTCTTTCCATTCAATGGCATCCTTTTCAAAAAAGCTTAATCTTTTCGGATTTCCGGCTTCTTGTCCTGAATATAAAAGAGGCATTCCGGGCAACGTGAATATTAACACGGCAAAAGCTTCCAAAGCTAACCCCAAACGTTCCAATTCGGATCCATTCCATGAATTTTCATCGTGATTGCTTATAAATAAAAGATTTTCGGCAGTAGAAGGAAATTTTATTATTTCTTGCTCTATCATATGGCGCAGTTCTGTTACCTGCTTACGACATTGTGCAACATCATTAAAAGCATGAAATAACTTCCAATTATAAATCACGTTAAAAACGCTTGTTAACTCAAGGTTTTCTGTTTCTCCTAACAGCAGTATGGGTTTTATTTTCTCTAATTCTTCACGTGCCACTTGCCAAAAATCAAGAGGAACCAAATGTGCCATATCACAACGGAAACCGTCAATGCCGGTTGTGGAAAGCCAGAATTTCATTTCCTCAACCATTTGCACGCGCAATGAAATATTATCATAGTTCAATTGGGCAACATCAGTCCAGTCAAAAGGAGAAAACATGGCATCCTCATCATTTTTCTTATAAAAGTCAGGATGTTCGTTTATCCACTGATGATCCCACGCGGTGTGGTTTGTAACCCAATCAAGGATAACATACATGCCCATGTTGTGGATTTCCTCTACCAATTCTATAAAATCAACCAATGAACCATATTCAGTATGCACTTCGTGGTAATTACTTATGGAATAATAGCTGCCAAGTGTTCCTTTGCGGTTGAGGACGCCTATGGGCTGTATGGGCATAAACCAAAGTATTCCCACACCTAACTCTTTTAAGCGCGGCAAATGCGTTTTAAACTCTTTAATTGTACCACTTGAGGTATATTGTCGTAAATTAACTTCATAAATAGTGAGGGATTTAGCCCATTCAGGAAATAAATTTGAAACGCAATCCATGTCTTTTAAATTTTAGAGGTGAAAAAATGAAGATTTTAAATCAATAAAGAAATTTGCTTTATTTCTCAATGCCTGCACGGCAATATGTTCCTGCTCCAATACTTTAACACGGAAATCGTCCAGTTTTTCTTTGCTCGATGTGAGACTTCTATCCCAGGAATCTCTGTATGTTTGCTCAATAAAAACGCGCAAATCGGCTTGCTGTAAACACACAGCGTATAACCCTTCAATAATAAGCAAATCAATATCTTTAAAATCAGTAGATAATTCGCCTATACGTTGTGTAAATAAATCTACAATAGGAATAAAACTTTTCTTATTTTCCTTATAATCGTTGATGGTTTGGTTAATTCTATCCCAATCGTACTCTTCGGATCCAATTTTGTCGAGCCCATTCTCCTTGCGCCATTTTAACCGTTGCAAAGGCGGAACTTTGTAGTAGTTATCCAAATGCAAAAGTTTAACATTAAAACCCTGCTTACAAAACATATTTCCTAATAAATAAGCAATTTCAGCTTTGCCCACGCCAAATTCTCCACCAATGGCAACTATTGTTTTACTTCTAAAATCGGGATAAAGATAATCGAAGAGTGTTTTTGCCGCTTTTTCATGCTTTTTTTCTATTTCAAGCAAATCATTTAACATATATAACAAATTTATCTCAAATATAATACTTTTTGTGCTTTTTCCAAAGATACTCAGCCTTTTATTCTTAATGAAAAAAAAGGAGTTTTTTTTTTATAAAACTACCTATTTTTGCATTTTATTAACGTTTTGATATCAGAAATTTGACTTAATGGCTACAAGAAAAAACAAGAAAAAATCCCAATTGCACATACAACCTTCGATAATTCTTTTTTTTATCGTTTCTGTTTTATCCATCCTTTTTATCCTGAAATTTTGCCGTAAAAAACCTTCTTTGCCGCAAAAAAAATCAGATTTTGTAGAAGCTTATGGCATCCGCATCCCTTCGGGGTATGCTATTCACGGCATCGATATATCCGTGCACCAGGGAAATGTGAATTGGGATAAGATTGCTGCGGCAACCGAAAAAAACATAAAAATAGATTTTGTAATTATAAAAGCTACCGAAGGCATAACCCGACAGGATTTGAATTTTAAAAAAAATTGGCAAAAAGCAGCTCACCACAGTTTTAAACGAGGCGCTTATCACTTTTTTTTGCCGCGCCGCGATGCGCGCAAGCAAGCTGAAAACTATATAAACACAGTGAACTTGGAGAAAGGAGATATAGTTCCTATTATTGACGTGGAAAAAAATACAGGCATTTCAAGCCAGGAACTTATTGATAAAATTAAAACTTTTATTACCATTGTAGAAAATCATTATAATGCAAAACCCATTATTTATACCAATATTAATTTTTATAATGTTTATCTGAATGACAAGTTTTTTAAGAAATATCCTTTATGGATTTCTTGTTATTTTGAACACGACAGGTTTTATAAGGAATTTAAGGAGCCATGGGTTATTTGGCAACATAGCGAAAAAGGAACGGTAAAAGGCGTAGGAAACCACGTGGATTTCAATGTTTTTAACGGTTCCGTTTCCGATTTTGAAAAACTTTGCATACCATAAAACCAGAGATATTATTGAACACTCTCAGCATATTCGTTATTCTTTTGCGCGTTTAGTATGCTTACATTTAATTCGAAGCCGATGATAATAATATTAGCCAAGAAATTAATCCACACCATAAGGATTATCAATGTTCCTATTGAACCATATAGTGTATTATAGCGCGAAAGGTTGTTAACATAATAATTGAAGCCTATAGTTGCCAGTATGGTTAACGAAGTGGACAACAGGCTGCCTGCAGAAATAAATTTAAACCTTGACTCTGCCGCAGGTCCCAAATAGTAAAGAAATGAATAGCCCAGTAATAGCATTGCCGTAATAACAATCCATTTCCCGACCATAATTAAATAGTAGCCTACACTCATTCGGAGCAGGTTATACTTTATAAGAAGATTTACCACAAGGGGGCTTAGAGATAAAATTATAATAGATAACACTATCAGCAAAGAAGTTATTAAAACCAATGCGATGGAAACCAAGCGTTTTTGCACCCATGTGCGTTTGTCCACTGTGTGCCGGGATTGGTTAAAGGCGTCTATAAGCCTGAAAATACCATTGGTAGAAAAATACAAAGCCATCACAAAGCCTAATGATAGTAAGCCACCACGCGGACGTTTAATAATATCAAAAAGCGTTGAGCGCACACTCTCGTATGTTTTTTCAGGAATAAAATTGCCAAGCAAATCAAGTAATTTATCCTGAAAACCCTCTACAGGTACATAAGGAATAATGGTAAAAAAGAATATGATTGCCGGAAAAAGTGCTAAAAAAAAATTAAACGAAAAAGCCGCGGCACGTGTTCCTATGGATCCTTTTTGCAAGGCTTTGATAAAAAAACCATAAACTTCGTACAGAGAAGAGCCTCCCAAACCGGGCAAATAAATATTATGCATGGAAAAACGAATGCGTTGCGCAAACTTGCTCACCATCAATATTTTAGGAATATTACCTATGAAAATAGAAATACGCCTTATTAAAATGTTAATTCTCTTCACCCAGTCGCAATTATTTTACGGCTTTTAAACTTAAATCTAAACTTGATACATGGTGCGTTAAATAGCCGATGGATATAAAATTAACCCCACAAGCGGCATATTCACGTACATTATCCAAGGTAATTCCTCCCGAAGCTTCGGTTTCGTAACGGTTGTTTATAAGTTTAACTGCCTTCTTAAGGTTTTCGAAATTGAAATTATCCAGCATAATTCTGTTTACTCCTCCCCTTTCCATTACCTGCTGCACCTCATCAAGGTTACGGGTTTCTATTTCAATAGCCAGATTTAATTTATTTGCTTCTAAATAAGCGTGGCAAGCATCAATGGCTTTAACAATACCTCCTGCAAAGTCAACATGGTTATCTTTAATCATAATCATATCATACAAGCCAAACCGATGATTATATCCGCCTCCTATTTTAACAGCCATTTTTTCAATTTCCCTCAATAAGGGTGTGGTTTTGCGGGTGTCAAGTATTTTAGTATTATACCCATCAACCGCATCCACAAATTTACGCGTAGTAGTTGCTATGCCGCTCATGCGTTGCATAAAATTGAGCAGTGTACGCTCAGCCGTTAACATAGAAATAGAAGAACCTTCAATTTCAAAAGCAATATCGCCTTTTTTTATACGTGTTCCATCCGTTAAAAAAGGGATAAATTTTATGTTTTTATCTACTTGCGCACAAACTTTACGGGCAATTTCAACACCGGCAAGAATACCATCTTCTTTAACCAGCAAGCGGGCTTTGCCTGTGGCTGTGGGCGGAATAGTAGAAAGAGAGGTGTGGTCGCCTTCCCTTATATCTTCTTTCAATGTTTCTTTTATAATTTCCTCTATGGTCACTTTTTACTATTTTTCTTCTTCGAAATGAATTTGTTGTATCAATAATTCGCCATTTTCCGGTTTCAAGAGCACATACACACTATATGTCTCTGTTTTTGCTTTATATATGCCTATAAAAAACTCGGAATTACCTGATGATTTGCCTTTTTGTTTTATACTAAAAGAATCGGGCGCCGATTTGGCGAAATAATTTTTAAATATCATTTGTGCTTGCGCCTTGCTGTATGCTCCGTCTGTTCCTGGCAAAACAATTTCTACTGTAGTATTAAAATATTTAGCCAACGCAGCTGCATCCCCATCTTTTATGCACTTGGCAATTTCGTCAACCGGAGTAAATGCTTCATTTTTAACTTCTGCAAATAATGAATTGGTTAAAAACACAACCATACACAGCATAATATATTTGAGTAATCTTTTGTTCATGCTTTTTATTATTAAATAAACTATTATATTTTTAACTTATACAAAAATACAAACTTAAAGAGCAAATATCAGTCCAAAAATAAATTTACCAATTTATTCATACTCAAAATGTACGTATTTTTGCAAAAATAATTGTCAAATATACAAAATATAATGAACATTACGCTGATAATGGTTGGAAATACCTCCGAAACTTACGTAAAAAACGGCTACGAAATGTTTATAACCCGCCTGAAACATTATATTAATTTTAAAGAAATCGTTATTCCTGATATAAAAGAGCGTAAAAACCTGAGCGCCGAACAGGTAAAAGAAAAAGAATGTGCTTTGATTTTGAATAAGTTATCAAGCGTCAGCCATATTGTATTGCTGGATGAAAAAGGAAAAGAATTTTCTTCTGTTGAATTTTCCGGCTTTTTACAAAAACACATGAATATGGGCTGCAAGGAAATGTGTGTAATTATAGGCGGCGCATACGGAGTTGCTGAAACGCTAAAACAAAAAGCACATACTACACTTTCACTTTCTCAAATGACTTTCACCCATCAATTTATACGGCTAATGATAGCCGAACAACTCTACAGGGCTATGACGATTTTAAAAAACGAGCCTTATCATAATAATTAAAATATTACTTTAATACATGAAAGAATTGGTTTTTGCCACAAATAACAAGCATAAATTACAGGAAGTTCAACAAATAGTAGGTGCTAAGTTTAAGATAGTGAGTTTAGCGGAATTAGGCTGCAACGATGAAATTCCTGAAACAGCATCCACGCTGGAGGGTAACTCGCTGATGAAAGCCCAATATATACACGACAAGTATAAGGTAGATTGCTTTGCCGACGATACCGGTTTAGAAATTGAAGCGCTAAACGGGCGCCCCGGCGTTTATTCGGCTCGCTATGCCGGCGAACATTGCAGTTTTCAGGATAATATTAATAAAATTCTACAACAAATGCAGGGCATAGAAAACAGAAAAGCAAAATTTAGAACTGTTATTACTCTCATTTTAGATAATAGAATACATTATTTTGAAGGGTTTGTAAACGGAGTAATAACGAAAACGCAAGTAGGCATGAGTGGTTTTGGGTATGATCCTGTTTTTATTCCCCAAAACTATACTGAAACCTTTGCCGAAATGAATGCTGAGGAGAAAAACATCATCAGTCACAGGGGTATGGCAACACGCAAACTGGCAGCATTTTTGACGGAATTATAATGCAAATAAAAAGCCGCAAAATTCTGCGGCTTTTTATTTGCTAAAATATTATTTTTTACTTGACATGTAAAAAACTAAGCAATTGCATGATGTTCCTTAAATTTCTTTAAACGATATTCCAAATCGGGGAATTGTTTACGATTTACCAATGATACGCATGCCCGTAAGCCTTCAGTGCGCTCGCTTCCGGTGATAGCCAATGAAATAGCGCTTATCCCGTAATATAGAAGTTCTTCAATCAACTCGGGTCCATCAAAGCCGGGATATGAAATTGTAAAATAAAAACCATCGGCAATAGGTGCTTCCATATCTTTATCATATACTATTTTAAACCCATTATCGGTAAATAGTTTTTTCATGATTTTTGCTTTATCTCCATAGTCTCTTACATCTTTGATAAAATTGTAAGAGCCATCGTTTGCAGCTTTTAGCATGGCAGCCAAGGCATATTGGGCAGAGTGAGCAGTACCTGAACTTAAGCAGTATATGGTGCCAAAAACCATAGCACGTCCATACTCGTTGCTGGAGTAATATCTTAGTAAATCATCTGATTTATAAGCAAATAATTTGTCGCTTATAATCATCATACCTATACGTTGACCTGCATAGCTGAATGATTTTGAGCTGCTGATCATTAAAATGTAATTGTCGGTATATTTTGCCACTGTAGGCTGGAACGGAGCAACGCCTGGCTGGCTGTAATCATGACGGAAGTCCATGCCTATATAAGCCAAATCCTCAAGAATAATTACATTATATTTTGTTGCCAATTCACCTATAGTTTTCAATTCCTCATCAGTAAAGCAAATCCATGAGGGATTATTGGGATTTGAGTACAATACGGAGTGAATATTGCCTTTTTGGAAATAAGACTCCAATTTTTCGCGAAGTTTTGCGCCACGGTAATTGTAAACGTCAAAACTTTCAAATTTAAGTCCCAATACCTTGTGTTGGTGCTTATGTACCGGAAAGCCCGGGTCAATAAATAAGGTTGTATCTTTTTCTTTATGAATACGTGAATTGGTAAGAAAACTTGCAAATGCACCTTGCATAGACCCAACAGTAGGAAGGCATCCGGATGGTTTTACATCAATATCAAGAAAATTTTTAGCAAAACGTGAAATTTCATTTTTTAATGACGGTAAACCGTCAATATCAGGATAAATAGACGCCACGCCACTCTTTAGCGCTTCAACCTCGGCATTAACGCCTATGTAAGAAGCCTCCAAGCCGGGAATACCCATTTCCATACGAACAAATTTTTCTCCGGTTTCTTTTTCAATGTTATCAATAAGGCGTTTGGTTTCCCTAATACTTGCTTTGCCAATGCAAGGCACATTCAACTCTTTTATTTTTGCCGAAACAACGTCAAAATTAATAGGGGTGTCAGTTCTATTTATCTTCATTGCTATAAAATATTAATATATTTAACTAAATACATGTTATTACCTGCAAAGGTTATAAAATGAATTGGGATAATAAAATAAAAAAGACTATTTCTTTTGTTTTATTTTCCAAAACCTTTTATTTCCGAGCTTTAAGACTTGCAAATGCCAATATTAAACCTAAAGCTATACCCAATAGCGCGGCAAATAATATTCTGAATTCGGTAGGCAAAAGAAATGTAGCCGTATGCATCGGAATCCAAAAAAATGGTATTGTTTTTTTAAATACAAAATTCCACATCACATCCCAATTCATATTTTTTAAGATAGCAACAAACGGAATACGTGTAAATAAGCCTTTTACAGTGCCTCCCGTTTGCAAAATATGTGTATCTGTTATTTTATGAAAGGTCATCATTACGGGTGCAAAAATGCAATTCATGGTGGTGGAAATGGTAAAAGCATCTAAAATTTTCAACCATGAAAAACCAGCTGATTTCATGGCTTCAGGAGCTTGAAATACACCCAGATAAGCTAAAAAAGCAGGTGCTCCTGCGGAAAATATAGCAAACGACATATTGATAGCCAAGCCTAAAAATCCCCAGACAATCATGCGCGGTAAAATGCCAAATCCTTTTTCGTTGTAGTTTCCCGTGCGCACGCGCAAAGCAATTACTTCGCCCAGTGTTGCCAATATCGCAAATTTTATAAAGCTCATAATCATTCCGTGTTCTTTATTAAATGTACTATAAGCATTAAAAACCTCTTTGGAAATAAAAAAAGGAAGGAAAAGTAAAATGATAAGTCCTATAAAAATAAAGTCTTTAGATTTCATCAGCTTTCGTTATTAGTTGTTCCGTTTTCAATAATTTCAATATGGGCGCAAATGTAAAACTTTTTTACAATTTAACAATTTGAAGGCAAAGCAAGGATACGAATCATGGAAAGCTTAAAATCTCCATCATAAAATTAAATTGCGTTGCAAACCAAAACTTTTTTATTTTAGCATCTCAAAAAAATCACATGCATGAAACGTTTTTTATTGTACATACTACTTGTTGCAGGCTTAGGACAACCTGCTTTTTCTTGCACTAATTATCTTGTAACCAAAGGCGCATCGTCAACGGGTAGCACCATGGTTTCTTATGCTGTGGATTCACACACAAGATACGGCGAAGTTTACTGGCGCCCGGCTATGGATTGGCCCGCAGGAAGCATGATTACCATTTATAACAGGAGTACCACAAAACCCATGGGGCAAATTCCACAAGTGCCCCACACTTATCAGGTAGTAGGTTTTATGAATGAGTTTCAGGTTACTATTGGCGAAACTACATTTGGAGGAAGAGAAGAATTGATTGATCCACAAGGAATTATGGATTATGGAGCAATGATGTTTATTGCGCTACAACGTGCTAAAACAGCACGTGAAGCTATAAAAGTTATGGCTGAATTGGTTGAAAAATATGGATATGGAAGTGATGGAGAATCTTTTTCAATCGGCGATCCTAACGAAGTATGGATTATGGAAATGATGCCCAAAGGAAAAGATAATAAAGGCGCGGTTTGGGTTGCCATACGCATTCCGGATGGATATGTAAGTTCGCATGCAAACCAAGCACGCATAACAAAGTTTACATTGGAAAACAAAAAAAATTCCATAAGCAGCAAAAATTTAAATCTTATTTTTAACCCTTCCGTTGAAGTTGTATATGCTGCTGATGTTATTGATTTTGCGCGTTCAAAAGGTTATTTCTCGGGCAAAGATGCAGATTTTGATTTCAGCAATGCATACGCACCTTATAGTTATGGCACCTTACGCGGTTGCGATTTAAGGGTATGGGCTTTTTTTAATCATATAAACGGCGACATGCAAAAATATTGGGATTATGCCACCGGCGATATCACTAAGGAACGCATGCCTTTATATATTAAACCTGACAAAAAATTAACAATACAAGATTTAATGGCAGCCAAGCGCGACCATTTAGAAGGAACAACCTTAGACATGTCTAAAGATGCAGGGGCAGGTCCTTTCGGACTTCCCTACCGTTGGCGCCCCATGGGTTGGAAATATAACGGAAAAGAATATGTAAATGAGCGTACCACAGCCACACAACAAACAGGGTTTTCTTTTATCGGCGAAATGCGCTCATGGTTGCCTGATGCCATAGGAGGAGTGTTCTGGTTTGGGGCTGACGATGCTAACTCTACCGTTTATATGCCTTTTTACATGGGAATTACAAAAGTACCCCACTGCGTGGCTGAAGGTAATGGTGATATTATTACCTATGCTGATGATGCTGCTTTTTGGGTATTCAACAGGGTTGCACACTTTGGATATTTGTTTTACAACCGTGTAATGCCCGATTTAAGAAAAGTACAAAATGAATTGGAAAACAAACATATAGCCGAAATAAAAGAAATAGATCAGAAAGCTTTGACGATGTACACAAATAATTATGCCGAAATGCGCGCATATCTTACCGATTACTGCGAAAAAATGGCAACTCACACCATAAAACGCTGGAAAGAGTTAGATAATTATTTGCTTGTAAAATATCTGGATGGAAATGTAAAAAAAGAAAAAGACGGGAAGTTTGAGCGAAATCCATGGGGATACTCCGTAAGCCCAAGTTTTCCCGGGTATTCTGATGAATGGAAAAAAATGGTCGTAGAAGATACAGATAAAAAATTTGAAGTTCCTGCAAAGAAAAACTAACGGAAAGTTAATTTCTTACAATATCATAATTGCCATCATTATGCAAACGTATGATGGTTGAAGGCTTGGCTACAATAAACTCGTTTTGTTTATATTTAACGGCATAATCGGCTTGTTGCAAAACCTCCTCCGCAATTTGCTGATAAGAAACAGGAGCCACTTGTCCTGAAATATTTGCAGATGTTGAGGTAATAGGCTTACCAAATGCTTTTATCAAATCTTTGCAAAAGTTATTTTTGGGTATGCGAATGGCTATTGTACTATCTTGGGCAACTGCATTTTGTGCCAGATTTTTTGCATCAGAATAGATCACAGTTAGTGGGTTTTCAATGCTTTTGAGTAAATCATACGCAATATCCGGCACTTTTTGTATATAATTTCTTAAATGCTTAAACTCGTCAATTAAAACAATAAAACTTTTGCTTTCTCTGCGTTTTTTTATTTTAAAAATTTTATCCACCGCGTGCGGATTTGTAGCATCACAGCCTAATCCCCAAATGGTATCGGTGGGGTATAATATTACACCGCCATTTTTTAATACTTCCACTGCATTTTGTATGTCGCTGCTATAATCACTTTCCATTGTTATAATCTTTTTAATAATTCTTCTTTTTCAATAAGATAACCACATTTAAAATGTTTTTCCGGACACTCCCTATACCCGTGCAATCCGCACGGTTTACAACTCAAATACTCCTTTGTTTGAACAATTACGCTGTCGGCACTTAAGGGACCAAAGCCAAACTCAGGCACGGTAGAGCAAAAAATAACCGTAACGGGTGCATTTACGGATGAGGCAATATGCATGGGTGCCGAATCATTCACAAAATTCATTTTTGCGTCTTTCATCAATGCGGCAGAATCCAGAAAATTAAGCTTACCCGACAAATCCGTTATATTATCTCTACCTGATAAATCTATAATTTCTTCACACAGTTGTTGATCACTTTTTGAACCCAGCAAATAAATATTCAAATCATACTGTATATGGTGTATAAACTCAATCCATTTTTCTTTTGGATATTGTTTTGTAAACCAAAGCGAAGCAGGAGCAATACAAATATACGGCTTTGTTTTTAATAATGCAACATTTTGAATATTTCTATCGGTAGGATATAATCTGGGGGTAGCAGGTTTATCATCGGTAAGGTGTGTTATGAGTTTTTGATTACGGGCTACTTCATGTATATTTTGCGTTTGGTTAATAACATGTTTTACTTTTTTTGTAAAAAATGCAGAAAGCGGATTTTTATCAAAACCTATTGTGTGGTCGGCTGCCGAAAATGCCGTTAATATGCCACTTGAGGCAAAACGCTGTACATTAATAACATACTCATATTTTCGGGTTCTTATCTCTTTCAATAAATGGTAAAGATTTTTATATTTTCCAGCAGATTTATCCCAACTATAAACTTTATGTATAAAAGGATGGTCTGAAAAAAGATTTTCCATTCCTTTCTTCACCACAAAATCGATGGTGGCATCAGGATAAAAAACATGCAATTTTTCGGCTAATGCGGTGGACAAAATTACATCGCCAATAGAAGCTGTTTGTATGATAAGAAATGAGGTAGATGTCAAGGTAAAAAGATTAATTGTTTAATTGTTTTTGTTTATCAGATTCTAACTGTTTTGCATTTTGAATGGGTACAACTTTTTTGCCTGTTTTTGCTTCAATTTCTTTTCTCGTATTTCCTGCAATTGTGCCGCCTTGCTTTGCTATAATTTTATGCTCTTCAAATGTTTTCGGATTCTTCTCTTTAGAAATTTCTGTTGTTGTAGCCTCTGCAAGCATATTTAGTACTAATTCCAAATTTGTAATATGATAGCGCAGCTTCTCTTTTTAAGGTTTTTATATGATTTATACTCTTTTGTCATGCTTTAAATACTTACGTTATACTCTCTCAATGCATCATTTAACGAAGTTTTTAAATCTGTTGATGCCTTTCGTTGTCCTATTATTAAGGCACAACTTACCTGATAATCTCCGGCAGGAAATTTTTTGGTATAAGACCCCGGTATCACTACCGAGCGCGGAGGCACATATCCTCTATACTCTTTAGGCTCGTTGCCTGTAACATCAATAATTTTAGTACTTTGTGTAATAACTACATTAGCGCCCAGCACAGCCTCTTTGCCCACATGCACACCTTCAACTACTATGCAACGCGAACCTATAAAGCAATTATCCTCAATAATAACAGGTGCAGCCTGCACGGGTTCGAGCACGCCACCAATTCCTACTCCCCCACTCAAATGCACATGCGCTCCTATTTGCGCACAACTGCCCACGGTTGCCCATGTATCTACCATGGTGCCTTCGCCAACCCATGCGCCAATATTCACGTAAGAGGGCATCATAATTACGCCTTTAGACAAATATGCTCCATAGCGCGCTATGGCATGCGGAACTACGCGCACTCCCATGGCTTCGTAATTTTTTTTCAACGGAATTTTATCGTGAAATTCAAAAGGACCCACTTCAATGGTCTGCATTTGTTGCAAAGGAAAATACATAATTACGGCTTTTTTTACCCATTCATTTACCTGCCAACCATTATCCAAAGGTTCTGCAACACGAATTTCGCCCTTGTCCAGCATTTCAACAACGTCAAAAACGGCTTGCCGCACATCCTTTTCTTGGCGAAACTGCGCATGTTCCCACGCATGTTCTATCTTTTTCTTTAGTGTTTCCATTATTTCTCAAAATATTATTCAAAAGTAGTAATTAATATGCATATTCAGGTTTCGTTTACAAATAAAATAAGTAATAAGCTCAACAAATATATTGTTTTGAATGTTTTATGTATTTTTGCAAAAAAATTGAAGTGGGAAGAATAATAGGCATTGACTACGGACAAAAAAGAGTGGGGTTAGCGGTTACTGATGAAAGCGCTACCTTTGCGTTTCCTTTAGAAACAGTGCATGCAAAAGATATTATTTATTTTTTGAAAGAATATGTATTAAAAGAAAAGGTTGATTGCTTTGTTGTAGGACTGCCCATAACATTGAAAAACGAGCCATCTGAATCTGCGCGTTTTGTAGAGCCTTTTGTCCGGTTGTTAAAAAAAACCTTCCCTCATATTCCGGTGGAGCGCATAGATGAACGTTTTACTTCTAAAATGGCATCTGCCGTGATATTGCAATCAGTAAGTAAAAAGAAAGACAGGCAAGATAAAAGCTTGATAGATAAAACCAGCGCTGCTATTATTTTGCAGTCGTTTTTGGAGAGCAGAAAGTAGAAAATCAATATATTTTTTATCCTTTTCTATTTTCTTAATTTAATAATTATTAAAATATATTTAAACATGATATTACCTATTGTAGCTTACGGACATCCTAATTTAAGAAAAGTTTCGGAAGATATAACCCCCGAATACCCTGAGTTGAACATATTAATCGAAAATATGTGGGAAACCATGTACAACTCAAACGGCGTAGGCTTGGCAGCTCCTCAGGTAAACAAACAAATCAGGCTATTCGTGATTGATGCAACGCCTTATGCGGAAGATGACGAAAAAGCTGCAGATTTTAAGAAAGTTTTTATTAACGCGCATGTTGTAGAACGCCGGGGCGAAGAAGAATCATTTAAAGAAGGCTGCCTGAGCGTGCCTGATATTAACGAAGATGTAATGCGCCCCACTGAAGTACGCCTCAAATACGTTGACGAAAACTTTCAACAACACGACGAGTGGTTTGACGGCATTTTGGCACGCATTATTCAACACGAATACGACCATTTGGATGGTGTGCTTTTTGTTGACAAAATACATGCGTTGCGCAAAATAATGAACAAGGCTAAATTACAGGATATTGCAAAGGGGAAAATCAATTTAAAGTACAAAATGATTTTCTCTTCAAAAAAATAAGACTGCTGTTTTTTATTTTTTGTTTAAAGGAGGGAAATCTTCAAGTAGCATAGATTTAAGCCCTGCCGCTTTAACATCCAAAAAAAGTTCTCCGTTTTTGCAATAAGAAATGCGTCCGGTTTGCTCACTCACAATAATGGCGACAGCATCGCTGCGCTCGGTAATTCCTATGGCTGAACGATGCCGCAAACCTAAATCTTGGGGCAGTTCCATATTATTTGATACCGGCATAATACATCGCGCAGCTTTTATGCGATTGTCATTGATAATAACAGCTCCGTCATGTAACGGATTATTTTTATAAAAAATACTCTCTATAAGTTGGTCAGATATGAAAGCATTAATGTAAGTACCGGTTTCTTTATATTCACCCAATCTGTTTTTACGACCTATCACTATTAAAGCGCCCGTGTAACTCTGCCCCATTTTATTGCAAGCTTGCACCAAGGGGTCAATAGATTGCAAGTAGGGATTGTCATTTTTAATTTTGAAAAACAAATATTTATATTTACCTGTAGTAAATGTATCTCTAGAACCTATGGATAAAAGAAATTTTCTTATCTCGGGTTGAAAAACAATAACAATGGCAATGGCGCCAACAGAAGCAAAAGCCCCCAACAGCGTGCTTAGCAAATCCATCTCCAATGCTTTTACAATGCGCCAAATAACAAAAATGGCAAGTATGCCAAAAAATATACTGATGGCTGCCGTGCCGCGCATAAGTTTATATAAATAAAAAAGCAACAAAGCCACCAACAATATGTCCAACACATCAATAGTGCGCATTGTAATAAAAAGAAAAGACGACATGGAATTGAGAATACTCATTGCTTATTAGTGTTATGCTTGCAAAGATATTATAACAAAATGTGTTTTACAATTTTTATAACAATCAATATCATGTGATAAATTGTGGGTAGTATGCAAAAAAAAAGTAATTTTAACGCCTAAAATATAGCAGCATGCAGGTTTCGGTTGCCTATCAATATAACAAAACAGTAGAATATTTACAGAAAGAATTTCCTTTACATGAAGCTAAAGAACTTGCCAACAAGCTGTTTGAATTTTATTTTCATCTCTCTCCCGTTAACAGGGTATTATCCAATAATGCGAAATTAGATGCAAAAACTATTGCACAATGCGATAATGCCGCACAAAAGCTTCTGCAACACGAGCCTTTACAATATATAACGGGAGTAGCTTATTTTATGGAGTTGGAGTTGGACGTAAATCCGCATGTTTTAATTCCACGCCCCGAAACTGAAGAATTGGTTTCAAAAATTATTTTATCCGAAAAAGAAAATCCTTCGCTGCATATTTTAGATATTGGCACAGGCAGTGGTTGCATTGCCATTGCATTAAAAAAGCACCTCCCCCATGTGCAAGTTACTGCTATAGATATTTCCGAACAAGCATTGGAGGTGGCTAAGCGAAATGCTATAAAGAATAATGTGGATATTGACTTTGTTTTGCATGATATTTTTGACGATAAAAATATACCCCTTGCTTCCTTTGACTTGGTTGTAAGCAATCCGCCTTATGTTACCGAACAGGAAAAAGAAGATATGCAAATGAATGTTTTAGCGCACGAGCCTCATTTGGCGCTTTTCGTACCTAATCATCACCCGCTCAAATATTATGAACAAATCATTTATTTCTGCAACGCCAAACTAAAACACGAGGGGCATATTTGGTTTGAAATTAATGAAAACTATGGTGAGCAAATGAAAGCCTTATTGAAAAAAAATAATTACAAAAACATAAATTTATTTGCAGATTTCAGGGAAAAAGACAGATATTTGTATGTAGAAAAAATATAATTTTTTAAAAACAGTAAATAATTTGATAAAAATTTAACGTGTAAACAAATGACAGAAAAAGTTCAAAAATTAATGAAAGACGTTCCCGCATTTAGATGGACGGCTTTGGTCTTATTGGCATTGATGATGTTCTTTGCCTATATGTTTGTGGATATTCTTTCTCCACTACAAGCAATGCTGCAAGAGACAAAAGGATGGGATCCTTTGGCTTATGGCACCTATCAAGGAAGTGAAACATTTTTAAACGTATTCGTTTTCTTTTTGATATTTGCAGGTATTATTCTTGATAAAATCGGGGTAAGATATACTGCATTACTATCAGGTGTATTAATGGTATTTGGAGCATGGGTTAAATATTTTGCCGTATCCAATGCATTTGCAGGAAGCAGTGCTGATTCTTTCCTTCAAGGCTTTTGGAACTTTTTCCCATTCTATAAAGGAATGCCTTCTTCAGCTAAAATGGCAGCTATCGGTTTTATGATTTTCGGCTGTGGAGTTGAAATGGCAGGAATTACCGTATCTAAAGGAATTGTGAAATGGTTTAAAGGCAAAGAAATGGCTTTGGCTATGGGATTAGAAATGGCCATTGCGCGTATAGGAGTGGCTGCAGCTGTTTTGGTATCTCCTTTCTTTGCAAATTTACATGGCGTGCCTAATGTATCGCGTTCCGTATTATTTTGCTTGATACTTCTTTTAGTAGGACTCATTAGTTTTACAATTTATTTCTTTATGGATAAAAAGCTTGAAACCCAAATGGGTGAAAGTGGAGAAGAACCTGAAGATCCGTTCCAAATAAAAGATTTAAAATTAATTATCTCCAGTAAAGTATTCTGGATGGTGGCATTATTATGTGTATTATATTACTCTGCAATTTTCCCATTCCAAAAATATGCAATTAACATGTTGCAATGTAATTTAGGATTCTCAGCAGAAAAAGCCGGATGGATATTTTCCGTATTTCCTTTAGGTGCAGCCGCCATTACCCCATTTCTTGGCAATTTCCTTGACAGAAAAGGTAAAGGAGCTTCTATGCTTATATTAGGTGCCATATTAATGATTATCTGTCATTTAGTATTTGCCTTGGCATTGCCTGCATTGAAAGGGAATGGTGCAGTAGGACCTATTATTGCATTTTTCGCTATCATCTTATTGGGTATTTCCTTCTCTCTTGTTCCTGCTTCTTTATGGCCCAGCGTTCCAAAGTTGGTTGATAACCGTCTATTGGGATCAGCGTATGCAGTAATTTTCTGGATTCAAAACATTGGATTATTTGCATTTCCTATGCTTATTGGAGCTGCATTAAGAAAAACCAACCCTGGTGTTACAGATCCATTGCAATATAACTACACCATACCTATGCTGATTTTCGCTTCTTTAGGCGTTTTAGCATTTATTTTAGGCATTATGCTTAAAGCTGAAGACCGTAAAAAAGGTTATGGTCTTGAATTACCTAACATTCAAAAATAATTAGCTGAAATTTCATAATAATTAAAATACCGGAGCATAATTGTTCCGGTATTTTTTATTTGTTAATTTTCTAACATTTGGCATTCATTTTATGCTTTATTTTGCAAATTCTAATATGCTAAAATATACTAAACATGGCAAAAAAATATTTTATTCTTTTAAGCTCTATTTTTTACTTTTCTACAATTTTTGCACAAAATAATACCCCTACACCTAAAAATATTATCCTGATGGTGGGAGATGGCATGGGTACCGCGCAACTCTATGCCGGATACGTTGCAAAAAAAGGAAATATGAATATTACAACCATGCCCGTGAGTGGTTTTGTAAAAACTAATTCGGCAAACGATATCATAACCGACTCCGGAGCTGCGGGCTCTGCCATGGCAACAGGCGTTAAAACCAACAATGGAAGCATAAGCGTTGATGTGAATGGTATTCCCCAAACCACCATTGTTGAACTTGTTGAAAAAAGAGGATTAGCAACAGGCTTAGTGGTTACCTGTACACTTATGGACGCCACACCCGCCGCATTTGTGGCTCATACTAAAAGCCGTTCTAACCATGAGGATATTGCACTTGATTTCATTAAACATAATTTAGATGTAATGATTGGCGGTGGATTGAAAAATTTCATCGATCGTAAAGACTCGTTAAACTTGCTTGACAGCCTGAAAAAGAAAGGGTACACCATAGAAAAACACTGTGTGTATAATGTGGAAGTTGAAAATACAAAGAAGTTGGCTGCCCTTCTGGCAGATGACGATTTAATGACTTACGCGGAGGGACGTGGTGATATGTTGCCAAAAGGAACCGAAGTAGCTTTGGAAATTTTATCCCGAAACAAAAAGGGTTTTTTTGCCATGATTGAAGGTTCGCAGATTGACTGGGCATGCCATAAAAATGATGAAGCCTATTTGCTGGGCGAACTTAAAGACTTTGACGATGCGGTAGGCAAAGCATTGGAATTTGCAAAAAATGACGGGAACACCCTTATAATAGTTTTAGCCGACCACGAAACCGGCGGGCTAAGCATTAACGGCGGAAATATTGAGAAAGGCGAAGTAAAAACAGGATTTAACCGAAAACAACATTCAGCCTGTATGGTTCCTTTATTTGCATACGGACCGGGAGCAGAAATTTTCTCCGGCTTTCAGGATAATACCGACATTTTCAAAAAATGTGTTAAACTATTGCAATTACAATAATTTATTACTTAATTTTATTACAACTTTAAAAGTCGGATAATGAAAATTTTACTTGTATCAGCTACAGAGTTGGAAATAAGAGAGTTATTGTTGTTTTTTAAAAAAGTTCGCAAACTGAATGGTTTTCTTACCCGCTATACCTACGCCGATTATCGGATTGACGTACTTATAACAGGCGTTGGCATGGTACAAACCGCTGTTTTTACCACATTATACCTGCAAAAATATAGGTATGATGTAGCTATAAATGCAGGTATTGCAGGAAGTTTTAATAAAAACCTTGCAATTGGTGAGGTTTGCAATGTAACATCAGACTATTTTCCTGAATTGGGCGCTGAAAGTCCACAAGGATTTTTATCTATCATCGATTTAAAATTATTAAATGCCAACGATTTCCCATTTACGGATGGGAAAATTATCAATACCTCAATTTTTGACAGTCAATTGCTTAAGCAAGTAACCGAAGTTAGCGGAGTTACGGTAAATAAATCGCACGGAAAAAGCAGGCATATCAAGCAATTTCTATCTACAAATCCCGTAGATTTGGAATCTATGGAAGGTGCGGCATTTATGTATGTGGCAAAGCTTTATGGTATAAGATTTATGCAGGTTCGTTCAATATCTAATTACATTGAAACAAGAGATACCTCTACCTGGAATATTCCCCTTGCAGTTAAAAATTTAAATGAATTTATTTTAAATCTTTTAAACGAATAAGCATGCACAAGCTAACACTGGCATTTTCTCCATGCCCTAACGATACGTACATTTTTGATGCATTAGTAAATAAAAAAATTGACACGGAAGACTTAGATTTCACATATCATTTAGGAGATGTACAAGAACTTAACGAAGCTGCCGAAAAACAAACCTATGATATTACCAAGCTGAGTTTTTTTTCTTTTCTTTCCTTAGCCGGAACCTACTATATGCTGGATGCCGGATCAGCACTGGGGTTTGGCACAGGACCTCTGCTTATAGCCAAAAACAGATATACTTTAGAAGATTTAAAACATAAAACCATTGCCATTCCCGGAGAAAAAACAACTGCAAATATGCTGTTTTCATTAGCCATGCCTTATCCCGTCACAAAAAAGGAAATGTTGTTTTCGGATATTGAAAATGCAATTTTGAAAGGATATGTAGATGCAGGTGTAATTATACACGAAAACAGGTTTACCTATGAACAAAAGGGACTTGTGAAAATAGCAGATTTAGGAGAACTTTGGGAGAAAAAAACCTCAATGCCTGTTCCGTTAGGTGGTATTGCCGCGCACAAACGCGTCTCCCCCGAAATAATGAAAAGGGTAAATAAGTTAATTTTCAAAAGTATTGAATATGCAAATAAAAACGCCAACATGCCTACCCTTCCGGAATTTATAACCTGTAATGCACAGGAAATGAGCGAAGATGTCATGCGCAAGCATATTAACCTGTATGTTAATTCATATTCTTTAGAGCTGGGAATAACAGGAAAATCGGCAATTATAAGCATGTTTAATAAAGCGCTCGAAGCCGGTTTTATTTCAGCTATTCCAAAACACATATTTGCAACCGATATAGTATAATGTGCATCTAAGAATTTACAACATCTATTAATTTTGTACTTTTGCTGAATTATTTAATAAAATTACGCCTAATGAAATATTTATTTCGCTCATATATTCTTCTTTTACTTTTCTTACTTCCCACCATCCAAGGATTTTCCCAAATACAACGGGGAGGTAAACCCCTAAGTTATTACGAACACGGTTTTAAATTAAAATCTGCTCTTGCCATATTTGATGTGGTAGCCCCCAATAAAGCCATATTACAAGCTCAGGACAACGAAAGCAATAAATGGAACAAAGCTTATCGCGTAGGTATTGATATTCCGGCATTTTTCACAACAGAAAATGCAGGTGAATGGACTACGCTTGAAAACGGCAATCGGGTGTGGCGATTGCACCTGCGCTCCAAAGAAGCAATAGGCATAGGATTAATATTTTCAAAAGTAAAGCTTCCTCAAGAGGCATCATTTTATGTTTATACGGCAAATTATAGCAATCTTATAGGTGCATTTACACAAGAAGAGGTAAACGGTGGTGGTATTTTTGCAACTCAACCTTTGCCCGGCGATGAATGCGTGATAGAATATAATGCGCCGGCAAGCGTTAAAGAAACTCCCGATATCGAAATTTCAGCCATTACTTATTTATACCGAGGCGCCACCATAGCTAACAACAAAATCAATTATACAAGGAGTGCTGCAGCCGAATGTGAGGTAAATGTAAATTGCGTGGAGGGCATGGCATGGAAAAAGCAAAAGCAAGGAGTAGTAAAGCTATTGACAAGTGTAGGAGGCGACAAATATTATTGCTCCGGTTCTTTGGTTAGCAATACCAAGCAAGATTTTACACCTTATATCTTATCCGCTTATCATTGTAGCTTAGGAGTAAATGATATTACCTCCACGGATGACGACTATAAAAAATGGGTATTTTATTTTAATTATGAGTATCCCGGATGTGAAAATATCGGAAACACCGAGTCGCATACCATGGTAGGCGCAACGCGTATAGCCATCCCCGACCCCAATTCACCTATAAAATCGGATTTTTTATTGGTAAAGTTATTGTCAAACGTGCCTTTGTTATACAAGCCCTACTATAATGGGTGGGACATCAGTGAAATATCTTCACCCTCAGGTGTAGGCATACACCACCCCGAAGGAGATGTAAAAAAAATATCCACATACATAAAACCCCTACAGATAACATCTTATGAATCCTCCTATCCTACGCACTGGAGCGTAAGTTGGGCTAAAACAGAAAATGGCCATGGTATTACCGAACCGGGTTCTTCCGGGTCTCCTTTATTTAACGATAAAGGGTTAATAGTCGGCACATTAACGGGCGGAAGAAGCTATTGCAGCACTCCCGAAGATCCGGATTCATACGGAAGAATGTCTTATCACTGGGATAAAAACGGAAATACGCCCGAATATCAATTAAAAAGTTGGTTAGATCCTTTATCTACAGGCAAAACCTCTTTTGTAGGAAGTACGTTTAACAATTCGGTAATTGCCAATTTTATTCCTAATAAAACTATTATTTATCCCGATGCCACAATTGATTTCAAAGATGTTTCGGCAGGCAAAATAAAATCATGGCAATGGACGTTTGAAGGAGGCTCTCCATCTTCATCTTCACAGCAAAATCCCGCAGGTATTTCATTTAACCATACGGGAAAATTTAAAATATTGTTACGCGTTGAAGGAGAAAACTCTTTTGATACAATTTCTACATATGTATATGTGAGACAATTAGCCTACCCTAATCCCACGCTGGACGGAAATATTAATATTGTGGTAAACGCTGACAGCAATCAGGATAATAATCACGACGTTTACATTGACATATTTGATATGCAGGGACGGTTGATAAACCAGTATAAGTTTTCCAAACCTTTAAAAAATGTGTACACCATAGCCATGCCTAAATCTTCAAACATGTACATACTACAAATTAAGCAAGGGCAAACCGTGCAAACACAGAAGGTTATCGTTGTTAATTAAGTTAAAAATGATGTTCAAAGATTTTATCCATACCATCTCCATTTCGGAAGAAATAGAAAGTATTGCAGCTAACATACTTGATAATAAAAGAATTTCAGCCAACCAAGCCATTGCTTTATATGAACAAGCTGATTTATCATTATTAGGCTTTCTGGCAAATGAAGCACGCAAACACAAAGTAGGAAACTATGTTTTTTATAACCGCAATGTACACATAGAACCTACAAACATTTGTGTTTACGATTGTAAATTTTGTTCCTACTCTCACCATCAGGCAAAGGAATCCTGGGAATTTAGCATCTCCGAAATGGTAGAAAAAGTAAGGCTCTTAGGAAATGAAATCACAGAAGTGCATATTGTGGGCGCGGTACATCCTGCTCGCGACATCTACTACTACGCCGACTTGATTAAACAAGTAAAAGCTGTTGCAAAACCCAATGTACACATAAAAGCATATACCGCCATAGAGTTGGAATATATGATAAATAAAGCGGGATTAAGCTTCGAAGAAGGTTTACAAATGTTGAAAAATGCCGGCTTGGACTCTATTCCCGGTGGAGGAGCCGAAATTTTTGACGATAAAATACGAGAAGAAATTTGCGGTAAAAAATCAAGTACGGAAGCATGGCTTAAAATTCACGAAACCGCACATAAATTAGGCATTCCTTCAAATGCAACTATCCTATACGGGCATATAGAAAAAATACAACATCGCATACACCATTTGCAAATCCTACGCGACTTACAAGATAAAACAGGGGGCTTTAACGCGTTTATCCCACTGAAATATAAGAATAAAAACAACGAGATGTCATATATCAAAGAAACCACTGTGATTGAGGATTTAAAAAATTATGCCATCACACGCATATTTCTTGATAATATTCCCCACCTCAAAGCGTATTGGCCCATGGTAGGTAAAGAAATGGCTGCATTATCCCTTTCTTTCGGCGTTGACGACTTGGATGGAACCATAAACGACTCTACAAAAATATATTCATTAGCCGGCGCTGAGGAAAACCCATCGTTTACCACCGACGAAATATGCAAAGCAATCAAAGATGCCCGCAGGATGCCTGCCGAAAGAGATTCTGTTTATAATATTATAAAAGAAGGATAGTTTTTCTTATCATATGCATTTAAAGCGAGGAAGTAAGAAATATATAAAACCTCTCATCGTAATACTTTCAGGTGTTTTCACCTTTTTTGCCGCATATCATGTAAATAAACAAACCAGATTTGATTACTTTGCGGTATATTTTCTTTACTTTATTTCTACATTGTGCGCAATAGCCGGTATATTAGGATTTATAGACAATCGGCATTCTATTCCGCTATTTTTTAAGCCTAATTTTAATATAAAACCTAAAGATTTTTGTATAGAGCCTCCCCTACAAAACTTTGCATACTATTTTAAAAGGTATAGCTTAAAATATATTCCTTTTCTGATAATAATTACAGCGACATATATTTTTTTAAGCAAGGAATATGTAAGTATAGTGTGCATTTTATTTCTATTGTTTTTAATGCGGGATATTTTCCGTGATTATAGAAAAAACGGCAGCGGCTAACCGTCGCTGCCGGAAACCTCTTCAGGTTTATTAACCGAAACAATGGAATACAATAAAATGGCAATCAAATGTATAAAGTCATTATTGTGATTAATTAAGATGGTGATGCAAACAAAGATCGTTCAATACGTTCTTTTTTACCGAAACGCCGGAAGTTGAAAGCAACGCCTTAAGTTCTTCCAGCTCGTCATTACTAAGGAGTATGTTAAAAGTGTGTATGCCCGTAGCAATTCTTATTTTTCTTTCAAAAATGGTTTCGTTATTTACACATTCCCAATATAAACCGTCAATACCTTTTATATAAGAGGCAAAAGATTTAAATTCTTGTTCGGAAAAATTAAAGTTCAGATTTTTAAAACCTATATGTATCTTATGGCAGCGGCTGCATTTAAAAATTATCCCGTTAAGTGTTTTATTTATAATGTGTATCATGGCAAAATTGTTCTTTAAGTATATTCTCCCTTTAAACTTTATACCACGTATAATTTCTTTTTAGTAACCTCATCATTTAGTTGGAATGGTACACTTGGGTTGGTTGCGCCTATTTTTTTCAGATATCTTTCATATTGTATCATACGATCGTAACCCAGCATAATGCCTAACATAAAATCCTGTTCATCGGTAAGTTTTGAAAGAGAGTGATTTTCGAATGACTTTATTACGTTTACGCAACGCCTGTCACCAAAAAAAATATTTATCTTTTTTTCCGTTACTTTTTGTATGAAATAATCTATTTTTTTTCTTTTTAAAACATCTTTTACCATGTTTTCCTCATCACTGTTCATTGTGTGCAATACTAAATCTCTAACGCCTTTCTGATATTCATATACATGGTGTATAAAAATTTTAAAGTTTGGAGATAATTTTGCTGCCTCCTGTATGCTTTTCATTTATTTCCTTTCTGCTGTTGAAAAAAAGAGAGAAAGAGTTGCCTCAAAAGCATTTTTAACAGCAAAGTACACAAAAGAGATGCAAAATAAATCAAAAATTATTATTCTAAAAATCAATTACTTATGTACTTTACGCTTACTTTTTCTTCACATTTTGGCTTTAACTGTTATTGCTTTTGAGACGAACTCCAACTCTTCGAGTACTTAAACTAATTAAAATATATGAGCATGAAGAAAAATTAATTTAGCTTATCTGATAAAGATTGTATCCATTCTTTTATCCTGTTGTCGGTAAGATTACTTTGATTATCTTCATCAATAGCAAGACCAACAAGTTTCCCGTTTACCTCTGCACGCGAAGCCGAGTAGTTATAACCATTCACCTCTGTTTCGCCTATCAGCTTACATGGCTTAGACTGTAAAGCTTCCCATACTTGCCCCATACCGTCAACAAACGAATCGGGATATGAGTCCTGATCACCACAGCCAAACAAGGCTACTTTTTTATTTTCCAAGTTCGCGTTTTTTATTTCAGAAAGAAAACTGTCAAAATCATCCTGAATATCACCCACTCCCCATGTAGAAGTTCCGAAAATTAAATTGGCAAACTGTTCCAAATCTTTAGCCTTAGCCGATGAAACATCAAATACCTCTGCATTGTCAGTTCCCAACGCTTGTTGTATTTTTTTTGCTACAGCTTCTGTGTTGCCTGTGGTAGAACCATAAAATATTCCTACTTTTTCCATACTATTGTATTTATTGTGTTTTATAAAATTTCCTTAACGTTTTATATATCTTTCCTTGCTAACCAATAGAATTCAATTATATTTTTATTCCGGACTACCCCTGCTTGTGTTAGAGTCATGCAAATATTCTTTTCAATGATATTTTAAACGCACTTTTGCATAAAGCTTATCTTTTGGCTTACGTTTTCGCTATAATGCAACTTTGATGTGCTTAAAAATAGCAGGGGTTTTTGTCCAAAATAATTTATAGAGTAAAAACAAGTCTTTAATTTCTTATATCAAGTTACTGCACAAAATATATTTCCCCTTTCCATTAACCATTTTTACAAGCAGAAGAACCCTCCGTTTTTGAAAATGAATGATTTGTTGTGGCATTTTGCTGCTTTCTTTTGGTCAACATGCGCGAAGGCAAATGTTTGCCTTGATGCCATCCCGCTTCAAAAAAAGAATCAGAACATGCATAAAATATTCTTGTGCTGAAATTCGTTTCTGTTATTTCTATTAACTCGCTCATTTTGTTTGTAGTTTATAATAAAACTATGTTTATTAATCTTTTCTCTTTAATTAACTCATCGCCCTTTTGCAAATGAGGATGTCTCCAAAGCTACCCCTATCCCGATTATGGCATCTTCTTCTACGGCAACCTCATTGCATGGGCATTTTATATTAATTTAACCTTTTATTTGGATTAAATCCACTTAACGAGACAAAGGTCTTTGCTTTTAATCAACAAAACAATCCCTACTTATAATGATTTTTTATGAAATGAATCCCCTTTTTGGGGGATAATACATGAAAAGAGATGAGCTATTGTACAATAACAGGCTCATTTTCCCCCACAAAAAGAGCGATTTCTATCATAGTCCCCGCAGGGGCGGCATCACGGCACACTTTCAGGCAGCGGCTTGCAATTTCTTTATAAAAAGCTTCTTGTGGCGAAAACGGAATAATATCCGGAATGGCATTGGCAAGCGCCAATGTTTTGATTTTGTTACAAACGGACTTAGGATAACCCAATTCTGAAGCCAGCTTTGCTGCAAATTTCGGGTTAAAAAGTACTTCCCTGCTATGGGTATCCAAATGCCCTTCTGCCAGCTTGCTTGCCTTACCCAACATAATGCCGATAGTAATATAATTAAAAGCTTCTTCTGTAGCTATTTTTATGGTTTCGCCTACAAAATTGCCGTATTGCACAAATGCCTGATTACACAGGTTGGGGCAATATTGTTGCAACATTTTTTCGCTTCTTTTACCCGATGTGGCTACAATGCGCTCAGCCCCTAACTCACTTGCTACATGTATCTGCTGACGCAATGCATCTAAAAAAGCCGCGGAAGAATAAGGAAATACCCGCCCCGTAGTTCCCAATATGGATATACCTCCTGTAACACCCACCCGTCCGTTAAAGGTCTGGAGGGCAAGTTTTTCTCCTTCCGGCACAAATGGGGTTATCTCAAAACCTTTCTCAATTCCGTAAAAAGCAGACAGCTCTTCTATCAACTCTGCCATCATGTGTCTTGGCTGCGGATTAATAGCAGGCTCACCCACAGGCACTTTAAGTCCGGGCAAGGTAGCTATGCCAATGCCAATGCCTCTTTTAAAAGAAATATTTTGCAGATCAGTATATCTCACTTGGCAACCAATTTCCTTGGCATGGGTAATATCCGGATCGTCTCCCGCATCTTTAATAACCGTACACGATGCCACAGGATATGAAAGCTTCTGAGGAAAAACAGGGAAAACCGCTTTTGTGCCGTCAGGAAGGAATACTTCGGTAACTTCAGGGAAAACGCCATCTTCCAAGGCTGTCACACATGCCTTTAGGGCAGCACACACACATGTACCCGTAGTGAATCCTGTTCGTAATACATCCTCTTTCAGTATGCTTTTCTTTAGCGCCAAAATGGTTTGCAAGGTTTGTTTCTTTCCAAAAACGGTGTGGCTAAACGAGGGCATAGACGGACGTGCTATAATCCATAAAGGAATACCCGCTTGCTGTGTTACCTTTATTTTTGCAAGCAACCCTCCGCTTTGTCCGCTTTCTTTTGTTAACACAACCGCTGCATCTGTTTCGTTAATCAGTTCCAGCATGCGCTTTTCAGATAGCATGGCATCTTCAGGGATAATAAATTTTTTATCAATTCCTGATTTAATGGCTGTTTCTGCTGAATGAGGTGTATCGAGTATGTGAAAATATATCTGCTTCTCTTGCCAGGCTTTTTGCAGTTTACTGATAGTTTGCACGCCGGTTAAAGCCAATGCTTTATTGTAGGTGCTTTTACAAAAAGCTTCTGTTAAACTTTCAAACGAATCAAAAATTGTAACGTGTGCATAGTCAGCCACATCAATGGGTTCGCGTTCGATACGCAATGTTTCAATACCTGTGTTTGAGGCCACCTTTGCTATATTATGATGCAACTCGGATGCAAAAGGATGCGCGGCATCAATAATGAGTTTTATATCTTTTGATTTACAGAAATATTCAATTTCTTCAATATTTTTGGCTCCTGCAATACAGTAATGTGCAGGCACGTCCTGCCGCACCCCCGTTTTTGTGGAATAAAAAAACGGAAGTTGTATGGTTTGCAATAGCTGTGCTACCATGCGTCCTTCGGTGGTGCCGCCAAATACCAGTATCATTTTCTGAATGCGTGCGAAAAATGTTTATTATAAAGTTTTGATTCTCCTGTTCTGTTGCCAATGGCTTTGCCTACCACTATCAAAGTGGTCATGGAAAGATTATTTTCCATAATCGTTTTTTCCAGTTCGTTTAATTTGCATTGCCATATTTTTTCTTCTTTCCACGTAAGTTTATAACATACTGCCACAGGCGTATCAGCAGGATAGTGTATTAACAATTCGGTTTGTATTTTCCCTGCCATACCGGCGCTAAGATATATACACATGGTACTTTGCGACTGTGCCAATTTATGCAATTGTTCGCGCTCAGGCATGGGAGTGCGTCCTTCACCCCTTGTTAGTATAATGGTTTGAACCTCCTCGGGAATGGTAAATTGAGATTTTAAAGCTGCCGCAGCCGCCTGAAAAGAAGACACTCCCGGTGTGATACTGTAATTCATATCTTTTTCATCCATTATATTCATCTGCTCCTGTATGGCGCCATATATGCAGGGGTCGCCGGTATGTAGGCGCACAACAGAAAGTCCTTTTCGATAGTATTGCTCCATTAACGCTATTTGTTCATGTAAATCCATATCGGCTGAGCTACGTACCAAGCAACCTTTTTTTGCATATTCCGTAAGTCTTTTGGGAACAAGACTGCCTGCATACAGAATAAGGTCGGCATGCTCAAGTAATTCTTTTCCCCTCACGGTTACAAGTTTCGGGTCACCGGGACCTGCGCCCACAATATCCACATGCCCTTTGCGCTCATTATGACGGTTAAAAGCCAACGCAAAAGTAAAAAACTTATCATCGGCTTTTACCTTTGTTTTTTCTATCCACAAATCGTTTTTTGACAAATGCATGGCTGTAGCCTCCGCCACACTCCTACACCCTACTTCGTCCTGCACTTTCTGCGAAGGATTTGGCACTTGGTATAGGCAAAGCATTTGATCACTGAAAGTGAGAAACGGAATATTATGATGGTGGGCAAATTCAATAAAAGCTTTTTCTTCTTTTTTTATGTCTATCGAACCCATGGATGCAATGGACTGCTCCGAAATTCCTTTGCTATGTAAAGCTTTAACCAATTCATTTCCTAAACTTGTAGCATCTACACCCCGCTGACTCCCAACGCCTAAATGCAACACAGGCGGACGATAATATATAGCTTGTTTGCCTAAGCTATGAATAAATGGGGTAACCGCGAGAATTACTTTATATTTTTGAGAATGCAGGAGATTGACATCATAAAAAACTTCTACATGAGAAGGGCATGATTTTTCGAGAAAAGAAGTGCCTTCATCTTTTATTTCAAGAAGCAGCGCAACGGGTTCATCATTCACAAAGTCAGCCATAGCTTGCGTAAGATTTGCCGTTGTTTCCATTTTCCAATTAAATTGTTTTGCAAGCAAATCAAGCGCCCATTTCTGGGTGGTATCGCTCACAGTGGTAATCACAGGAATGCTCCCTAAAAGTCTTGATATTTCAGAAGTAAGCTCATTTGCACCTCCTATATGTCCTGATAAAACAGATTGCACAAAATTACCATTCACGTCTATATTAATTACCGCGGGGTCATGTTTTTTATCTTTTAAAAAAGGTGCAATAGAACGGACACAAATACCCAATGCGCCTATATAAACCAGCGCTTTATACTTTTCAAATAATATTTTTGTTTCTTCTCTTACGCTTACTTTATTTTCTCCATTATGCGCGTATAAATCCGCTTTAAATCCGGCATTTATCAGCCTCTCAGCTAAGCTTTTACCTGCTTTTGAATAAGTTATAATGGCGTGCATGGCTATATTTTTTGTATAATTATAATGGTAACAGGATTAAATGTATCCACATGTATGGTTGACACATCCAGTAAATTAAAATGATTTTCTTTGCCCCATTGCATAAACATATCTTTGCTTTGGATGCTAACGGCATTAAAACCAATAATACCCGTACTTTTGAGATAAAGGGAAACTTTATCAAGTATTTGGTGCATGTTTCCGCCATATCCGCCAAGAAATACCACATCCGGCAACGGCAAATCCGCTACGTCTGTTTGCAGAAAGTCGCCTTGGTAAAAAGAAATAGGCGTACCAAATTTTTTTGCATTAGACATCACAAGTTCTCTACTGTTTTCACGTATTTCAAAGCTGTGCACATCCAATAATGGCTGCATTATTTTTGCCTCCACCGAAATACTGCCTGTGCAAGCGCCTATGTCCCAAAACACGCTGCGTTGTTTTATGCCCATAAGAGAAAGTGATGCAAGGCGTATAGGCATCTTGGTTATCATAGCCGGACGACCGGACAATGTGTTAAATTCGTTATCGTGGATGCCTTGCTGTTGTGGTCTTGGGTGTGTTTGCTCCAGAAACAAGCAATTGGGCATGGTAAAACTTGCGGATGCCGCCTCAGCTAACGAAAGTGTTCTGACATGTTGTTTGCTGCCTCCCATATGTTCTCCTACGTGTATGAGGTAATTATCATATCCAAACTCCAACATGCGGGAGGCGATAGATGCAGGTGTTTTATTTTTATCTGTAAGAATACCCATAAAACATTCATTGTCAAGGAGGGCTTTATCGAAATGTGCCCATGGTCTGCCCGTTAATGTTACAATGCGTGCCATTCCGTATGGGAAATTAAGCACGTGGGCAAGCTGCTGAAGTGAGTTAAAGTGAGGATATACGGCTATTGCCGAATCAGGGAAATGACGCCTGAGGGTATTGGCAATGCCAAAAAACAGCGGGTCGCCTGATGCAAAAATTATCCACTCGTCATGCTGTTTTTGTAGAGTCGAGAAAAAATTATCCAACGGAACCGAAACATTTATCCAGGTATAATTATCCGGCAAAAGCTCCTTTATTAAACCCAAATGTCTTTCACCACCCGCAAAAAAAGAACCTTCTTTAATTTTCTCTTTTATTTCGGGACTAAAAGCCGGATGTTCTTTATCGGATATACCTATAACTGTGAATTTCATTAACTAAAAATTTTTGCATTTTTTATACTCCTTCGCCCGGATGCATATTTTGGGCTTCATTCCACGACAATATGGCATTTATGATAGTAGCTGCTACATTGCTTCCGCCTTTGCGCCCTTCTACAATAATGGCAGGTGTTTGCGGGCATCCGTATTTCAATCGCCACTTTGAGTCTTTTACGTTTACAAATCCTACAGGAGCCGCTATTACAGCTATCGGATCCGCTTTGCCCTGCCTGATAAATTTTGTAAGCTCTATTAATGCCGTGGGGGCATTGCCGAATACAAAAACAGCATCGGGATGTTCTTCTACGGCAAGCCTTATACCTGCTTGTGTACGCGTAATGTCATAAGCAGATGCAGTTTCAGTTGTCCGCTCATCATCCAGATAGCATTTTATTTCTATACCTAATTGGCGTACAAATTTTTCTCTTATGCCGGCTTTTACCATCCGCACATCGGTAACAATAACAGGAGGTGTGCAGGAAAAAAACTTTGCATGCAAGCGCGAAACCACATCAGGCGTGAGGTAAAGCATTTGGGCAATATTAAAATCTGCCGTAGTATGGATACAATGCAACGAAACCCAAAGTTGTTCATCCGATAAACCTTTGGTATCAAGCTCCGAAAGAATGTGACGAAAGCTCTCATTCATAATCCGCCGACCGATATTATCGGCTTCGTTTTTTCCCTTACCGTAATAGCCGCGAGGAGTTATAATTGCATGTTCATGGATATAGGACTGTGAATTCCCGATTAAAAGTAAGGTGAACATATCTATCTTTTCAGGCTCGAGCGCTGCAAGTGCAATCGTTTGTATGTGCTGTTCCGCACGTCCAATCTGGCGGGCTATACCCACAGGTGTATTCCCGCTTCGGTATTGCATAAATATTTCTTTTAACCGGTGCAATTGCCAATATCTATCATTGCTATATGGATTATAAATGGCTGTTACAAAATCTGACGAGGCTGCCGCTTCAATTCTTTTTTCTATCACTTGCCAGGGTGTAAGCAAATCGCTGAGCGATATGGCGCAAAAATCGTGTCCTAAAGCCGCGCCTAATAATGCCGAAGCTGCAAACATGGCGCTTATGCCGGGAACTACTTGCAACTCCACATCGGAAATATCTTCTTCCGCTTTCATTTCCCACATAAGCGGAGCCATTCCATAAGCACAAGCATCACCACTACTTATTACGGCAACCGTTTTCCCCTCACGCGCTTTGGCAAAGGCAAGAGAAGCCCGCTCCCTTTCTTTTTTCATGCCCGTACTCAGAATTTCTTTACCCTCAATAAGGTTTTCTATCAGTTTAATATAAGGTTTATATCCTATGATAACAGACGATGCGGCGATGGCAGCTTGCGCTTCGGGTGTTATTTGCGAATTATCGCCCGGACCTATGCCTATGATATATATTTTATTTGTCATTGACGAATACGTTAATTTTTTTAAGTATAAAAGATAAACATGGCAAAATAAGGAATTTCTCTATTTTTAAGCATTTCTTTATCAGCGGTAATAAATTGTTTTTCTGTTCCCAGATATTCTACATAAAAAAAAGGGGATGAAATTTCAGCTAAGAATGCATACCAACCCTTTAATTTTTTAGGTTTCATCACTACCAAACCTACCTGTGCAGATAAGTTTTTCTTTATTATGTCAAATGATTGCGGCAAAGCCAACACGCGTAGCGTTTTATTGCCGTTTACCAAAACTTTTCCTGTTGCTGCTGTTGCAAGTATAAAAGAAGGAATGCCGGGAATCAAGCAGTAAGGTATATTGTCAGCCTGTATAAGTTCCAGTATATATCCAAAAGTGCTGTAAAACAAAATGTCGCCTTCACTCACTATTGCAATCTTTTTCCCTTGGAGGTAAGCTTTTTTCGCGATATTGTAGGCATTTATATAATTATCTTTCCTGTTATGCGCATACATAGGCAACAGCAAAGGCTCACTTTTATCTTCAAAGCCTAAGCAACGTAAAACAACAAGAGAAAAACTGATCGTATTGTCCTCTGTTATTTCCGAAGCAGGATAAAAAATAACGTCCGCATCCTGCAGAGCTTTAAAAGCTTTGAGCGTAATCAAATCCGGATCTCCCGGACCCAAGCCTATTCCTGTTATGGGATGCAATGCAGACATTTATAAATGTTTATTTTTTTGATTTATCTATACGTTTTTATTTCAATACTATTCACATCAAAACAAATGATCATAAGAGGAGTTTTCCTGATGTTTTGCCGTACTATGTGTTGTTGAAAGTTTTTGAATTACAATTCCGAGTAATTTTTCTATGCTGTTGGTGCTTTGCAACAAAATATTATCTGCATAAAACGAGTAAACATCGGGATTTTGCGGATTAATTTCAAGCAGCAACGCTTTTTCTTCACCGGCTTGCACAAGATTAATGCCGTTGCGGGCAAAAGCTCTGCGCAGCAAGGTGTAGTGAAATCCGTGACCTTTTACCGGAAGCACGTATTTATACTCGTGAAATACTTTAAAAAGTCCTGTTTTGATGTCGAACGTTATGTTGCTTTCGCCAAATAGCGTGTTAAAACTCCCCGAAAGCAACAAATCTTCGGGACAGCCTTCCGTTATGGGTCCGTTTTTATGCAATATCCACAATTTATCAGCCATTTGCAATGCCAAATCCATATCATGAGTTGACATTAAAATGGCTTTATTTGCTTTTACGGCAAGCATGCGCAACAGTTGCATAATTTCAACCCTTGCAGGCAAATCAAGGAAAGCCGTTGGCTCATCCAATATAATGAGTGGCGTATTTTGCGCTATGGATTTAGCAATAACGGCTTTTTGCTTTTCGCCGTCGCTCAGGTTTGCTATATATTCATTTCTTTTATGAATGATGCGACAATTAACCATAGCCGTTTCTATAATAGTTTTATCATCATCGGTTAGTTGCCCCAGAAAATTAGTATAGGGGCTTCTACCATAAGCAACAAACTCTTCCACAGTAGCATTTGCAATATCCACTTTATCTGTAAGCACTACACTCAGTTCTTTTGAAAGCTTTTGAGGTGAATATGCAGATAAAGGCTTATCATTTAAAACTATTTGTCCTTCAAGCGCATGCTGAAAGCCACAAAGGGTGCGTATAAGCGTACTTTTACCTGTGCCGTTTGAGCCCAACAAACATACAACACGTCCACACTCAATTGTAGCAAAAAGTTTTCGGGCTACTATTTTCGCGTTTCCATAGCCTATACTCACGTTTTCAAGTACTACCAAAGGGTGAGTTGACAAGAGATTATTTTCCGGAATATCGTAGCTTTTATTCTGCATCGCTTTTGTGTTTTCTTCTGTGCAATATTACGGAAATTACAACGGGAGCTCCTATAAAAGCCGTTACCGAATTAATGGGTAAATTGGAATCCAATCCCGGCAAACGGGCAATAAGGTTACACAACAAAGCAACAGCCATGCCCGTGATAGCCGTGTAACTTATAAGATATAAGTGATCGGATGTGCGGATAAGATATTTTACAATGTGCGGAACAGCTAACCCTATAAAAACAATAGGTCCGCAAAAAGCGGTTACGATTGCCGTGAGCATTCCCGAAACCAGAATAATCAAAAAACGGGCATGCTTTACCTTTACGCCCAAGTTCATGGCATACCTGTCTCCTATGGATATAAGATTAAGTTGCTTCGACAAAAGAAAAGCCAGGAAACTTGTTACAAATACCGCTCCTGCAAAGAAAAATGATTTTTGCATTGATAAACGGCTAAAACTTCCCAATCCCCATATTACATAGTTGTGTACATCAGCCTCACGACTGAAAAACTTGAGTATGCCTACCAATGAATTAGCCAGATAGCCAAACATTACACCCATGATGAGCACGCTTAATGTGCCCCCTATTTTTTGTGATATACCCAGTATAACCATTAACACAAGCAAAGCACCAAGCATTGAAGCGGATATGATGGAAAGTTCGCCCCAAATGCCCATATTACTAAGCGATATATGAAATATTCCCCCTGTAGCCATTACCAACACAGCAACGCCTAAGCTTGCGCCTGAGGAAATACCCAATACCGAAGGTCCGGCAAGCGGATTCCTGAATAAAGTCTGCATCATAAGTCCGGCAATGCCTAACCCCATGCCTGCCATTGCCGATGTAACAGCCTGCGGAAGCCGTGTGCGAAGGAGTATGTTTTCCCATATTACGTTATCCGAATGTCCGTTTATAAAAATAGCAAAAGTTTCTTTAACGGGAATATACACGGAACCCATTGCAAGGTTAAGGCAAAAAAGTATAAATGTGGCTGTAAGCATGCCCACGCTTATCGACATTTTGTATGCAAAGGGTGTTTTTATCATGATTACTTTTTGAGGTGAAAGAAATCGTCTATTTCAGACTCTTCTAAAGGTGCATCATCTATTGCTCTATAAAAAACACGCTTATGATGCGGTAACAATTCGGGATGAAAAAACGAAATATAATCGGCAAGCATGATGTGAGGGCATACGGGATTTATTTCATCATAAGGGGTTTCGCGAATATTTACAAGTAATATTTTGTGTTTTTTAAATGCGTCAAAATAGCCGTAGCGAGCGTTTTCGGCAACAAGCATTTTGCTGTTATACCCGTTTTCGCTGCTGGTGCGTACGCGCCAAAAATCGGAATGTGCGGCCTGCTTGTATATTGTCTCAAAATCAACGGTAACACCCCCAATATCACTATCTTTATTAATATAATCGGCGCCGGCATCGCGAAAATAATTACTATAAAAACTAGCTCCTCCGGGCAAATACCAACTGTTATCTTTCATTTTACCCGAAAAAACCGTAGGTCTGCTTTTTACGCCTTCGGCTAATGCTTTCAGCTTCAGATATTCCGCTTCTATTTCCTTAAACATTTGTTCAGCCTGTGCTTCTTTGCCTGTAAAAACAGCTATCAGTTTAATCCATTCGGCACGTGCAAGCGGCGTATTTTCATCGTAAGCTGTAATAGGTATCAGTTGCAACCCAAGACTTTTCAGCGCATCATACCCGCCGGCTTTGATGGGCGAAACAAATACTACGTCAGGATTTAAACCGGCTATTTTCTCCACATCAAAATTACCTTCTTTCCCTAAACGCTTCACACTTCCTTCTTTTATACGTTTTTTTAGTTTTTTATTGAATAAATACTCGCTGCTGTTTATACCTACAATATTGTCGGTAGCATCAAGTCCTATAAAATAAGCCAACTGAGTGGATGAGAGTGAAATAATGCGTTTGAGCGGAACCGTGATAATATTTTTTGACACATCAGCGTGGTTTCTTGTAACCACAAAATCGCCCATCACCAATGAGGTATCTGTCGGATTTAAAATTACAATACGGCGCATATCGCCTTTTTGATAAATCCTGAAGCCATGCGCATATTTCATGGGCACCAGTGTGCCTCCAAAATTTTTACCCGTCTGTATTGTGTTGTTTTTGTTGATACATGAGATGAATGCGGCTAACAACAACAATAATATAAAAGAAAGTACTTTTGTATATATATATTTCATGTTTATATAAATTTATCATTATCAATTTTCAGATGCTTTTTTCCGGCAAAATTTCTTTCTTTTTCTTGCAATCCATTTGGCAGATAATACAATACCTGATACAGAAATAATTATTCCCGCCAAACAAACCATACATAACAATATTTGCCTTATGGTTGCATGACGGTTAAGCCATCCGATGTTAAACGTGTGTAATGCCGAGAATAACCAACGTTGTGCACGGTTTTCATTGTCAAGAATGTAGGTAATCTCGCCTGTGAGCGGAGCAATAAACACCACGGAACGGTTTGCATCTTTTAGTTCAACCCTATAAACAGGCAATGGATGTGAACCCATTTGCGTATAAGTATAATATAAATCGTGTTTATTTTGTGAGGAAATACTTTTTATACCTATGGAATCAAAAACGGCATGTGCATATTTTATAATTTCTTCCGTAGGAATTGCTTTCAAAAGCCTGACGGAATCGCTTTCGCATAATACGACGGATTTTTCCGCATAGCTGTTTGAATATATTGCATAGCAGGGCTTACCGAATAATGAAGAAAATTCTATCTGTTTTACGCCATTTAAATGGCTTACATAACGCAAAAGTGCGGGAAAGGAGGTTTCATAAGCATGTCGTTTTATTTTTTTTCCTTCCCATTTTTTCGCATAGTCAATTTTTACTTTGTCCTTGGCAATCCATTGAGGAACGCCTTCTTGCAACACATAGGCACTTATAGTGAATGTGAGTGCAAAAATACCGAAAAATATGCCTGCGAGATGGTGCCACTTGTACCATGGGTTTTTAAATGGCGTAATCCCTTTAAAACCTTTACCTCGGCGCATGCGGACAAAGCCTACAATTATCCCCGAAAGGGAAACGATAAAACCTGTGATGATAAGAGCTATAAGTACGGATTTCCAAACAGGATGCTTTATACTGAGGTAATTGAAAATAGCATAATGAGGAATAGCGCCCAAATATGCCGAAATGCGTGTTGCGCGGGTAGTTTTTTGAATAATTTCGCCATTTTGTACCGATACATACACTTGGGTTTTATTTCTGTCATTAAAATAAACCTTATAAAATGGCAGCAGCGAAATATATGATTTACGGGGAGTCCATATATCTACATCTGCACGTTCTTCTATTTTTAATATAGGGGCATTTACTAATTGTTGCGCAGTAGCAATACATGCTTCACGCGTGGGCTTGGCTAAGGAATCAAGTGCGTGCGCATCGTAAATTGTTTTTCCCGATTTTTTACTTATAATATAAACCGCTTTGTTGTTGCGCATTTCTATCGTTAAAGCACCTTGTGACAAATTTTCGGGAAATGCTATGTCTTTTATGCTCGCGGGGGTAAAGGTTTGCAAGCGGTCAAATGCTTCTGCTTTTTTAAACCGCGGAAACCCTGTAAAAATAAGCATGATGCCCGAAAAAAACCAAATCGTAAATACCAGGCACAATGCTATGCCGCTTATTTTATGCAGTTGTATAAATACTTTCTTCATACATCATTTTTTATTTTATTATAAGGAGGCAAAGAAATTATTCATGCTCCGCGTTTCATATTTAACGGGTAAATACAAATTTCAGCGCGCCAAAAACATTGCGCCCCGGCGAAAGTGTCCCATAATGCGCGCCATATGGGGTATCATCAACATAATTAAAAATATTATCTATCCCCACGGTAGCCTCGGCATATAAACCCGGCATAAAAAGGTAGGTGTGTGTAGTGGTAAGCTTCCATAGATTATATGCTTTGGCATTGCCATAGTTTTTAAAAAACTTTTCATCTTGTATTCTCCCGTTTACATTGGCATTAAGAATATAGTTCTTTATGTTATATTTATAGTTAAGCATGGCTGTTCCGTAGTTTTCAGCCACTCCTTCAAGTCTTATATCTTCGGTTTTGTTTTTTGCATCTACAAACGAATAACCACCGCCCACGGTGAAACCATAGCCCATATATGCATTTACAAGGAAATCCACGCCCTGTGTTTGTGCTTTGGCTATATTTTCATGGATTCTTATATTTTTAACGCCCTGTTTTTTTTGCTCTGCTGTGGGCTGGGGTCCATCTATGTAATCAATAAGGTTTTTGAGTTGATTTACGTATCCTGTAACGCTTGCCGTAACTCCCCCGCTGATGTACTCCACGGAAGCCGAATAGTAATCCGACTTCTGAGGATTCAGATTTTCATTTCCCAAATAGAGCGTACCACCTTTCTGGTATTCAAAATACAATTCTTTTAAAGTGGGCGTTTTAAAACCTTGTGCAAACGAAGCTCTGAAATTAAAATCCTTAATATTGTATAATGCAGATAATTTAGGCGTAATACTGTTTCCAAAAGTTTTATGATTAAAGAAACGTGCGCCTGCAACAATGGTAAGGTTCTTCAACGGCATATATTCGTCCTGTGCATACAAAGCAATTGTATAAACTTCGGCATTACCGTTTTTTACACGGTCTGAATCCATTTTTTCCTGCGCTATTTCGGCGCCTGTGCTCAACAAATGTTGCTTACATATAGCCGTAACCGCTTTAAGATTATAATTATTAAGCGTTTGCTTGGTATTCAGCACTTTTTGGTCTTTCGTGTATTTCTCTTTTGTTTTCTTGTTTTCATAATCCTGATTATACTTATAATAATACCAGAAGTTATCGGATGACGCGTCGAGCGTAATGTTGCTGCGATTGCTTATTTTATATTTTATGCCGGCAGAGCCACTGAGGTCTTTATAGAAAAAATTATACGCGGCAACGGTTTGCGGTTGTTGAATTTCTTTTTCGTACCACGATCCTTGGGCATACACATTGATATTGGGTGTGATGCTGTATGAAAATTTCTGACTTAACGAATTGTCATAAAACATGTTCACAGCTTTCCTGTCGGTAGGTTTGGTGTTTTTATTTTTTTTCAGATCAATATATTCCAATGTACTAAGCTGATAGCCGTCTGTTTGCTTATGTGCAAACTGTGTATTGGAACTGAATTTTCCAACATTCAGGTTCAAACTGTTTGATTGTTGACAATCATAATATTTTCCTACACGGGAAGTACTTTCAAAATTAACTTTGTTTTTGTTTTTTTTGGTAATGATGTTAATAACACCCGCCATTGCATCTGAACCATAAAGCGCTGAAGAAGCCCCTTTTACAATTTCAACTTTCTCAATATTATCCGGCGATATGCGTCCGGTTTCATTTTGTCCGCCAATATCGCCATACATGCGCTTACCATCTATAAGTATTACAAAAAAGTTATTATCCAATCCGTTAAGCTTTGTAAAAGAACCCATGGCGCCCGGGGAATAATCAAAAGAAGGACTTATGGACATGGTCATTTCCTCAAATGAGCGGGGCGCTATATTTTTAATATCCTGTTTAGATATAACTTCCGTTTGCACAGGCACATTTTTAAGACTATGGTGCGTACCTGTTGCCGTAACTACCACTTCACCTAAATTTTGGGAAGATTCCTCCATTTCAAAAACAATAGCACTCACATCTCCCGACAAAGCAATAATTTGGGATACACGTTTCATTCCCACAAAAGAAGCCGTCAATTCATATTTTCCCGAAGGTACTTTTTTTAATATAAACTCCCCATTGGCATCGGAAGCGGTGGACAAGGTGGTGCCTTTTAACACGATATTGGCTCCTACAATAGGTTCTGATGTATTCTTTTCTCTAACAATTCCTTTTATGCTGTATGTTTGTGCCCATAAAGGGTAAGATAAAACGGTAATAAACAGTAATGTTAAAATTTTCTTCATGTAAATGTAATTATATTAAGTTAATGTGTTTAATATTTTAGATAAATATATGAATTTCTTGTGTTATTTCATGAGTGCTTCGAGATGTTGTACCCACATATTGTTTATTTCATCGTTTTCGCCCAAGCCTTCCAGCACACAATGAACCTCAAAGCCTTCCTTTTCCAGTATTGATTTCCAACTGTCTTTTTCTTCGCCAGCCATATCATTGTTGGCATGATCGCCGGCAACAAGCATAAAAGGCTTAAGCCACACACGTTTTATTTTTTTCTTTTTCAATTCGCGTATCACATCATCCAAGGTAGGGGTGCCCTCAACGGTAGCCATAAACATGTTTGCATCATTTTTAGAAAAATAATACTGCATGGCAGGATAATACACGTTAGCGGCGTGCGCGGTGCCGTGTCCCATGTAAACAAGCGCATCCGAAGGCTTCCTCTCTTGAGGTGCGTTTTTTGCTAAAATGCTTGCTACACGCTCCATATCTGCATTAAGGGAAAGCAGTGGAGCGCCTAAAGTAGCTTTTTGTATATTTTTAGGCAACTTGTTAAATGCTTTCACGGTAATAGCCAAGTCATGAAATTCTTCACCGGGTATAATATGCAACGACTGAACATATACATGCGTAAAACCCTCTTCTCCTAATTGCGCAAGGGCTTCGGTTGGCGAAAGTATTATTTTGCCGTTTTTCTTCAGCTTTTCGCGAATCATTTTAGATGTATAAGCCCAACGAACCTCAACATCCGGAAATGTATTTTTTACCTTGTTTTCTACCTTATCGAAGGCGCGCTGCGCTTCTGCAACAGATGTGCCGAAAGCCACAAGCAATATGGCTTTTTTTTGAGGTTTTACCACATTTTTATGTGCATTTGCCTGCCCTGAAAAGGACACAAAAAGAAACGCCAACAAGGTAACGGGAAATCGTTTGAGAAAAACATTCATGAATAGAAAATTTAAGCTAATATTTTACAATATATTTCAAAAACAGAAATCTGTTTTTCATTACATCCCTGACCCCGAGGATATAACGTATGGTTCTGAAACAGGCAGGTTTCCTGACTTTAACCTGTTTTTGCCGCCTTCCCGTTGGTATATCAACAGTGGCTTTATGAAGTGCAAAAAACTGTGTGGTTATCACAGTAGCGGGCACTGTTTTGGCTTTTCACCAAATTCCCTTTTATTTTCCAAACAGCATGTTCGGAAAATCACCGTGTTTCGTATGGCAAAAGTATAAAAAAAATAAAACAGGTAAAAGTTTACCTTAAACTTTAATATATAATTAAAAACGCTGAGAGCTACAAAAATTTCATTTTATCTTTTGAAAAATAAATATCTAAAAAGATAGTAAAAGCTGGTATTAACGCATATCTTCCACCGAAATAAGATTATTAAAAAGCGCATACATCAGTAATCCCGATATTGTTTTTATTCCTGTTTTGCGTGTTACATTTTTACGATGCGAAATAACCGTATGTATAGATATGTTCTGCGTTTCGGCAATTTCTTTATTGGTAAGACCTTTTACGACAGCAATAAGAATTTCTTTTTCTCTTTGCGACAGTTTGGTATTTCCACTGTTTTTATCATTAAAATGTTTGGAACCCGGTAAAATAAGGTTTCTTAATTTCTTCAGAAGCGCAACACGTGTATCGTAAATAGTAATATTACCATCGAATCCGTATATAGTTTCGGGTGCTACATAGCTATATAATAGTGAAACAAAGATGGTTTCAGCGAAATCAGGAAAAAAACTTCTTATCAAAAACTGCTTATGCGGCTGCAATAAGGTAGGGTTTATCAGTATCATATCAGGCGATATACCTTTAAAATAATCTTTGTTAAAAGATTGGTAATCGGTAAAACTCCTGATAATATCGAACTCGGTATTTTCCAACAACTTACAGATACCCGATTCTATAATCTGTGATGGTTCTATAATTACAATAGTATGTCGTTTAGCATTTTCCGTCATAAGCTTTCCTCTATAAATGCCACCGACGACACTAAAATTTTATCTTCAATCAAAGTATGTTTATTTAAATCTTCTTCAAGCATAAAAAGTTCCACAAGCGCATTACGTTTTTGCTCAAAATCAGTTACTTGTGGCAAATATTTAATAAGTATGTTTTTTAAATCATCCAAACTTTCTTCAATATTGGTATGATTAGCCTGAAATTCCTTTATATTATATTCAAGCACCTTTTTCCCTTGTAATAAGGAAGATATATAAGGGAACAGCACCTTTTCTTCATAATCAAAATGTGCATCGATATCGGTTTTATATTTTTGGCAAAAAGCCTCAAACTGTGCACTATACGCTGATTTTGTTATGTCCAAAATATTAGCAATAACTTTAGGTACACGCGTTTCCAAATACTCTTTATGGGAGTTTCGCAAATAATTTATTAATGCCGAAAGAGATATCCCGTTTAGCACGCACTTTTCAATGGAATAATTGTCGAACGTGTAAACATTACACACAAGTAAAAAAAGTGAAACTGATATTTTTTTTTCCTCACACACTTGCTTCACTGTTTTTTCTCCCACTCCTATTTGAATACCAAAACGGGGCAGCACATATAAAAGTTTGTAATTGGCAAGTACCAAGTCTGCCAACTTCATATTCTCAGAAAATATTGATTTTTGCAATGTTACAATTTTTTAATCGTTATTATAATTGGAGACAAAGATACAAAATATTATCTACGTGTTTTTTAATCACAATACAAACACGTACATATACATTATGTATAAAATATCTACTCCTCAACAGTCAGCCAAAACAATATAGACAAACACATAATATAAAATGATTATTAGATATTTGTTTCTCATTTGTTGATATTTTTACGCTCATTTATGCTTAAAAAACTTTTATTAATCAGGACAAAGTTTATATTACAAATATCTCAGAACTTCCACCCCTTTACCCGCTGCTGCTCCTGCCACATTTCATAATACAATCCTTTGTTTTGCAGCAGCTCGTGGTGTTTGCCCTGTTCGGTTATCATTCCTTTGTCTAACACTACAATGTTGTCGGCATCTTTTACCGTGTTGAGGCGGTGCGCTATTACTACCACCGTACGGTTTTTCACCAATTCGTTGATAGCTTGCTGTATGTGCAGCTCATTTTCGGGGTCGAGCGAGGCGGTGGCTTCGTCGAGCAGCACGATGGGCGCATTCTTGAGCATGGCGCGGGCAATGGATATACGCTGCTTTTCTCCACCCGAAAGGGTGCTTCCGCCTTCGCCAACCATCGTTTGGTAGCCGTTGGGCAACGCGGTTATAAAATGGTGGCAGCAAGCGGCACGGGCGGCGGCAACAATTTCATCTTCACCCGCGTCTTCCTTGCCTATGCGGATATTGTTGTAAATGGTGTCGTTAAACAGATACACATCCTGAAACACAATGGATATTTGCGACATCAACGCATCGGCGGTATATTCCCTGAGATTATTTCCGCTAAGCAGAATTTCGCCCCTATCCACATCCCAAAAGCGCGCAATCAGGCGGGTAAGCGTTGTTTTTCCCGAGCCGGAAGGTCCCACCAGCGCCGTAAGTCCCTTGTCGGGAATGCGGAACGAAATGCCGTTGATCACATCCACATCGTTGTAGCGAAAATGCACGTCGCGAAACGTAATGTCGTGGGTTGTGGGCTCGGGCAACGTGCCTTCCGGCAGCAGCGGCGACTGGCGCAACTCGTCCACACGCTCGGCGCCCAGCTTCATGTAATTCATCAATGCCATAAAGGTCATGGCGTGTATCAGTGGCTGGTAGATAGCCGTGCCGACAAGCAGAAACATGATGTAAACAGGCAGGCTCACTTCGGCTTTCAGCAGCATGGCAAATCCCGCAAGCATAATCAACACCAATCCGCCGTTGAGCAACAAAGAGCCCAGCACAACGGTAGGCGCGGGCGCGGCTTCCAGACGGATACTTTCGCGTTTGAGATTGCGGAACGCTTTTTCGAGCCGCAGAAACTTGTCGCCGCCCAGATTAAACGCTTTTATCAGGCGGATTCCCTGAATGTATTCAATCATTCGCGAAGCGGTTTCGACCTTTACTTTCTGGTGCTTTTTGCCCATATACGCCACGAAACGATTGGTGAGCAGCACCAGCGGATACGTCAGCGGAATAACCAGCGCGGCAGCCAACGTAAGCTTCCAGCTGAAAAAAGCCATCGATGCCAGCGCGATAATGGGCATGGTAATGGCGCCGAAAAATTGCGGCAGGATGTGCGTGGTAAGGGTTTCCACATTGATATAGTCGCTCACTATGTACGCCCCTATATCGCCCGGGTCTCGCTTGTTGTAGAAACCCATCGGTAGTCGACGCAGGCGGTCGATAACGGCAAGCCGTCCGTCGCAGCAAATATCGTAACCGTCAATATACGAAGCAAGAAATGCTTTACGACTGAGAAAATAGAGAATAATCAGCGAAATAAGCGTTCCCACGCAAGCCCAGATAATGGGCGTGGTGTTAAGCGCAAGACTGGGATCGGCTAAGGGTTTGAATATCTCCCAAAGCACCACCACAATAGCTCCGTAGGGTGCGCCGCGGAAGAAGAATTCCGCCATGGTCCACAGTATCATGGGGCGCAGGCGGCGAGGCTGCCCCATGGTAGCCGAATTTAATATTGATTTGATTTTCATGTGCTTATTTTTTTATTCTTTACATTATGGTCACATGGAACTCGCTACAATCATGCACTTATGTGTAAATGATTTACAAGCTCGTTTCATAATACTCCTCCTTTATCTGTATGGCTGTTTTTGGTTTGATTTTGTCCGATAACCCAATTGCGCGACTGCAAAAAAGTGTCCCACATCCGGGCGTAGCTTCCGCCTTTTGCCAGCAGTTCGGCGTGGGTGCCGCGCTCCTCAATAGCGCCGTTATCGATATAGAGTATCTGGTCGGCATTGGTAATGGTGTTGAGGCGGTGCGCGATAACCAGCACGGTGCGTCCTTCAATGAGGCGGGCAAAGGAATCGAGAATTTTGCCTTCGTTCTCGGGGTCGGCATAAGCGGTGGCTTCGTCAAGCAGCACAATGGGCGCATCTTTGAGAATGGCTCTTGCCAGCGCCACGCGTTGCGCCTCGCCGCCGGAAAGATACGTGCCGCCCTCGCCCACGCGGGTTTGGTAGCCGTTTTCAAGTTTTTCTATAAACTCGTGGCACTGCGCCGCTTTCGCTGCTTGCTGCACTTGCTGAAACGTGGCGCGTTTGTTGCCCATACGGATATTTTCCTCAATGGTATCGAAAAAGAGCATATTGTCCTGAAAAACAAAGGCGATATGATCCATCAGATCGGCGGTGGATATGTTTTTTATCGGTATGCCGCCAATGCGGATATGTCCGTCGCTCACGTCCCAAAAGCGCGCGGTGAGCATGGCAATGGTGCTTTTGCCGGCGCCCGAAGGTCCTACCAACGCGGTAACCGTTCCGGGCATCGCCGTGAACGAAATATCGGAAAGAGTTTCCCTGTCGGCATTATAGGCGAAAGAGACATTGCGGAATTCCACGGAAGCATTCTGCGGCTGCTCGGATTTGGCAGGTTCGGGAAGTTCGGGCTTATCCAATATTTCGTCGATAAGACCCACTCCAACCGTATTTTGCTTCATAAAACTGCCTATCCACATCAATTTGAGTACCGGAAAAAATATCCCCACGCTGAAAAGCATAAAAAGCATAACGGTGGGAACGTAAGCGGTGTAGGAATCGGCGCGTATCAACAGCCACGTGGCTACCGGAATGACAAAAAGGATTACCGACGAAAGCAGAAGGTAAAAACTCAGGTAGGTGGGCGCGTAGGATTTTGACATGCTTATGGAAAAGCGGCGGTAGAAGTTTATGTCGTGATTCAGCTGCTCGTAGGTTTTGATAGAGCGGTTGAAAACTTTCACCACCTGTATGCCGCGCACGTATTCGACCATACTGCCGTTCATCTTGCCTATTATGCCGAGGTAATAGTCGTAGAGCTTCTGTATCTTTTTTCCCGACATCATTGCAGCCATAATCATCAGCGCGGCAATCAGCACAGCGGTAACAATCAGCGCCAGACGCCAATCCACCACGAACATATAGGCGGCAAGAATCAGGGGAAACACCACCGCCGACACAATATCGGGGATATGGTGCGCCACAAACAGCTCGATGCGTTCCACATCGTCGCTCATTACTTTTTTTATGTCGCCCGAAGCTCTTTTGGTAAAAAATCCCAGCGGCAGTTTTACCAATTTGCGCGCCAGCTGCATCCGCAGTTCGTAAAGAATATTGAACGCGGCAATGTGCGAAAACATGAGCGAGAGGAAATTAGTCACTCCGAAAATAACAAATGCCCACAGCGCCACAAACGCCCAATGCCAGACGGCATCGCTGTCGATTAGCGACGGGTTGGCGGCGTTGGCAGCCAGCGTTTCGAGTATTTTATATACCGACACGAAAGGTACAAATTGCGCCGCGCTCGTTATCACGGCAAAAAACATGGCGCCGAAAAGCAACCACCGTTTACTGCCGGCTATCTGTATAAGACGGGGCAAACCGGTTTTGCGTTTTTTGTCAGAATTATTGTTCATATTTTTAGCTATAAAATTTATAAATCAGAAGTTTTTTATGTATCGGAAACAAACAAATTTCTATCCGAATACGGATTATTTCTTTTTTATGGATATGCTTATTACATTCACTTTTATATATTTTCGTTTACTCTTGGGTTGGACGTTAACCTAAAAGGAAATAGCGTGGTGTTTTTGCCTTGTATGTAAGGTAAGGGTTTCCATAAGTTTTTTCGCAGTAGCGTTCTTCGCCCAGTATTACCCAATGTGTTACAATTATAAAAGGAAAGGTTACCAGCAACAACCACAACGAAGCGGAAGCAACACAGGCTGCCAACATGCCCACATCGAAAAAGAAATACATGGGATTGCGCGACAGTCTATAGATGCCATGTGTTACGGTTTCACTTTTAGGCGTAGCGGCATATGCATAAAAAGATGCCATAAAACCGACCATAGCAATACCAAAAAGAATGCATCCAATGAAAAACCAAGCTGTCCCTAATTTCAGCGGAGTAAAAAATGAAATAATTATAACAGCTACCTGAAAAAAGGTGCTAAACGAAGCATTACACTTATCTTTAAGCGTGTACCATGAAGTATCAACGGCGCGCTTGCCACCTTCGCGGTAAATAAGCATATATACAAACTGTATAAGTAATAAGCAGAGTGTGAGTATCCAGGCGTTGAGCCAGCCACTTTGGAAAGAGGTAAAAAAAGCTATTCTCATTTTTTATTTAGAATTATTTTTTAAAAAATCGGTTATTTACCTATAGGATTGTTTTTTTATTTGTTAATGAAGAACAGCGTTCATTTCTGTTCCAAAAAAACATCTTCAGCTGTTTGCTAAAAACTGCTAATTTATTCTTCGCTTTTCTTAAACACTTGTCGTCTGGCTATAGAATTTATATAGCCATCCTCAACCCTGTATAGTCGGGCATCACTACATAGGCTTAGATAAGCATTGTTCCAATTATCCTTATTCCTTTTTCCGCGGCATACAAGAGGAAACCAAATTATCCCCCACAGTCCAAAACGGGGTCGACTCCAATCGGTATAAATAAAAAAGCCGCCGGGCTTCAACGTTCTAGAAACTTCTTTTATGGCTGCTCGCCTAACTTCTGGGGGCGTTTCGTGCAATGCCATAGAACTGACAATAACATCGAAATGATTGTCGGGAAAAGCCAACTCGTCCATCGACATATTTACAAAAGAGAGCGCAGCATTATATGTATGAGCCTGAGAACGCGCATATGTTAACTGTGCTTCGGAAATATCAATTCCTGTGATTTCAATATTTTTTACATCTTTTTGAGCTAACGCAAAACTCAAGGCTCCTGGTCCACACCCTACATCCAAAACTTTTGCATTTTCGGCAACCATTATGTTGCCAATGGCATGGTTATAAAATTCCTTATTCATGCCAAAACATTGCGCAAACCTGACATAGTTTTTTCCACCTACTAACCCTTTAAACTCATTGCCTTTTTTCGTTTCTCTCATAATAACGCTGAATTGATATAATGAATTTGTTTTACATTGCAAATGTAGAATGCCTGAACAGTGTTCACAATCCCTAAAAGTTGGGGTTTTTAAGTGAATATATAGCTATTTTAGGGGATATGGAAAGCTTGTATATCAGCAGGCATATACTAAAGAGTAACTATTTTAAATTTTTTCTACTACCCAAATTAATCGGGAAGAACAATTGACAAATTAAAAAAAATACTATTAATTTGCTACGAAATATCTCTATTCTTTTTCAATATAAATATCTATCAAACATAAAAACATGTTGAAGAAAAAAGAATACGGCGCCGAACAGCCGTTTACCCCCTTAGGTCCCTTTAAATTAAGAGTTCCCTTTGTTCATTACAGGTTTGAAACAGCCGATTTTATACAAGGCTTGGTTATGTGCGCAGTATGCCTAAGCGCGGTGCCCATTTTGCAGGAATATTTGGGCATGCCTTTTGAAATTGCCATGACTATAGTTATACTAAACGGTATTTTGTATTGCATGCATGTTCTGTTGGGCGACCCTGTAGTTCCCGGATGGGTTACACCTGCTATACCGATACTTATGATATATGTGAGCCAATATCCTATGGGAACCGAGCGTGTGCAAGCGCTTATTGCCTTTGAACTTATGCTCGGATTGCTGGCTTTCACTTTAGGGGTTACAGGATTGGGGAAAAAAATAATATCTGTTGTACCTAAAGCTATGCAAAGCGGTATTATTATAGGAGCCGGTATAGCTGCCATCATGATTGTTTTTAATAAAGGCGGCAAGTTTGATATTGCGCCCTGGACAATATCTATTTGTATAGGCATCGGTTTTTTTCTGCTGTTTTCTAACTATTTTAAAAGCTTAGCAGGCAAAAATAAAATTATAAAGCATGTTTCTGATTTAGGAATTCTTCCGGTAATGTTGCTGGCTATTATCATAGGACCTATGTTTAAAGAAATAAGTGTACCGCATATAGAATGGGGATTTGTAAAACCGCAATTCGGCGCTCTTATTCGTGATTGGACTGTTTTCGGGCTCGGCATTCCACCGTTGAAAATGTTTATTGAAGCTATCCCTATTGTTCTTTCGGCATATATTGTACTTTTTGGAGATATGATTCAGGCTAAAGCTTTAATTGACGACTGTGCCAAACAACGCCCCGATGAAAAAGTAGATTATAATCCCAACCGTTCACACATGATTTTTGGCATGCGCAATATGATTATGTCAATTATCGGACCGGATATTACCATGTGCGGACCCCTATGGGCAGCCATGCAGGTGGTTGTTTGCGAACGTTACAAAAAAGGACCAAAAGCTATGCAATCCATAAATTCAGGAGCCGGTTCTTTCCGTTTTGGAACACTATTGGGCTATTTCCTGCTACCTATTGTAACTTTGGTAAAACCCATACTGGGTGTTGCATTGGCTTCCACCATGCTCATACAAGGTTATGTATCTATAAGAGTGGGCATCCTCAAAGCCCGAACTTTTAACGATTTAGGCATTGCCGGTATTATGGCAGCTGTATTAGCCACAAGAGGCGCTGCATGGGGATTGGCAGTGGGGGTTGTATTGTGTGTGCTCATCCAAACCCGCAATGTAAAAGAATATGATGTGGTAGTTTATGAGGAAAATGAAGATAATGTATAAAAGGACGGAATAAAAAGATATTTTTCCCACCCTTCTATGTTTTGTATCGCTAAATTGTCATAAAAAACAAGCGGTTTGTAAGAAAACCAATAGGTAGCACATTTGATGCATCCAACAATACCAATAAAGTTATATCATAATAAAATATATATCATTCTTATAATGCTTGTGAATTATAATGCTTGTGAATAAGATACAGGCATAATAAATTTAGTTTTACACATGCGCGATAGAATTAGGGAAAAAAAGAGGCTGCATCAAAAGTAAAAAAGATAAACCGCAAAAGTAAAGTAAGGAAAACATAAAAGAAATAAAGTATTGATAATAAGCAAATTATAACTGACAGACTGTATGTTATCCTTTGTGTACTTTCAGGTTAAAAATACGCTTGATGCAGCCCCTTTTTAAGGATTATCTATTTCCCGAAATAATGGAAACCAACGGCATCTCCTGCAAGTTTTATCACAGCTTCCTTGCTTGTTTCGCCCGTTTTAGGATTATAGGTGTAAAAACCATTACCACTCTTGCTTTTATTCCCGAAAACAATCACATCCTTATATTTTTCAACAACAGGCGCTATACTCATGCTTAGAGGAATATCTAATTTCTTAACAGTTTTGGCATAAATGTCTATTTCTACCGCCATGCAAGAGAAATCGTTATACCAATCAGGCATAGCAGGATTCTTGCGATAGGCAGGTATATCCATCAATCCGTATAGTTTACCGTTTCCTGCATACGCTGTTACTTCCAACCAAATACCTTTGTTGGGGTCGCCTATTATTTCTTGATCATTGAGCACCCATTTATAATTGGCATCAAACGCCGACTCACCTTTCTTAATACGGAGTAATCCTGTTTTATGCTCAGGATTCATTCCGTAGTTCCCGCTTATTAACATATACATGTCCCCTTTTTCATCTAAAAAGGTACCTTCGGAATACTGATAAGGACCACCTGAAAGTCCGCTTTCTTTCTCGTAAATAACTTTCTGCACCTTATTATCCTTAATGTCCACAAGCGCCACTTGCACCTGAGGTTTTGTTTTTGGAATATAATTACCATCTACCTGTATAATGGGAACATACAGTATGTTATTATGTATAAATAATCCGCCAAAAAGAGGATTGGCAATACCTTCCGCTGCATAGGAACTAAAGCTTATTTCACCTGTTTTTTCCATTGTTTGGGGATTAAAGACAATGAGTTTTCCCAACCAGGTACTAAGGTATGCTTTCGTGTTACTTGCAAATGCAATGGACATGCCAAAAGACATATCAGGCAGCATCATTTCGCCGGTTTTTGTTAAAGAACCGTTGCTGCTTCTAGTCCATTTCTGAAGAAACTGAGAACCGGTAGGCGAAAAATCCGGAAAAAGAAAAATATCATTGCCTAAATATGTGGGGGGCGCGCTCCAAGGCACCTGAATAGCATGCTTGTTTGTTAGCTCCGAAGGTATCATTTTGTCTGTCAACTGCAACCAGCCTGAAAGACTTGTCCCCGTCGGGTTACCCACACGCGTAAAAATAGCTATTTCGCCGGTTTTTACATCAGGGAAAGTAACATTGTTTGGTAAAACATTTTCTTTTTTACAAGATGAAAACATCATTGTTATACTCATAAGGAGGAGTAAGACTCCATTGATTTTTGCATTCATTATTATTTTGCTTTAAAAATTTATTATTACTATATTTTATTTGAATAGATATCTAATACGAGCCCCAAATGTGCGTCCCGGCAATGGATAATTAAATTCGCTCAGCATTTTGGCGTTTGTTATGTTACCAATTTTGGCAGAGAAAATAACAGCACCTGCCATTATGCTGTATTCCACACCTAAGTCTATTTTGAGGGTGCGGGGAATGCGTCTTTCTTGATACTTGCTTTGCTCAAAATCAAAGAAATATTTCTCTATAAACGAAGCATCAGTATAGAGGCGTGTATTGGTTGCTTTAAATCCAAAAAGGTTTTCTTTGTGAAGCTCTAAGCCCGCATTTGCCATGAAATATGGGATATTGGGCATACGAAGTCCCTTTGTAGGGTTTGGCACACTGCTTCCTCTTTCATATTTGCGAGTATCTCGTAAATCCTGCCAAGTGGCATTGGCATATCCGTAAAGCCAGCGCGTAAGGTCTGCTTTTATTTCCGCTTCTATACCCATGGAACGCATCTCACCAAAGTTTTGATAATGTCCCTGTATAAAATTACGTGTATAGCGTATCATATCTTCCAAGTAAGAATAGAAAACATTCATCTCAACCTGCAACAACGCGCCTGTTACGCCTCTGTCATACAACACCCCAAGATTTATATTCGTTCCTCTTTCGGGACTTAGGTTACCTGATGGTGTTAGGAGAAAACCATCACCAATCAGTTCGGTTTCCGTGGGCAAACGCACTTCGTATGCAGCAGAGGCTTTTGCCAGAAAGGTAGGCGTAAATCTGTAGCGAACGGCCTCGCTTACACCCCAGTTGTGCTTTTGCAAATCCACATCTTCGCGTTGTGTTCCAAACATATCATACATTGATGTCTTCATTGAGTAGTAATAGTATTTGCCGGTAAGAGCATTAAACCATTTATCATCTCGCGATTTATATTCATATCCCAATCCTGCAACAAAACTACCGGTTTCACTGTCAAAAAGAGTTTGATGCCCAATGGCTTTATCTCTTAAAGCATCGCTAGGTTTTCCGCTGATATATCCGAATAACATGTTAAGATTAACAGCGTGCATTTTATTTATCAAGTAGTTCAGATTGGTTTTATTCCCAAAGACTTGTTTTTTTATGGTTGAGTTAGATGGCGCCACTCCTATCTCTCCTCCATAAGCCGATACGGGTGCATACGGCACCATATTCCAATCGTAGCGGTGCATTGCCGTATCTACAAAATTGAAATTAGTATAAGCAAAGGCATTGCTCATATCTAAATCCAGTCCTTCCATAAAAAAGTTATCCTTTTTCAGCTTATTGCTCGCTACATATGCAGTAGATCTACTTTCGGCAAAGCGTATATTTTGCTGTATTCCCTGTATCTGCTTGCGGTTTTTCATATAAACGAGTTCCAGTTCTACCTCATCAAACCACCATTTACGGGCTTTCATAACGAATGCGCCTGCCATGTTTTCGAATCGGTCATGGTCGCGCTTGATTTTGAGTCCTTTCTGAAAAGGCGACTCCATCATATAATTGTTGTCGGAATAAGTATAGAATCCGCCGCCGCCTAATTCCAATCCTTGTTTTAGCAGGTTTCGCTTAAACACGGTGCTTGCTTTGTGCGTATTAAAACTTTCTATAGTATAAGAAGCATCTAAATACTTGGGTGGATATTCCTTGATAACGATATTTACCGCTCCCCCCATAGCTGACCCACCAAACTTGGCAGGAACCACACCCTTGTATATTTCAATACGGTTGATCATGTCAATGGGAATATCATCCACATTGATAAAGTTGCTGTGTTCATTCATAGGTACTTCATCTATAAAAAAACCTATGCGCTTTCCCTCTAATCCCCGCACCGAAAGGCGCGATTCGCTACCCACGCCACCCGAAGAACGCAATGTAACGCCTACGGTTTTAGAAAGAATATCCTCTACACTGTTCACGGTTCCTTGCAACTGCTGCATACTGATAACCGATACGGGCATTGCCCGTTCACGCAGTTCGCGGGCTTCTGTTTTAGCAGTAATTACAACTCCTTCAAGCGTTTTAGCTTCGGCTTGCATGTGGATAGCTTTTTTTATGCTGGTTTTCCCTACAGTTATCTTCTCTTTTTGCGTGAGGTATCCTACAAATGAGACGGATATAGTATAATCGCCGGCAGGAATGTTGGTGAACAGGAACTCTCCGTTTTTGTCAGCCACAGCTCCCTTTTTCAGTTCTGTAATAAATATAGATGCTCCTGGTAATGGCTCTTCTCCGGAAGCATCAACCACCAAACCCGAGAACTTGCCACCCTGTGCTTGTGCAACCACGCTAAGATGCATTAGCATAAAAATCGGTAATAGAAATATGGATATTCTGTAATTCATTTTTTGTAATTAATTATTTATATGTTACTTAATCAATAGTTCGGTAATTTTTTTAATACGCATCATAATATACTAATTTTCATATAAATACGCTAATTTTAAAAACAACATATCAGTATTTGATTATAAGCATTCCAAATAAAAATTTATCGAAGTATTGTTAATAAATTTGATTTTAAATTTTAAATCGACAAAAGTAAAGCCTACAATTTAAGGACACAATCCCCAAAAATGAGGATTTTACCGTATGTGCATTCCCCATAATTAGTGAATAAAAATACTGTGTCTTCACCCCTACTCATTTTTAACTAAAAGCTATGCTTTCCTTTCATCCATAACTCCGAGTTATTTACAATCCCTAAAAATGGTGATTGTGCAAAGAAAAATAACTATTTGTAGGTAAGCAGAAGTATGTAATCATGAATGGAAAAAAGAGGCTAACAAACTGATTAAAGAATTTCTCCAACCCGAGATCTCAGGTTAGGGAGATTATATAAATAAATTAGTCAACTTATCGCTTTAATTGAAGCAAAGTAGCCAAACGGTTACCTGCATAAGATAGCGACTTCCATAAACGCGGCGCAATGGCAAGTGCCGTTTGCCGGGTGCATTTTAGTTTGAAAGGTTTAGCCCCTGCACATTGCCATAAGATACAGGCATAATAAATTTAGGTGCACACATTAGCAGTACAGTTAGTAAACAAAGAAACAGTTAGCTGCCAAAATAGCTAACCGTTTCTTAACAATTACCTACTTGCCGAAATAGTGAAAACCATACGGATTTCCTACCGGAACAATTACAGGTTTTTCGCTCACTTTTTGAGTTGCAGGGTCGTACAGATAAAAACCTTTGTTTTTTGCCGAGGCGTTGCCAAATATTATTTTGTTGTCGTATTTTGCTACTGATATGCCGTAACCATTTGTAAGGTCGAGACCTTCGATTTTCTTCATCGTTTTGTTGTATAGGTCAATCTCCACGGCTCGGTCAGCGATGGCAGAATGCCCCATCTCGCCTGGTTTATAATATCCGGGAACATTAATATAGGCGTAAGCCTTTCCGTTGCCGGCATAAACGATTGAAGATATAAAACCTGCCGTTTTTTGTTCGCCTTGTATTGCGGCTCCAGTAATTGTATATTTATAACTTTGATCGAACTCGGTTTCGCCTGATTTTATACGCAAAACTCCCGCTTTGTGCTCAGTTCCGGGTAACATTCCGAAAGCTCCTATGCAACTTACATATATATCATTTTTTTCATCTGCAAATATGCAGTATGGGTCTATGGGACGAGTTGCCATTGAGATATGGCTTGTGGTTTCGGAAATCATTTTCAGCAACTTGTCGGCTTTGGTATCAATAATGGCGATATCGGTGTTGGTATATGTTGCAGGAGGTATCCATCCGCCTACCATTTGATTTAGTCCGACATACAGCAAGCCGTCTCTGATAATCATTGCACCTATGTCCGGATTTTTATCTTCTATTCCCAAAGATGTGAGGTCTATCTCACCCGTTTTCTCCATCTTTTGGGGATTAAAAATAATTATCTTTCCTATACTTGCACAACCGAGATAGGCTTTCTCCGCCGATAACTGCACAATATTCGTAGCTCCGGATTTTTCGGGTAATTTTAATGTGCCGGCTTTTGTAAATTGTCTGTTGCTACGGGTATATTTTACCAACTCGTTTTTGGTATCGCCCATATAACTTGGAAAAACATACATGTCATTTCCGTTGAAATATGGAGAAGCTCCTCCATATCCAACAGCTATGGCATTTGCATTATCAACGGTGGGTTGCAATCCGTCTATCAGTTGAATAAACTGTCCTCCGGTCATCCCGTCAGGATTAGGAATTATTGTCAGTATGGCAATATCGCCTTTTCCTCCGGGCAGATTAACTTCGGGATCGTCATTCTTTTTACAAGCGCTTGTTATCAGCACGATGCTCATCATAGCGAGCAAAATTGTTTTTTTGTTCATTGTATTTAAAATTTATTTAGTTTATAAAATTTTGTTTCTATTTAATTACATAGCGCAACCGAAGCCCGAAGTTTCGCCCCGGTAATGGTCTGTTAAACTCAGACAGCATACGCGTATTGGTTAGATTGTTTATTTTTGCCGACACGGTAATTTTTCCGTTCATAAAACTGTGTTCTGCTCCCAGGTTTACCGAAATAGTGCGTGGAATACGTCGTTCCTGAAAGTTACTTTGTTCAAAATCGTACAAGTATTCTTCCACAAATGCGGCATCGGCAAACAGTCGGCTGTTTTGGTCTTTTCCGCCAAAGAGGTTTTCTTTATGAAATTCCAATCCGGCGTTTGCCATAAAATAAGGAATATTGGGCATACGGCTACCTTTAGTGGGATTGGGAACGGTGGTGTTTTGCTCAAACTTTCGGGTGTCTCTCAAATCCTGATAGGTAGCATTGGTATATCCGTAAAGCCACGAAGCAATATCGGCTTTCACTTCGGCTTCTATACCTATGGTACGCATTTCGCCAAAGTTCTGATATTGTGATTGTAAAAAGCCCCCCGTAAAACGTATCATATTTTGCAAATACATTGCAAAAGCGTTGACTTCTATTTGCAGATTACTACGGTGTTTGCCCGTGAGGTCGTATAAAAATCCGAGGTTAATGCTTGTATTTCTCTCTGGTTCGAGGTTTCCCGCAGGGGCAATAATAAAGCCATCGCCCAATAGTTCGGTTTCGGAAGGCAGACGCACATCGTATCCCAGAGCTGTTTTCAGCATCAAATCCGATGTAATCCGATACCGGAGGGCATTGCTTACACCAAAATCGTGTTTTTTCATATTTATCTTTTCAGGTGTAGGAGAAACAATGCTTGCCAGTGTTGTATTCATTGCATAGAAGTAATATTTGGCAGAAAGTGAATTAAGCAGCTTATCGTTACTGGTACGAAAATCGTAGCTCAACCCCGATATCCAACTTTTCATATGACTGTTGAAGTCTGTTTTGTAACCTATAACCAATTCTTTTAACGGATTTTGGGGGATTCCGTAAGCCCAATTAAACACCGAATTAAAGTTTAACGAATGGTTGGCATTAATCACGTAATTTAAATTAAGTTTATGCAACAATATATGTTTTTTGTTGTCGGAATTTGACGCCCACATCCCTATTTCCCCACCTTTTGCGGAAATTGCAGGATATATCGATCCGTCCCATCCGACACGATAAGCGGCTGTATCTATCAATCCGAATTGCGTATAAGCATAAGAGATGTTGTTTTCAAAATCAAGACCCTCCGTCAAAAAGTTTTCCTTTTCCATTTTATTGGCAAAAACAAGTGCGTTAGAGGTTGTGTGAGCCTGTCGTATATTATACTCTATACCTTGTATCTGTTTTTCGGTACGGATAAAAGGAAGCTCAAACTCCACAAGGTCGAACCACCATTTGCGGGCTTTAAAACTTACTGCGCCCACATATTTTTTAAATTGGTCATGATCGCGTTTTATTTTCAAATCATCGTCAAAAGGCGACTGCATAGTATAGTTATTATCAGAATAGGTATAAAAACCTCCGGCTCCAAATTCATACCCTTTTTCGGCAATATTACGCTTTAATGCCAAGGACGCTTTATGGGTGTTAAAACTTTCGATAGTATAATTCGCATCCAAATACTTAGGCGGATATTCACGAATAACTATATTTACGGCTCCTCCTACTGCTGATCCTCCAAATTTAGCAGGCACCACGCCTTTGTAAATTTCAATCCGGTTTATCATTTCTACGGGAATATCGTTGATATCTATAAAATCACTATTATCGTTCATTGGCGATCCATCAATAAAAAAACCAATACGTTTGCCTTCGAGCCCACGCACGGATATGCGCGAAGCAGCTCCCACGCCGCCCGACGAACGTATAGTAACACCAACGGTCTTAGCTAAAACATCTTGTATATTACTTACGGTTCCTTGCAACTGCTGCATACTGATAACCGATACGGGCATTGCCTGCTCGCGCAGCAACCTTGCCTCTGTTTTTCCTGTAATTACAACTTCCTGAAGTGAATTAGCTTCGCGAGTGAGCCTTATCACTACTTTTGGGCTTTTACCATAAATAATTGTTATGTTTTTATTTATAGATTTATATCCTACGTATGAAATTTTTACTACAAAAGTTCCCTCCGGCAGATTGCTAAAAAAGGCTTCTCCGTTCCGATCTGTAATAGCAGCTTTCTTTAAAGATTCTATATAGAGGGTGGCGCCCGGTAAAGTTTCTTCATTGTTATCGTCAATTACAACTACAGAATATTTGCCTTTATTTGACTGTGCCCATAGCATGGGAGATAAGCATAATAAAATTAAAATAATAAAGAGTGTTTTGTGCTTCATGTAATGTTATTTATTTAGATTAAAAAAAGAGAACGTATATTTATTTTGTTCAGAAAAAAAGCGAGCCCGATTTGGTATAACGGGCTCGCTTTCAGTATTTTTTATATATATTTTCTTATATGTTTTCATCTACTATTAATTTTTCGTTGCCATCACAACAATTGTAGCCTATTTGCAATGTAGTGTGACGGATATTATTCTCCAACAGAATATGCTCTATTGCATGGCGTATATTGGTAACATGCACCATATCTATGTTTTGTGTAACATTAATATGGGCTTCAAAATGTATCTGTTCTTCATTAAGTTGCCACAAGTGCAGATGATGAATGTCTTTTACGCCGGGAATAGATTTTATCTGAGATATTATATGCTGGATATCAACATTTTTAGGCGCCGACTGCATAAGTATGCCGATTGCATCTTTAAGCACTTCCCATGTATGATAAATAATATATAATCCCACAAGTATAGTAATGAGCGGATCAACCCATATTACATTAAACAACCATATGGCTATGCCTCCCGCAATAACAGCTACGGATGATAATGTATCGCCCAGCAAATGCAGATAGGCTGCTTTTACATTGATGTTTTTGTTTTTATCCTTCTGCAATATGATTACCGAAATCCAATTTGCCGCTAATCCGGCAAGCGCAACCGCAAGCATCAACAAACCTTTTACCGGTTCGGGATGCAATAATCGCATATAGGCTTCGCGGAATAAAAACAAACAAATAATAATGAGCAGCAAGGCGTTAAAAAATGCCGTAAGTATTTCTACTCTTTTATACCCAAAGGTAAGTTGCATATCTGCTTTTTTATTACCTATTTTATGGGCAATAAAAGCAAAAAATAGCGCTAAAGTATCGCCGAGGTTATGAACTGCATCGGACAGCAGCGAAAGACTGTTAGAAAGTAAGCCGCCTATTATTTCTACCAGCGTGATAAAAAAGTTAAGCAATGTAACAGTAAGCAATTTTTTACCGTGCATGGAGGCTTGGTGTTGATGCGTATGATGCGAATGTTCTTTACATCCTTTACAGTGAGAAGTGTGTGGTTGAGAAAATTCCATAATCCCTTACTAATTTATGTAAACAACAACAGGCTTAAAGCCATAATTACCATGCCCGCCATAAGCCCATATATTGCCATATGGTGTTTACCATATTTTTCGGCAGCAGGCAACAATTCATCCAACGAAATAAAAACCATAATGCCGGCTATGGCGCCAAAACAAATGCCGAATAATGTGTCATTCAAAAAAGGTTTGAGCAAAAGAAATCCCACCAGAGCGCCTGCAGGTTCAGCCAATCCTGATAGAAAAGAAAGCCTGAAAGCCTTTTTTCGGTTGCCTGTGGCATAATAAATAGGTATTGATACTGAAATTCCTTCAGGAATGTTGTGTATAGCAATAGCAATGGCAATGGGGATGGCTATTTTCACATCCTGTAATCCTGCCAGAAAAGTAACCATGCCCTCCGGAAAATTATGGATTGCCAGTACCAAAGCCGTAACCATGCCCACACGTAACAGTTGTTTGCTTTTTATCTTTTCTTCTCTCTCATTGCCGGATGCAAGAAGTTCCGCATCGTGTATTTCGTGTGGATTTTCTTTTTCGGGTATCAACTTATCAATAATAGCAATTAAAGCCATTCCGCCAAAAAAAGACAAGGTGGCATAAACATATCCCCTGTTTTCGCCATACACTAAACTTAAAGCCTCTTTAGAAGAAAAAAACAGTTCTACAAAAGACACATAAATCATAACACCTGCCGAAAAGCCTAAGGATAAAGAAAGAAACGTAGTATTTGTTTTTTTTGCAAAGAACGCAATAGCACTGCCTATACCTGTAGAAATGCCGGCAAAAAGAGTGAGCCCGAAAGCTAATAATACTTGACTTGTAGTAACTGTTTCCATAATAATCCGTTTTTTTTAAACTTTCATCACGGCTTTCCATCCTGCCGTACTAAAACAAACATATTCGGTGATAAAACGTTCAATGTCTGCAGCAGATAATTCATCATGGGCAGCTATTTCTTCCAGCACACTCACCCACCAGGAAGTTGTAATATGTATAAAAAAACGGGAAATATTGGTATTTATATACGGGTAACGCTCATGCATTTTTTGCATGTATTCCATGCCTGTTTGTGTGTTGCTTTCAATAATAGATTCGCGGAAATTTTCGAATGATGACCCGTGCGAAGCAAACAACAGTAATTTTAACTCCTTACGAAAAGGCGCTATAAGTGTAACAAAATCGCGTATAAGATTAGATTGGTAGTCTGCAGAAGTAAAAACATCAATAGTAATATTCCCCTCACTGTTATGATTTTCCAGCACACTGTTAAAAGCCTGCACCAAAGGGTTCAAAACAGTAGCCAGTAGTTCATCTTTACTTTGGAAATAGTTATAGATATTGCTCAATCCTACCCCTGATGTCTCGGCTATTTCGCGCATAGATACCCCTTTAAAACCTTTAGCTAAAAAAGCTCCTTTTGCCGCTTGTAAAACTTGCTTGCGTATGTCATCCTTTGGTATTTGCATATATTGAACAATGTTCTTTTTTTGCAAAAGTAGAGGTATGTTATAAGTCAAACAATCCCTAAAAAAGGGGATTTTGTATGCATATAATCCCTAAAAATAGGGATATGCTATTTCTTGTTTTTATTTTCAATTATAAATTTATGCCTTGTAAAAAAGTATAGCAGGGAAGTGATGGTAAATTAAATATATCTATAAACTTAACAAAATACCTTTTGCTCTGCATACTTGTTGTATAACAACTTTTATTTTTTGTATATTTTCGTAGCCTACATTTGTCAAATCAATGCTTACACTACTTCCATCAACCAGAAATATATCTAAAAATGTAACCCTGTATAACAATTTGCTTACCTGAGCCCAGGGTATATTGTATTCTTTTGCGTTGGGAGAAATCTTCATGCTAATTACATTTTCATCTATCCGCACAAAAGCTTTACCGAAAATATCAGGCTTAATAATTCGTGCCATAAATACAATAAAATAAAGCATCATGAAAGATACATAAAACCAATCAAATAATCTGAAAGGTGTCCTTTCATACAACTTGACTATAATCCAAGATACGGCAATTATACCCCATCCAGTGCCAATAAATTTAAAGAGTTTTTTCTGATGAGGGCTATCTTTCAATAAATCAATATATAACGACATAATACAAATTTTAAATTATTCTATATCCTCTTCATTGATCTGGCTTACATAACGCTCCCATTTATCAATGACAGCCTGCATATCGGGCGGAACAGGAGCTTCAAAATATAAGTCCTTGCCTGTGGAAGGATGCGTGAATCCTAAAGATTGGGCATGTAAGCCTTGCCGAGGCATTAACTCAAAGCAATTTTGCACAAACTGCTTATACTTGCTGAATGTAGTGCCTTTTAGCACTTCATTTCCTCCATAACGTTCATCATTAAAAAGTGTATGTCCCAGGTATTTCATGTGGGCGCGTATCTGGTGCGTGCGACCTGTCTCCAACACACATTCCACCAAGGTTACATAATGATAACGCTTGATAACCTTGTAATGCGTAAGGGCTTCTTTCCCATGGGTGCCATCAGCAAATACAGCCATTTGCATGCGGTTTACCAAATGCCTGCCAATATGCCCTTCTATTGTGCCTTCATCGTCTTTAACATTTCCCCAAACCAAAGCTATATATTTGCGGTCTATTTTATGGTCGAAAAATCCGCGGGCAATAATGCTTTGGGCAAGTTCGTTTTTCGCCACAAGCAGCAAACCCGAAGTATCCTTATCTATCCTATGCACCAAATAAGGACTCTCGTCAATACCTTGCTGCTTAAAGTGGTAAGCCAACGCATGCACAAGCGTGCCCGAAAAGTTGCCAAAACCGGGATGAACTACCATACCGGGCTTTTTGTTTATGACAATTACATCGTTATCTTCATACACAATATCCAATGGAATATTTTCGGGTATAATGGTTGTTTCGCGTGGAGGGTATGCAAGCAGTACCGAAATTATATCATCCGGCTTTATCCGGTAATTGGGTTTTATAGGTTTATCATTCACTACTATATTCCCCGCGTGGGCTGCATTCTGAATTTTATTGCGCGATGCATTCACAATATGCATAAACAAATACTTGTCAATACGCATGGGCGATTGACCCTTATCCACCACAAACCGGTGATGCTCATAAAGTTCTGTTTCTTCCGACTGAGCGCCAACGTCCTCTAATTCCTCATCCATCATAAAATATAGCAGTAATTTTTAAATTTATTTTAAAGTAGCAGCCTATGTGAGATAAAATATAACATTTATTTCCAACCTCTATATTATTCTTTTATTTTTATGCTTAAAACCGGTCGTCAGAATTTTGATTAGGCTTCGGTTTTGTAGCAGCAGGTTTTTTGGTATTAGGCTGTGGCTGCTTAGCTGGGTTAGCATTGGGTACCGGAATGCTATTAGGTACTACCACAGGAGCAGGAGCAGTTTGCGTTTTTTGGAAAGTGTCTATTGCCAAATTTTTGATATATGAATCAAAATCAAACTCCTTTGCCGACTTGTAGGACAGAAATAGCTTAGTGCTGGAAGGAACAGTTTTACCATACATATAAATAGGTGTTTGTTCAAAAACAATTCCTGTAATACTGTCGCAAGCAGGGCTAAAGGTTTCACCGCCCAATGATAAACCCAAGGAATTTATAATACTTATCGCTTCCTGCCTCGATTTTCCTATAAGAAAAGGCAATTCTATCTGTTTTATCACTAAACCTTCGCCTACGTATAAATCTATCACTGTTCCCTTACGTACAAGGGTACCACCCACAATTTCAGCACCATTCATCAACGCTTTTATTACAGAATTGTTAGGCACATTAGGAACTGTAACTACTTGCCCTAGCACCAAACCATATGTTTGCAACAACGCTTTTGCCTGCCTTATAGATAAGTCAACCAATACAGGCATTTTCACTTGCTCAGGCAGCACAGAAACAACAGATATGTATATCTTGCGCCCAGGCTTAACTTTAGAGCCCGCTGCAGGATCTTGGGTAATTATAGTTCCCGGAGTTTTTGAAGCATCATACACGGAATCCATAATGTACAAATCCAGTTTTTTTACAGTTTGCAAGCCTTTAGCCTGACTAAGAGATATGTTTATAAGAGATGGCGTAATTATTTCCTTATTATGATGTGTGTAAAACCTAAGAGATAAAAGCACTATCCAAATTAATATAAATGAGAACAATACACTCAATCCCAAATGTTTAAGGAAAGTTTTGGTAGTTATAAATTGTATAAAATTCATCCGTATTTTTTATAATGAGCGAATTTTTCCGCGTAAAAATATAAATTTTTACAAAGATATGAATAATACACACCAAATTCTGCAATGTTCATTAACTTTGTAATCTTAAATATTTAATTGTATGACCAAGCATAATATTGTATTGTTTATGGGAGGCGAATCAGGCGAATATGAAGTTTCGCTTGGTAGCGCGGCACAAGTAAAAGCTAATCTGGACACTGAAAAATATAATGTTTATCCTGTAGAAATAAGACACGGCAGATGGACACACAAGCTCGATAATGATACTATCATTGATTTTGACAGAAATATGCATGCGTTGGTAATAAATGAAAAGATTATAAAATTCGATTGTGCTTTTATAGCCATACACGGCACGCCAGGAGAAGACGGAAAACTGCAAGGATATTTGGATATGGCAGGCATACCCTACACTTCATGTGATGTAACAGTATCGGCTCTTACTTTTAATAAATATTTCTGCTACGATTTGGCATCTGTGTACGGCGCAAAAGTTCCCGAAACTATACTTTTAAAAACCTACGACACATGGAATGAGGATGAAATGGCTAAAAAAGTAGGACTACCCTGTTTTGTAAAGCCCAACAAATCGGGATCCAGCGTGGGAGTTAGTAAGGTGTATGAAAAATCGGAATTAAAAACAGCCATAGACAAGGCTTTTGCAGAAGACAACGAAGTATTGGTGCAACAGTTTATAAAAGGCAGGGAAATGGCTTGCGGAGCTTATATGAAGGACAATACGGTGATTGTTTTGCCCGTTACGGAAATAGTTTCTAAAAAGGATTTTTTTGACTATGAGGCAAAATACAAGGGCGGCTTGTCTGACGAAATTACACCTGCCGAAATCACACCTACCCAAACCACAAAATGCCAAGAACTTACATCATATTTATACAAGAAATTTAGTTGTAGCGGGGTTGTGCGTTTCGATTATTTTTTGGTTGAGGGTGATTTTTGGTTTTTAGAAGTAAACACCGTGCCCGGCATGTCTGCCGAAAGCATTGTCCCCAAACAGGTAAAATGCACAGGCATGGCATTAAAAGATTTTTATGGCGCACTCATTGAAGAGGCTTTAAAAAGAAAATAAAAATATTTCACGTGTAAAAAAATTAATACATTTAAATTATTTACATTCTTTACAGTCTCTAAAATAGTTCGTTGTAAAACTGCACAAAGCCGTAATTATAAAATTGCGGCTTTTTTTGTTTAACCATAAGGGATATTCTTTTATTTAAACTCTTTATAAATTAACTATATACACTATAAACTTCCGTAAAAAAGGTTTTAATATCTAAATAAATACATAATTTCGCTGAAAATTTCGCATACAATAATATATAAATAATATGGCAAAAATCAAAGGTGAAATCGTAGTAGATACCGAGCGGTGTAAAGGTTGCGAGGTATGTATTCCTGCATGTCCGGTAAGTGTCATTGTCATGGCTGCGGGCGTTAACAGAAAAGGTTATCATTATGCAATGCCGTCAACGGATGCATGCATAGGTTGCGCAAGTTGTGCAATCGTGTGCCCCGACGGAGCAATAACCGTTTACAAGAAAAAATTTACAGAATAAGCGAATTTAAAAATACGATTGAGTATGAAAGAATTACGATTAATGAAGGGCAATGAAGCTTTTGCAGAGGCAGCTATTCGCGCAGGAGCTGACGGCTATTTCGGATATCCCATCACCCCGCAATCAGAGGTTATGGAATATCTTATGGCGCAAAAAACCGAAGAGCGCACAGGAATGGTTACATTACAAGCTGAAAGTGAAATTGCAGCTATCAATATGGTTTATGGCGGCGCTTGCTGCGGAAAACGTGTGTTAACCTCATCTTCAAGCCCCGGAATAAGCTTAAAACAAGAAGGTATATCTTATATTGCAGGCGCTGAATTGCCTTGCGTTATTTTAAATTGCGTACGCGGAGGTCCCGGTTTGGGAACCATACAACCCTCACAATCAGATTATTTCCAAAGTACCAAAGGTGGCGGTCATGGCGATTACAGACTTATCGTACTGGCTCCTGCATCCGTACAGGAAATGGCTGATTTTGCTTCACTCGGTTTTGATTTGGCTTTCAAATACCGTAACCCCGTGTTAATTCTAGCAGATGGCGCCATTGGTCAAGTGATGGAAAAAGTGGAACTACAACCTCAACAACCTCGCTTAACCATGGACGAAATCAAGAAAAATACGCCTTGGGCTACGGTTGGAAGAGCTAATGGGAGAGAAAGAAATTTTGTTACTTCTTTAGATTTGGATTCATTGCGCATGGAAAAACACAACCACGACCTGCAAGCCAAATATCGCCAAATAGAAGAAAACGAAATGCGTTACGAAGCATTGCAATGCGATGATGCTGATTATATTTTTGTAGCATACGGAACAAGCTCTCGCTTGTGCCAAAAAGCGATACAGTTGGCAAGAGAAGAAGGCATTAAAGTAGGATTACTTCGTCCTATTACATTGTTCCCTTTCCCTAAAAAACCGTTGGAAGATTTATCAAAAAGAGTGAAGGGAATGTTAGTTGTTGAATTAAGCATGGGACAAATGATAGAAGATGTTCGCCTTTCGGTTCATGATAAAATTAAAGTTGAACACTTTGGTCGCGCGGGAGGTATGATACCTTCACCTCACGATATTGTGGACGCATTGAAAAAACAAATTATAGGAGGATAAAAAAATGGCTGAATTTAAAACGAATCCTGAAATAGTAAAACCGGAAAATCTGGTATATAAACGTACGGAAATGCTTACCCCTGCAACTATGCACTACTGCCCGGGTTGCGGACACGGCACTACCCACCGTATTATTATGGAAGTAATAGAAGAAATGGGTGTGGCTGCCGACACAGTTGGAATTGCTCCTGTAGGCTGTTCTGTTTTGGCTTATGATTATATGAATATAGATATGCAGGAAGCTGCACACGGACGCGCTCCCGCTCTTGCTACGGCGGTTAAAAGATTAATGCCCGAAAAATTCGTTTTCACCTACCAAGGTGACGGCGACTTGGCTGCCATCGGCACTGCCGAAACCATACACGCTTGTAACCGCGGAGAAAACATTACCATTATATTTGTTAACAACGGTATTTATGGAATGACGGGAGGCCAAATGGCTCCTACTACGCTGGAAAACATGAAAGCAAGCACTTGCCCCTACGGAAGAGATATAGCCACAATGGGTTCTCCTTTAAAAATAACCGAATTGATTGCCCAACTACCCGGCACAATGTATGTTACCCGTCAAGCGGTTCACACACCTGCGGCAGTACGCAGCACTAAAAAAGCCATTCGTAAAGCTTTCGAAAATCAAAAACTCAAAAAAGGCTTGTCTTTCGTGGAAGTGGTTTCTAACTGCAACTCAGGATGGAAAATGACTCCTCGGCAAGCTAACGAATGGATGGTGCAAAATATGTTCCCTTATTTCCCATTGGGAGATATAAAAGTTAACGAATAAATTCGCTATTTATTAAATCTTTAAAACAAAAAGAACATGACTGAAGAAATCATTATAGCCGGATTTGGAGGACAAGGGGTGCTTTCTATGGGTAAAATTTTAGCCTATGGTGGCGTAATGCAGGATAAGGAAGTAAGCTGGATGCCCTCATACGGACCAGAAATGCGTGGTGGAACTGCAAACGTTACTGTTATTATCAGCGACGAACGCATAAACTCTCCTATTTTAACCCAATTTGACACTGCTATTATCCTTAACCAACAATCATTAGATAAATTTGAAAAAGCTGTTAAAGTTGGTGGCACGCTCATCTATGACCCCAACGGATTAACCCGCTTGCCCGAACGAAAGGACATCAATATCTATGCTATTGATGCTACCGAAAAAGCAAGTGAATTAGGCTTGGCAAAAATTTTTAATATGATTGTGCTGGGCGGATTCCTGAAAATAAAACCTATTGTAAGTGACGAGTTTTTACGTAAAGGTTTGGAAAAATCATTGCCTGCGCGTCACCACAATTTGATTCCTGAGAACGAAAAAGCCATTCAATTAGGCAAAACGTTAATCAAGGAAATACACAAAAATTAAACTTGTAAAATTCCTTTATAAAAAGCTGCCAATGGCAGCTTTTTTAATGTAAAAAAAATACCGTTTCCTTTCGAAAACGGTATTTTGGGTATGAAAAACAAATTAACTATTTATCTTCTTTGTTATCCATTGAAGCTTTCAAGTTTGCAAGCGCATCCAAATCGCCTAACGTGGTTTTTTCAAGATTATCTTTAATCTTTTTAACCGCACGTTTGGTTGTCATTTCTGCACTTTCTTTATCCTTATCTTCTTTAGCTTTTTCTGCAGCCTTTATATCTTGGTGCATTTTAGCATGAGATAAAATTATTTTTTTGTTTTCTTTAGAGAACTCAATAACTTTAAAGTTTTCAGATTCATTAACCTGTAGGTTAGAACCATCTTCTTTTTGCATGTGGCGGATAGGAGCAAATCCTTCAACACCATAAGGTAAAGCTATAACGGCGCCTTTATCCGTAACGCTCATTACTGTTCCTTTGTGAGTAGAGTTTAGTGTGAAAATGCTTTCAAACACATCCCATGGATTTTCTTCCAATTGTTTATGGCCTAAGCTTAAACGGCGATTTTCGGTATCTACATCTAACACAACTACTTCAATTTCTTCACCTATTTTTGTAAATTCGGCAGGATGTTTAATTTTCTTGCTCCAAGAAAGGTCGCTGATATGGATTAATCCGTCAACACCTTCTTCTAATTCAACAAAAATACCAAAATTGGTAAAGTTACGAACAACCGCTTTGTGTTTAGAACCTACGGGGTATTTGCTTGCAATGTCAGCCCATGGATCAGGAATCAACTGTTTGATGCCGAGAGACATTTTACGTTCTTCGCGGTCAAGAGTTAAAATAACACCTTCTACTTCGTCTCCTACCTTCAAGAAATCTTGGGCAGTACGCAAGTGTTGGCTCCATGACATTTCAGAAACGTGAATTAAGCCTTCCACGCCGGGTGCAATTTCTACAAATGCGCCATAATCGGCAATAACCACTACGCGACCTTTAACTTTGTCACCCACTTTAAGGTTAGCATCCAAAGAATCCCAAGGATGAGCGCTAAGTTGTTTAAGACCAAGAGCAATACGTTTTTTGTTTTCGTCGAAGTCAAGGATAACCACATTGATTTTTTGGTCAAGTTGAACAATTTCTTCAGGATGGTTGATACGTCCCCAAGAAAGGTCTGTAATATGGATTAAACCGTCAACACCACCTAAATCGATGAACACGCCGTATGAAGTGATGTTTTTAACAACGCCTTCAAGCACTTGTCCTTTTTCGAGTTTAGATATAATTTCCACTTTTTGTGCTTCAAGTTCGTCCTCGATAAGGGCTTTGTGCGAAACAACAACGTTTTTATACTCGTGGTTAATTTTAACGATTTTAAATTCCATAACCTTTTCAACAAATTGATCGTAATCGCGGATAGGCTTAACATCAATTTGCGAACCGGGTAAGAATGCCTCAATGCCAAACACGTCAACAATAAGACCGCCTTTGGTGCGGCATTTAACAAAACCATTAATAATTTCCTGGCTTTCAAAAGCTTCGTTTACGCGTTCCCATGAACGTAGGATGCGTGCTTTTTTGTGAGATAATTGAAGTTGGCCACCTAAGTCTTCTTGATTTTCAACATATACTTCAATTTTATCACCTACTTTTAAATCAGGGTTGTAACGTACTTCAGATAAAGCAATAACACCATCCGATTTAAAACCTATATTCACAACCACTTCGCGCGAAGTTTTACCTACTACAATACCTTCTACAACTTCATGGTCGCCAATGGTACTAAGGGTTTTGTCGTAAATATTTTCTAATTTTTCGCGATCGGCAGGCGCGTAAGCTTCATATTTTTTACCGATAGCGTTCCAATCAAAATCTTCAGGAGCAGTATTTGCATTGATGAAAGTTTTTGATTTTTTTTCAGTTTTTGCTTCTGCGGGAGCAGCTTGTTGTTCAACAACCTCTGGTTGATTTTCTTGGTTAACGATTTCTTCGTTAGTCATAGATAAGATAAATAAATTGTGGCTTTCCGGTGTAGCCGGTTAAACATTTGTTATTTTCAGCGACTTAGTAATATGAAATACCGGAACATAACATATTCCCAAATCTTTAATAAAGGTTGCAAAGGTAGTAATTTATTTTGAAACAAAGAGTTGGAATAAAAATAATTTTGCCGTGAGAGATTCTTTTTCCCCTTTCAAACTTTTATATTTTCAAACTATAATATGATGTCAGATAAAAAATCGAAATTTCTTCCCATCTTTCCAATAAAATTAGAATTTCTCATCATTACTTTATATAAAAGTTATACCTTTGTCTTGAAAATTATGAATTGCTTAAGCGGAAACGTTAAATAATAGCAAATTTTTACACTCATCTTAATATATAAAAAAATGAAAAAAATTTATCTCTTTATTTTTATTTCTCTAGTTCTTTTTTCTTCATGTAAAATTGAAACTTCTGCGGAACCCGTTAATGAAAAAAACGAAAAAAAAATTGAAGCTCTCAATAATGCTTTGATATTCAATTTTTATATGAATTTTGAATTATCCAAGAAAAACAGTAACCTGCCAAATATGTTCGATTACATGCCCAATAAAAATATTCAAAATGTAAGTTCTATTGAAATGGAATCGAACATGGGTAATATGGAAGAAAGTGCTAATATTAAATTTGATGATAAAGATAAAATATCGCAAATCGTATATACTCGCGATAATACCTACTTTACATATGATTTTTTTTATGAAAATAATAAGCTAGCGTATATAAATATTACCGGAAATAAAAATATTATTTTTTCGTACAATAATGATGGCGCTATAAATTCTATTACCAGAAAGTTGGGTCAAGGATATACATACATATACAATTTTATATATGTAGATGGTAAAAATAAAGCAGATATAAAAATTGACGTTTGGAAAGACGATAAATTTGAAGGATCACAAGTTTTAATGGATTATGTAGAATGGAATTCATCTCAACAAATAACAAATTTCACTATGGACGTTTTCCACACTGAAGACATTAAATATAATACAAAAGGAGATATTGAATCTATGCTATTAAGCACAGGGGGTGCTGAAATGCCAATGTTTACCTGGATATACTCATCCTTTGATGCAAAAGGAACTTGGACGGAAAGAAAATCAAAAAACGGACATTTTTTTAAACGAAAGATATTATATAAATAGGTATAATAAGTGATTGTTATATGAAAAATATTTTTCATACGTTTTAATTATCAATATCTTGTGTGATTTTTAAAGGTATGAATACATGCACTATGTGCAGTTTAATTTTTAAAGGTTGTAGCCAAGCGATGCGTGCCCGTGGTATGCATTGCTTGGCTATCTTAAATTAAAACCACATAGTTGGCGCGGATATGTTATCCGTGCCATATTCCCATAGCTTGGCATAAGCAAGCTTAGCAATAATAACAGCAGTATATATTTTAAAAGTTTTTGCATTTAGTTCTATTGTTTTACTTTTTTTTATTTTTTTAACCTCGCTATACCTGCCTGCGGTAGGCAGGGCAGGCGCGCGGTAGCCGGAGAAAACCCAACAATATTTGCAATTCAACAAAATGTAAATCACAGGATTTTGACACACCAGTTGCATCTGTAACGCTTTGCATCATGCAATATAATCGCCTTGCCGTCGCACGGCATTTTTCCAATCCATTAAACCAACTAAGTTGTTTCTGAAAACACGAAAAAATATCTTTGCAATCAGTCAAGATTAAACACATATTATTGATAATCTTTTAGATAGTTACCTAATTAGTTGAAATAATCAGCATATGGGACGAAGAACTAATATGTAAATTAGTATCCGAAACAAAATTTTTAGATGTAAACCTCTTACGATAAACAGGGTTTGCAAAAGTTGAAATAATTAATTTCACAAAACGTAGGTTTTTTTATTTTACTTTGTCAAATACTCATAAAAGCTATTGCATATTTTAATAAATTACAATAATTAGCATCGTGTCTGACGAACAATTAATACGAGAAACTTTATCGGGAAGCAACAAATCCTTTGGCGAATTGGTACAAAAATACCAGCAACAAGTGTTTCGTACGGCTATGGGTTTCGTACACTCAAAAGAAGATGCGGAAGATATTGCTCAAGATGTTTTCATAAAAGTTTTTCACGCATTGGAAACATTTGAAGGAAAATCGCAGTTTCCGACATGGCTCTATCGCATTACAGTTAATGTTTGCATCAATCATATAAATAAAAATAAGTGGCAAAAATTATTAAATATTCCAAATGATGGATTTAAAAGCATTTTAAACCGATCAGATGATAAAAAAAATGCACTTCAACAAATAGAGGAATCCGAGCGCGAGCAAGCAATAAAGAATGCAATAGACCTTTTGCCCACCAAACAACGCACAGCTTTCATTTTAAGCAAATACGAAGATTTGTCGCAACGTGAAATTGCTGAAATTATGAAAATTACAGAAGGCGCCGTAGAGCAGCTTTTGCAAAGAGCAAAACTATTTTTGAGAAAAAAATTAACACATATCATAGGAAAATAAAAAACAGCTTGTCTAACTATATAAAAAGCACACAAAATGAAACTTGAAAATTACATTGATGACTTTACTCTTAAAGAAAAACAGGTTGAGTCCAACCCTTTTCTTTCAGCTAAAATTTTATCAAAATTAGATGTTTCAACAGAAATTAATTCTGTAAAAAAACCTTTACCATTATGGCAAAAAATGGTAGCCGCCGCAAGCATTATAATAATTATTGCCACTGGATTAGAATTGGGCAATATGGCTACAAGTGATAAACAAAATAATCTAATTAACATCAACGACACTCAAATAGAAAATTTAAGTCTTTATATATCAACCGATTATGAACAATACAAATAAAATATTAGTATGGCTAGTTGTGCTTTTGGCTCTCTTGAATATTACAACCATTAGTTCATATATATACCATAGGAGTATGGAGCGCAAAACTGCCGAAACATCAGTAACTACAGGATTTAGCAACAATCCATTAAACGGACGTTTTTTTATGCAAGAAGTAGGTTTTGATGAACAGCAAATGGAGAAATTTAGAGAGGCAAACCGCGATTTTAAACCCAAATCAAATCAAATTATTTTTGAGATCGATAGCATTAAACTGCAAATTTTTAATGAACTAAACAAAGAAAATATCGATTCAATTAAAATTAAAAATTTAACTGATTCCTTCGGCATACTCCACGCTGAGCTTAAACATGAAACAAATATATTTTATTTGAAATTGAAATCTATATCAAACAAAGAACAAATTACCAAACTCAATACTGCTTTTGCACCGTTGTTTTATCAAACTGAAGAGGTATATCGGCAAAGAAATAATTGTGGGTATAACAGACATAGATTTGGACAACGAAATCAATAATCAACATAGTTTTTAACATTTTAAAATCAAATGAACATGAGAACATTAGTAATGACAGTAGGATTTGTAATCATTTCAATTATTGCTTTTGGACAAAATAATCAGCAAGCAAAAACGAATGAAAAGACAAAAAGTGAAGCAAAGACCATAACAAAACAAGCAGGAGGCAATTTTGTGGACAAAAACAATGACGGCATCTGCGACAACTACAAAGACGGAAACCGCAGAGGAAATGGACTTAGAAATGGAAAAGGAAAAGGTCCAAATTTTGTGGACAAAGACAATGACGGCATCTGCGACAACTACAAAGACGGAAACCGCAGAGGAAATGGGCTTAGAAATGGAAAAGGAAAAGGTCCAAATTTTGTAGATAAAAATAAAAATGGTATTTGCGATCACAGAGAATAAAGCTTAGCAAATTATTACACTCCGCCCCCAACAAAGTTGGGGGCGGAGTGTTCCTCCAAAACGCTTTTTGAAAAAGCTATATGACCAGTAAACAAACAATGACGTATAAAAACGGAATTCCATACGACCCATAAAAATACCTGCGAAGCAAGCATTGGTACTTTTAAAAAATAAATAATATCCAATAAATAATGACGTATGAAAATCAGGAAAAACATAGCAATAAGCGAAAACGGATTTATATTCAACCCGCTTACAGGCGATAGTTTCAGCATTAACGAAACCGGCGTTGCCATACTTCAACAGCTGAAAGATGGTGTAAAAAGTGAAGACATTGTAATTTTTATGATGAACGAATACGAAATAGACAAACACTCCGCCGAAAAAGACCTAACGGATTATTTATCCATGCTCAAAAGCTATCAACTTACCGAAAATGAATAAGCGAAAAATAACCGTAGCTGTTACAGGTCTAAATAATATTGACAGTCCGGGACCTGGAATTCCCGTGATACGAGCATTGAAAGAAAGCCAAGCATTCGATGTGCGCATAATAGGCCTGTCGTACGAAACGCTCGAACCGGGTATTTACATGCATGAGTTGGTTGACCGCGTAGTTCAATTGCCTTTGCCTACAGCAGGCTCTGCCACACTAAAAGAACGCCTAAGATATATTGTTTCGCAAGAAAAGATAGACCTGCTTATCCCCAACTTCGACGCAGAGCTTCATAATTTCATCAAAATTCAGAACGAACTTAAAACCGAACTGAATATTGCTACTTTTTTGCCTTCTCCTGCCTCTTTTGAAGAGCGACAAAAATCGGAGTTGAATAAATTTGGTGAAAAATATGGCGTGAAAGTTCCTAAAAGTTACATGATTAATCAGGTTTTGGAAATTAGAAAGATCGAGCAAGAATTAGATTATCCTATTGTTATAAAAGGTCGCTACTACGATGCCTACATCGCTTCGACATATGAGCAAGCCACTTCATATTTTTATAAAATAGTAGCCAAATGGGGATATCCTGTTATTGTTCAAGAATTTGTAACCGGCACAGAAGTAAATGTTACGGCGCTCGGCGATGGCAAAGGAAGTTGCATAGGCGCTGTGGCGATGCGAAAGCTATATATTACCGACAAAGGTAAAGCATGGTCGGGAGTGTCGTTGGAAGACGAAAAGCTGATGGATATTTCGCGAAACGTGATAGAAAAAAGCTGCTGGAAAGGTGGCTGTGAATTAGAATTTATCAAAACCAAAAATGATGAATATTATTTATTAGAAATGAATCCTCGTTTCCCTGCATGGGTTTACCTCGCCAACGGGTGCGGTCAAAATCACCCCGAAGCATTAGTTAAAATGGTAATGGGAGAAACTGTTCAGCCGATGATAGAATACAAAAGCGGTAAAATGTTTATCCGCTACTCCTTCGACCAAATTGTGGATATATCTGAATTTCAACAAATTTCTACCACAGGTGAATTATAGTATTTTTAATAAATTTCTCAAATCAAACTACAATGAAACCACATTATGAAAGTCCGTTTATTCAAAAGCTAAACGCAGGCATGTTGAATAAATTTGGCAGCAGAACCGAATATATCCCCGTAAAACATATAGACAATGTCCCCGTCGCCGAGCTGATGGACACATTTGGCTCGCCGCTGTTTGTTATCAGCGAAAAAACCATACGACAAACCTATCAAAAAGCGCTTAAAACGTTCAAGATGCGCTATCCCAAAGTGCAATTTGCATGGAGCTACAAAACCAATTACTTAGATGCCGTTTGTAGAGTTTTTCATCAGGAAGGAAGCTGGGCTGAAGTGGTGTCGAGATTTGAATATGAAAAGGCTATTCATAATGGCGTTCCCGGAAATTTAATAGTTTTCAACGGTCCTGACAAATCGAAAGAAGACTTGAAATTGGCAGTAGCAAACGGTTCGCTTATTCATATCGACCATTTTGACGAGCTATACATGCTTATCGAACTCATGGAACAGATAAAAGATAAGACCGCCAGAGTTGCCATTCGTGTAAACATGGACACCGGCGTTTATCCGCAATGGGACAGGTTTGGATTTAACTACGAATCGGGACAAGCATACAATGCGATAACTAAAATCATTGCGCAAGAGAAACTACAATTAGAAGGCTTGCACTGTCACATAGGCACATACATGCTGACAGCCAACGCATACGCGGTAGCTGCACGCAAATTGTGCGAATTGGCTGCCTCTTTTCAAAACGCTACAGGCAATAGTATCAAGTACTTAGATATGGGTGGCGGTTTTTGCTCGTCAAATACATTAAAAGGTTCATATCTGCAAGGAATTGACATTGTACCAACTTTCGACGATTACGCCGAAGCCATTACCAACACTATTCTGCAATTTGGATTTAAGCCAAATGAATTACCTCTCCTGATTTTGGAGACAGGTCGTGCTTTGATAGACAATGCCGGCTATGTTTTAGGAACTGTGCTTGCCACCAAACGCCTATCCAACAATCGGCGGGCAACCATTAGCGACATTGGCGTTAATATTTTGTTTACCTCTTTTTGGTACAATCACCGCATTTCTCCGGCGCAAGATTTCACACATCATGCCGAAGAAACGGCGCTATATGGTCCGCTTTGCATGAATATTGATTGTTTGCGCGAAAGCATTGTTTTACCATTGTTGAAAAAAGGAGACCACATTGTTGTTCACGAAGTTGGAGCCTATAACATGACACAGTGGATGCAGTTTATAACCCTTCGTCCAAATGTTGTAATGATTGACATGAACGGGAAACCACATTTGATACGGAAAAGCGAAACCCTTGATACCATTGTCGAAAACGAAATCGTACCAGAACATCTTCTGTAAGCTTTTGTAAAAATTTTACACAAATACATTAACAATGACCCTGAGAAATAGACTGAAAACAGTTGCCAATATTCAACTCAAAGCCATTTATAATAGTTACGGACAGATTTTCTTTTCGATGCAGAAATGGTTTGCAATAACCATGCTGCTTCTGAGCATTTTAGACCTTAGAATTGGATTGGGCGGCTTGGTTGCCGTAATTTTCACCAACATGCTTTCACAACTGATGGGTTTTTCGAAAGAAAAGATTGCATCAGGCATCTACGGGTTCAATGCAGCCTTTGTTGGCATGAGTTTGCTGTTCAAATTCTATTCAACTTCGTCGTTTTTGGTGTTCTATTTCTTGGGATTGGTGTTGTCGTTTTTGCTTACTCTTTGGCTCGAAACGCTGCTTTCTAAAAACAAACTTCCGGTTCTCACGCTTCCCTTTGTTATCACAAGTTTTATTATAGATTTGTCGTTTGGAAGTTTTGCATCTATCGAAATGATTACACCATTCGACAGGTTTACAGTTTTGCTCGCAAAACAGATGAGAGTTCCTTGGTACGACATTGTACACATACTTGATAATGTGCAACTCCCACAATTTGTTTATTATTATTTCAAAACATTAGCATCAATATTTTTCACCGACAGCATTTTGGTTGGCGCTCTTATATTTTTAGCTATACTAATGCATTCCCGCATCAAATCAACGGTTGCGTTGCTTGCATTTTTGTTTGCATTTTGGGCAAGCAAAATACTCGGATTCGATTTGCAGCAACTCACAAGCAATCTTGCAGGAACAAACTATATTTTTTGGGGAATGGCAATTGGAAGTTTTTTCATTATTCCTAGCATCTACAGCTATCTCATGGTAATGGGACTTACACCCGTGCTGTTTCTTTTTTATGCAAGTATAGAAAAATTAATTGCAGGCACAGGATTGTCATCTTATACATTGTCTTTCAGCGTGTTATCTATTATACTGCTGTATGTTTTAACACACCGATATACAAGTAAATATTTCATTTTTCCGCTTATTCAATATTATAATCCCGAAAAAACTGTTTATAAAAATTACAATTTCAAAGAACGTTTTGGGCAGGAAGTGCCTTTTAAAATAAGACTTCCGTTTTTGGGCGAATGGACAATCAGTCAGGGCTACGATGATGAAATAACACATTTAGGAAATTGGGGAAAAGCACTCGATTTTGTGGTAACAGATGAAGAGAAAAAAACATTTTCGGGTTCCGGAGCTAAAAAAGAAGATTATTACTGCTACAACAAACCCATAGTTGCTCCGGCTGATGGCTATGTGTATCAAATTAGCAATATTACGCAAGACAACGAAATAAACGAAGTGAATACACAGAAAAATTGGGGTAACACTATAATTATCAATCATTTGAACGGATTATACTCTCAGATTAGCCATTTAAAAAAAGACAGTTTTATGGTACGCATCGGCGACTATGTAACCCAAGGAACCGTGCTTGCAAGCTGCGGAAACTCAGGACGTTCGCCCGAACCACATTTACACTTTCAGATACAATTAAGCCACGAAATTGGAGCGGCAACACACCCCTACCCTTTTGGATACTTTTTTGAAAAAACCAACGACAAACCTATTCTACATTTTGGAAAAATTCCCGAAAAAAATATGACGGTTTTTAATGTAGAAAGTTTGGATTTGTTGAATACTGCGTTGAGTTTTCAACCCGGCAAAACTCTGCATGTGCTTTTCAACGGCGAAGCGTTTGAGTGGAATACGGCCACAAATCAATATAACCAAACGTATATTCGTTGCGAAAAAACCAATTCGACAGCCTATTTTGTAAACGACGGCACCATGTTTTATTTCACCGATTTTGAAGGCACAAAAAATTCGGCACTGTATCTGTTTTATCGCTCTTGCTACAAATTATTGCTTTCCGACAAACGCCTGATTCACATTTCAGACCGTATTCCTTTGATAAAAGAATTGCCATTGTATATCAAATGGTTACAAGACTTTATCGCTCCGCTCGTGATTGTCAATAAAGTAAATTATTCATCATATTTAAACCAAATTGACAATATGTTTTATCCTGAAAACATTGAGTTTGCAAACAAGGTTGTCATAATGTCTTTTGGTAGAAAAAAATCGACAAATTTGTATTCTGTCAAAATTGATAAGAAATCAATAACCGTAACCGACAAAAATCGTGAATTATGTATAAATATTTTTTGATATTTATTTTACTATCAGTCTCCACTTTGGGAGTTGTAGCACAAAAACAGCCATCTACACTGTTAGTGGATAAAGATGTGCAATATTACGATAGCCTTACATACGCTCAATATCTCAACAAAGATTATAAATCCTTGATCTCTAGCGTAAAGGAAGCCGAAAAAAGGCAAATTAAATTTCCATATAGAAATTATCGCGCCGCTATCGCAAATTTTGAACTAAAGAACTATGCCAAAGCTGCAAAATACTATGAGAAAGCTCAATTAGATTTTCCTGATGACATTTTTTTGAAAGAAAGTTTATATCACGCCTATAAAAATAGTGGACAAAAAGTGAATGCCGAAATTCTTGCTAAAACACTTCCGTGGAGCAGTTGGAACAACATTGGCTATAAACCATCGGCATTGAGCATGATTGGTTTTTCGGGCGGCTATTCCTTTAGCGACAATAAAGAAAATATTCGCAACAATATTCCCAATCTCGACAGTATAAATCAGTACCAGGACATGACGTTGGGGAGCGTGTTTGCCGGTTTCAATTTTTCGGAACGGGTTAAACTAAATGCCGCATACAACTTATTCAGTTCAAAATTTGAACGGCACACAAGCAACGATAAGCAATTTAACGATTTACTATCGCAACATCAATTTAATTTGGGATTGGAATGGTATTTGAAAAACAACTTTTCGATGGGCGTAAGTGGCGGTTTTTATGCCATTGAAAAAAACAACAAAAACAACTCAAACTCAAATCGACAAGGAAATGGTAAGAAATTGTCTTCAAATTTCAATTACAACTTGTCTTTTCTTGCCTTTGTTAATAAGCGATTCACCTACATCTCTCCCGAAATTTCATTTGCCTACTCTAATTTTGAAAGCGCTACACAATGGCAATCAAAACTTCAACTCACATATTATCCTTTCGGGAATTTGAATTTCTACGGAACATCTTCAGGCGCTGTTATTTACAATGATGATTTAAAGAACTCGGTGCAAACAATTTTCTCGCAGAGCATAGGACTAAAACTGGTGAATAATCTTTGGCTGAATGCCGGTGTGAGCTACGGCAACCATTTGAATTATATTACTGAACGCTCATTCATAGTGTACGACACATACGACCCCATAAAATTGATGGTAAACACTAACCTGACGTATTATTACAAAAAACTCAGTATAACAGGAAGTTACGTTTTTTCGAAAAGAGAAGGAGAGTATTTTTCAAATCATTATATACAACCCACTAACTATCATTATCATAATCAACTCATTAATTTATCAATAGAATGGAATTTTTAAGAATAAAAACAGGAATATTGTTGTCACTATTATTCCTTTTCAGCGTTGCTTCAGCACAGGTAAATCCCTCTGAAGTTTTCGGAAAGAGTTACAAATTAGAGGCATCTGGCGACTACAAAGTGGCAATCAATGCGTTAACTGGGATAAACGGTTATGATTATCACAAAACCTTGCGCTTGGGCTGGCTCTATTATTTGGACAAGAAATACGATTTGAGCGTGCAACATTACAACATGGCGATAAAATTGCGTCCAAAAGCTGTTGAACCGCTATTAGGATTGTGCTATCCGCTTGATATTCAACAAAAAACAGACCAGCTGGAATCCGTGTATAAAAAAATACTATCCATCGACCCGGGCAATTCAAAAATCAATTATGCGTTGGGAAACATATACTACTACCGAAAAAACTTCACTTTGGCAGAAAAATATTTCGATAAAGGATTAGAAATGTATCCCTACGATTACTATTTCACGCTTATGAGCGCATGGACAAAGTATTTTTTGGGAAAGAAAAACGAAGCGAAAAATCTTTTTAACACCGTGTTAATCATCTCACCTGAAGACACTTCAGCAAAGGAAGGATTGGGGCTTATAAAATGATGTTATTGTAACGCCTCTACGCTTTAAAACGGGCTCTATTTGCTGAGAAGACAAAGGGTTTGTATTGAGTAAATACAAAATAAGTACTTATAATGCCTTTGTATCAGCTACACAAGTATAATTACCCTCAGCCGGCGCAGATATATTATCCGTGCCTCAATTTCTATATTTTTTAAATTTATGCATTTTTTACTGTTTTTTTATCGTAGCACAAATTAGAAATCCGCGCTAGCGGGGCGGGGGGCTACTATATAAAAAAGTAAAATATAATATAGTATATTGCTATTAAAAATATTACTATGAATAGAATGATTGTTCTTATTTTAAAATTGGTCCACCTATCATGAATTGAAATTTTTCCCAAAATGTCATTTCTTTCTTTTTGACCCTCTTTGTCACTATTTGCTTTCATTAAAAAATATGCCATTAAAAAGAATATTATTGTAATTATAATGTAGAGTGTATTCATATTTAAATGTAATATTTAGGGGGTCTAAATAATATTTATTTTTAATTTCATAGAAATATTTAATTGCACCTTTTATCCCACAGCCGGCGCGGATATATTATCCGTGCCCCAACTTCTATATTTTTTAATTTATACATTTTTCTTTTTTAATTATCTTTTTTATCGTAACACGGATTACAAATCCGCGCTAGCGGGTGTGCAGAAATATGGGATTTTAATAATTCCTCAGAGTTTGAATTTGTGACCTCAGAAAAACTCTTTATCTTTCTTTAATATAGGAGTTTTCTTTATAAAATTCTATAGAAACATCTGTTATGTTATAACCAATTTTATCAATTCTCGTACAAACCGCGTCTATTTTTTGAGAAAAAAGAGTAATCGGATAAAATATTAAAAGATAAATTATAATATTTTTCATAATAATTTGATTAATTTATAAATGATGAACACGATAATTATCAATGTAAATACAAAACACATGTAATCAATAAATGAATATTTATTCCCTATCTTTTTATTATTTACATGTGTTAAAATGAAAGACTTACTTCCAAAAACGTATCCACTCACAATACTGCCACTATCATACCTTTCATTAATATTTGAGATAGAATAATATGTTTTTTTTTCAATCAAAATAGAATATAAATATGATTTGTAAGAATAGGTGTCACTAGAGATTCCTTCTTGATTTGCTACTGATATAATTATACCTTTTTTTTCACTTTTACCAATAATACTTAATTTTTGGTACGAATTGAAAAAAATAAATATAAACAAAGCCCCAGCAAAAAACATTATAAATATAAAAAACATTTTATCAATTATTTTCCAAATATACTTCTCCATTCCTAATATCAAATATTAATTTATTACTACTTTCCCATTTAGTGTCAAATAACATATAGTTAATTGGTGGAATTTCTTGTCTGCCATTTGTAATCCATCCTCCGTCTGCATAGCCACTCACAGAAATATTAATATTTCCTAGGTAAAAATAATTGGCAATTTCCCCTTTGTCTCCTTTATATGGCCATACGGATTTTGTCCCTGCCGAAATATTTAAATTACCATTAATATATATATTTTTAGCTAGGTAATGCTTTGCGCATCGGGCTATATTTTTTAAATTTATGCATTTTTTACTGTTTTTTATTGTAGCACGGATTGCAAATCCGCGCTAGCGGGGGGTAGAAAACCCCTCCGCTAGCGCGGATTCCCTATTGTTTTCGTTACTACCATTTCACTTCCATTTTAAATGGGTTTTGTCCTTGCGGAAAATAATATTGCACGCTATCTTTTGGAACAGGATGAGTAAAATCCAATATTATACTTTTTTTAGGGTTAGCCGGCAAATATTTCACCTTATAAAATTTGCTGACTACATTCATCCCCGGCGGTCTACTACATGAGTTTTCATATCTTTCATTTTTAATATAATAATAATATGCACTAGGCAAACCTGATCTGTAAACTCTTGAATCAAATACAAATGCTATAGATATTTTTCCAACTTGAGAAATATTATTTTCAATTTTATTATCCGATAGATGCACCATTATAGCTAATACAGTAACGGCTATAACTAATATAATAGAAAAATATTCAAATATAAACTTTATTGTTTTTTTCATTTTTTTATAATCCTTCTTTTTTTTACTTGTTCAAAAGTCTTATTTGTATTTACTTCATTACTATGCTTAAGTTCAACCCTTATTTTGTCAAAATCGTCATTCATTATATTTGAAATAATTTGTTCTAATGTATTCAAGCTTCTTTCTGCTGAAGTTTCAATAATTTTTTTAAAATGTTTACTTTTTACCAATTCACTGATTTTCTCATACACCTCTTTTAAACATCTTTTTTGCATAAAAATATATATTTGTTTTACTTATAAATAAAGCAAATGTGTCATACAAATTAATATGGCTGTAGCCCTTTTTTTATACTGTCAATTTCTCCGGCAAAAGGGTTTTGCCCTTGGGGAAAATAATATTGTATTGAATCAATTGGTACTTCGCACGATAAATAGATTTTACTTCCTAAATGGAAAGTCGTATTTTTAGGTTTACTTCTTAAATAAATTACCATATAATATTTATTTTCTGAGTTTAGCCATTTTTCCTCCCCCCTTATTGAATTAGAAGTATAAATTTTCTCTCCTCTACAATAAAAATAATATATTGCTATTCTACTTGCCTTTGAAGGGAGCCATTCTTTAAATTTACACACTGTAGTGTCTCCATGCTCCAATAAATATCCTATTGCTTTATTTCCTATTTTATTAATTTTTACAGCCCCTATGATTACACCCAAGAAAAAAACAATCATCAATAGAAAACTAATGACATCCCATGTAGTTAATTTATCACTCTTTTTCATTATTCTTTAATTTTATATTTGTTTAATTTGATTAAAGATATATTATTAGGCAATTTCTCGCTTTCTTTAATTATATCATTATAATCTTTTGTTGTATGCTGTATATCATCAACCTCCATTTTTGTTTTTATATATGTATTTTGAACTGTATTATTTACAAATGTTTTTATAACATCTGTCCCACTGCTAATTACTGGCTCAAATTTTTCAGAATGAACTATTTTATATATCTTATTAGACAATGCTTTTTCTTCCTTATCCATAATTGCATACAGTTGTTGTTTATCAAGTTTATATGGCTGGCGCGGATATGTTATCCGTGCCACTACCTTCTATATTTTTAATTTATACATTTTTCTTTTTTAATTATCTTTTTTATTGTAGCACGGATTGCAAATCCGCGCTAGCGGGGGATTTCCTGTCCGTGTGCTTTCACACAGATAAAGAAAAGCAATAATATGTAAAAGTGCTTTTTCATTTAGTTTTCTATTATTTTATCTTCATTAAAAACATTTTTATTACCAAAATCTTCTTATCTTATACTTCCCATAATTCTTTTGCATCCATTTATACATTTCTAATTGATTCTTTTTTTCATCTCTGTCTATCTCTCTAAAACGCTTTTGCAAATCCTCATTAGTTATCATTTGTAGTAGTAAAGAATATGCATCGCTAGCTCTCGAAAACACTATAGACTCAGAACCATAGCCACGATCAATAATTTCATATGTAGATGGATAATCCGACAGTAAAAATTTGGACAACTCCAAAAAAGATTCCTGTGTGGCCAACACAGAAGCTAAATCATTCATGGAATAGTCCAATGACTCCGTTTTTATCTTTTCTATTGACGATGTCCTTTTCTTTACATACTGTGTATAGTAAGGCTCTACACGCATCCTAACCAAAGCTTCTTCAACATCTTGTATGTTAAAGTTTTTTGGCTTTTCTAAAGCCGCTATCAAAGGCTTTATAAACATGGGGTCTTTTATTTGCCCTGCTACCATGGCAATGGAAGAATAGTCATTCATATTTTTTTTAAAATACAACCTCCCCTTTGTTTCATTCTCTTTATTAATCTGTTTTAATGCTATCCTAAAGCAATTGGTCGTATCTAAATTCAATCGTTTAAAAATTTCATATTGTCGATGAGCAATTGAACCTATATATTTTATTTTTGCCATACGAACAGGATCTTTAATCAAAACATTATACTCTTTTTTAAAAATACCCATTGTGTCAAACTTACATCTTCCCATAGCCTCTAATTCATCGCTAAATTTAGAGAAAGCCACATAACGGTTTACCAAAGTATCTATTTCAAATGGTTCATATTCCATATTTAGAAGTTGCAACACACGCATCCGCATTTCTTTATCGTAAATATCTGCTAACGTTAAATTGTATTTACTTGCAATGTCATACATACTCTCAGGCAGCGAATAGTATAAACCATGTACAGATAAACGCCCTTCGTTAGGGTAGAGGTAATAATTTTTTAGCCCTATTTTTTCCTCAACTTGTATCCTATTTAATTCTTTTTGCAGATAAGGGGGTATTTTCTGCGCGCTTGCCATGCAAGGAAACAGCAAGGTAATGACGAATAAAATCTTTTTCATTTTGTTTGTTTTTGTGCGTGTTTTTTTAAATATTCTATCTGATACCAGAAAAAATGCTTACGATTATCCACAGCCGGAAAACTTAAATAATCCATAATATTAAAAGTAGAAGATTGGAGTAATATTCTTGATACCCATGGCTGGCGCGGATATGTTATCCGTGCCTCAACTTCTATATTTTTTACTTTATTCATTTTTTTATGTTTTTTTATTGTAGCACAAATTGGAAATCCGCGCTAGCGGGGGATATCGGAGGGCACTTATGTGTGGCCGCAGTCTGGGCTGTTTGGCGCTATGCCTGTTGCCAATATAGGCAACCCTACTATAGGTTTCCATACGTCTTAAAAATTCAATCATTTATTTTTCAGCATTTATTGCTCTTCTATTCCTTGTTTGTAGCTCATCATAGCCCCCCGGCAAGGAAACAAAACTACATCTTCCGTATAATATACTTGTAATTTCCGGAAATGTTTTTTGATTTTGCTGTCAGCGTAACGCGGAAAATCTCGCTTCCCCAAACGTTGGATAATCTTTTATCGGTCAATGGTATGGGTTGTATTTTTGCATCAAACTGATTTTTATCGTATAATAATTCCATCTTTTTACCTTGCACTTCTATTTGTATTTTTCCACCGGCAGTTTTTACATTGCCCCACGTAAGAAAATGGATTTGATTGGGCGCTATTGCCTTATCTAAAATGTAATTATCCGAAATCATCAATTCGTTGCCATTTAGCTTGTAGTTTCTTACCCAACTTTTCACCTGCGCCGAATCCGAATATGCTTTGGAAATATCCATGGAAAGCATTTTATTTGATTCATTGACCTGCACATTTTCGGCTTTATATTTTCTCCCGAATTGCTGCTCCATCCCGTTTATATCGGGAAGGTTATGATACATGCTGCGCATTGTCCAGATAGAATACCGCTCCGGTCCGAACGTTTGGCGTGTGTATGTGCCCACTCCCGCGTCAATCAAAAAAGGTGTTTCATCCATCCAAAGAGAAAACGTGCCAGCGTCATTGTGGTTGTGGCTCTCCTCGTTAAAACCGCCTTTGGCTGCAAAAAACAGCCCTTCTTTGTTTTTGAAGTAATAAAATTGGGTTTCAGGATAAACGGTAGCGTCGGGATTGGAAAAAGAGGGCATTTCATTTTTCAAATCCGTATTATAACGCAGTGATTCCATTTCCCGCAAAAAATCACTTAAATCGCTATCGTCAGCCAACGATTTTTTCCCTTGTTTTTGTAACAAATAAGCGGCAAACTGCTGCATCGGACGGCTGTTAATGGCTTTCCCGTAACGATAAATAAGTCCCGCGTCAGACGAAAATTTAGCGGAAGCGTCCGCGAAGTTTACCACCCAATCGTTCCCAACGTAGCTTTTATAAATGTATTCGCCCATTTCCTTAATCATTTTTTGGTCGAATAATGAGATTTTATTGCATGTAATCCATGAAAGCACTTCCAAATAATCATACAGTTTGCCTGCCGCGTGCGCCCAATACGAGAAACCTTCCTCGCAAGCGCCGTCGGCTTTCATGTAATTTATAAATTTATCTACCGAAAGCATTGTTTTATATACGTCTTTGGCGTACTGTTCGGGATTATTTTCCAGCAGGGCTATGCATTGCAGAACATTGCAGTTGCACCAAGGGTTCCAGTTATTTACAAACCCATCATCACGCGTTCTGAATCCCATCCACCAATAACGGTCTTCGTTTCGGTAGGGCAAAATGATTTTACGGTACAATTCATCGTGTAGTCTTTTGGAAATAATGGGATTAACTTTGTCAAACTCGGCGTGAAAAAAATAATACGTCCACGCCAAAAAAGCGCCAAAATCGCCTGAAACCAGGTCAATTACTGCATCGGTATGGTCAGGCAAAGTACGCTTAGAAAGTTGCAGCGGCAAATGCGCCGAAAGCGCCCACGATGTACGTTCGCATTGATAAAAAACACCATTGATAATCTGATCCATAAACCTCCCTTTCCCTTCTGCCAACTCAGCCAGCACCATTTCTGCTAACGCGATGATATTTTCCGAATTCGGGTTTTCCATCACATGAATGTTGCCTGAACGTTCATACTCCAAATAATCTGTAGCTTTAATCACTCTCCACTGGTAATTGAGTTTTTTTTCGCCGCGTTTAATCAGCGCGTCTTTGTTCTCGCCCGTGAATTTATCCCACCCGGAACGGTCAGTATAAGCAGGATAAGGAACCCACTTTTGATTAGGAAGTAAGAGAAACGACAAACGCTCTACTGTAACACTTTTTGCTAACAGATTTCTTTCCTTGGCGAACAAAGAAATGGGCACGATAATCAAAAATAAAATGGAAATAGGAATGTGTTTCATAGTTTTATTGTTAAGTCCCCTAAATCCCACAAGGAATGGAAATTTTACAGACTTGATTAATAATTGCCCCTTGTGCATTAAAAACTTTTACTTTCCTTCCAAATTTCATTCCAATCCCCTGTGCGTGGCTGCAAACTCGGTTGTTTGGCGCCATGCCCGTTGCCAATATAAGTTTCCATACGTCTTGAAAATTGAATCCTTTATTTTTTTGCTTTTACCTTTTTATTATCCCATGGCGGGCGCGGATATGTTATCCGTGCCTCAACTTCTATATTTTTTAAATTTATGCATTTTTTACTGTTTTTTTATCGTAGCACGGATTGCAAATCCGCGCTAGCGGGGGGTGAGCCTTCTTTGGCATCTCCTTCATTTACCAGCAACAAGTACAATTTGTCCTTCTCTACTCCGTATGCTTTTGCCACCGCATTATTCAATGCTTTCATCTCGGGGGTGTATTGCGTAAACAGCCCACTGCCACTTACCTGCAACTTGTTATCGCCGTTCTTATCCCAATCACCGTAGGCAATAGGCTCTTTCTCGCTTATATTAAAAGTAACTCCTATTTTGCCGTAGGTTTTTTGTAGCTCTTCTTGCACGGCATTTATGTCAAAACTAAGCGTGTTGCCTTGTTTGTCTTTTACCGGTACAATATATACATCTTGTTTTTTAGGCGCGTAACTATAAATATTCAGCTTGCCAAGACTTTCATACTTGCCATCGTTATTCTTATACGTTGCAAACAGGTATTGCCCGTCTTGCGCGGGTCCGCCTACTATAGTTACCGTGTAACTCTTATCTCCCTCATACTTGGCTTCAAACTTAACGCCTTTGGAAGTAATAAACTCTACCTTATCGGGGTCTATATCGCCCTGTGTTATTTTGGCTATAACTTCATCCTTTTCATTGGGCAGTATGGCTTTGTTGTTTACATGGTAGCTGCCTATATGCTCGTATGAACTTTTTATCTGCAATGCCTTGTCATATACACTGTTGTAGGTGTCAAAAGCATATTTGGCTGCCGGCGCATCGCGGAAGGTTACTACTGCCTTGTCTGAAAGTTTGTCTAAGATTTTAGTGTCAGGCACATTGGTTTTTGCGGTAACAGTATCTTTTACATAATACATTCCTTGCCCGTATGCCTGCATACAGGTAAAGAAAAGCAATAATATGTAAAAGTGTTTTTTCATTTAGTTTTCTATCTTTTATATTTTTTTATTGTAGCACGGATTGCAAATCCGCGCTAGCGGGGGCGGCATCTTATTAAGATTTTTATCTGACATCATAGGGGTCATAAATTACTTTATATTTTTTTAAATCAAAAAAGTCGTTTTTTATGGTTGTATCATAAACAAAACGACCAAGTCTCTGATTATTACAATTATATTGGTAATAAATAAAGATAGGTTCAGATTTGGACTCCATAACTAATTCATAAGTTAATGTCCCATCAAGGAAACCTAGTTTATGTTCCAATCTTTTAATATATCCTATATTTATAATAGAATCCATACTGTTAAAAGATTTGTTTTCTATTTTTTCCTTAAACATGTGATACATTTCTTTTTCTTCACTCCAAATTGGAGAATCCGGAGTAATGAATTCTGCTCGATATATTATAATATTTTCTTTATTCATTTTTAAAAAAAAATCTGTTTCTCCTTGAACGCTTATAAAAAAAATGATAGAATCTCCTAAATTAAGTAATATTAATCCATTATATAAAAAATTAAAAGCGCATACATTTATCAAGCTATCTTTCCCACAATAATCTTGTGCATACTCATTTAAGTATTTTAATTCGTATATTTTATTTGTTCTTAACATTTTATTTTTATCTTCTGTACAAGAACTAATGGCTAATAAAAAAGCAAATAGCAAGGTTAATAAATATGATACTTTCATTTGTTTATATATTCTAATAATTTATAAGTTGGATTGAAGTCATTATGCTCAAAGGAATAACCATAAGCAAAAACTAACCATCTTGCATAATCTTTCATTAGTAAATCAAAATCAGCATTTTTTTGAGGTTTATGAGAATTTAGATGGGTAAAAAAATCATATACCAATTTATATATTTTATCTCCTTTATCATAGCCCTCACCTTTAACTTCTGTTAAGAATTTATTTTTCTTATCTTTGGTCATAAAAAACTCACCCCATAAAGGAGATAAATCATCACAATTAACACCATAATAATTTTTCAAAAATATTTCCATTTTTTTACTGTCTTTTCTTGTAGCTTCATCCGCCTTTAAAAATGCAGAATAAAACAAAATCATTCGGGTTTCAACTTCCATTAAGGCTTCGGAATAAATGTAGCCTTTTTCTTTAGATAAAATATTTTGTGCCGCATGGTTTAATTCATGAAATATAGTTTTACTGTTAAATTTGTTCATCTTTAAATATATTTTTCCACTCCAATCTTTATTTACATCTTTTAAATAGGTAATTGATGTTAGAGGAAAATTTTGTTTTTGTGGATTGAATAAACGGATAAATACACCCCCTTCTTCTATATTATTGGTTGCTCCACTGGCATAAAGTTTCTCTTTCGGAGTCAAACTAATGTCTGATTTTTCGGTTAACTCTGTATAGCAATAATATACGTTTATCATTTGATGAGTATAATTATATACTTTGTCATATAACGGCATATTTTTCAATTTTTCTCTTCACTCTGGAACTTTTCTAAACTTCCTTTTTGGGTAAAACAATCATACAAATATAACCCCTCATCATCCCCTTCCCAAAGCTGTATTACAATACCCGGGCTATGGATAATATCCCATTGGTGCTTAATCAAATCCGAACCATCAGAATAATCCATCAAGTTATTGGTACTGCCTTGGGCTATCTGGTAGGTTTTGTTAAAAGTATGCTGCAACTTAAACACTCCGTGCCCTATCTCGTGCGCTACCGTGCGCGGCGTGTACCCCTTGAACAAATACCCGAACTGCTCGCCCCGCGGCATATCGCCCCCCACGCCGGCTTTGTCAGCCTCATTCAACACGAACAAGTACAACCTATCCTTCTGCCACCTGCCGCTACTGCTAAACGCCTTATTCAACGCCTTCATCTCGTCGCTGTAAGAATCGAACAAACCCGTCTGGTCGGTTTTCAACTTACCGTCCCTGTCCAAATCCCAAGCGGTATTGTCAAAGGCGTCTTCTATCGTTATATTTACCGTTATGCCTATTTTGCCGTATATCTTGTTCAAATAATCGGTGATTTCGGATTTACTGTGGCGGGCTTGGGCTGTGCCTACAGGGACAATAGAAAGGTTTATCGTTTTAGGCGCATAGCTGTATATATTCAGCTTGCCAAGACTTTCATACGTGCCGTCTGCATTTTTATATACTGCATACAGTCGTTGCCCGTCGTTGGCACCACC
>CALBZC010000004.1 GCA_937889945.1 uncultured Bacteroidales bacterium
CCAATGCGTCTGTATTGCTTGGTAATGCCTACGCCACGAACCTTCCCTCAAAAACTACTATTTTTTTATAATGCCCTTAAGCGCGGTGCGGAAGGCGTGGGCGGAAGGACAAAACGGCGAGGCAGGGCGGATTTTCGTGGGTGGGACATCGTTTTGTCTTGATTTATTCACACATTGTTTTTTTAAAATGTGTTCATGAAATCGCTTCGCTAAGTTTCTTTGCATTCTTTCTTGTATCAACCGAACTACAAGAAGTGGAGTGAGCTCGCTGAATACCTTTAAAATAAAAAAAAGGTGAAGCAACCAATAAAGAATGTTGGGTTTGGGGCAAAGCCCCATTAGTTAAATAGAATGAATAAAGAAAAAGAACCTTAAATTTAATAAAAATGTGATGAATTATTTTTTAAAAGTTACTTATTCAAATAAGTCGAATTATTGACATATCATCATAAAAATTAATACATTTTGTGTGATTTTGCTTTGCTGTTAACTTTCTATGCAACATTTTATGAATGCATAACAAGCATAGAAGATAACAGGTAAAAGAATTTTATTTTTTATGAGATGCTTGGTAATTGCCTTTTTTGCAATTGCCAGATATTCTTTTACCGTATCCGGACGGATATTCATTTTTTCGGCTACCTGCTCCCGAGACAAACCTTCTTCTTTGGCAAGTTTATATGCAGTGCGCTGTTGCAAAGGCAACGCGTTTATCGCTTGTTGTGCAATGGCATAATAATCTTCAAAAACGATACGTTCAAAAACATTTTCGTGTTCTTCTCCAACTTCTTTTTGCATATCTGTTACTATTTGTTGAAAACGTATGCTTTTTTTCATTGCGGTGAAAGTTTCATTACGCGTAATAATGTAGAGCCAATTGTTCCAATCTTCAATTTCCGCTATTTTAGCCCGGTTAAGCCATACTTTTAAAAAAACATCCTGTACAACTTCTTGCGACTGTATGTCGCTATGGCAGAACATAAAAGCAACAGAATATACTTTAGGATAATGCTTTTTGAACAGATATTCAAAAGCAGCCTCATCACCTTGAGAAATAAGGAGAAGAAGCTGCTTTTCGTCTGAATATGTAAATCCTGCCAACTTTTTATATTTTTAAATAAAAACACAAAAGTAGTAATTACAAGGATTAAGGATGTTTTAATTACATATTTTATTTTTTAGATGTGTTTTTTTCTACAACTTCTCTTATTTGTTCAAAAAGATCGTTTTTCTCGCTGGGGCGTTTTGCACTCCAAACTATAGGATTTCCCTCTTTGTCTAAAATAACATAATAAGGGATACCTTTAAATTGGGGCGCGCTTTTATATAATTCTTTATTAACCGCAGCATTTACGCGTCCGTTTAACCCTTCCAGCGAAAGGCTTTTTGCCATGCTTTTCCACGCGTTATGATCAGCATCTTTATCTATAGATATGTATGCCGTTTGTACGCCAAACTTGGCTAATTCCTTATGATTGCTCTTTGAATACTGCATTTCTTTTCTGCAAGGGCTACACCACGTTGCCCAAAAATCAACATACGTAACCTGTCCTTTCAGCTTTGCAAATACCTCTTTTAATGTTTTTGCTTTTTCCAAGCCTTCTAAAAATTTTACATTGGGGTTGTTTTTGGTTAAGTTGTCATTGTATGTAATAACAGCTTGGATGTAAGGCGACAGGGAGGATGTAAACTTACTCTGAGGAAAAGTTTTCTTAAATTCCGCAAAATTTTCTTCCCATTCGGGCTCAAACCTGTTCATGCTAATACCTTCTATAATGGCGTTTGCCCAAGCACTTTCTAAAAGATTTCCCTTTATATTTTCTTTATAAAGTTTTATATCATTTATACCGGGCACTCCGGGTTTGTTAAAGTTAAGTTTCCCCGTATTTTTAATTTCAGAAAAAGAACAATAATAAACCATCATGCGGGGTAAGCCCGGAGAAGACAAAAATGTTTTTGAATGTGCCATATCATCATATAATTTTGTCCAAGCATCACCATATTCATTCATAAACAGGGCGCCACCATTTTCTTTTTCTTCATAATCCTCCCTGTAAGTGAAGAAAAAATCAGTTGAAAGTAATAAAGAAGTTAGGTTTTCCACTTCGCTTTTCAAGGCATTGTACATTTGCTCAGTCATAAGCTTATTTTTGTAAGCATCCTCTACTTGTTGTAACTTTTGACGTTCGGCTTTTTTTGCAAATTCTATTTTTGCGCTTGCACCTTTTACTTTAGAAAGGTCTTCTATTTCCATTTTGGGTTCCTGCCCAACACCCAAACTGTTGATAAGCATTTGTGCAGATGCATTGTAGCCTTTAATTTGTGGTTCTGCATTTTTGCTATAGTTTACCTCATACGTTTGATTAGGCTCTATATATAGCACTACGGGATAAAAATTGTTGATAACAGTTGCAAATCCAGGGGTTTTTACATCAAACGTATATTGATAATTGCCACTGTTGTCTGATTTCACTTCGGCATTTTGCCCGCTGAAATAAAGCCCTTCCAAAGGTGTATTTATAGATACTGACGGATCAGGCGAATTTGAAACATTGCCTTTTATGGTTACTTTTTGAGCAAACAAAATATGTGAAATACTCATAATGGCAAGCGTGATGGTTATTAATTTCTTCATGCGTATAAAATTTATATTAAAGATTTTTTATATAATGATGAATTAGTTTTTTGTTTACATTAATTATTCATTTTTCAATTTAGTTTAGAACAATAAAGGCTAAGTAGCAAGTAAAGATTAGTGTTTAGTTAAGCGTAACGAGTTCGGAGTTTATAGCTGTATTATTTTGATTAATAAATGTTTACAAAACATCAAATACGCCATCTTACACCTAACGTAACATTAGTTTAATTTGTTTTTTATTTTAACCACATAGGGATATAGATGTTTGTTTGTCAGGTCTAATAAGGTTCACATAACTTTGAAGCTGTGCTTCAAAGATTCTCCCTGATGTTGTGTGTTTATTACCTTATCTCTGAGTATTTATTTTCAACTTCATTAAATCTTATGTATATATCTATGTGGTTTAAAAATAGCAGACTGAAATTACTGTTCAGCACTTACGCTAAATTAAAGTATAGTATGTATTATTAATTTTTCCGTTTTTGTTTCTCCTTTTTTGTTTTTTATTTTAATCGTATGCTCTTGTCCGGCTTGAGAGTTCATCAAAATATCGTCAAACTTTTCTATCGAAGAAAACGGCATGCCGTTAATTTCCAACACTTGGTCGCCTACTTCAAAATTTGCATCTTTTTCATCCAACATATAACTTATAAAACATTTACCTTCATTTTCGCTGAAAATAAATCCATTGAGAGGGAACCATGCGGGTTGATTGAAATTACGGTTAGGTTTAAAATAAATTTTACCGTTTTTCGAATCAATGATTGTATTGAAATTTTTAAGCAACTCAAACCCTATCATGCCCATATAGCCGGGCATATTTATGACTCCTGTTTTACTTTGCGAAATATCCATCGCAAAATTACCGGTTTTTAAACCGCCCAACTCAAACGATTTTACCCGTGTAATATAGTTATAACCTTTCCCGTTCACACTATAGCTTTCGCGCTGCAAATATTTCCCCACTTTTTTCATAACATCTTTCTCTTTTGCATAAGGGGCGCTCATTAAATAACCAAATTCGCCACCGGTATCCAAAAAAGACAATCCCGAAACCTCAGTACCGTCAGGCAATGCAATTTTTACATTCACACGTGGAAAATAATCTCCGCTATGCTCAAATGTCATCTCTTCAAATCCTTGGCTGTTAAAAGCTTTACCAAAAGGAATAAATTGAATGATTTTTTTATCATAGTCTATAGACACCACATACCTTTTTAAAATATCGGCACCTATAATTCCCTGCATCATATTTTCATTTGTATCATCACTAAGAGATAGTTGTGTGAGAGTAATGTTTTGTAATGCACATTCTTTTGAAAGGTGTAGCACATTGTTTTTTGAAGTTGGATATTTTTGTACGCCTGTTACGCCTATAACTTCTACAATACTATCTCCTTTTAGTCCTATTTTTCGGGCATATGCATAGTTAAGTGCGGTAATTTCAGAGCCCGTATCAAATTTAAAGCGTACGGGTTTATTACCATTAACGGAAACATATATGGATTTCCCCGTATAATCATACTCAAACGGTATTTCATACACCTGCGCTCTCATATGTAACGAAAGCGCAAGTATCAAAAATCCGGCAATGATTTTTATGTAATTATTCTTCATGTTTTTAAAATCTTAATTTCAAATAATATTATTATACGACCCATGCTAATAACTGAACAGGCATTAAGAGTTCCCTTTATTATGGAAATTTTTAAGCCCGAACAATCTCTTCCCCGATTATTTCTTAAACTAATCAGAAAAAAGCATGGGTTATAATAAGACTATTTAAACAAGGAGATAGGGGGTATTGTGGTTGTTGGATAAAAATAAAAAAGAAACGGTAAAATATATTTAAATATTTAAGATTCCTCGAAAAACTTCATCTCCACTCACATAATTTAAAGAAACTTCAAAATTGCCACAGGCTGTAACTGCCCCAAAATATTGGCTATCTATATCTATTAGCTTCACATTGTATTGCATTGCGGATTCATTTTCTTTAAATACAAAAACACCTCCCTGTTTTGAGGCGGTAAATTTACTAAGATTATCTGCAATGCCTGTTCCTGTAGCTTTTAAGTAGCTCTCCTTAACTGTCCACAATTGCAGAAAATATTCGGAACGTTCCTGTTCCGGCAATTTTAACAAATCGGCATATTCGGTTTTTGCAAAATAGCGCTTAGCTATATTCAGGTTCACTTTACGCCGGTGTTCAATATCTATTCCTAATTCCATATTCCCCACAGCACAAGCTACATATTTGCCGGAATGGGAAATATTAAAATGTATATTGTCATGCTGTGGCATATAGGGCTTGCCTTTTTGACGATAGGCAATTTTAAATGTAAAATCCGGTTTTTGCAAAAAATCACGAGCACCATATACGGCAAGCATTTCACCTGCACAAGACTGAAATTTTGCACCCGCAACGGGTATTTCTGACTTAAGAAACCTACTGTTTTCGGGTAGCAACGTTTTCATACTTTCAGGCGAAACGCATAACAAGTCCATATCCCCTATATCCCATATATAAACTTCAATACGGTTCATTTTTTAACTTTTTGACGCTTTTTTCGCTACTTCGTCCATCACACGCATCAGGTTTCCTCCCCATAACAGTTTTAGCTGTTCCTTGGTATATCCGCGTTTTAAAAGTTCAGCCGTTATGTTTTTCAGCTCGCTTGCATCCTTGCAGTCAGCCAGCCCGCCTCCACCGTCAAAATCGGTACCTATGCCCACATGTTCTATACCTATAAGTTTAACAATATGGTCGATATGGTTAACAGCATCAGCCACGGTAGCTTTTTGTCCGGCATACTTTTCTTCCAGCTTGTTATATGCTTCATGTACATTTGCACGTTCTTTCTCGGTCATACTGTCATAATTCCTGTACTTTTCCCTGAAGGCGTTGAATGCCTTGTCTTTTTCAGGGTTAGGAACTGACGGTTTCACGTAATCGCTTAATATGCACATTTGAACAACACCGCCATTTTTCGCCAAAGCTTTAAGCATATCATCGGATAAGTTGCGCGGATTGTTGCACAATGCGCGCGCGCATGAGTGCGAAGCTATAACAGGAGCCTGCGTTAATGTAAGCACATCGTAAAAACTTTCATCGGAAATATGTGAAACATCTACCATCATGCCTAATCTGTTCATTTCGGCAACTACCTGCCTGCCAAATTCAGAAACCCCCTTGCCTTCAGTATTATCGGTAGAACTTGTACAAATATCGTTGTTTTTGGTATGGCATAAGGTAATGTAACGTGCGCCTTTATCATAAAAATATTCTACTTTTTTAAGGTCATTACCTATGGCATAGCCATTTTCGATACCAATAAAAACGGAAATTTTATGTTGCTCTTTCAAGCGGTATGCATCCGATGGTTTAAGCGCCAGTCCACATATTGAGGGGTTACGTTGCACAATAGCATGTATGGAATCTATAATCTGATTTACACGATTGTATGCGCGCATGTTTCCGGCTTCGTTTCTATTGCCTTGCCCTACAAAAGCGGCAAGAAAAACCCCGTCGAGCCTACCGGTGCGCATGCGGGGAAAATCTACGCACGAGCGCACGTAAGTTTTGCTGTTATCTTTGGTTACATCAAAGTTTTTATACGTAAAGTTAAGCGGCGTATCGGTGTGCGAATCTACCGAAAAAATATCATCGTGGATTTTTTCAGCCTCTGCCATATACGGCGCGAGGGGCGTATTTTGTGGAATTTCCACAGTGTTTTTAAGGTTTTTTTGGGTTGTATTGCAGGAACAAAGCACCAATGTGAGTGATGCAAAGATGAGAGTGTGTATTTTGTGCATGAAAAAGATTTTTTACATAACAAAAATAAAAAAATAATTTATCATACTTTGAGTATATTTAGGGTTCTTTTTCTTTATTCATTCTATTTACCTAATGGGGCTTTGCCCGAAACCCCACATTCTTTCTTGTCTTGATACAAGAAAGAATGCAAAGAAAATCAAGACAAAACGATGCCCCACCCACGAAAATCCGCCCTGCCTCGCCGTTTTGTCCTTCCACCCACGCCTTCCGCACCGCGCTTAAGGGCATTATAAAAAAATAGTAGTTTTTGAGGGAAGGTTCGTGGCGTAGGCATTACCAAGCAATACAGACGCATTGGGCAGCTGCGTGGGCAGGGCAACTTGTATTGCGTGGCAGAACCAATCCGTAAAAACGTAGCAAAAGGATAACTTTCCTGTTGAGTAGATGACTAACATAATGCTACCTCTCATACACCTTTAAAAATAATTAAGGCGTATGAAAACAATATTTTTTTATACAGCCTTGATCTTTTGCTACTTTTACTCACATCTTTACCTAATTTAAAAGGTATTCGTGAAATCGCTTCGCTTATTTGTATCAAGACAAAAGTAGATGAATAAAGAAAAAGAACGTTTTTATGCCATACATGACACGAACTTTAAGTACTTATTTTAAATACTTTACCTAACAAAAAGAATCATTCTTAACCGACAAAAATTAAAAGCCTGACTATTTTTGTTTCTGCTTACTACTGTTAAGTTAACGCTAAAATGGCGTGTTTGATGTTTTGTAAACATTTATTAATCAAAATAATACAGCTATAAACGCCAACCTCATTACGCTTAACTAAACACTACATTATTAAAATAGTTAAATTTTGAGCTTTTTAAAAAAAACATCCCTTTTTAACGGTTAACGAACCTATCTGGAAACCGGTAAGCCTAAAAATAAAAAAACTCCTTCCCTATCGCTTTATAATAAAGCTTTACAGAAGGGGATAAAAACGTCCGTTCCTTTTACCTGAAACGTTCTTATGTTTTAATGAAAACGCAAGGAGGTTTTTGGCAAAACGTTCTTATGTTTTGGAACAAACAAACACTCCATTAAAATAAGATGAACAATAACTATATTTTTTAAGCAGCTATCACTTTTTCAACAGCTTTTTGAGCAAAGCTATCTGTTCGTCTTTGGCTTGCCATAGCTTTTTATACCTTTTATAGTGTTAAAAAAACATGCACATCTTTAACAGACAAATCAAATTAATAACTAATTTTAAAAAATGAAATTCTCAACAACAGCGTTATTTCTTAGCTTTACCTCCCTATTAATCCTTATTTTGGGAAGAAATATTTTACCTGAAGGCTTTTTTTATGATTCATGGACTAATATATGGGCAGTTCCTGTAGCTTCTTTTTTATTTATTTATTTAAAACAGATTCTTAAAATCCTTATACAAATAAAAATTTGCTTTTTTACAACACTCGGATTTGTTTTGTATGAGTTTACTCAAAAAATATTACCATGGACAACATTTGACATAAAAGATATTTACGCCTCTTTTATTGGATTTAGCCTCACGGTTATTATAATTTTAATAGCTTATCTGCTAAGAAAGCATATAGAAAGCCAAGAGACAAGAAACTTTATTAACTGATATACTCTTTTACTTGTTATGGGCTATCTTTAAATAATCCAAAAGAAGTTGTGGATAAAACGTAATTTAATAAAGTTTATAGCCCTTGATATAATTGTTATAATCTACCTATAGATTATATATTTTCATAAAAATCGAAATCCTTTTTTATTTTAGAATATTATTAACTTTTCATCAAACTACTAATGCATACAAATTTTTTTAACTACCTTCTTCACCCATCCTATAAGCTAATTAACGAGAAATTTAATCCTAAATTTAAATATTGCGGTTTTATAATATCAGCAATTTACAAGAGAATAAAATATTTTATATTACCACGTTCACAATTTTTTTAGGCACTACAATAACTTTCTTGGGTGTTTTGCCTTCAAGCCATTTTTGCGCTTCGGGAGCGGTTAACGCGGCATTTTCCACTTCTTTTACGTTCATATCCACAGGCAATTCAAGTGTAAAACGCGTTTTGCCGTTAAAAGAAACGGGATAAAGAAAAGTATTATCTTTTATATATTCCGCATTGTAAACAGGGAAATCCGCATGCGAAACATAGCTTGCATTTCCCAGCAAATGCCATAACTCGTCCGCCATATGGGGAGCAAACGGCGAAATAAGTACTACAAGCGGTTGCAGAATTTCTCTTTTATTGCACTTCAATTCCGTAAGTTCGTTTACGCAAATCATCATGGAACTTACTACTGTATTAAAGGAAAAGCGTTCAATATCTTCCTGAACTTTTTTAATGGTTTTATGCAACACTTTTAATTCCTGTGGCGTTGGTTTTTCCGTGCTTACTTCAAAATTGTTATCTGCATTATGGAATAAACGCCAGAACTTGCGTATAAAACGATATACGCCTTCTATACCGCTTGTGTCCCAAGGCTTGGATTGTTCCAACGGACCCAGAAACATTTCATAGAGTCGTAAGGTATCTGCGCCGTATTTATCTATCAAATCATCGGGGTTTACCACGTTATGCATAGATTTTGACATTTTCTCAACCTCCCAGCCACAATGGTATTTACCATCTTCTTCCAACATAAATTCGGCATTAGCATAATCGGGCAGCCAGTTTTTAAACTTTTCTGTGTCCAGTATGTCATTATCCACAATATTTACATCCACGTGCAACTTTTGTGTTTCGTATTTATCAATCAGCCCCAGCGATACAAATTTGTTAGTCCCGACTACGCGGTACACAAAACTGGAGCGTCCCTGTATCATTCCTTGGTTGATGAGTTTTTGAAATGGTTCTTCCATTACGGAATAGCCCAAATCTTTCAGAAATTTGTTCCAGAAACGCGCATACAGCAAGTGTCCTGTGGCATGTTCGGCGCCACCCATGTACAAATCCACATTTTTCCAATAGTTTACCGCTTCCTTGGAAAAGTATGCTTCGTTATTTTGCGGATCCATATAACGCAAGTAGTAGCCGCTTGAGCCCGCAAAACCAGGCATCGTATTTGTCTCCAACGGGTATCCGCCTTCGGTAACCCAGTTTTTAGCGCGTGCCAAAGGAGGTTCGCCACTTTCGGTAGGCAAATACGTATCTACTTCGGGTAGCGCTAAAGGAAGTTTTTTCTCATCTAACGTATAGGGTATGCCTTCTTTGTAATATAACGGAAACGGCTCTCCCCAATATCGCTGGCGGCTGAAAATAGCATCACGGAGGCGAAAATTTACTTTTCCTTTACCTATGCCTTGTTTTTCAACCTCTTCAATAATTTTCCGTCCGGCTTCTTTCACGTTTAAGCCTGTAATAAAATCGGAATTAACGCTAACGCCATCTTTAGAATCGTATGATTCGCTCCAAGTAGAAGGGTCGGACATTTCCTGTCCCGGTTTGTTGACTACCTGAATAACCAGCAGGTTAAAATGACGAGCAAAAGCAAAGTCGCGACTATCGTGCGCGGGAACAGCCATAATAGCGCCTGTTCCGTAGCCCATCAGCACGTAATCGGCTATCCATATAGGAATTGGCTTTCCGTTAAAAGGATTGAGAGCATAGGCGCCTGTGAACTCACCGCTTACTTTTTTTACTTCCGACATACGTTCACGTTCCGAACGGTTTTTTGCCCACGTAATGTAAGCTTCCACCTTTTCTTTTTGTTCAGGGGTGGTGATATGCGGGATTAAATCGTGCTCAGGAGCCAATACCATAAACGTAGCGCCAAATATGGTATCCGGACGGGTAGTAAATATTTCGAAAGGAGCTAACTCGCTATGGTTTTTAATATTGAAAAAGATACTTGCGCCCTCTGAACGCCCAATCCAGTTGCGCTGTATTTCCTTTATGGACTCACTCCACTCTATCGTATCCAATCCATTCAGCAGCCTATCGGCATACGCGGTGATACGTAGCGACCATTGTTTCATTTTTTTGCGTTCAACGGGGTGTCCGCCACGCGTACTTAGTCCTTCACTAACTTCATCATTTGCCAACACGGTGCCTAAAGCCGGACACCAGTTTACAAAAGTTTCGGCAAGGTAAACCAAGCGGTATTGCATTAAAATATCCTGTTGCTCAGCCTCGTTAAAGCTTCTCCATTGCTCTGCCGTAAACACTTTTACATCTCCGCTTGCCGCTTTTAGGTTTGCATTTCCTTCTTTTTCAAAAATTTCAATAAGGGTAGAAATATCTTCCGCTTTATCTGTAACTTTATTATACCACGCATGAAAAAGTTTGATAAAAGTCCATTGTGTCCATTTATAATATTGCGGATCGCAGGTGCGTATTTCTCTGTCCCAATCGTATGCAAACCCTATTCTGTCAAGCTGTTGCCTATAGCGTGCAATATTTTTTTCGGTAGTAACGGCAGGGTGCGTACCTGTTTGAATGGCATATTGTTCCGCGGGCAAGCCATACGCATCATAGCCCATGGGATGCAATACGTTAAATCCTTTTAAACGTTTATAGCGCGCAACTATGTCGGATGCTATATAACCAAGCGGATGCCCTACATGCAATCCGGCTCCCGAAGGGTAAGGAAACATGTCGAGCACATAATATTTAGGTTTTGAGGGGTCTGTTTCAGCTTTAAAAACTTTATCGGCAGCCCATTTTTGCTGCCATTTTTTCTCTACTTCACGAAATTCGTAATCCATAAATTTTTGCGTAATAAATTGGAATGCAAAGATATCAAATTAGTTAAAAAATTATTTATGATAGTTGACTTTTCTTTTTCTATTTTTTACATTTGTGACACCGACAACTTATATTAAAATAAGGCTCTATGTTGTTTGTAGTGGGTAAAGATAAAAACGGATATTATTTAAGATATAAAGTTAATTTGGCAATTGTATTAATTGATAAAATTGATACAACACCCTCTTTTATCACGGGTGAAAATGATACTATAAAAATACCTACGCCACCATAACAAAAATACAGAAGGGCTTAAAGCAATATCCTCCTTGATTATTAAGACAAAGAGCGTAATAATTGTATTTTAACCATGCGAAAAAAGACTGTAATTAGTATTTTTTATCTTTAATAATAAAGAAAAGTATCAAACTAATCCTAAATCAAAGGAAATAAAAATTTATCCAGAAATAATTTTACCCCTAATTTTCAAAAATATTATAATTTCATTTGTAATATATTACATTTGCTTTTTATATAATATTTAAATAAACCAAAATACATAACCATATGTCATTCATGAAAAACATAACTTTTTCGTTAAGTAGTATATTATTTTTACTCCTTTCTTCCTCCATTTTAGCCCAAAACCTTAAAACAAAAACAGAAAAAAGTGATTTTTACAAATATGTTTATACTATTAACAAAGAAACAAATTTAAAACATGGAGCCTATTGTGAAATAAATAAGACAACAAAAGATACTACTACAACTGGATTTTATGATAATGGAATTAAAGTTGGCAGATGGAATTTTTACAAAAACAACAACCTCTATTTTTCATATAATTATAATACTAAAAAATTGGAGCATATTGACAGCACACTTCTAAAACCCGATTTTTACTTGATAAGGGAATCAAACAATGATTTCACACTTGAAAAAGTTGATACACCACCTATTCTTTTAGCCAAGCCTAACGAGATTGAACTAACCATATCTCAAAATTTAAGACTAAATCCTGAAATATTGGAAAATAATCTTTTCGGCATTAGTATTATTTCGTTTGTAATAAACAAAGAAGGTAAAATGCAAGAGCTTGTTATCGAAAACGTTATTGAAAAGAATTTAGGGAAAAATATTACAAAAATCCTAGAAAACACACATTGGCAATGGATTCCAGCGACTTATAAAGGCAAACCTGCCGATTCTAAATTTTTTATTAAATTAGACATCGGAGATAACACCATCGCTCCAGTTAAAACATTAGAAAAACCTTATCTTATTGGAATAGTAATAAGATATTATGGTATAATCAGAAGCAATCGCACCTTTTAAAACAACCCGTGTAATTGCCCTTGCACTTTGTCTATAATAAACCCTAAATCTTCCGGATTATCCTGAAAATTAATATCATCCACGTCTATAATTAAAAGGTTTCCTTCTTTGTAATTATTAATCCACTCTTCATACCTTTCGTTAAGACTTTTAAGATAATCTAAACGGATAGCGGCCTCATAATCACGTCCTCTTTTTTGTATGTTTCTTACTAAACCGGGCACTTCAGAACGCAAATATACGAGCAAATCGGGTGGTTTAATAAAACTTGACATGAGTTCAAAAAGCGATTTATAATTGTCGAAATCTCTTGTTGTCATCAGGTTCATTTGATGCAAATTAGGCGCAAAAATATAGGCATCCTCATAGATTGTACGGTCCTGAATCACGCTTTTATCGCTATTTCTGATATCCACTACCTGACGAAAGCGGCTGTTAAGAAAATAAATCTGCAAATTAAACGACCACCGCTGCATATCTTCATAAAAGCTGGAAAGATATGGATTGGTGTCTGCATCTTCGTAATGTGCCTGCCAGCGAAAATGTTTTGCCAAAAGGCTGGTAAGTGTTGTTTTCCCAGCGCCTATGTTGCCGGCTATAGCAATGTGCATTCCCATGATATATTTATTTTTTTATAATTTCTAAAATTTGTTCTACTATTTTTCTGTCATTGGACAAACGAGGCACTTTATGTTGTCCTCCTAATTTCCCTTTGTCGTGCAGCCATTTATAAAATGTGCCTTGCGAAACAACATGCACAATAGGCTTTTGCAACATCAAATCATGATATCTTTTGGCATCGTAATCGGAATTTAAAGTCCTCAGGTTTATATCCAACGTTTCCACAAAAAACTCCATATTGTTGGGTAATCTTTCAAATTCAATAAACCACTCGTGTGCAGCTTTTTCTTTATCGCCTAGGTATATGGGAGCTGCCGTGTATTCATTTATTACCGCACTTGTTTTTTCGCAGGCAACAGCTAAAGCCTTTTCCGCATTATCAATAATAAGTTCTTCACCAAAGGCATTGATAAAACTCTTGGTACGCCCCGTTATCTTAATACGGTAAGGATTGAGAGAGGTAAATGTTACGGTGTCACCAATTACATAACGCCACAAACCGGCATTGGTGCTGATAACCATTGCATAATTTTTACCTTCTTCCACCTGCGACAAAGGAATCGTCATTCCATTTTCTTTTCCTATTTCGGAAGCAGGAAGAAACTCGTAATAAATGCCATAATCCAGCATCAGCAACATATCGTCGCGCTCAGGCGAATCTTGTATGCCGAAAAACCCCTCACTGGCGTTATACGTTTCCAAATAATTGATATCCGGCGAACATATTTTCCTGAATTGTTCTCTGTATGGCGTAAAGCTTATGCCTCCATGGATAAACACTTCTAAATTGGGCCAAACTTCTTTTATGTTATCCATCCCGGTAATATCAAGTATTTTTTTCAACAAAACCAATGTCCATGAAGGAACTCCGCTGATATTGGTAACATTTTCGTCCTTGGTAATCTTCGCTATTTTATCCAGTTTTTCCTCCCATTCATCCATCAATGCAATGTTGATATCGGGTGTTCGGATAAGCTGTACCCAAAAAGGCAAATTTTCCATAATAATAGCCGAAACATCGCCATGGTAAGTATCGGCTTCCGAATTATCGGATGTGTAACTCCCTCCTAAGCCCAACGCTTTACCCATAAAAATTTGTGTGTCGGGGTAGTTATCGCAATACATTGCCAGCATGTCTTTTCCACACTTATAGTGGCATTCTTCCAGCGCTTCGTTGGTTACAGGGATAAATTTACTCCGTTCGCTGGTAGTGCCTGAGCTTTTGGCAAACCATTTGGTTTCTGTGGGCCACAAAACATTATCTTCTCCAGCCCGCAGCCTGTCTATGTATGGCTTTAAAGCTTCATAGTCATTCAGCGGCACGCGCTGGCGAAATTCCTCAAAAGTATTGATAGATTCATACCCATATTTCAAACCCCATTCGGTATCTTTAGCCGTATGTAATAAATTCTCGAACCACTCTTCCTGCACCTCGTGCGGATATTTCATAAAAAGCTCTATCTGATGCATACGCTTACGCATATACCAAGAAGCCATGGAATTTATAATTTGAATGGGCATAAATAAATTGGGTCTGATTTTATTTTTCAAAAATAGGCAATTCTTTTTTGTAGTTTAAAAGCTTATGTCATTTTGTTAAAAAGTTTTATATGTTAATTTGCCATAAAGTTTTTTAACTAACTTCGCAGCAGTAAAAGCATCGTATGATTACTTTTCCTCCATGCAAGATTAATATAGGATTGTGGGTTACCCATCGCCGAACTGACGGTTATCATGATATTGAAACCATTATGATTCCGGCGCCCTGGAACGATGTGCTTGAAATTTTACCAGCCACTGACTATAAAACAACATTAAAAGTTACGGGCTTGCTTATTGAGGAAGAAACAGAAAAAAACCTTTGCTACAAAGCTTGGGAACTGCTACATACAAAACATCATATTCCTCATGTTCAAATGCATCTGCACAAATGTATCCCATTTGGCGCAGGATTAGGAGGAGGCTCGGCAGATGCGGCTTATACACTTAAAGCGCTTAACACGCTTTTTAATTTACAGCTTGATAATACAATACTTAAAAATTATGCGGTGCAACTGGGCATGGACTGTGCTTTTTTTATCGACGAAAAGCCTGCACTTGCCACAGGAAGAGGAGATATATTAAAAGAAACGGATATAGATTTAAGGGATTATTATATTATGATTGTTAAACCGGATTGCCATATCAATACTGCGCTGGCATACAAAAATATTATTCCCCGCAAACGCGCATACGCATTAGCGCATCTCATAAAAAAAGATATAGCAGAGTGGAAAAACACCATTGACAACGACTTTGAAAAATATGCTTTCTCAGTATGCACTGAAATAGAAGATATAAAAAATAAATTGTATGCGCAGGGTGCATTATATGCCTCGATGAGTGGAAGCGGATCGGCGGTATTCGGCATTTTTAAGAACACGCCCTTAGCAATAGCGTTTGAAAAGGCGACTGTTTTTATCTCAGAATTACAGGCTGTTTAGTAAAAAATTCGCAGCAAAATAAACTAAAACTTTTAACCGCCAAACTATTTAGGCGCTACTTTTAGAAGGTATAATGCAACTACGGCATATATTATATTAGGAATCCACAACGCTATATCAGCAGGCAGGTTGCCGAAAACAGAAAAAACAGAAGTTATCTGTTGCAATATAATATAAGTAAATGCAATGGCAATACCCAATCCCATGTGCATGCCTATTCCTCCCCTCACCTTGCGGCTCGAAAGAGAAACACCAATAAATGTAAGTATTAAGTTGGCAAAAGGGAAAGCAACGCGTTTTGCCCTTTCGGTATCAAACTTACGTGCAATGCCGTTACCCCTCATTTTTTCGCGCTTAATAAATTTGGTAAGTTGCGTGTAAGTCATAATTTTCGAATCCTCTATATCTATGGCAAAATCCTCCGGCTTAAAACCCATAGCCGTATCCAACGAACTTCCGTATCTTATAACTTCTTTATCATTATATATTTTACGCATATCAAAGTTATTCAACTGCCATTTCTGTTTTATGCTATCCCATCGTATTTCTTCCGCATTTATTTTCTCCACCATCTCGTTTTTCCTGAATTTCTCCAACGAAAACTTATACCCTACACCTTCTATATTCCTGAAACTTTCGACATATACATACGTATTAGGCTCAATTTGCATGTGTATATTTACATCCCTGACTACAAATTTATTTTTGATATATTTTTTTTCAAACTCCCTAAAATCTCTGTTTGTAAAAGGTATTACGTAATTCATAAGCACAAAGGAAAGAACGGTAATAATCATGCCTCCTACAAAATAGGGCTTCAAAAACCTTTTAAAACTGATACCTCCGTTTAAAATGGCGACGATTTCAGTGTTGGATGCCATTTTTGAAGTAAAAAATGTTACGGCAATAAAAGTAAACAGTGCACTGAACATGTTTACAAAATAGGGAAGAAAATTGAGATAATAATCAAAAATAATACCCGCAACAGGCGCTTTTTTGCTCTGGAAATCGTCGAATTTTTCGGCAAAATCAAAAATAATAATCACAACGGCAAGCAATAAAATAGAATAAACGTAAGTTCCGATAAACTTACGCAATATATACCTGTCGATTATTTTAAGCTTAAACAAGACTTTGTATTTTTTTGATTTTCCGGTTGCAAAAGTAGTAAAGAGATAAGTATAAACAACAACCTATAAACGGGTTGTAACTTTTTTTAGCATTTGTGGCTTCCACTGCATAAAATCGCCTTGCTCTATATGCAGCCTTGCCTGTGCTACAAGCCATTGGTAAAAAGCAAGGTTATGAATACTCGCGATCATAGGACCAAGCATTTCCCCTGCTTTAAATAAATGCCGCACGTATGCTTTGGTATAATCAATATCAACATAGCAATTGCCGTTCTCATCCAAAGGAGAAAAATCGTCTTTCCATTTTTCATTTTTCATATTCATAATCCCTTCGGAAGTAAAAATCATACCGTTACGTCCGTTACGCGTAGGCATTACACAATCAAACATATCCACACCCAGCGCAATGCTTTCCAGTATATTGGCAGGTGTTCCCACACCCATCAAATAGCGGGGACGGTCTTTAGGTAAAATTCCGCAAACAAGTTCGGTCATTTCATACATTTGTTCGGCAGGCTCCCCTACGGAAAGCCCTCCTATGGCAATGCCGTCGGCATTATATTTAGACACCTCCTCAGCCGACTGAATACGCAAATCGCGAAAAGTGCTGCCTTGTACAATAGGAAATAAGCTTTGATAATAACCATACTTGGGGTCCGTTTCATGAAACCGTTTCATGCAACGCGCAAGCCACGCATGTGTTATGGCAAGAGAATCCTTTGCATATTTATAATCACAGGGCCAAGGAGTGCATTCGTCAAAAGCCATCATAATATCGGCGCCAATTATACGTTCGGTATCCATAACGTTTTCAGGCGTAAACACATGCCTCGACCCATCAATATGAGAGCTAAAAACAACCCCCTCAGGAGTTAACTTCCTTGTGCCGCTAAGAGAATATACCTGATAGCCTCCGCTATCGGTTAAAATAGGTTTATCCCAACCGTTAAACTTATGCAAGCCTCCGGCTTGCTGCAAAATTTCCAACCCGGGTCGCAAAAACAAATGATAGGTATTGCCTAATATGATTTGTGCCTGTATATCGTTTTTTATTTCACGCAGATGTACGCCTTTCACAGAACCCACCGTGCCTACAGGCATAAAAACAGGCGTGTGGATAACGCCATGATCTGTGGTTATAACGCCCCTACGTGCCGAACTTTGAGTATCTGTCGCCTTAATTTCAAATTGCATGTTAGAATGCTTTACTATGTTTTGATTTTAAATTTTCGCGTGCAAAGATAGGAGTATTTTACGTTATTTTCTAAAACTTGCTAAAGGTCAAATCTTTAATGCCTTGAACATGATATCTGTTATTAACTTTTTTGAAAAAAAAAGCCTTTTCTCGTTGCTTAATTATACTTTTGCTGTTTCTTTTTACGAACATAAAATAATATGCTAAATAATATTACGCTATTTATTGTTTTAATCATTTTAGGAATTTCAACCATTACACAGTTGGTTTATTATTGGTTTATTTATTCAAAAGTTGCCTTTTTTAATCCAGAAAATGAATATACCCGAGAGGACGAACCTGTATCTATTATTATTTGCGCACGAAACGAATATTATAATCTCTCCAAAAACCTACCTCTTATTTTAGACCAAGACTATTCAAGTTTTGAAGTAGTTGTGATTAACCACGGCTCTGACGATGACACGGCATATTTATTACGCGATTTCAGCGAAAGGCATAAAAACCTGAAAGTAGTGAATGTTCCTGAAGATTTAAATTTCTTTACAGGCAAAAAATTCCCTCTTTCCATCGGCATAAAATCCGCAAGCAACGACATTCTACTTTTTACCGATGCCGATTGTTATCCCTTAAGTAATTTATGGCTCCGTAACATGGCATCAAACTTTGTGCCCAAAACCGAAATAGTTCTAGGCTATGGCGCTTATGATGTAGAGCCTTCCATGGTAAATAAACTCATCCATTTCGATACTATGCGGGTGGCTATGAATTATCTAAGCTTTGCGCTTATAGGAATGCCATACATGGGCGTAGGACGCAATATGGCATACCGTAAATCGCTTTTTTACAAACAAAATGGATTTATCTCTCATTATCATATAAAATCAGGTGATGACGATTTATTTGTAAATAAAGCGGCCACAAAAAACAACACACGTATAGAAATACGTTCCGGTGCATACACCATTAGCGAGCCCAAGAAAACCTTAAGCCAATGGATAAGACAAAAAAGACGCCATCTGCTCACCGGCGTAGAATATAAGGCAAAACACAAGTTTGCTTTAAGCCTTTTTGGGGCAACCCAAGTAATATTTTGGATAACGGCACTTTTTTTAGGAATTATGTTATACCAACCTTTTGTTGTGGGCGGACTTTTTTTAGCACGGCTCCTTAGCCAGTTAATTGTTTGTAAAAAAGTAATGCAAAAACTTTCGGAAAAAGGATTCCTCTTACTTATTCCCATATTTGAGGTTTTTATAATTGTGGTAACTCCTGTGCTATCCATACTAAATGTTTTCAACCCCATAAAAAAGTGGAAATAGTTTTTTTTGCTTATTTTTGCTATCAATCTCATGTTAAGTTAAGTCTGAAATGGGGTGTTTAGTATTTCGTAAATATTTATTAATCACAACAATACATCTCTAAACGCTGAACTCATTACACTTAACTAAACACTAAATATACATATATAATGGAAAGTGAAAATTTGATAGACTTGAATCATATTGCGGTTTTTCAACGCGACAATCTGGTTCTTTCCGATGTTACCCTTCAGGTTAAAAAAGGCGAATTTGTGTATTTAGTAGGCAAAACAGGCACCGGCAAAAGCAGTCTGATGAAAACGCTGTATGCCGAATTGCCTTTAACTGAAGGACAAGCACATGTTACGGGCTACGACTTGATTACCATAAAAAGAAAAGAAATCCCTTTTTTACGCCGAAAGATAGGAATTGTTTTTCAGGATTTTCAACTATTGCACGATATAACTGTCAACGACAACCTTTTATTTGTGATGAAAGCAACAGGGTGGAAGGATAAGGACGAAATGCAGAGTCGGCTTAATGAGGTACTTGACAAAGTAGGACTTATTACCAAAGGATTTAAGATGCCGCACCAACTATCTGGTGGTGAACAACAACGCGTTTCTATTGCCCGCGCGCTGATAAACAGACCGGAACTTATACTTGCAGATGAGCCTACCGGAAATCTTGACCCTGAAACCTCTGACGATATTATGAAACTGTTATTTGAAATAAGCAAGTCAGGCACTTCCGTATTTATGGCTACACATGATTATGTTTTGCTGAAAAAATATCCCTCACGTGTAATACGTTGCGAAAACGGACATATAAACGAAGTAAACGCTTATAGTTTAAGCGTTTATCAATAAAATCTGTGATAGATGACCCATATTCTACAAGATTTTTCTTTAAAATCACTGAACACTTTTCATATTGATTGCACTGCGAAATATTTCGTGCAAGTCTATAATGTTTCTCAGTTAATAGAATTTCTGAAAACCGGTTTAGCTTCATCTCTCCCCATACTGCCTTTGGGCGGAGGTAGTAATATATTATTCACCAAGCACTTTGAAGGAATTGTAGTTCATCTTCAAAACAAGTCGATTGATATAACCAACAAAACCAATGAACATATTTTTGTTAAAGCCTCCGCAGGAGAGAATTGGCAAGAATTTGTAAGCTATTGCGTGCAAAACAACTGGGGAGGGCTCGAAAATCTTTCGCTCATCCCGGGCAACGTGGGCAGCTCACCCATACAAAACATCGGTGCTTATGGCGTGGAAGTAAAAGACACGTTTCATATGTTGGAAGCGCTTGAAATTGCAACAGGCAAAATTAAAACATTCACAAAAGAAGAGTGCGCATTCGGATATAGAAACAGTGTATTTAAAAATGAAGCCAAAGGAAAGTATATTATTCTTTCGGTAACATTCAAACTCTCTCTCAATCCAATATTAAATACTGAATACGGAGCTATAAGCACACAATTGGCAGAGATGCAGATAGAAAAACCCACGGTAAAGGATATAAGCCAAGCTGTTTGCGCCATACGTAATTCCAAGCTCCCCAACCCCGAAATTACGGGGAATGCAGGAAGTTTTTTTAAAAACCCTTCTATTACCAATGAACAAGCTGAAGAGTTGCAAACAAAATACCCTTCTATTCCCCTCTATCCACAAACAGAAAATGTAATGAAAGTTGCCGCAGGATGGCTTATTGAGGAATGTGGCTGGCGCGGGCATCGCGAAGGAAATGTAGGCGTACACGACAAACAAGCCTTAGTGCTGGTAAACTTAGGAAATGCCAGCGGAGCAGAAGTTTTTAACTTGGCAAAGAAAATACAGGCATCTGTTTTGGATAAATTCGGCATCCATTTGGAAATGGAAGTAAACATCCTTTAAAGAATAATTATTTCAAAAAGGGATTATTCATTTTTTCATAACCTCCCGTGGTAGCCTCTCCATGACCCGGATACACTATATAATCATCAGGAAGCGTAAAAATTTTATCGAATATACTTTTATATAACGTATCGAAATCACCTCCCGCCAAATCAGTGCGTCCAACACTGTCTTTAAAAAGGAGGTCTCCGGTAATCACAAACTTTTTATCACGATTTACTAAACATATACTCCCTTCGGCATGCCCTGGCGTGTAAAGCACTTCCACCTCAGAGTTGCCATATTTTATAACATCCCCATCTTTTACATATTTTTCGGGCATCACAAACTGTCCCAAATCAAAACCAAACATTACGGCATGCTCAGGCGCTACACCCATTAACGCTTTGCTGTCAGCATGGCACATTGTTTTGATATTATATTTTTCAAAAATATATCCGTTACCTACTATATGATCTATATGAAAATGCGTAGTAACTAAGCCTACAGGGCGAAGATTGTTTTCAGATATAACTAAATCAAGTTTTTGCTTTTCGTTAAAATTACTCATCCCCGCATCAATAATCAAGCACTCTCCCGTTTCATCGGCAATAATATAAGTATTTTCGCCAAAAGGGTTGAAACAATAAACATACACAGGCTTATACATACAGAATATATTTTTATTATTAGGCGGCAAAATTACGATATTTGCATTTATCTTTGACAAACCTTTCTTATATAAAAAAGAGCCTGTCCAACATATTTTTATGAATTATCCTGACAAAGAAATAGTTAAACTTATAGCAAAGCACCATATCTTCACGCTTGCTACCAGCATTGAAGACCAACCTTATGTATGCACTTGCTTTTATAAGTATTTACCGGAAAATAATCTTTTTATTTTTACCTCAGACCACGGCACCAGACACGTGGAGGAAATGGTTAAAAACCCGCAGGTGGCGGGAGCCATTGCCTTGGAAACTAGCATGGTTGGCAAAATACAAGGGCTTCAATTTACAGGCACCGCTTTCGAGTTAAAAGACGAAATGTATGCTATGGCAAATGCCGCTTACTTAAAGCGCTTCCCTGTTGCCGGCTTTAAAAAGCTTACGCTTTGGGCATTAGAACCCTTTTTTATGAAGATGACCCATAACAAACTGGGGTTTGGGAAAAAATTAATATGGCAAAAAAAGGAATTTTAATATTTTATTCCAAAAAACAGCAAAACAGAAAACATTTTACACACTTTAAGGTTATTACTATGTTAAAGAATATTAAATTTTAATATTACATAAATAAAGTTCACATATTATTAACTAATTAAATCAATTTTTATGAAACAATTTCGCTTTATCTCAGCGCTTGCATTAGCATTAGTACTAATGATAGGCTTCAACGCTTGTAAAAAAGTAAAAGACGCAGACTTAAAAACTTCTATTGAACAAAAATTTGTTGCAAATCCCGATTTAAAAGATGTTATGGTTGACGTACAAAAAGGTATTGCAACTTTAACAGGACAAGTAAAAGACGATGCTACCAACACCGCCGCTATTAACATGGCAAAAGAAGTAAAAGGTGTTAAACAAGTAATGAGTAATATTACTATTGCCCCACCTCAACCTTTAGTAAGTGATGCCGACGCTACAATGCAAGCCGCTTTAAAAGATGCTTTAAAAGATAACTCAGGCGTAGTTTACGAAGTAAAAGACGGCGTAGTTACTTTAACCGGAGAAGTAAAAAAATCTGATTTACCTAAACTTATGCAAAAAGTTTCAGCTTTGAAACCTACAAAAATCGAAAACAAACTAACCATTAAATAGTAAAATAATTATGGCTCTACAAGATAAATATAAAGAACTTATAGATGCAGCTACGCAAGCCGGAGTTTCCGTTTCTGATCAAGGTGGAGTGCTACATATTGATGGAGATGTTGCAACCGGAGATGTAAAAGATCGTCTATGGCAAATTTACGATAAAATTGACCCTAACTTTACAAGTGGAGAAGTTGTTTTAAACGTAAATGCACGCGCTTTTGAAGGCGGAAAAGTAAAAGTTGTTACACAAGAAAGCAACCTCAACATCCGCAAAGGTCCCGGAACAGACCAACCCATAGTAGGCAAAGCTGCAAAAGGCGAAATAATTACTTTGGTAAGCAAAGCCAATGCGCAATGGTGGCTTGTTCGCACCAACGACGGAGAAGAAGGATATTCATACGCACAATATCTTGAGCCCGTTAGCTAAAATAATTTATTATACATAGCAATTAAATAAAAGAGGAACTTATAGTTCCTCTTTTTTATTGTATAATGCCCAAGCACAGAAATTTTATAAATAAATTATCCGTAAAATTTTAAAGAAACAAATAAGAAACGCTTCGCTTTTTGCAGTTAGAGATTAAGTGTATGTTAGGAAAAAGTAAATAGACTTTAAATTGTATAAAAAAATTTTTTAAAACTGCTTATAACACTCCATCTTCAGCATAAATGCCTATCATCTCTAATACAAACTACCTATTATAGATGCAAGAATCACGTTGCTCTGCATATTTTATATCTTGAATTTAAAATACACCAAGCTTTTAAAAAAAATATGCTATATACAAATTTACCTATATTTAATGGAATTATTATCTATTTTCAATTTATTATTCATTAATTTTTTGCTCATATTTAAAAATAAATTCTATCTATTTAAACCACCAACACCAACAAAAAAGATAATTTCAGATATAATAATTAAATTTATGTATGTTAATATAAATATATGTTATATTTTAACTATTAAAATATTTTTTTGCAATTTTGTAAAATAATTAAATTTATTATTTATCTTTGTACATGATTGATTATCAATTTATGACTAAATCTGCTATAATCTCATCTCTTTATCATAATAACGGCAAACGTTTATTTGCTTGTTGGATTTGCTAGTCTTTTCCCCATTGTTTTACATTTCTTTTTTCCCTTAGGGAGTATAATATCCCTAGCATTAAAATTACAATATTCAAACATATATAGTAAATTGAATATTATAATGTAAAACAACAAAAAATGTATTTATATTTAACACACATAATACGTATATTATAGTTTAATACTTATATATAATAAACATTACCGGATAAACTTATAGCCAAAAAGATTTTTAATTATATCTATTGTTAAGTTAAGCCTGAAATAGCGCGTTTGATTTTTTATAAACACTTAATAATCAAAATAATAAATATCTAAACTCGGAACTCATTATTCTTAATTAAACACTATGTATAGATTAATAAAAAACAAAAAATATTACTCTAAATAAAAAAACAAAATACAATATATAAAATACGAATGAATATTTACATAGAGTTGTTTTGGTTAACAATTTGAAGCCTTAGCCCCTTGAAGTTTTTCTTCAGGGGGAGCTAAAGGCTCAAAGTGTAAAGACAATTCATTCATATTCCCCTTTATGAACCTTTAAATACAAAACATAAATTCAATAACTAAATTAAAAACCCTATGAGAAAACTAACTCTTTTGCTTGCAATCATGCTGTTTTCTACAGCACAGATGCTAGCGCAACGTACAATCACAGGCACTGTAAGGGATGATGAAGGCAAAACGTTACCTTCGGCTACAGTTCTTGTAAATGGAGATGTAAAGTATGCCGCCCAAACAGATCTTGACGGCAAGTACAGTATTAAAATTCCATCTGTTGGAAAATTTTTGAGATTCTCTTTTGTGGGAATGAAATCTCAAGATATCCAAATTGGTGGTGGTAATACTATTGATGTAATATTAGAATCTGAAGCGTCTCAATTAGAAGGTGTTATTGTAGTTGCCTATGGAACCACAACCAAAAAATCATCAACAGGAGCAGTTTCTGTTATAAAAGGTATCGATTTGGTAAAATCCTCAGGAGGCATAACTTCAGCCATACAAGGAACAGTACCGGGCGTGCAAGTTGTAGCGGGCGCTGTCCGTATCCGTGGCTATGGTTCTTTCTCTGCCAGTGGCGAGCCGCTATATGTTGTTGATGGCGTTGTAGGCGCCCCCTACCCTCGTGATGAAGATATTGATGCTTTTTCCATCTTAAAAGATGCATCCTCTACTGCATTATACGGTTCCAGAGCCGCCAATGGTGTAATTATTATTACTACAAAAAAAGGGCGTAAAGACATGAAACCTACTTTTGAATTTAAGTACACTCATGGCATTACTTCTATTATTAAACCAGATTACAACTATTTGAATGCAGATGAACACTTTAGAATGATTTGGTTAGGGCTTAAAAACTCAAACCCAAAAAATGCAACCAATGCTAATGTTATTAAACAATTAAACGGTTTAAACCCTTATAACATGGCAGAACCTTTAGATGCAAACGGTAATCTTAAACCTGAAGCCAGAATGCTTTATTCTACCGATTGGAGAAATGCATCTATAAAGGATGGCAAAGCTGACGCTGCGGACTTTTCTGTTCGTGGAGGCTCGGCAAACTCTTTATATTATTGGTCAGGAGGTTATTCTAATTGGGATGGATTTACATCAGCAGATTATTCCCGTACATATAAAACTTTGTTTAACTTTTCCTCCAATCTGAATAAAGCCATAGAAGTAGGTACCAATATTTCTCTTTCTTATAATGAATATGGAAGTATGTACACAAGCGCAGCAAACGAAAATAACCTTCTATATGTTTCGCGGGTTCTAACACCTGTTGCTCCTATATATCAATTAGAAAAAGTTTACGATGACGCATCAAAAACTACATGGACATATAAAGAAAAACTAGACGCAAATGGCAAACCTATATGGGACTGGAGCAATCCAAATTATAAAAACTACAATCCTCTTGCACAGTTAGAAGTAGATCCGCGCGATGGATATGGATATCGCCAATATATGGCTCCTTTTGTAAATATAAAAATTATTGAAGGCTTAACCTTTAAAGGTAACGCTGCTTTATCAATGTCAACAGAAAGATTCCGCATGTTTCAAGATCCTCGCTATGCAAGTGGACAAACAGAAAACGGATTATCATACATGTGGGCTGAACATACACGCTCATGGTTTACTTCAGGCGCATTAAACTATATTTTCAAAATTAAGGAAAACAATAATTTTAATGCATATGTAGGCGTTGAAAGAGATGATTACAAAAATAATACCATTGACGGCACACGTATCGGGTATGATTTAGGAAATGTAACTACTGAACTTTCCATGGGTGTAAAACCTAAAGATGTCAATTCATCCACTTTGGAAAGAGGCTTATTATCTTATTTAACATTCTTTAAATATAACTATGCCGAAAAATATTTCTTAGATCTTTCATTCCGTAGGGATGGTTCCTCTAAATTTGGAGCAAACAAAAAATGGGGTAACTTCTGGTCTGTAGGAAGTTCTTGGTTGATTTCGGAAGAAGATTTTATGCGTTCATACAAATGGATTAATACCCTTAAACTACGTGCATCTTATGGAGTAACAGGAACTGATGCCATTGCCTCCTACAGATATGGAGATTACTATTCTCTTGGATACAATTATAATGGGAAAACCGGTATTAAACACGATAACCTTCCAAACGAAGACCTGGGATGGGAACAAAACAACTCTTTTACAATGGGGTTAGATTTTGGCTTCTGGGGAATACTTCAAGGATCAATAGACTACTACAACAAAGACACAAAAGATTTGTTAATGGATGTTAGAGTTCCTTACACTACAGGATTTGTTACTAAATTTATGAATGTAGGTAAAATGAATAATAAAGGGGTTGAATTATTACTTACAGTTAGCCCTCTGAGAACAGGAAATCTTAAATGGACATCTACTTTTACCTTAACACATAATCAAAATACAATCAAAGCCCTTCCACAAGAACAAATTTTAAGTGGCACTAAAATATACAAAGTAGGTGGCACGCTCTATGATTTTTATATGCGCGAATGGGCAGGAGTTAATCCGGATAACGGAGCGCCTTTGTGGTATAAAGACAAAAAAGATGCCAATGGAAATGTTATAGGAAAAGAAACCACATCTTCATACAGTGATGCCGATCGTTATATTCCCGGACGATCTACTCCTGATGCTATTATATCACTCACCAATGCATTTGAATACAAAGGATTTGATTTGTCTTTCCAACTTTATAGCTCTTTAGGAGGAAAAATATATGACGGAGAATATGCCAGCATGATGCACGATGGCTCTTCTAAAATAAACCAACTTCCCACAGATGCCTTAAACTCATGGAAAAAACCGGGAGATCAAAGCGATGTTCCTATTTTTATACTAGGAAATACAAATCAAAGTAACTATTTATCCACCCGTTTCCTAACCGATGCAACTTTCTTTAAATTAAAAAATCTTTCGTTAGGATATACTTTACCCAAACAATTTGTATCTAAAGCCAAATTAGAAATAGTTCGCTTTTTTGTAACAGGAGACAATTTGGTAATATTGAGCAAGTTTAAATCAGGAGATCCGGAACGTTATATTTCAGGAGTAACTGACAACACAAGCTTCCCTAATTCTCGTACCGTGAGATTAGGAGTAAATATTAAATTTTAGTAGATGATTTACAGGTAAACTTTAATAAAATAAAAATATACATATGAAAAAATACAATATATTAATACTTGCGTCGGTTACTGTCCTGTTCAGCTTTCTAGCATCTTGCAACAAGGATATTCTTGACCCTAAACCGACCACTAAAATAGACGTAGATAAAGTATTTTCTTCTATAGAAACCATTACTGCTTTCCGTACCGGTCTATATGGACAATCTATTTATAGTAATCAAAATAACATTCCTTTTTTATCAGGCGAAATTCCAATTTTTTCTGAAATTTTGGGTAATGATATCGTTTATGGATATACTTGGTATCAACGAATGAATCCTTCATATAGTTATAACGTTGATCAAACATCTTATGAACCCGAAGAGTTGTGGATGCGCACATACTTTTTAACCGAAGCATGCAATACATTAATTAATGCACAAACACCTCCTCAAATAAATGAAAACACCATTAAAGGTTATAAAGCAGAAGCACTTGCCCTGCGTGCATATACCTACTATGAAATTTCTCACTTTTTTGGAAAAGCATACCATTTAGATCAAGGAGCATCAAAAGCAATACCTTATGTAGATGTTGTTGACTATACTGCCAAACCTGAACGTAATAGCATTAAAGAAATATACCTAAAAGCCATTGCAGATTTGGAAAAGGCTATACCTGACCTACAGACAAAAAAGAATACCGGACCGTATTTCATGAATAAAAATGCAGCCTATGCAATACTAGCCCGTATTTATATGGATATGCAAGATTATACCAAAGCAAGAGATAATGCACAAAAAGCACTTATAGGAATAAGCCCCATGACACGCGAGCAATACAAAGGAGGGTTAAGCAATGCTAATAACTGCAATGAATCTATTTTTGCTTTTGAAACAGACTTTGACACCAGAGCAAAATGGCGTACTTTTACATCTTTCCACGATGGATGGGATGGAATGGGAGACGACTTACTGGTTAACTCTTCTTTGGTTGATCAATTAGGCAAAACCGATATGAGACGCGCATTTATTATAGATGAACCCTCCTATATGTATTATGATGGCCATGTTTATAATGGCGAAACATATTCTGTTGAAGAGCTATTAGATTACTCATTCTCCTTTAATGGAAGAGGATATTATAAATATGCAAAATTCCCCCGCAAAGATGCATCTTTGGACGGAAAATTTGTCCGCGGCTCATTAGGCTACGGAGATTACATAGCTATTCGTGGAACAGAAATGAGATTATTGATTGCAGAATGTGACCTTGCACTTGGAGATAATATAGCAGAAGCACAAGATATATTGTTTGATGTTCAGAAACGCGCTATACCCGATGCCGTAAAATCAACTAAAACGGGAAATGAACTCCGCGATGAAATTCGTTTAGAAACAAGAAAAGAATTTTTTGCAGAAGGACATGCTTATAAATTTATGAAACGCTGGGGAACAGGACTTCACCGCGACGGCTCTCATAATCCTAACGCAATGCTTTCAATAAACGAAACAGATCCTAGATTTGTATGGCCTACTCCTCAAAGAGAAAAAGATGTAAACCCCAACCTTTTAAAATAATTTTTTCATTTATTTCTTTTTACAAAAGAGGGAGCTTAAAAATAGTAAGCTCCCTCTTTCTTTAATTATTATACAGTATTAATTTTATCACAACTTTATACCATTTTTCAAGATTATTTAAAAAACAATACAACCCATCTCTCCTTGACAAAAAACAACAAAAACAATATATTTATAACAAAACTATTTAAAAGGTTTCAAAATTCAGTAATAACAAGCAATACGTTACTTATTAATATTATATAAAACTGTATTTCAATGCTATATGTAAAAAAAAACTTTAGTTGTTAATAACTGATTTTACAAAAAACTTTTATCCGAGTTATATTTGTCAAACTTATTTATTCGGAAAAAATATCCTGTTTTTTTATAGCTAACAATTTAATAACCAAATAAACACAGTCATGGATTTGGATCTTTTTACGTCGCCTACTGCTACCGAATCTCAAAAGGGTGAGCAAAATGATTTTTATTCAAAAATTAAAGATAACAGACAAAGACCTAGTCATGAAGAATTTGAGTCTGTCAAAAGCAGACAAGCTGAGGAGAAAAATATGAACAATCAAAAGCAACCAGAGAAATTAGAACCCTATTCGCACGAAGAAGTACTCAAAACAGCAACCTCTTATTTTAAAGGCGATAAGCTGGCAGCAAGCGTATGGATGAATAAATACGCTTTAAAAGACAGTGACGGCAATATATATGAGCTTACGCCCGACGATATGCACCACAGATTGGCAAAAGAAGTGCACAGAATAGAAAAAAAATATGCCAACCCATTAAGTGAAGAAGAAATTTTTGAATTATTCCGCAACTTTAAATACATTATCCCACAAGGAAGTCCCATGGCCGGCATGGGAAATAACTTTCAGGTTTCTTCACTTTCCAATTGTTTTGTTATTGGCGATGACGCAAATAGCGACTCTTACGGAGGCATTATGAAAGTGGATCAGGAGCAAGTGCAACTTATGAAACGCAGAGGCGGTGTAGGACACGACCTGTCTCATATTCGTCCTGCCGGTAGTCCTGTTAAAAACAGCGCATTGACATCTACGGGAATTGTACCTTTTATGGAGCGCTTTAGTAACTCTACACGCGAAGTGGCACAAGACGGAAGACGAGGCGCTTTGATGCTTTCCATATCTATAAAACATCCCGATAGCGAAAACTTTATTGATGCAAAAATGGAACAGGGTAAAGTTACAGGCGCCAATGTTTCGGTTAAAATTGACGACGATTTTATGAACGCCGTTAAAAGAAACAAAACATACACACAGCAGTACCCTATTAATGTATCAAATCCTGTTACTATAAAAGAAATAAATGCTACGGCATTATGGGATAAAATTATACATAACGCATGGCAATCAGCTGAACCGGGTGTATTATTTTGGGATACCATCATAAAAGAATCTGTACCTGATTGTTATGCAGATTTAGGTTTTAAAACCCTCTCCACCAATCCCTGTGGCGAAATACCACTCTGCCCTTATGACAGTTGCAGATTATTAGCGCTCAACTTATACAGCTATGTTAAAAATCCTTTTTCGAAAGATGCTGCTTTTGATTTAGAATTATTTAACAAGCATGCAAAATATGCGTTGCGCATCATGGACGATATTATAGACCTGGAAGTTGAAAAAATAGATGCTATTTTATCTAAAATAAATAAAGATCCTGAAGATGTGGAAACCAAAAGAACAGAACGCCTGCTTTGGGAAAAAATAAAAGAAAAAACGTTGAAAGGACGGAGAACAGGTATTGGAATTACGGCTGAAGGAGATATGCTTGCCGCCTTAAACCTCCGCTATGGTACTGAAGAAGCTACCAACTTCAGTGTTGATATTCATAAAAATTTAGCCATCAACGCATATGAAGCATCTGCCGATTTAGCTGCTGAACGGGGCGCATTCCCCATATTTGATATGGCAAGGGAAAAAAATAATCCGCTCATCAACCGTATCAAAGAGAATGCTCCGGAAGTGTACGCTAAAATGGAAACCAACGGGCGGCGCAATATAAGCATGCTCACCATTGCCCCAACAGGAAGCGTAAGCATTTGCACACAAACTACTTCAGGCATTGAACCTGTATTTATGGTTAGTTACAAACGCAGGCGCAAAGTAAACCCGAACGACAAAAACGTGAAAATTACTTTTGTAGATGAAGTAGGCGACTCATGGGAAGAATATAATGTATTTCATCCTAAATTTTTACATTGGATGAATATAAACGGCTATGATGCCAAGAATGCCGAAAGCCTTTCAGATGAAGAACTTAACCAAATAATTGAGAAATCGCCTTATTACAAAGCTACAAGCAACGATATTGACTGGGTAGAAAAAGTACGCATGCAAGGCGCCATACAAAAATGGGTTGACCATTCCATAAGCGTTACGGTAAACCTACCTGCCGATGTTACTGAAGAATTGGTAAGTAATGTTTATTTAACAGCGTGGGAAAGTGGCTGCAAAGGAATGACGATATACCGCGACGGGTCGCGTTCAGGCGTATTGGTAAGCAATGACTCTAAAAAAGAAGAAATAGATGAATTTGCTGAAACAAAAGCCCCTCCCCGACCACAAGAATTAGAAGTGGATGTGGTTCGTTTTATCAATGAAGACGAAAAATGGATTGCTTTTGTAGGACTTCTTAACAACAAACCCTACGAAATATTTACAGGCAAGAGCTCTGACTTTTACATCCCCGACTATGTTCAAAAAGGATGGGTAATAAGGGTAAAAGACACCGATGATGTTTTAGCCCGTTATGACTTTGAATATGAAGATAATTATGGATATAGGGTTACACACCGCGGATTATCGCGTTCATTCAAAAAAGAATACTGGAATTACGCTAAGTTAATTTCAGGAGTGCTACGCCACGGAATGCCTATACCTTATGTTGTGGAATTAATTGACCATTTAAGCTTCGACAATGAAAGCATAAACACATGGAAAACAGGCGTTACACGCGCTCTAAAGAAATTTATCCCCGATGGTACACAAACAGGACACAGTTGCCCTCAATGTAAAGAAAAAAACAGCATTGTATATAAGGAAGGCTGCATGACTTGCGTACATTGCGGTTATAGCAAGTGCGGATAAAGTTTTCTTTATTGTATTGTATAACTTAAGCCATAACCATTCCTGTTATGGCTTTTTTATTATGTACGGCAATTAAAGTTTTATCCATCATAATAAATTCTTTGAAAAAAAGCAGTTAATTTTGCCGGTATAAACATAGCATATGCAAAAAGTTTTATTTATAGATACGGCGCATCCTGTGCTGAAAGAAGAACTAACGCAAATAGGTTACACTTGTGAGGATTTTACAAGCAAAAGTTACGACGAGTGTGCAAAAATTATAAACCGGTATGAAGGAGCAGTTATCCGAAGCAAAATAAATTTTGACAAAGCGCTACTTGATGCTGCCACTGGTCTAAAATTTATTGCACGCGTAGGTGCCGGCATGGAAAGTATTGACGTGGACTATGCAAAACAAAAAGGAATAGCTTGTTTTAACTCCCCCGAAGGCAACCGTGATGCAGTTGCAGAACATGCTTTAGCCATGCTGTTAAATCTTTTTAACAACCTACACAAGGCTAACGCCCAAGTAAAATCAGGGGTTTGGAAAAGGGAAGAGAACAGGGGCATTGAAATAAAAGGCAAAACAATAGGCATTATAGGATGCGGCAATATGGGAAACGCCTTTGCCGAAAGACTATGTGGATTTGGATGTAATGTTATTGCTTATGACAAATACAAAACAGGATATACCTCACAATTTGTAAAAGAAACTTCTATGCAGGAACTTTATGAAACATGTGACGTGGTGAGCCTGCATTTACCTTTAACAGATGAAACCAAATACCTTGTAAACGAAAACTTTATCAACAAATTTAAAAAAGACTTTTGGCTTATAAACACCGCCAGGGGAAAAATTGTAGATACCCAAGCGCTTGTGCATGCGCTACAGTCTGGAAAAATAAAGGGAGCCGGCTTAGACGTAAACGAATATGAAAAAACCTCTTTTGAAGAAATTTCTACTGCCGACATGCCCGAACCGCTTAAATACCTTGTTTCGTCTGACAATGTAATTTTAACACCTCATATTGCAGGATGGACGCATGAATCAAAATATAAATTGGCAAAAGTATTAGCAGATAAAATAAAACAATGGGCGCTTAATAAAGCGCAGTAACATTTACTGAATGTATTATTCTATAAAATAAGGCACCCTTTCAGAGAATTTAAGCTCTATATTGTTCTGTTATTTGCTTGGCATGTAACTTTTTGTGTCTGAAAAATAAAAATAAAGGAAACGCAAAGGCAAATGCCACTAAAAAAGAGAGCAATACAAAAACCCATACTTTTTTCATTTTTAGCCTATATGCTTCTATCATCATAAAGAAAAGTCCTGTTGTTGCCGCTACCCAAAAATCAACGGAAATACTTTTGGCATAAAAATTTGCTGTCCAGGTACTGCTTATAAAATCTATAACATTAAAATTACCAGCCTGCGCAATGCCTTTATTCACATAAAAAAAAGCAATAAGCCCCAAGAGCGATAAAATCAAATAGATATAAGGAATATATTTTCTCATTTATTTAACTATCTAATAATTTTCAAACTCCTCCACCAAGGGTTCTTTCAAAGATTTCCCATCGCGTTGATGCCTGAACTTGCTTAAAGCATTGTATATGGCTATTCTCGCACGGTTTATACCTCCCAGAGGAGCATGCGCTTCTAAGGCATTTGCGGGAGAAAAAGAAAATTGTTCGGCTAATTCTTTCCTTTGCGGCGTATCAAATTCTTGAACAGGAATTGTTACACGCGCAACTTTAACAAATTCACTGTCTGAGGTTTTCCACTCTACGCCTGCGTCTTCTATGGGAGTATGCTTTTCATTTTTAAAAAGTTGAACATAAAAATCAAAATAAGCAGTCTCTTTTTTCAGATGCTCTTGCATATTTTCGGTGAGATAATTATCAGAAAGCATGGCAGGAAGTTGACTCCTGAAGGCAGAAGCAGGCTCCATCTTATATTTCATAACCTTATCTCCCAACTTATAGGGAACTGTACTCCAATAAGTAATATCCAACGGACTTGAATCGTTTTTTTTGCCTTTGCTCAATGTTTTTAAAATAGCGGCATGCCCTGTAAAAAGAAGCTTTAAAACCAGCACCAACGGGTTTACTTTTATGGAATAATATACAGCATCTCTAAACAATTTAACGGTACCCAGTGGCATGGTAGGGTTAGTCATAAGCAGAAAATCCTGCGAGAACTTCTCATCAGTTGAAAATCGCTTACCTTCCACTCCCATAAGTTTCATTCCTATGCCTCTGAAGTCTTTTTTCTTATCTGATTGTATCTTGCCACTTGCATTAGAAAAACGTATCCAAGCTTTGTATGTAGATGCTTTAGCAAAAATGCCTTTTTTAAGATTTTCAGGAATATCATCTAAAACAGAGAACTCCGCCTTTACCAATCCTAACGATTTAGGATGTGCATCACGATGGGTGGAGCCGACAGGATAATCGCGTTCCATTTTTTCTTGAAGAATGGATTGCATTTCTGCAATCCATTCCGATTCTTTATTGTGGTTCATATTTTATGCGTTATTAAACAAGTTTCACGTCAGCACGAATATTTCCTCTGGTAGCATTAGAGTATGGACATACCTGATGTGCTTGCGCAATAAGTTTTTCAGCCAATTCCTTTTCTACTCCGGGAATTTTAACTTCTATATCCACATCTAAGCCGAATCCGTCTGCTTCATTTTTCCCAATACCAACAATAACGGTAGTTTCTGTATTTTCGAGTCGGATTTTTTGTGTACGTGCAACCAAGTTTAAAGCGCTATCAAAACAAGCGGCATAACCCGCGGCAAATAACTGTTCGGGATTGGTAAATCCCCCCCCTTTGCCCCCCATCTCCTTGGGCATTTGAACGTTTAAATCTAATATACCATCGGAAGATTTAACATTTCCTTCTCTACCGCCTGTGGCAGTTGCTTTTGCTTTATAAATTGCTTCTATCATATCTTTTTTATTTTTTATTTTTTATTTAATATATGTTATAAAATTTCCTTTTTTATTTCTCACTTTCGTTTGATTAACCAGCCAATCATTCTTCTCATCACGATAACCCAGGGTTAAAATAGTTGTACTACGAAGCCCTTTTTCACGCAAGCCCAATATTTTATCCAAGGCGTCATTATCAAAACCTTCCATTGGAGTTGCATCTACATTTTCAAAAGCAGCCGCAATGATAGCCGCCATAAATCCCATGTATGACTGTCTTGCCGTATGCACAAAATTTGTTTCTGCATCTCTTACCGGATAGAGCGATAATAAGCGTTGCCTGTAGTTTTCCCAAAAAGGATTACTCCCGCCTCTTACCTCATTGGTATAATCAAATATTTGGTTAATGCGTTCAACGGTATAATTATCCCAAGCCGCAAAAACTAAAAGATGTGAACATTCTGTTATAACCCTTTGATCAAAGGCTATCTTCCTGATTTCGTTTTTTACGTCCGGATTAGAAACCACAAATATTTCGTAGGGTTGTAAACCGCTTGATGTAGGCGCTAATCGTGCAGCTTCAAGTATCTTTTCTACTTTCTCTTCAGGCACGCACTGTCCTGTCATCGCTTTGGTGGCATAACGCCAATTTAATCTTTCTAATAAATCCATAGTATTTTTTATTATTTATTTAATTCTTAATTCCTTGCCAAGTAATATAAAAGGCATTGTCAAGCTGCTTTTTATCTATCGAAAACTCTCCTATATTATTTATATAAATAAGAAAGTTGAGGGGGTATATGGTGTAAGCATATAACAAAAAAGGTGATACGTTTTTAATAACTTTCTCTTCAACTCCTCTCTCCCATAATTGAAGCAAAGGTTTCAAATGTTGCAAGCCTTTTTGTCTAATATCCTCATCAATCATGGGCGCATTATCACAAAGCGAAAGAAACCTCGACTCTTTATAATAGCTGAATTTATATTCGGCAATATTATACCATACTTTCTTAAACACGTCTTCTACTGAGCCTTCGGCTGTATAACCATCAAATATTTTGGCGGCAAAATCTTCTTTTATCGTCAGATACAATTTATTTATTAATTCCTGCTTACTCTTGAAATAAACATAAATAGTTCCTACCGAAACACCGGCAAGTTTGGCTATTTGGGACATGGGAGCGTCGTGAAATCCGTTTTCGATAACCAAATCCAAGGTAGCTTGCAAAAGCGCACTTTCTTTATCACTCATTTTTGTTTTATTATTTTCCATACTATTTAGCCTTTGTTTTCTTTCTTTGCCAAAAACCTATACACGCCCCAAGCCCAAACTATAAATATAAACTGCACAAATAATCTTATCCAAGCGGCTTTATGAGAGCCTATGGCGGGCGTAGAAGAAAATATATCGGAAATATGAACAGGAAGAAATACCAACATTAATAAGAATATTGCCAACGCCCCGTATTTACTTATCCGTTTGGGAAACAAAAGAGCAACGCCCAATGCAATCTCCAACACCCCCGATAATAAAATTATGGTTTGCGTATAAGGCAAAAAAGAGGGTACAAAAGGCACGTAAAAATCAGGTTTGAGAAAATGCTGTACGCCTCCGTTTATCATAAACAAAGCAAGCAAAAAGCGCAATACAACCAGCATATAATATGTAAATTTATTCATCTTAATCAATATATTTAATTTAGTTCTAAAATTATTTCATCGGAATCCACCCCGGACGCGCTTCTATTTCTTTCAACATTTGCGCAGGTATTTTCAATTCTGTCCGTTTGCTTGTATCCAGCACGGTTGCTATTGCATTTTCGTTTCCTGAAGCTACTTTATCAAGCCAATGCGGCTCCATAATCAATTCGCGTCCCATAGCTACCAAAGGTATTCCTGATGCTAATATTTTTTCGGCATCAGAAGGATGAATTATACCGCCAACCCCTATAATAGGCATTATATGACCAAATCTTTTAAAAATAATATGGGTGGGTACATCCGTTCTTTGTTCTCCACGGATAGAAGGCGTAGTAAAATTCATTGTTGAAATATGCAAGTAATCAAGTTTGCGTTTCACCAAATTATCTACTAAAACAAGCGTATCATCTAAGGTTATACCCGGGTTTTCAATTTCTTCGGGCGAAAGCCTGTAACCCACAACAAAAGGTCTATCGGCATGCTTTTTTACGCTTTCTATCACTTCATCGGCTACGCGCAAAGGGAAAAGCATCCGTTTTTCCAAACTACCGCCCCATTTATCTGTTCTTCTATTAGAATGGGGCGAGAAAAACTGTTGAATCAGATACGTATTTGCACCATGTATTTCCACACCGTCAAAGCCTGCAACTATCGCGCGTCTGGCAGCTTCTCCATAGGCGCGTATGGTTTCTTCTATTTCAGGTTCAGTTATTTCGCGAGGAACAACAGCGCCGGGTCGTTCAGCTGCCACCGCACTGGCGCTAACAGGCTGCCCGTCGGGTAGTTCAGCGGGCGGACACATTCTTCCACCATGATATATCTGCAAAATAGCTTTACCTCCGTTTTCCTTAAGCACCTTCGCTATTTTAGCAAGACTTGGAATAAAGGAGTCGTTATCTGCCGCAATTTGTCCGTAGAAACCTTTTCCTCCCTTTATAACATAAGCACAAGCCGTAATTAGCATGCCGGCAGTGCGGTTACGCTCTCTGTAATACGCTATTTCTTCATCAGAAACAGACCCATCCTGATTTCCGGAGAAAGTAGTCATAGGAGCCAATACGATTCTATTATTTAACTCTATGCCCGAAAGGGGAAATTTGTAGGACGAAAAAATATGTTTATAATTTGTTTGCATATTTATTTTATATAATGTTTTGTGCTAAATTAAACAATCTTAACTAAAAGTTTCCCTGTGTTTTTACCGGAAAAAAGACCGAGGAAAGCTTCGGGAAGTTTTTCAAAACCTTCCATAATTGTTTCACGATAAATAAGTTTGCCTTGTTTTATCCATTCGGACATTTGAGCAATGGCTTCCGGAAAATATTCGGCATAATCCCTTACAATAAAACCTTTCATCAGCACACTGTTTTTTACCATTATGCCTTGCGGACGAGGTCCTGTGGGTATAGTAGTGTCATTGTACATTGATATCTGACCACACAGTATAATTCTTGCAAATCTATTAAGATGTAGCATTACCGCATCTGAAATTTCGCCACCCACATTATCAAAGTAAACATCTACACCTTGCGGACAATATTTGGATATAGACTCTCCCATATTTTTTGTTTCCTTATAATTGATTACTTCGTCAAACCCAAGTTCATTTTTCAGATAATCAATTTTATCTTTAGTTCCCGCAATGCCTACAACCCTGCATCCTTTTATTTTAGCAATTTGTCCTACTACCGAGCCGACCGCACCGGCTGCCCCTGACACCACAACGGTTTCGCCCTTTTTAGGCTCTCCTATCCTCATAAGCCCAAGATAAGCGGTGAGTCCCGGCATGCCGAGTATTCCCAAATAATAACTTAAAGGCGCAATACCTTCCTGCAACTTAGTTAAACTTTCTCCTGCCACCACTTGCTGTTCGCGCCAAGGCAAAATGCCCAATACCACATCTCCCTTTTGCAATTTACTGCATTTGCTTTCCAACACTTGTGCTATTACGCCACCATCTACGGGCTTGCCCGGCTCGTATGCGGCAATATAAGACTTTGAAGTACTCATTCTTCCCCGCATATAAGGATCTACCGATATGTAAAGAGATTTTAGAAGCACTTCTCCGTCTTTTAGCTCGGCTGGCAATGCATATTCCTGCAATTCAAAATTATCTTCCGAAACCATTCCTTTAGGCAAGGATTTCAACACAATTTGTCTGTTCATTGTTATTTACTTTTATACTGTTTTTACTTTACTTTTTTTGCGCTTAACACCTCAATGAGTTTTTGCGCTGCGTGCTTTGCAGAAGCAGGATTTTGTCCGGTTATAAGCATGCCGTCTTGTTGAACATAAGGAACAAAAGGTTTATCTGCTTTCTGATAATCCGCCCCCAATTCTTTTAATTTTGTTTCAAGATCATAGGGCACATTGTTTTCGCGTTGCGCTAATTTTTCTTCCAAGGTGCTGAAGCCTGTAATTTTTTTAGATTTTAAAATATCCGGATTTAACTCGGCGGCTTTTATAAGCGCTGCCGGTCCGTGACAAACCGCTGCCACGGGCTTATCTTTAGACAAAGCATCCACTATTATTTTACCACTATGGGCATCTTGCGACAAATCCCATATAGGTCCATGACCACCCGGATAGAAAACCGCATCAAAATCATTCACGTTAATGCTTTCTAAAACCACCGTGTTTTTGAATTTATCCATAGCCGTCTTATCTCCTCTAAACCTTTCGTCTGTTTTTGTAAGAGCCTCAGGAGTTAAACTTTTAGGATCAACAGGAGGTTCTCCACCTTTGGGCGTTGCAAAAGTTACTTCATAACCCGCATCTACAAATTCATAATAAGGTTCTGTAAATTCGCTTAACCACAAACCTGTTTTCTCATCGGTATTAATCATTTGATCATGAGAGGTCATAATCATCAGTATCGTTATCATTTCTTTCATTTTATTAAATTTATTTTTTTGTTTACAATAATCAAAACAAGGATAATGAACGAATGTTCATTCATTATTTAAAAAAATTCTATACTTTTTTATTTTTATCTTTTTAATGCATTCCCAAAAAAATTAAAATAAGTTCTATTTTTGTAGAATAATATTTTATACTATGCTACCCAAAAGCGAAAAAAAAATCATGCAAATTATCTGGAAAAAGAAGAATGTTTTTTTGAAAGATATTTTAAACAGTTATGATGACCCCAAGCCTGCAAAAACCACTATTGCCACGCTGCTCACGCGCATGCAATCCAAAGGTTTTATTGGGTATAAAAACATTGGAAACCTTCGCGAATATTATGCCTTGGTGAGCCGAAAAGATTTTTATTCATCTACGTTAAACGATTTTATTGTTGCTGATTTTAATGCATCGAGAACAGAATTTATTGATTTTTTGTTGCGATCATTGCCTTTTAAAGATGCCGAATTGGAAAGCATTAAAAAAAACATAAAACAACAACTTAAAAATAAAAAGAAACCTGAATAAAGTTAATTTTGCCCCTAAAATTTAATTACATTGGAAACTTACTTACGACTTTTAAAATTTTCGAAGCCTTATAAAAAATTTATTCCCGAATATATCTTGTATATTATTCCTGCAACCGTATTCGGCGCGTTAAACTTCACCCTGCTTATTCCTTTATTTAATGTCTTATTTGGAACTTCACCCTTGCAAATAAACGCTGTTCCCGAATTTCAGTTTTCCGCAACTTATTTTAAAGCTTTATTCGAATACTTTTTTACCACTATTGTTATCGAATATGGAAAAATGAATGCCATGTTTATTATTTGCGGCATTATTTTCGTTAGTATTTTCTTGTCTAACCTGTTTATGTATCTTTCTCAATACGTGCTTACACGCATGCGTATGCGGCTGATATATAACCTTAAGAAAAGTTTATTTGAAAAATTAAGCACCTTGCATCTTAACTTTTTCAATCATCAAAAAAAAGGGAACCTGCTGTCGATTATGTCATCAGACGTGGCACAAATAGAAGAATCCATAGTTAATTCCATTCAGGTTATTTTTCGCGACCCCCTTATAATCATCGTATATATTTTTATACTCCTGGCGATGTCATGGAAACTAACGCTTATTACTATGTTTTTCTTTCCTGCCGTAGGGCTGCTTATTGCCCGCATCTCTAAAAATCTGCGTAATGACTCAAACTTGGGACAAACGTTGTTGGGACATGTGTTAAGCATTACGGACGAAGCCATATCCGGAACACGTATTATTAAAGCTTTTAACGCGCACAAACATGTGCAAGACCGTTTCGATATTGAAAATGAAAGATATCGCAAAACGATTCGCCGCTATAGCAACCGGCGTGAATTGGCAAGCCCGCTATCTCAGGTTTTGGGCGTGTGGGTTATTTTAGGCATCATGATTTATGGAAGTTCATTGGTATTAAGCAACAAATCCGAACTTTCCGCAGCACAATTTATCACCTACATTATTATTTATTCGCAAATATTGCCTCCGCTTAAAAACATCTCCAACGCGGTTAGCGCTTTGCAACGTGCCATATCTTCAGGAGCGCGCGTACTTTCTATAATTGACACAAAAGACGAAATTATAAATAAGGATAATGCCAAAGAATTAGAAGATTTCAAGGATAAAATCGTATTTGATAAATTATCCTTTTCATACAACGGCACTGATGAAGTATTAAAAGACATCAACATTGTTGTTCCTAAAGGCAAAATGGTTGCGCTGGTAGGACAAAGCGGTTCGGGAAAATCAACCTGCGCTGACTTGTTATGCCGATTTTATGACCCTCAAAAAGGAAGCATCAGGATTGACGGAATTGACATCAGAGACTACAGCATAGAAAGTTTGCGCGGACAAATGGGCATCGTTACACAAGAAGCTATTCTTTTTAACGATACTATCTTTAACAATATCGCTTTCGGAATGAAAAACGCGAAAGAAGAAGATGTAATACGCGCCGCTAAAGTTGCCAATGCACATGATTTTATCATGGCAACAGAAAACGGATACCAAACCAATATAGGCGACAGGGGACTAAGATTATCGGGGGGACAACGGCAACGCATCAGTATAGCACGCGCACTACTCAAAAACCCTTCTATTCTTATTTTAGACGAAGCAACTTCAGCGTTAGATACAGAAAGCGAAAAATTGGTGCAGGAAGCCATCCAAAAACTGATGGAAAATCGTACCTCTTTGGTTATCGCTCACCGCCTTTCCACTATACAGTATGCTGATGAAATTATTGTAATGGAAAAAGGAGAAATTGTAGAACGCGGTACACATAAAGAGCTATACCACAATTCGGGCATTTACCGCAAATTATGCGATATGCAGTCATTTGCTTAAGAGCAGATAGGGCTTATTAGTGAATTAGGAGCATAGCGCAAATTAGCAACATCACTTGTTCACAACATCACAATATTAATTAGCACATTAACTCATTGCCACATTATCTCATTAATAAATGGAAGATTTAAAACAAAAAATAAAAGATTTAGCAGCCTCGCAAAAACAGGAAAACATTGCCATTCGCCGTCATCTACATAAAAATCCCGAATTATCGGAACAAGAACAGAATACGGCAACATTTATTTGCGATAAACTGAATGAATACCAAATACCTTATACTGCAAACGTAGGAGGTAAGGGCATTGTAGCTACTATAAAAGGCACAAATCCAAGAAAAAAAACGATTGCCTTGCGAGCAGATATGGACGCGCTTCCTATTTGCGAAAATAATGATGTTGAATATAAATCGGATGTGCCGGGCGTAATGCATGCCTGCGGGCATGATGCGCACATGACTTGTTTATTGGGTGCTGCGAAAATTTTACACGAACTACGAAACGAATTTGAAGGCACATTACGACTGCTATTTCAACCCTCGGAAGAAAAGTTCCCCGGCGGCGCCATAGCCATGATTAACGAAGGGGTTTTACAAAACCCTGTACCCGCAAGCATTACAGGGCAACATGTTTTGCCTACGTTGGAAGCAGGAAAAGTGGGTTTTAGGACGGGTAAATATATGGCTTCTACAGATGAAATTTACCTTACGGTTAAAGGCAGAGGCGGGCACGCAGCTACGCCCGAATTGAATATTGACTCGGTTTTAATTGCTTCTCACATCATAGTGGCGCTACAGCAAGTAGTAAGCAGGTTTGCACCTACCGGCATTCCTACGGTACTGTCCTTTGGGCGCATCATAGGTGAAGGCAGAACAAATATTATCCCTTCGGAAGTAAAGATTGACGGCACATTGCGCACATTCGACGAGAAATGGCGCATCACAGCCCACACGCATATCATGCGTATTGCCCAAGGTGTTGCAGAAAGCATGGGTGGTAGTTGCGAGGTATTTATAGACAAAGGTTACCCTTTTTTAGTAAATAACGAGGAAGTTACTTTACAAGCCAAAGCCTACGCTGAAGAGTTTTTAGGGAAAGAAAACGTGGTAGATTTAGAAATGCGCATGACTGCCGAAGATTTTGCTTATTATTCCCACATTGTTCCGGCTTGCTTTTATAGACTGGGGGTTAAAAATCCGGAATGGCAGGAAATCAGAAATCTACATACCGCCAATTTTGATTTGGATGAAAATGCCATTGAAACGGGTGTAGGGTTAATGGCATGGCTGGCAATAAAACAATTAAAATAAATTTCTTCGTGAACTCCATGCCCCTATGGGGTAAAAAATTTGCACCACAAAAATTCTATGTTAAAAAACACATTACAACGTTTAAAAAAGCTAATTTAATGAACGTAAACGGGAAACATTATAGAACCATCTGGATGGATAGCAACAACAGCAAGGTTTACATGATTGATCAAAATGCCCTGCCTTTTCAGTTCCATATTCATGAATGTTCCACCTATAAAGACACCTGCGTTGCCATTAAAACCATGATTACACGTGGCGCGGGAGCCATAGGAGCTGCAGCAGGCTTTGCCATGGCACAAGCTTGCACAGAAGCAAAACAAAGCCAAGATTATCAAAGCTATATTCTTGAAGCGAAACAAGCAATAGATGCAACCCGTCCTACGGCACGTAACTTATTTTACGCCACCACACTTGTTTATCAAAAAGGGTTGGAAAGCGCGAAAGCAGCCATAACAGAAGCACAACGCTTAGCAGATGAAAATGTGGAAGCAGCTCAAAAAATAGGTGAATTTGGAAGCGGTTTAATACAGAATAATGCGCAAATCCTTACCCACTGCAATGCCGGATGGTTAGGTTTTGTAGATTACGGCAGCGCGCTTTCGCCTTTGTATATGGCACAAGAAAAAGGTAAAGATTTTTTTGTATATGCAGATGAAACCCGCCCGCGCAACCAAGGGGCACGCCTTACGGCATGGGAACTTAAAAACGCGGATATTCCCCATGCTATTGTCCCTGACAATGCCGGCGCCTACCTGATGAGCCAAGGCAAAGTGGATATGGTAATAGTGGGCGCCGACCGCATTGCCGCCAATGGCGATACGGCAAATAAAATAGGCACTTTCGAAAAAGCCATTATAGCAAAAGAATTCGGAATCCCGTTTTATGTAGCTGTTCCTTTTTCTACCATAGATTTTAGTATAGAAACAGGCAATGCTATAATTATTGAACAACGTGATGAAAATGAAGTATTGTATTATGAAGGTCCCGACCATAAAGGCAACCTACATACCATACGCATGGCGGCACCAAGTTCACATGCCATCAATCCCGCATTTGACGTAACCCCACAGAAATATATCACGGCTTTTATTACGGAAAAAGGCATTATAAAACCTGAAGATTTGAAAAGTTATGTCGCCAAATGATGGAGTTATCAGGAAATAGGCTTATATCACAATTTCACTTCATCACACCTTCACTAAACCAAACCTTTCTACTTCTTTATAAATAGGGCACTGAGGATGCAATATGCTTTCGAAAAGGATAATTTCATTTACTTTTTGAATACCTACATCCGCATTTTTGTAAGTGTTTATTATCTGCTGAAATAGCTTTTTATCGGCTATGTTTTTTACACGTCCAAGGGTAAGGTGGGGGACAAAATTTTGCCTGTCGTATATCCACCCTGCTTGTTCCAACGCCTGACGAACAGATTTTTCCAGTTGTAATAAAGTTTGCTCTTTTTCTATGCCAACCCATACTACGCGCGGATTATATGAGCTGCCGAATATACCCAGGTGTTGTAATTGTAAAGAAAAACCCGAGATGTCCTGTATAGCTGTTTTTACAGCCGTTTTTATGGAAGGAATTTTATCTTCCGGTGTTTCTCCAAAAAATTTAAGTGTAAGATGTAAATGCGATGGAGCAACCCAATTTATTTTTTCATGCGGAAGACTTGTCTTTAAAGCATTATACACCTCCGCCAACGAGGGTGAAAGAATAAATTTTATGGCTAAAAACAATCTTTTCATGATATATCATAAATAATTTTTATATTTGCATCCTCTTTTGGGGCGTTAGCTCAGTTGGCTAGAGCGTTAGACTGGCAGTCTAAAGGTCAGGGGTTCGACTCCCCTACGCTCCACAAAGATTTATCTATTAAATAAATGGATATATTCATCAAAAGCAAAAATCCTATTTCTTTTATATCCTGTAAGTTCTCGTAATATCCCCAATTTTTGGAAATTATCAATTAATCTATTGGCTGTGGAAGCATGAATATCCAATAATTCTGCAATTTGCTTACTATCTAAAATGGGTTGTTTATATAGTTCATTCAATAATCTATTTGCATCAACCTGTTTTTTCCCAAAATTAGGTAATTTGTTAAATAGGATATTTTCTCTTAACTTTATGATTTCTTGGAATGTTTGAATACTTTTATGAGAAGTTTCTAATACTCCTTCCAAGAAAAATTTTATCCATCCTGATAAATCATTGAAATTTCTTACTTCTGATAGCTTATCATAATAACTTCTTCTATTTCTCTCAAAAAAATCGGATAAATAAAGTGTGGGTTTACGCAATAATTTTTTATCCATAAGATATAATGTTATAAGCAGCCTACCTATTCGTCCATTTCCGTCTAAAAAAGGGCGTATTGTTTCAAACTGGTAATGAATAATAGCAATTTTTATGAGGTGGGGAACAAATATGGATTCGGGTAATAAATCGGTATTTATAAAATTTTCAATATCTCGCATTAATTCAGGAATTTCCTCATGAAAAGGAGGTACAAAAACTGCATTTTTTAAGCTACTTCCTATCCAGTTTTGACTTTCTCTATACTTTCCCGGATATTTACACCGTCCCCTTGCCCCTTCCAATAAGATTTTATGTGTATTTTTAATCAATCTGTTTGAAATGGGTAAATCCTCTAACCATAAAATAGCTTTATTTATGGCATCAATATAATTATGAACCTCTTTCCAGTCATCTCTTTTTTCCGGATTTATATTTTCTTGCTTAATGAGTACTTCTTCAAAAGAGGTTTGTGTACCTTCTATTTTGCTAGAAAATGTTGCTTCTTTAGCAATATGCATTTTAATAAAGAAATCAATATCCGGAATAAGTTCCGAAAAAGCGTCCAATCTTCCTATGTTGCGATCAGCTTCACTTAAAATGCTCATTATTTCCGGATCAGATATCGTCCACTGATTATTAATTTTAGAAGGCGCAAAGCTTTTATATTCTATTTGCTGAATCCATTCTCCTGAAATAAATTCTTTTATATCTTTATTTATTATCATCTCATATTGCATTTTTAATAACAATAAAGTGCAAATACAATAATTTATAATTGCATTAAATAGGTTAAGTGCAAATATAATAATTTATAATTGCACTTAATCCATTTTATAGATAATAGTAATTAATTTATTTTTAAAAGACCTTTCATCAAAACTCATATCCAAACCTTTTCAATTGATTTGGGTTTTCGCGCCAATCATCGCTCACTTTCACGCTGAGTTCAAGAAAAACATGCTGTTCTATAAAAGCTTCTATATCTTTGCGAGCGGTCATGCCCAGCTTTTTAATGGCAGCGCCTTTATGCCCCAACAAAATAGCCTTTTGTGTTTCGCGCTCTACAAATATGGTAGCTGCTATGTGCGTAATATCTTTCTTTTCCTTATATGACTCTATAACAACCTCGGTTGAGTATGGAATCTCCTGCTTATAAAGCATAAATATCTTTTCCCTTATAATTTCAGAAATAAAAAAGCGCAACGGACGGTCGCTCAATTCGTCATCCTTAGGAAAATAGGGCGGATTTTCGGGCAGGAGTTTCACAACTTCTTCCACAATCCTGTTTACATTGGCATTCATTTTTGCCGAAATAGGAATAACTAACGCATTATCCAATTTCTCCTCCCAATAATTTACCTTTAAAGCCGCTTCTTCGGCTGAAACCATATCTATTTTGTTTATTACAAATATCAATGGTTTGCCTGATAATTTTATTTTTTCTATCACCTCTTCGTCAAAATTATTTTCTCCCACTTCGGTAAGATAAATAAACACATCGGCATCCTGCAAAGCTGTATGCACAAACTTCATCATTGACTCATGCAATTTATAATGCGGCTTTACGATGCCGGGCGTATCGGAGTACACAATTTGAAAATCATCGCCATTAATAATGCCTAATATGCGGTGGCGTGTTGTTTGCGCTTTGGGTGTGATGATAGAGAGCTTTTCGCCCATCAACACGTTCATAAGCGTAGATTTCCCCACATTAGGATGGCCTATTATATTAACAAAACCTGATTTATGCATAGTTACTTTTGATTTTTGGTATTTCTGTATTCCTTTATAAATAGTAATTATATGGTTTTGCCGTTCCAAAAAGCTTATTCCAAAAGGAATACAGCTTATAAGGCAAAATAAATTTCACAAAAAACTTGTTTTACAAAGAAACAAAATATACCTTTGCACTCGCAAATTAAGAAAGACTATTTTCAACTAAAAAGATATATTGCGGGGTGGAGCAGAGGTAGCTCGTTGGGCTCATAACCCAAAGGCCGTAGGTTCGAATCCTGCCCCCGCTACTAAAACAACTAAAAACCCTGTAATATTTTGCAGGGTTTTTTTATCATATATAACCGATAATTATGGCTAATATTCTTGCAATAGTCGGCAGACCTAATGTAGGCAAAAGCACTTTTTTTAACCGTTTGGTAGGCGCACGCGAAGCTATTGTTGACCCTACAAGTGGCGTTACGCGCGACCGTCATTACGGACACAGCGACTGGAACGGGGTAGAGTTTTCTATTATCGACACGGGCGGCGTGGTAATTGGCGGTGATGATGTTTTTGAACAAGCTATTATTAAACAGGTAGAGCTTGCCATGGAAGAAGCTGACGTTATTCTTTTTATGGTGGACGCACGCGAAGGACTTATGGATTTGGACAAAGATGTTGCCAATATGGTTCGCAGGTCTAAGAAAAAAGTTTTTCTGGCTGTAAATAAAATTGACACCCCCGACAAATCACATGAAGTAGCTGAATTTTATAGTTTGGGGATTAAAGATGTTTTCCCGCTTTCGGGCAATAATGGCAGCGGTTCAGGAGATTTACTGGATGAAATTGTAAAGGAATTTGAGAATAAAACAATAGAAAAACTCCCCGATTTACCTAAGTTCACCGTAGTAGGAAGACCCAACGTGGGAAAATCTTCTTTCGTGAACGCGCTGCTGGGCAAAGAACGAAATATAGTTACACCTATTGCTGGCACCACACGCGACAGCGTGTATGAACGTTATAATGCTTTTGGTTTCGATTTTCTTTTAGTGGACACTGCCGGTGTGCGCAAGAAAAATAAGGTATATGAAGATATAGAATTTTATTCTGTGATGCGCTCCATCCGCGCCATTGAAAATTCGGACGTTTGCTTCTTAATGATTGATGCCACACAGGGTTTTGAAGCACAGGATATGAATATTTTCAAACTTATCCAAAATAACCATAAAGGCGTTGTAATTATCGTGAATAAATGGGATTTGGTGGAAAAAGAAACCAATACGCACAAGCAATATGAGGAAATTATACGCAAAAATATTGCCCCATTCACTGATGTGCCTATCGTATTTACTTCGGTTATCAACAAACAAAGAATACACAAGGCTTTAGAATTAGCAAACGAAGTGTATCAAAACCGTATTAAAAAAATACCTACGCGCAAGCTTAACGACACGCTCCTTCCCATATTTTCAAACACGCCACCTCCTGTTTACAAGGGTAAAGAAGTAAAGGTAAAATACATAACACAGATAAAAACCGCTTACCCAAGTTTTGTAATTTTCTGCAATCTGCCGCAATACGTAAAAGATCCGTATAAGCGCTTTGCCGAAAACCGTTTGCGCGAAGAATTTAATTTTTCAGGCGTACCTATTGAGCTTTATTTTAGAAAAAAATAATGGAACAAGAAGCTTTACGCATAGACAAATGGCTATGGGACGTACGGATTTTTAAAACACGTTCATTAGCTTCAGATGCTTGCAAAGCAGGTAAAATAAAAATGGATGGCAACAATGTAAAAGCTTCCAGAGAATTAAAAACCGGCGATATTATTACGGTGAGTTTAAACCCCTTACATAAGACGGTTAAGGTATTGCAATTCCCAAAAAGTCGTTTAAGCGCCAAGCAAGTTGCTGAATATTACGAAGACCTTACACCACAAGCTGAATACGACCGCGTTAAACTTATTACAGAAACCAATATGGAATACCGCGACAGAGGCGCCGGACGCCCCACAAAAAAACAACGCAGGATTATAGACAAATTGAAAAACAGCAAGGACGCGTGGTAAATTAGAGTTGAGCGTTGAAAAATGGAAAATGGAGCTTAATAACTACCTTTTATAATGTTTAAGATAAAATGTTAAAAAGTATGGTTAAAACAACAAAATAAACACTAAACAAATAACTTTCAACTCTCCATTCTCAATTCTCAACTAATAAAACCAATCCTTTTAAATACTCGCCTTCCTGATGAAAAATATTAATGGGGTGATCTGCCGGCTGGGATAATTGATGCAACACTTTTACCTGCCTTCCGGCATCTATGGCAGCAGCTGTAATAGCTGAATAGAATTGCGAACGCTCCACAACCTGCGAACAAGAAAACGTAAATAAAATGCCTCCCTTTTTGATTTTTTTCATTGCTAAGGCATTAATATTCCTGTATCCTTTCAATGCCTGGTTGCGCATAGCCATATTTTTAGCATATGCCGGCGGATCTAAAATTATCAAATCATATCTGTCGGCAGGCATTTCCTCAAGATATTTTTTTGCATCCACAGCCATGCAAACATAAGCATCACCTTCACACCCATTTACTTTTAGATTTTCAACAGCCAAGCTCACAGCAGGCGCAGAGCTGTCAACCGTAACAACCTCCCTTGCTCCTGCCATAGCCGCATACACTGAAAATCCTCCCGTGTAGGAAAACATATTTAAAACGGTTCGCCCTTGTGCATACTTAGCTACCAATGCCCTGTTTTCACGCTGGTCGAGAAAAAAACCTGTTTTTTGACCTTTGATAGGTTCAATAATAAAGGTATGATTATTCTCAAGCACCTTATATTCCTCAGCCTCACCAATTAAAAAACCGTCGATGGTGCGCAAATTAAGCATTTTCTTAAGCGCTTCACTACTTTTATCATATACCGACTGTATTTTACCTCCTGAAACCTCTATAATAGCTTTTGCTATGCTTTCCCGCGCTTGGTACATGCCCAGCGTATGTGCCTGAAATACTGCTAAGCCTCCATATATATCTACAATCAAGCCCGGCATCATATCGCCCTCATTATGTATAAGCCTGTATGCTGTAGTAGAAAGGTTATCTGTAAAACCTAATGATTTTCTATGCTGCCAGCATTGGGCAATTTTATTTTTCCAAAAACCATAATCAATTTCTTGTTTTACAAAAGAGAACAACTTTATTGCGAGCGAACCTTGCATGTAATGTCCTGTTGCCAAATACGCGCCATCAAAAGAAAAACATTCTACTATGCTCCCTTCCTGCGGATTACCTATAACTTTATGTATGGCTCCCGAAAAAACCCAGGGATGAAAACGTAAAACGGGAAATTCTTTCCCTTTTTTCAAAAAAACTTGAGGATATGCAGACATATAACTATTTTATCCGCAAAGGTAGTGATTAGTAAAATAGTGAATTAGGTTTTTAGTAAAATAGGAATCCTATTTCACCAATTAACTACCTGTTTCGCTTTGCTTAGCCGGCACTATCATTACCGGGCATTTGCTGCGCTTAATAATACCTCCGCTCACACTGCCAATAAATGCATTATATAAAAATCCATGATTATGAGCACCGGCAACAATCAAATCGGCATCATATGTTTTAGCCTTTTCCAAAATAGTTTCAACAATAAGCCCCATACAAACTTCAGAACTCACCTTTATACCTTTAGCCATAACGTGTTCTTCCATTGCGCGCATTTCTCCTTTCATAATATCTTCATCTTCGGGCATGTTAACAAGCGGTGGGGCAATCATCTCCATTTCGGCACCCGTACTTAAAGGCAATAAAGGCTCTGCAACATGGAGTAAAAATATTTCGCTTCTGTAAGCAGTTGCAAGATTAATAGCATAGTCTAAAACAACGACTGAAATATCTGAGAAATCAACAGCTACAATTATCTTTTTAATCATGACAAAGGCTTTATACTATATTTGTAAAACAAAGATAATTATTAAAAGTTTATAATCTATCCAAACAAAAGGGAGGTTACTTTTTTTAAACATACACCTCTAAGAGTTCGCAAATGCTTGTAGGCACAGCCGTAACAGTTTCCATAACAGCAGGAATAAGTAGGGCTTCACCTGCCGAAAGCTTTTCGCTGCCACCCTCGTATTTTACAATACACGAGCCGTTAACACACTGCCATATCACAAACGAATCGAGGCTACCATAGTCTTTCACCATTTGGGTGTCAAACTTAACCAGCGAGGTAGTAAAATATTCATTTTTGATTAACGGAATGGTATGATTCATAACAAGCGTATAATCTACCTCACCCGTATGTAAATCTTTAAAATTGATTGCATCAATTGCCAATTCGGTATGCAATTCGCGCAATTGTGCGTTTTTATCTTTACGGTCAAAATCATAGATACGGTAGGTAATATCGCTGGTTTGTTGTATTTCAAAAACAGTGAGTCCTTTGCCCAAGGCATGCACGCGTCCTGCCGGAATGTCAAAAACATCGCCTACATGTACGTGTACATAATTCAACACATCCTTTAAGTTCCCTTCTGATAAGACTTTTTGATATAATTCCCTATCTAATTCTTTGTTAAATCCGCAAATAAGCTCCGCATCTTTTGCCGCTGCCGCCACATACCACATTTCTGTTTTGCCGGTGCTTGCATGCCTGCTTTGCGCCAATTTATCGTCGGGATGCACCTGAATGGAAAGCCAATCGTTGGTATCAATTGCTTTCACCAAAAGCGGAAACACATTCCCGAATTTTTCATAATTTTTCTCTCCCACCAAATCGCCCATATACACTTCTATGAGCTCGTTAACAGTATTCTCGGCTAAAAAACCGTTTATAACCTCAGTTTCAGCTCCCTCATAGCCCGACAGCAACCAAGCTTCACCACAATTAGAAAGAGGAGCATAATTAAAACCGTATGTGTCTTTTAGATTTTTTCCACCCCAAATTTTTTCTTTAAAAACAGGTTTGAATTTGAATGGATATAAGGCGTTCATGTATCATAAATTTTAGCATGACAAAGTTACCTTAAATTTTGACATTAAAGAATACTGACTCTTTATACTTTACTTAGTTTGTTTTTTAAAAGTTAATATTGTCGTATTTATTTCCGGTATCCCGAAATTCCCTATTTGAAATTCATCTTTTTTATCATTCATTTTAAAATAATAATGTTTATATGCCGAACTACTGGATAGCATTCCGTTTAAATATATACTATCTCTTGTTAATTTATAAAAGTATAAATCCGCACCATATTTGGGAAGTTTATGCCCATCTCTGATTTCGAAACCTCTTCTAAAATCAAACATTTCAGAAAATTTATCAGAATAAAAAATAATAGTATCTATTTTTGTATGAATCTCTATCCAATTGCCAACGAGGTCTGCATGGGTAAAAGTACTTTCGTTATCTTTTTTACATCCCACAAAAAATAAAACTAATGATAAAATCAAAATAAATTTAGCTCTCATAATATCATTATTTTAAAAAAAACAAAAATAGTCCCTTTTATGTTAAAGAGTGATTTTGTATCTAAAAAGTTGCCTAAAAACCATACTTTTGTCAAATAATTCGATGGAAATATGAGTGAAGAAAAAAGAAACTGTGAACGCAAGCCATCATGGCTAAAGATAAACTTACCCAAAGGCGTTAATTACCTTAAAGTGAAAGGTATTTTAGAAGAGCGGGGCTTGCATACCATATGCTCCAGCGGCAAATGCCCCAACATGGGCGAATGCTGGAATAACGGCACTGCCACTTTTATGATTTTAGGAGATATTTGTACGCGTAGTTGTAAATTTTGCGCTACACGCACGGGCAAGCCTCTACCCATAGACAAAGATGAACCTCAGAAAGTAGCCGAGTCCATACAAATGCTCGGATTAAAACATGCCGTTATCACTTCGGTTGACCGCGATGACTTGGCTGACGGAGGCGCACAACATTGGGCAGATACCATCCGTGCCATAAAGACAATGAATCCACAAGTTACAATAGAAGTTCTCGTACCTGATTTTCAGGGAAATACATCCCTAATGCAAATAGTAATGGATGCCAAGCCCGATATTATTTCTCACAATCTGGAAACCATTAAAAGGCTTACGCCACAAGTACGTAGCGCCGCGCAATATGACAGAAGTTTAAAAATGCTTGCATATATTGCCACATCAGGCATTCCGGCAAAATCGGGAATTATGGTGGGGCTGGGAGAAACGCAAGATGAGGTGTTGGAGTGCATGGATGATTTGCGCAAGCACAATTGTAGCATTATGACGATAGGACAATACTTACAACCAACGCCCGCGCATTTGAAAGTAGAAGAATATGTACATCCCGATATTTTTGAAAAATACCGTTTGGCAGGCGTAGAAAAGGGGTTTACATATATAGAAAGTAAACCTTTGGTGCGCTCAAGCTACCATGCGGAAAAACATGTGGAATAGGAAGTAAAACGAAAACAGGCAACTAAAAAACAAAAAAGTTTTATACAGCATATGGCTAAAAACAATAATTTTATAAAAATTTAATTTTATTGTTCCATACCATCTAAACCATATTACTTTCTTTAAGATGAACCGTAATAAACCGACATTGCATACAGAATATCCCGATTTATTACAGGCGGCTGTTAGTGAAATAAAAACGGCTCGAATTGATATTGCCCGCAAAATAAACGCTTCGGCAATACAAGTATATTGGAACCTCGGGAAGTTGCTTTCGGAGCGGAAAATTGAAAAAGGGCATGGTGCAGGCGTAGTAAATCAGCTTTCAGTGGACTTAAAATTAGAGTTTCCGGATATGGGGCTTTCGCCACGTAACCTTTGGGATATGAAGCGTTTTTTCGAGTTTTACAAAGATGCGCCTGCAAAACTGCGACATGCTGTCGCAGTTTTGCCATGGAAACATAATTTGTTGATACTTACCAAAACACAAAACCATAACGAAGCTCTCTTCTATGCCCAAAAAGCCATCGAATTAGGATGGACAAGAGATATCCTGCTCAACTACCTCAAAGCAGATGCCTTTCATTGCGAATTACATATCCCCAAATCACATAATTTTAATGATACGCTCCCCCGCCTATTGGCTGACCAAGCCGATCAAATAGTAAAAAGTCGCTATAATCTCGGATTTTTGGGCGTTACACAACCCATAAAAGAAATTGAACTTGAAAACCAACTCGTTGACAAAATAAAACACTTTATTCTTGAGCTAGGCAAAGGATTTACCTTTATCGGCAATCAATATAGGGTAGAGTACAACAACAAAGAGTATTTTGTGGACATGCTGCTTTACCATCGTACATTGCGGGCATTGGTAGCCGTAGAGTTGAAAATAGGCGCGTTTAAGCCCGAATACATAGGAAAAATGAATTTTTATCTCGGCATACTGGATAAGACAGACCGCCAGCCCGATGAAAACCCAAGTATAGGCATTATCCTTTGTGCCGACAAAGACCATGTGGATGTGGAGATTGCGCTACAAGATATTAATAAGCCCATTGCGGTAGCCGAATACAAACTCTTGTTACCCAAAAAAGAACTTGAAGAGATGATAAAAAAAGAATTAAAAAATTTTGATTCCAACAATAAGGATATTGGCGATAAATAAAATGACAACTCTGTTACAACACAAAAATGAATATAAAAACAACATATAAAGACTTAGGATTAATACCTTATAAGCAAGCTTGGGATTACCAGGAAGCGCTTTTTAATAAAATTGTTTCGCAAAAATTGGAGAATGAAAAACTTTCTTCGGAACAACAAAAGCCTACCGATAACTACCTACTGTTTTGCGAGCATCCGCATGTTTTTACCTTAGGAAAAAGCGGCAATGAGCATAATATGCTTGTCAATATGCTGCAATTACAACAAAAGCAAGCCGAATTTTATCATATCAACCGCGGTGGCGATATTACCTATCATGGACCCGGGCAAATAGTGGGTTACCCGATACTTAACCTATCCCTGTTTGTGAAAGGCGTAAGAGAATATATCGAAAAGCTGGAGCAATCTATTATTAACACCATAAAGCATTATGATATAAAAGGAGAGCGGATGGCAGGAGCCACCGGCGTTTGGATTGACACAGACAAGCCCGGCAAAACCCGCAAAATATGCGCCATAGGCGTGCGTACCAGCCGATGGGTGAGCATGCACGGGTTTGCTCTCAACGTGAACACGGATTTGAGTTATTTTAACATGATAAATCCTTGTGGTTTCACGGATAAAAAAGTTACTTCCATTAAACAGGAAATAGGTAAAGATGCAAATATGGAAGAGGTAAAAAAACTGTTGCGAAGTGAAATTGCAAAGGAGTTTGAAATGAATTTTTAATACATAACAAATTATGCTCATCATAGGAATTACAGGCACGTTGGGTGCAGGCAAAGGCACCATCGTTGATTATTTGGTAAAAGAAAAAGGATTTGTGCATTTTTCGGTGCGTGGATTTCTGATGGACGAAATTGCCCGCAGGGGCATGACGGCTAACCGCGACAGCATGACGCTTGTAGGCAACGACCTGCGCGCAAAGCACTCGCCCTCATGGATTGTAGATCAATTGTATGAACAAGCAAAAAATACAGGCAAAAACTGCATCATCGAAAGCATACGCACGCCGGGCGAAGCGGAATCATTGAAACAAAAAGGAGATTTTTTACTGTTTGCCGTGGACGCCATGCCCCAAGAACGTTACAAACGTGCGGTATTACGCAATTCGGAGACAGACCATATTGATTTTGAAACCTTTATAGCCAACGAAAAACGAGAAATGACTTCCGATGACCCCAATAAACAAAATTTGGAAAAATGTATCCGCATGGCAGATTATGTTTTCACCAACAACGGAACTGTAGCTGATTTGGAAAAAGCCGTTGATGAAAAGCTGAAAGCATATTTTTCTCTGCACAATTCATAAAACAATGGAAAATTTTTCGATATACGCCGTATGCGCCATCAACCTGTTTATTGCCGTGCGTTCATGTACATTGATTTACCGGAAACGCATCCACCCGTCGCTTGCCATGTGGCTTTTTTTTGATATTGCTATCAGCGTGAGCCTTTTTACTTATTTTAAGGTTGGCGATTTTTCTTTTAAAGATAATATTCTCAACGTTGCCGATTTATTTATGGCAACATCCGTTATGATGTGCATACTGTTTTTCGGCAGCCCCAGCACACGTTTTAACCGTTTTGATTTGGTATGCCTTGGCTTGGTTGTGCTTATACTCATTTTTTGGCTTATTACGCAAGCACATTTAATTGCCAATATATTGGTACAGCTTATTATGGTTATCTCCTACTTTCCCACATTTAAAAGACTGTATGTTACGCGCACAAATACCGAATCATACACGGTTTGGATTGCCATGCTTGCGGCTTCCCTTATCGCGCTTATGTCAGCCAACGGCTTACTGGCAAAGGTTTACGTGTGGCGCGCCATTGTTTGCATTGTAGCCATGTTGGGATTTATGTGGTGGGTGGACAGGAAAAAACTGAAAGCGTGTGATGCATAATTTACTTCTGAAAATAAAGCCAGCTTCTATGCTCTTATCTTTTTATTTATTTTTATAGCTTTTATTTAAATATGATAGATTATAACGATATAATTTTTAATCACATTGTCCTCCACTGGGCAGGAAATAAATCTGCTGAAGAAGGAATTATTTTCTCAGACAGTCTCATAAGCCTTGAGGATGAAAATTTAACGCGTGTGCTTCTTACTTACTTTCTTTCTTCATTCTCGGGCAACGAAATGTACCGGTTTTACAATGACGTAGGCATTGAGCAAAACGAAATGTTTACTGTTGCCCGCAGAATTTTCAATCAGCCGGATGATATTTTTAACCAAAGCAAAGTTATAGCACAGCATTTATACAATTGCTCGTTGCACCCCAAGATTAAAAGCGGGGAAATATATGTTGCTTATTTTGAAAACATATTACTTGATAACGAATGCACGGAAGCAATAGGCATTTTTAAATCGGAAAGCAAGGAAGAGTATATAAAAGCAGATGTAGAAAACAAGAATAATCTTTTAAGTTGCGATATCGGAACCACCATCGATAAACTGGACAAAGGATGTTTAATCTTTAATATAGATGAAGAAAAAGGTTATAAGGTTTGTATTATTGACAACCTCAACAAATCAGCCGAAGCCGCATATTGGAAAGACGATTTCCTTTGTGTGCAACCCTTACAGAATGAATTTCACCAAACCAATCAATTTTTGGGCATAGCCAAACAATATGTTACCAAGCAAATTACCAAAGAGTTTGATGTAACCAAAGCCGACCAAATAGATTTACTCAACCGATCGGTAGCCTATTTTAAAACACATGAATCTTTTGAAAAAGATGATTTTGAAAAAGAAGTACTCGGCGATAGTAACGTGATTGAATCCTTTCGTAGTTTTGACAAAAGCTATAGAGAGGAAAACAGCGTAGAAGTGGCAGACTCTTTTGAGATATCAAAGCAAGCCGTGAAAAAACAATCGCGTATATTTAAAAGCGTGCTGAAACTGGACAAAAATTTCCACATTTATATTCATGGCAACCGAGAGCTTATAGAGCAAGGCATAGACGAAAAAGGACGAAAATATTATAAGATTTATTATGAAGAAGAAAACTAAACCAACTCTTATTCTACAGTTTTAATTTGCTTTCTCAACTCGTCTTTCAAATCAGCTATTTCCCAAGCATTTTCAAGCATATAAGGACCAATGCGCGTGCGGCACAGTTTGGTAAGATGCGCGCCACTGTTTAACGCAATGCCAAAATCCCGCGCGAGAGAGCGTATATAAGTACCTTTGGAACACACAATCCTGAAATCTACTTCGGGTAGGGCTATACGTGTAATTTCAAACGCGGCAACATGCACAGGACGTGGTTGCAGCTTTACATCATCATTGTTACGTGCATGTTCGTAGGCGCGCTTACCGTTTACCCACATGGCTGAAAACAACGGCGGTGTTTGCATAATATCGCCCGTAAAGCTTTGAGCTGCCTGTGCAATCATCTCTGGCGTGATATGTTCGGTAGCGTAGGTTTGGTCTATTTCTTTTTCGAGGTCAAAAGAAGGTGTTGTTGCTCCTAAGGTAAAAGTGCCCGTATATTCCTTGTCAAACCCCATAAACTCTTCTATACGCTTGGTAGCTTTGCCTGTGCAAATAATCAAAAGTCCTGTTGCCAAAGGGTCGAGCGTGCCGGCATGCCCTATTTTTATTTTGCCGCCCGTGATAAGCCTCATGATTCCGCGCATAGATGCAATGGCATCAAAAGAAGTCCATTTATATGGCTTGTTCACGAGAATAATTTCTCCCTCGTTGATATAAAACATTTTTAAACTTTAGAAATTAACTTATTTGCAAATTATATCCTGCAAATAACAAAATTAGGATAATACCTCCTACCAAAATTCGATAATAACCAAATGCTTTAAAACCTTGTTTTTGCAGAAACGTGATAAAGAATTTAATGGCAAGCATGGCTACAATAAACGCTACAACGTTGCCAATTAAAAGTAAGGTAAGATTTTCCGACAACATTTGACGCGAAGGCGCATCTTTTAAAAGCTTCAGCAACTTATACCCCGATGCGGCAGCCATGGTAGGCACTGCCAAAAAGAAAGAAAATTCGGCAGCTTTGGTACGTGTTAACTTTTGTTGCATACCGCCCACTATAGATGCGGCAGAACGTGAAACACCGGGAATCATGGCTATACATTGAAACAAGCCTATAATAAAGGCATTTTTACGCGTAACGTCTTTATTCTCATCCGTATTGTTAAACCATTTGTCCACAAATAAAAGAACAATACCACCTACCAGCAACATAACGGCAACAACCATAACATTCTCCAACAGGGCATCAATATAATTGCTGAAGAGAAATCCTAATACAAGAGCCGGTATTACGCCTATAATAAGTTTAATATAAAATTCCCACGATTGAAAAAACCGCTTCCAATATAGTACTACAACCGATAAAATAGCGCCAAACTGAATGTTAACCGTAAATGCCTTTGTGAACTCATCTATCGGCGTACCCAAGATGTGTTCTGCAATAATCATGTGTCCTGTGGACGAAATAGGCAAAAACTCGGTGATGCCTTCTACAATGGCAATTATAATTGCTTGAAAAAGCGTCATCTATGCTTTGGGTTTTTTAAGGATAGCAAAAAGTTCAATTACAAAGCCCGCCAGTATCAATAAAGGCGCCAACGTAAGTCGTCTAAATCCAAACATAGCCTCGTTGAAAACATTAGGATCTTCTGAACCGCCTCCCGTCATCAGCAAAAATCCCAACAGGATTGTTACAACACCCACAATCATTAGTATATAATTGATACGTTCAAATGCAAACTGCAAAGGAACTACGGAGCGACCGCCCTTTTCGGGAGCGTTATTTTTTTCAATAGTGTTTTTATCTGTTTTTGCCATAAATATATATGTGATATTCAAAAAAAAGATTAGTGTGCATATAGCTTATCCAACCTCATTTTTAAAAACTTATTTACAGAAATTATTGTGGCTGCACCTGAAATAATAATTCCTATCAACAACAAGCTTAAAAATAAAACAGCATAGAGCATTTCATCATGCAACGCATTTATTTCGGGAAATTTATTTGCCATAAAAACAATGAGCAACGTCAGCATAAATATGGCAACAAAAGCCGCTATTATACCATGCAGCATGCTCCTTTTAATAAAAGGACGACGGATAAAACTTTCCGTAGCCCCTACCAGTTGCATGCTTCTGATTAAAAATCTGCGTGAATAAATAGAAAGACGTATGGTATTGCTGATTAAAAGAATGGAAACTACCAGCAGAATAATACTAAAGCCTAAAAGAATAAGCGAAATACGCTGAATATTTGCATTCACTTCATCAATCAAAGATTTCTGATATACTACATCTTTCACAATGGTATTATCGGCAAGCAATTTTTTTTGTATCATGGCAATACTATCGTTGTTGGCATACTCCGAAACCATTTGCATATCAATAGATGCAGACAATGGATTGTATCCCAAAAACTGCACAAAATCCTCTCCTAATTCACTCGAAAGCTCTTTGGCTGCCTGCTCACGCGAAATATATTTGGTAGATTTAACATATCCTGAACGTATCAGATTGCTTCTAAACTCAGCAATAGAGCTGTCCGGCACATTTTCGTTGAGCATTACCGAAACGGTAAGGTTTTCACGCACGTTTACCGAAAGCTTCTGCCCGTATATAACAATAAGCCCTAACAATCCCAGCATAAACAACACAAGCGAAATGCTGATAACGCTCGTTACATAGGATGCGCGTAAACGCCGGGTGCCTGTTCTGCCTCGTGCCATGGATAAGTATTTAATCAATGGGCGAAAGTACAAAAAATTTTAACGTAAAAAATTTTGAATTTTAATTTTTAAAAATGGACATTCCTGACTTTATAGAAATTTAACATTTAATAAATTACGCTCACAAGTCCGATAATTGTCGTATTTTTATCACAAATTTCCAAAAACATGATTTTAGTAACCGGCGCAACAGGATTGATAGGTTCATATTTGCTTTTTGAATTAGCGCAGAAAGAAAATGTAGTAAAAGCTTTGGCTCGCGACACTTTTTCTACCGCGCACGTGCAAAAACTCTTTACTTACCTTGACCCTCAACAAGGAGAAGCATATTATAAAAAAATAGAATGGGTTAAAGGCGACGTATTGGATATACAAAGTTTGGCGCATGCCTTGCAAGATGTAGCTTATGTTTACCACTGCGCGGGCTTTGTTTCTTTTAACGATAGGGATTTACCCATGCTTTTAAAAGTTAATGCTTCCGGAACGGCAAACGTGGTAAACCTTTGTTTGGAAAAAAAAATCAAAAAACTGTGCCATATAAGCTCCGTGGCTTCTTTCGGACAGCCCGAGAACGGACAACCCCTTAGCGAAAAATCGTTTTGGAAAACATCCAAAAAAAACAGCGCTTATGCCGTAAGCAAATATAATGGTGAGCGCGAAGTTTGGCGCGGAATAGAAGAGGGGTTGGATGCCGTAATTGTTAACCCGTCGGTAGTGATAGGCGCATTTTTTAAACAAAATAACATTAACAAGTTTTTCCAAACACTTAAAAAGTTTAAAGCTTATCATACATCGGGGGTGAACGGGTTTGTGGATGTACGCGATGTGGCAAACTCCATGATTTTGCTTATGGAAAGCCCTATAACAGGAGAGCGCTTTATCATAAACGGAGAAAACAGTGCTTTTGAAAAGCTTATGCTTGCCGGTTGCAAGGCATTGGGTAAGCCCCAAAAAAGCACGCTCATCCCAAACGGTTTAATCAAAGTGGGAGTAGGCGCCTTAGCGCTGAAAGATATTGTATTTCCTTCTCACAACATGGTTTCGGCGCGCGGACTGCAATACCTCACGGAAAAAACTTTTTATTCATCGGATAAATTTAAAGCGGCTTTCCCCGATTTTGTTTTCACGCCGTTGGAAGAAAGCATACAATTTGCTTTTGAACTGCTGAAAAAACAAGAAAATTAGGGATAACGAAATTTATTTTGTGTTTATAATTTATCGGTTTTAGTAAAACAGCAGTTATACCTATGCTCCCTTTTCTACTTTTACTATAGCCTGCAACACTTCCCTTTTACCGGGAGGTCCGGGCAGTTTTTTTACCACAAAACCGGCATTCCTTAGGGCTTGTTTCACAATTCCTTTACAGCAGTAAGTAGTTAGCACCGCCTGTGGCACACAACTTTTGGAAATTTTATCAAACACATCCTGCTGCCACATTTCGGGTTGTGCTTCCGGACTAAAAGCGTCCATATACACAAGATTAAAAAAAGAAACCGGCAACTGCACATCCTGAAATGTAGCATGTGCCTTATGTAAGGAAAACCAAGGTGTTATGGGCACGCATTTATTCCACTCCGCTTGATGCAGGCTTCTAAAATAATCCTTGTATTCGTGTTCCACCATATCATTGTAATTAAGTAATTCTATATCGGCATTGCTCACCGGATAAGGCTCTACGCAAAAATAATCCACCCTCATAGCCCTTTTTTCGGCTTCCAAGAGGCTAAGCAGCGCATTAAGTCCTGTTCCAAAGCCTATTTCCAACACATGTATATGTGGGAATAACTTACATGCTTGCTGCAAACCATACGTTATAAATACAAGTTGCGATTCCTGCAACGCCCCATGCGTAGAATGATAGCACTCTCCTATTTCGGGAACAAACAAGGTATGCGAACCATCGGCGGTGGTTTTAATATATCTTTCCAATTTATTCAAGATTTAATTCGTTTATTGAAGATGCAATAATATCAAACCAATCTATTTTATCGGCAAATTTATCCGCAACTAACTCTAATTCCTCATTCGTCAAATTCCTTTCTAATATATCTTGTGAAACATTTTGAAAATCATCTTCAGTGAGTGCATATAACAGATTATCTTTTCCCATTTTATTAGCCTTTTAGGTGGTAAATATAAAAAATCAGCTTTAAATATATGCTCTATCGATAATTTTTCTACTTTAGTAAAGTTTAAAAAATAAGTATTCATAGTTCATGTCATGTATGGCATAAAAACGTTCTTTAAAAATAATCAAAATGCAATAAATTGTTTTTAAATACCCTAAGTAATAATATTTCAAATTTTTAACTCATGCTCAATCACCTGCGAACAGAGGATATTTTGTTTTTGGATATAGAAACCGTACCTGCCTATGCAGATTATTCGCAATTGGACGAACGAGAGATGATGTTGTGGAACAAAAAGGCGCAACATCTTAACACTCATGCTGCCGAACCACCCACCCCGAAAAGCACCTATCAACGGGCAGGTATTTATGCGGAGTTTGGAAAAATTATATGCATTTGCGTAGGCGCATACACAAAAGGCGTGTTGCGTGTTAAATCATTTGCAAGTCATAATGAGAAAGAATTATTAACAGATTTTGCAGCGCTTTTAAACACTTATTATAATCAACCTCAGCATTTGCTGTGCGCGCACAATGGCAAAGAGTTCGATTTTCCTTTTATGGCAAGGCGCATGCTGATAAACGGCATTTCTCTTCCTGTAATGCTGGACATGGCAGGCAAAAAGCCGTGGGAGATAAAACACTTGGACACCATGGAACTGTGGAAATTCGGGGACTATAAAAATTATACTTCCCTGGATTTGCTGGCTCATATTTTTAATATTCCCTCGCCCAAGGACGACATTGACGGCAGTGAAGTGGCTAATGTATATTACAAAGAAAACAACCTTGCGCGTATTGTAAAATATTGTGCCAAAGATGTATTTACACTTTTCCAGATTTACAGACGCTATCGTGGCGAAGATTTATTGCCTGCCGAAAATATGCAAGTGGTTAACTAACCGACAAAAACTTCTTTTTTACCTCCCCCGAGTTGCTGTTTATATAAAAAAGTGATAATGCCCTGCAATATTGTAAATTGATTATTACATTTGTCGAAATCAATTTTTGTATAAAATCTATCCTCATTTTTTATGAAACATATTTTTTGCATTACCACATTAATAAGCATAATCAGTTTAATGGCTTCACATTCGCAAGCACAAACAACTAATGCTTTATTAAACAAAACAGACTCGGTAAGCTATGTTATAGGAACAAGCATTACCAAGAATTTTAAAGAATCGGATGCTACCATCAATTACCAAAAACTTATACAAGGTATTAATGATGCACTGGGTGGAAAAGAAATTCTGATTTCCGATACCGACAAAACCCACCTTATGCAGTCATTTCAAGCAGAAATGAGCGTGAAAGCACAATTAAAATCACAACTGGCAGCACAGGACAATATTGCAAAAGGACAGGATTTTCTTGCCAAAAACAAGAAAAACGCAGGTGTTGTTGAACTCCCCAGCGGTTTACAATATAAAGTAATAAAAGAAGGAACCGGAGCTAAAGCCAAACTTACCGATAAAATATCCGTTCACTACACCGGTTCATTTATTACCGGCGAAAAATTTGACTCATCGGTGGACAGAAAAGAGCCGCTGGTTATAGAACTCGGCAACCTTATAAAAGGCTGGCAGGAAGGCATACAACTTATGGCACCCGGCGCAAAATACATGTTCTATATTCCTTATAATCTTGGCTACGGTAGCCAAACCAAAGGTCCCATTCCCGGAGGTTCGGCACTTGTTTTTGAAGTAGAATTGCTGGAAATTGTGAAATAACCTTATTGAATATTTTTTAAAATTTTTATCATGCAACGTAATTTATTTATTCTTACGCTTTTTGTTGTTTTTGCCTCCACTCCTTCTTTGGCACAGTTGGCAAGCAAGAGCGATCCATATTTCGGCGAAACCTGCACAAGCATTATGGTAGGCAAAAAAGCTTCGGCAGATGGCTCGGTAATGACGGCACACACCTGCGACGGCAACTATCGCACATGGATGCGCATAGAAAAAGCCACCGACAATGCAGATACTGCTAAAACCTCTATATACAAAGGATTGCTACATACCGAAACGCCTTGGGACATGCGCAATGTAAACACGGCAGGTCGCATACCGCAAGCCAAACACACCTATGCTTTTTTAAACACGGGATATCCGTGCATGAACGAAAAACAGTTAGCCATAGGCGAAGCTACCATTACCGGACATGATACGCTGGTGAACGAAAAAGGCATGTTTTTAATTGAAGAGTTGGAGCGCATCGTATTGCAACGTTGCACCACCGCCCGCGATGCCATACGCCTTATAGACCAGCTTACCAAACAATATGGATACGGCGACTGGGGCGAATGTATTACCATTGCAGATAAAAAAGAAGTTTGGCAGTTCGAAATTTTTGGCGCCGGAAAAAACAAATTGGGCGCGGTGTGGGCTGCACAACGCATACCTGACGACCATGTAGGTATTTCGGCAAACATTTCGCGCATCGGCAAAATAGACCTTAAAAACAAAGATTATTTTATGGCAAGCGACAATGTTTTCAGCGTGGCAAAAGACTTTGGCTTGTGGGATGGCAAAAGTGATTTTAAATTCTGGAAAGCATACGGCGCAACAAAAAAACCTTATACCATACGCGAATATTGGGTTTTTAAACAACTTGACCCCTCTCTTAAAATTACGATGGATATGGATGAGCTGCCTTTCAGCATTAAACCTGCACAAAAAGTAACGCTTGAAAAAATGACCGAGTTATACCGTTCGGACTATGCCAACTCGGCTTATGATATGACGCAAAATTTTAAATATATCAAGAAAAAATACGATAAGCAACGCAATGTTATAGGGCAGGATACCTTGTTAGCCCCTATGGCACAACCTTGGATGAGCCGTGATTTGATTGCGGCGCTTAACTATCTTAAACCCAACACGGTTGAGTTTGTACGTACGGTGTCGGTAGCTTGGTGTTCATATTCTCATATTACCCAATTGCGCGATTGGCTGCCGGACGAAGTGGGCGGCGTATGCTGGATGTCGTTCGACAACCCGGGCGAAAGTCCGCGCATACCCATTTTTAGCGGAAGCTCCAAAGTGCCCGATAAGTTTGAAGTATGCGGACAGAAAAATTACCGCGAAGATGCCGCTATTTGGGACTACCGCAAAGCCAACAAGCTGGCTACCGTGGCATGGCAAAAAACTAAAAATACCATGCTCGAAAGCGTGTTAAGTTTTGAAGAAAAAGCCAAACAGGAAGCCCCTATGGTGGAAAGCAAAGTAATAGAACTTACAAAAGCCGGCAAAAAAGAGGATGCACAAAAGTACCTTAACAATTACACCCAAAACTTTTACGGAGCTACTGTAACGCATTGGAAAAACCTGGAAAATAATTTTTGGACTATGTTCAGGATGGGTTTTTAGAGATAGATATTATTTTAATGAGGCTTTGTACTGGAGGCTATATGGTTAAAAGTGCAGAGCCTTTTTGTTTAAACAATGTATATAACATTTAATTTTAAAACCCAAAAAGATGAAACTTCGCATGAAAAATCAGAAATTTATGTCTATAAAGAATGAATAAGCTATTGATTGTCATACATTCTATCACTTACATTTGAAAATAGTTTAAACATATGACCACCAGCAGAGAAGAAATAAAAGCCTATGCAGCTATGACGTTATCAACGCTTATTATAGGCTTATCATTTATCTTTGTAAGAACCGCTCTAAGTTCCGCCACGGTGTATGATTTGCTGGCACACCGGTTTACAATGGCTATATTGGCACTGGCAATAACATATATTGCGGGGCGCAAACCCATACCCTTATTTTCCGCTAGCAGGATAAAACCTTTATTGTTACTCTCTTTATTCTATCCGTTTTTGTTTTTTAGCTTACAAACATTGGGATTAAAATATACAACAGCTTCTGAAGCCGGCATTATATCAGCAGTTTTACCCATAATCACCCTCGTCATGGCTTATATTTTTCTAAAAGAAAAAACCAACGCCAAACAAATTATTAGCATATTAGTATCAGTCGCAGGACTGTTATATATCATATTTAAGAAAACGCCTTCGTCGGGAACGGGTAGCCTTAAAGGAAGTCTACTCATCCTTCTTTCTATATTATCAATTGTAGCATATTATATTTTGGGAAGAAAAATAACCCCACGCTATCAGGCTTTGGATATTACTTTTTTTATGACTCTCACGGCTTTTATTGTATTTAACTGTATTTCACTCTATAAGCATATGCAATCTGATAGTTTGGAGGTATATTTTCAACCTTTTGCAAATAGTAAATATCTATGGGCTATAGTATATCTTGGTATCCTCTCTTCTTTTCTAACTTCACTCTTCAGTAATTATGCACTATCTGTCATCTCAGCTTCGCAGGTGGGCGTTTTCAATAATATAAGTCCCGTTATATCTGTTATAGGAGGTGTATTATTTTTAAACGAAAATTTATATCTTTACCATATTATAGGATCGATATTAATATTGCTTGGCGTTGCAGGAAGCATGATTTTTAAAAATCCGGATAGTAGTAATAAACTATAACCTAATAAAACTTTTTTCAAACCACATAAATATATAGATTAGGCTTAATGAAACAGAAAATGAATGGTAAGAGATAAGAAAAAAGAAAACAGCAGGGACAATTTTTGAAGCTTTGCTTTAAAGCTATAGGAAACGGAGCATGAACAATTCCTTTGCCTCCTTAAATAAAAAATGAGGCAACTGAGCAAAGGGTTCTCATTCACACCTTATAAATAAAAATCTGTTTTTACTTAACCTCAGCGTCTTCTTAGAAAGAGAAGCTGCAGAAAAAAATCTATCTCACTATGGGGTTGAAATAAAAAAATAAACTAAACTATTTTTTGTTTGCTATTTAAAAACAATTAACAATATGCGTAAAAAAGAAAAAATGATAGAAATAGATGGTCATTTGTTCCCTGAAAGAGTGGACGGGATGGTTCTGGTTGATTCCTATTACATACCCGAAGAAGAAGCCGCACAATATATACAAGACCGCGAATTTTTTGCACAAAAGGCAACAGAAGTTTTCGCTGAATTTTGCCACAGCGTAACCCGCGACTGGAAAGGCAGTCAGGATGGCGAAGCCGTACTGGGGCTAAACAAAGAAGGATCGCTTATAGCACTCGTGCACTTAGACCCTTCGGACGTGGAAATGATGAAAAAAGCTTATAAAGAAGGCAAATTAAAAGAAGCCTTGTTGGAAATAAATGATCTCAAACCCGAAAATAAATAAATTACATGAAGCGTTTTAGTATACTCTTTTTATTTTTAAGCATGTGCGTTTGGCGCACACAAGCCCAAGCCCCTTTTTTTACCACACATCCCACCCTCACACCCGACGGGCAAACCGTTATTTTCTCCTTCGAAGGCGATTTATGGAAAGCTGACATAAAAAACGGGCAAAGCTTACGACTTACTGCCATGGAGGGCGAAGAAATTTTACCACGTGTATCGCCCGACGGCAAATGGATTGCCTTTTCGTCCAACCAATACGGCAACTACGATGTGTATATAATGCCCTTGGAAGGCGGAAACATCAAACAGCTTACATGGAGCGATGCCACGGATGAAGTGGATGGATGGAGCTGGGACAGCAAAGAAATTTATTTTACATCCAACCGCTACAATACTTTTGCAAGCTACAAAGTGCAAGCAAACGGAGGAACGGCACAACGCCTGTTTCCCGGCTATTTTACCACAATCCACAATGCTGTGGAAGCGCCCAACGGCGAAATATTTTTCAGCGACACATGGGAAAGCAAAAACTTTGCCACACGCAAGCGCTACAAAGGCGAGTATAACCCCGATATACAATCCTACAATCCTAAAACCAAAGCCTATAAACAATATACCACCTATAAAGGCAAAGATTTCTGGCAAACCATAGACCGCAAAGGCAATCTATACTTTGTTTCGGACGAAGCAAACAACGAATTCAACCTATACACCTTTAAAAACGGCACAAAAACACAACTCACCTCCTTTAACACATCCATAAAGCGCCCCTTTGTGTGTGCAGATGGCAGCAAAGTGGTGTATGAAAAAGATTATCAACTATATGTTTACGACGTAAAAAACAAGCTTTCCGAAAGGCTGCAACTCAAGGTTTTCCGCAACAATACACTTATACAGGCACAAGAATTTAACGTAGGTGGTAAAATATCCGCTTTTGATGTATCTCCCGACGGCAAAAAAACAGCCTTTATTTCGCGGGGCGAAATATTTGTGAGTGATATAAGCGGCAAATATATTGCTAAGCTAAACAAACAAAATGCCGAAAGGGCAATGGAAATAAAATGGATTGACAACCGCACCCTATTGTTCAGCCAAACTTTTAAGGGCTATCAAAACCTGTTTACCATTAATGCAGCCGATGGCGCAAACATCAAGCAACTTACCAAAGACAATAAAAACAACCGATGCATTGTTGTAAACAAAGACAAATCTAAAGTGGTCTATTTAAGCGGGAGAGACGAAATGCGCTTGATGGATTTAAAAACAGGACAAAGTAAAATGCTGGTAAAGGACGAGTTTTGGGCAACATACAATACAGACCCTGCATTTTCGCCCGATGGCGAATGGCTTATGTATAACGCGAAACGCAATTTCGAGAATGATATTTTCCTCTACAACCTAAAATCGGAGAGAATAATAAACCTTACCAACACAGGCGTTAGTGAGGATTTCCCTTCATGGTCGCCCGACGGCAAAAGCATATTTTTTACATCCTCGCGCACCAAGCCTTCTTATCCGCGTGGCGGAGGAGATGCACATGTGTATAAAATGGCGCTTGACTTTTATGACGACCCCTACAAGACAGACAAGTTTAACGAGCTCTTTAAGGAAGAGCCAAAAAAGGACTCTATAACGGACAAAAATCAAAAAAATAAAGTTACAACACCTAAAAAAGAAGATAAAAAAACTTTTGATAGTGTAAAAATAAACATGGAAGATATTATGTACCGCTTGGAACGCATAAGCCCGGGAAACGGCAACCAAAGCGGAACAAAAGTGTTTATGAACGAAAACAAAACCTATATATACTACATCTCCGACCACGAAGGCAAAAGAGGCTCATACCGCACTATACTGGAACCTTTTGAAAACAACAAAACTGAAAAAGTATCATCTTTTGCCATAAACGATTTAATGGAAAACAACGGCAAATATTACGCGTTGGAAAACGGAATCATAAATACATATAGTCTTGAAGGCAATAAGCTTTCGCCGGTGAGCATGGATTATAAATTTGCACGAAACCTTTCAGAGGAGTTTACCCAAATGTTTTATGAAACTTGGGCGGGCGTAGAAGAAAATTTTTACGACGAAACTTTCCATCATACAGACTGGAAAGGTATTAAAAACACTTATGAAAAATATTTACCTTACGTAACCAACAGGGCAGACCTCCGTACGCTGCTAAACGATATGCTTGGCGAATTAAATTCCTCACACATGGGGTTTTCCTCACGAGGCAAAGAAGAGGCAAAAACTCTTGACAACACGACTAACGAAACGGGTATTGTTTTTGAAGAAAACAAGCCCTACACCGTAAAGTATGTTATCCCCAAAAGTAATGCATACAATAAAAATATCGACATCAAGCCGGGTGATGTATTACAAGCAGTGGATGGACAAAAAGTGGATGCCGGCACAGACAGGGATTATTACTTTACTTCTACATCGCTGAACAAAGAAATAGAGCTTGAATTTATGCGAGGCGGTAAAACCCAAAAGGTAAAAATACATCCGCAGAACAGAGGCAAATTTTTAGAAGATCTTTACAACGAGTGGATTGATAACAATCGTAAACGCGTTGACAAGCTAAGCAATAACCGTATAGCTTATTCATACATGAAAGATATGGGCGAAGGACAGTTGGAAGTATTCCTTACCGACATGGTGCGGCAGGAGCAACATAAAGATGCCGTTATACTCGATTTACGCTATAACCAAGGAGGAAACGTGCACGATGATGTACTCAATTTCCTTTCGCAACGTGCTTACATGAAATGGAAATACCGCGAAGGCAAAATGGGTACGCAAGCTAACTTTACGCCCGCCGATAAGCCCATTGTTTTATTAATAAACGAACAATCGCTGAGTGATGCAGAAGTAACAGCCAACGGTTTTAAAGCATTAAAGCTGGGCAAAATAATAGGCACGGAATCCTACCGCTGGATAATTTTCACATCGGGCAAAGGCTTGGTTGACGGCTCATTTTACCGCTTGCCAAGCTGGGGCTGCTATACCTTGGATGGGAAAGACTTGGAGATAAACGGGGTGTCTCCTGATATTTATGTAAAAAACACCTTTACAGATAAAATAACCGACAACGATCCACAATTGGAAACGGCAGTGAAAGAAATTTTAAAACAACTCAAATAAAAGAAGCGGGCGATGCCCGCTTCTTTTATCTTAGCCTTGGATAAGTGGAAATTTAATAGTAATTAGCATAACTTTAATCTTTACGTGTGTTTTTACTATTTTTTTTGAAAAAATAATTATTTTTGAAAAAAATAAGTTTAAAATATTCAAGTAAACTATGGAAATACGTTACGCTGACACTATCATTTCTATTCATATTGATAAAATTGTCGAATCTCCATACCAAGGGAGGCTAATTGAAAAAGGAAACAAAGAAACAGGCGAAATGCCTAAAAACATACAGGAATTAGCCAACAATATAAAAGAAAACGGTTTGGTTAATCCTATACTTGTGCGCCCGCTGCCCAACGGTGATTATGAACTTATTGACGGCCACCGCCGACTATTGGCGCACAAATTGCTAAAGTTGCCTATCATAAAAGCCATATTAAGACCTCTGGACGACCGACAGGCACAGGCGCAAAGCATTATAGGCAACCTGCAAAGGCAAAACCTGAGCAATATAGAGTTGGCTTTATCGTATCGTAAAGTGCTGGATGCAGGCATTTTTAAAGATGCACGAGACTTATCCAAATCCCTTTCCAAAGACGAAACGTATATTTCGGATACTTTAAACTTATTAAAACTTGACAATCGCATTATTGAAGACCTACTAAAAAACGATACCATAGGTGATGTTCGTTTACTTCGACAAATACGCCATGCAGGAAAAATAGATGAAAATGGCAAAAATGAGGAACAATGGGAACTTTATTGTAAAGTGGTTTCTGAAAATCTCACCCGAGAAGATGTAAGCCACATGTTGGGAGGAGGGAAAAAAGAAAAACCTTTATTTGCCATTAAGCGCCGCAAAAGCTCTATGCAAATACTGGTAAACACCAAACATTTGGGGCGAAATGAACTTAACACGATAGAAAAAGCAATACAAAATCTTTTAAACAAATATGAGTAATATTTCGGACATGACCGAAACACAATAAAACATCTAAATTTTTATCAAAACATTTAACTTGTGGTTGCCATGAAAAGAAAAATTTTAAGAAAAATATTCGGCACATTAAGCTTCACGGGAATGCTATTTGTTTTCCAAGCTTGCTATGGAGCTCCTCAAGATATGTATCGCGATATTTATATAGAAGGTGTTGTGAAGTCAAACAAAACAAGCCTTCCGCTTTCCGGTATCAAGGTCTCAGTAAGTAATAATCAGACAAGCATTTTAACAGACGAGGACGGTAAATTTAAAATATATACGCTTCCTGCTCCGGAACTTTTGTTAAAATTTGAGGATATAGATGAGGCACAAAACGGGATGTTTCAATCCAAAGACACTCTTGTAAAGCCCAACAATAAAGCTGTTTTTATAACAATAGGAATGGATGCGAAATAAAGTTTCCCTTTATTTTTTTGACCGGTTTAAACAAAACGAAGCCCAAATTCACGAATTACGCTATTTGTTTTGGGAGTGCACACAACGTTGCAACCTCAATTGTTTACATTGCGGATCTGATTGTGTTTCCGATTCCAGTTATAAAGACATGCCCTTCTCCGATTTCCTGAGCGCTATTCTTCCTTTAAAAAACGTTTATAAACCCGACAGCATAAACGTTATCATTACAGGAGGAGAACCTCTTTTGCGTAAAGATATTGGAGCGTGTGGTATGGCATTGCGGGAAAACGGTTTTAGATGGGGCATTGTAACAAACGGATATGCATATAACGAAACCATACATAAAAAACTCTTAGCCTCAGGAATGGGTTCCGTTACCGTTAGCCTCGACGGGCTTGAGGAAAATCATAATTGGCTGAGAGGTAACAACAACAGCTTTTCAAAAGCAGTGAGAGCTTTGGAATTAATAAGTTCCTCCAATCGTTTAAATTATGATGTGGTTACGTGTGTTAACAATAGAAACATTTACCAGTTAAATGAATTAAAGGAATTTTTGATAAGGAAAAACATAAAAGCATGGCGATTGTTTACCATTGCTCCTATCGGAAGAGCGCAGCATAATGGGGATATGGTATTAGGTACGGAGCAGTTAAATTTTTTAATGGACTTTATCGCTAAATCTCGTGAAGAAAAAAACATAGATGTAAAGTTTAGTTGCGAAGCTTATGTAGGGGCATACGAAAAAAAAGTACGTCCTGATTATTTCTTCTGTAGAGCAGGCATTCATATTGCTTCCGTTTTGATTGACGGCTCTATATCTGCGTGTCCCAACATAAACAGAAATTACACCCAAGGTAATATATACAAAGATGATTTTCTAAAAATATGGAATCAAAAATTCCAAATTATGCGAGAGCGGTCATGGACAAAAAAGGGCATTTGCAACTCCTGTAAAGACTATAAACATTGCAATGGAGGCGCCATGCACCTTTGGGATGAAAAACAAGAGAATATATTATATTGCATTCATCATCAAATCACAAAAGCATAAAATTTTATATTAATTGTAATTTATTACCAATATAATATATACATTTAATGTGTTATTTTTATTTGGAAAGATATGCTTGTAAAAACATACGGATGCGCCATACATGGTATTAATGCAACGCCCATAACCATAGAGGTAAATGTGGATCAAGGCATACAGTTTGCAATGGTAGGGTTGCCCGATAATGCGGTAAAAGAAAGCCATCAGCGCATAGAGGCTGCCTTACGGAATAACGAATACAAGTTTCCCCGTAAAAAAATTACCATTAACATGGCGCCGGCAGATATACGCAAAGAAGGCTCTGCCTATGACCTGCCCATTGCCATAGGGTTGCTTGCAGCTTCAGACCAACTGGTGAGCGAACACTTGGAGGATTATATTATAATGGGAGAACTGTCTCTGGACGGGAGCTTGCAGCCCGTAAAAGGCGCCCTGCCCATTGCTATTGAAGCCCGAAACAAAGGATTTAAAGGTTTTATATTGCCTGCTGCAAATGCGCGCGAAGCAGCCATTGTGAATGAACTTGAAGTATATGGAGTGGAAACGCTGAATGATGTGGTAGGTTTTTTAAATGGAAATTTAACGCTTGATCCTGTTGTTATTAATACAAGGGAAGAATTTTACGCGCATTTGGATGAATATGAATTTGATTTCAGCGATGTAAAAGGTCAGGAAAATATAAAACGTGCAATGGAAGTGGCCGCGGCAGGTGGTCATAATATGATTTTAATAGGTCCGCCGGGAGCAGGAAAAACAATGCTTGCCAAACGCCTACCTTCCATATTGCCCCCTTTAAACCTGCACGAATCGTTAGAAACAACCAAAATACACTCTGTGGCAGGAAAACTCGCTCAACAGTCATCGTTAATAACCGTTCGCCCATTCCGCAGCCCTCATCATACCATAAGCGATGTGGCGCTTGTAGGAGGAGGCGGAAATCCGCAACCCGGCGAAATATCATTGGCGAATAACGGGGTATTATTCCTTGACGAACTCCCCGAATTTAAACGTACCGTGTTGGAAGTGTTGCGCCAACCCTTGGAAGAGAGAAGCATCACCATTTCGCGTGCCAAGTTCTCTGTTACCTATCCCGCAAGTTTTATGCTCATATCGGCGATGAATCCATGCCCTTGCGGTTACTACAATCATCCGGAGAAAGACTGCGTGTGTGCGCCGGGTGTGGTGCAACGCTACCTCAACAAAATATCGGGACCGCTGCTCGACAGGATTGATATTCATATAGAAGTGGTTCCTGTTCCTTTTAAAGAGCTACACACCAACAGACTGGGAGAAAAAAGCGCCGATATCAGAAAACGTGTGATAAAAGCACGCCAGATACAGGAAGATCGCTACAAAGACAAAAAAGGGATTTACTGCAATGCGCAAATATCAAGTAAAATGCTTCGCGAAGTATGCTATGTAAACGAAGAAGGACACGCGTTGTTAAAAACAGCCATGGAAAAACTTAACCTTTCAGCCCGCGCCTACGACCGCATTTTAAAAGTTTCGCGTACCATTGCAGACTTAGCCGAAAGCTCCGACATAAAAACGGAACATCTTGCCGAAGCTATACATTACCGAAGCTTGGACAGGGAAACATGGGGCGGATAATATACATCCGCTTTGTTACAATCTCTATTATTCATATTTTTTACTTAATTTTAGCGCTTTAAGTATTCTTATATTCATGCCTAAAGATAATATATACTTTGCAAGCGATTTCCATTTGGGTATTCCGGACAGGGTTAAAAGCCTTGAACGCGAACTAAAGTTAGTGCATTGGCTTAACAGCATAGCTGCGGATGCCAAAGCCATTTATTTAATGGGCGATATTTTCGATTTCTGGTTTGAATATAAAACCGTTGTGCCTAAAGGTTATACACGTCTGTTAGGAAAACTTGCAGAGCTTACCGATAAAGGAATAGAAGTGCATTTATTTAAAGGCAACCACGACCTATGGGCTTTTAGTTATTTGCAAGATGAATGTGGCATACAACTACACAGGAAAGATGAAATTGTTGAATATTCGGGAAAGAAATTCTATCTGGCACATGGCGATGGCTTGGGACCGGGCGACAAAGGATATAAGTTTTTAAAAGCATTATTCGAATGCAGATTGGCTCAGTTTCTATTCCGCTGGCTTCATCCCGACTGGGGTACACGCATGGGCTTGTATTTTTCGCGCCGCAGCCGCTATGCCAACATAATTAAAGAGCAAAATAAAGAGGTTTCTACCAACATAGCCGATGAAACATTGGTAAAATATGCCCGCAACATAATGGAGAAATATGAACAAGTGGATTACTTTGTGTTCGGACACAGGCATATTCCCGTTATTTTTGCCTTAAATAGCCACAGCAAATGTGTTATTTTAGGCGATTGGATTACCCATTTTACCTATGCCGTTTTCGACGGAACCCAATTAAACCTGCATACATTTAACGAATAATAATAAAAACATATAATTATGCCACAAATCAAAAACTACATCCAGGAAAACTCAGCACGTTTTTTGGAAGAACTATTCGGATTAATCCGTATTCCTTCTATTAGTTCAGAAAAAGAACACAAAAACGATATGCTAACCGCTGCCAACTATTTGGTTCAACAGCTTATGGCTGCCGGAGCCGACAAAGCGGAAGTGATGCCCACCACAGGACATCCTGTTGTGTATGGCGAAAAAATAATACATGCCGATTTGCCGACAGTTATGGTATATGGTCATTACGACGTAATGCCGGTTGACCCTGTTGAACTATGGGACACCAATCCTTTTGAACCCGTAATAAAAGACGGTAAAATATATGCGCGTGGCGCTGACGACGACAAAGGACAGTTGTTTATGCACGTGAAAGCTTTTGAATATTTAAACAAAAACAAACTGTTGCAATGCAACGTAAAGTTCATTTTGGAAGGAGAAGAAGAAATGGGCTCCGGCGCCTTAACAAAATGGCTACCTGACCACAAAGAGCTACTGAAAGCCGACATTATTCTTATATCCGACACCGGCATGATGGGAATTGACATGCCGAGCATCACGGTAGGATTAAGGGGCTTGGCATACATGGAAGTGGAAGTTATAGGACCTAACAAAGATTTACATTCAGGTTTATATGGCGGCGCTGTGGCTAACCCTGCCAATATTTTGGCTAAGATGATAGCTTCGCTGCATGATGAAAACGGACGCATTACCATCCCTCATTTTTATGACGACGTGTTGGAACTTTCAAAGGAAGAGCGCGAAGATATGGCGCGTGCCCCCTTCAGCTTGGAAGAATACAAAAACAAACTCGATATAAAGGAAGTATGGGGCGAAAAAGGATATAGCACTATGGAAAGAACAGGCGTGCGTCCCACCCTTGATGTTAACGGAATGTGGAGCGGATATATAGGCGATGGCTCCAAAACCGTTTTGCCCGCGAAAGCCAATGCCAAAATAAGCATGCGATTGGTGCCTCATCAAAACCCCGATAAAATAGCGCAATTATTTAAACAACATTTAGAAAGCATAGCGCCTCCTTATGTTAAGGTGAGTGTTAATCCTCATCATGGCGGGCACCCCTATGTGTCACCTACCGACAACCCTGCATACAAAGCGGCAAGCAAAGCCTATGAAGAAACATACGGCAAAAAACCCATTCCTTTCAGAAGCGGCGGAAGCATTCCCGTTGTGAGTACGTTAGAACAAATATTAGGCACCAAAAGCATTTTAATGGGATTTGGATTAGACACGGATGCTATTCATTCGCCAAACGAAAACTACCATTTGGAGAGTTTTTATAAAGGCATTGAAACCATTAGCAGGTTTTATAAATTTTATGCAGAAGAAATGAAAAAGTAAAATTTTTCATTGGAATAAAAAGTTGGCTTAGTAATGAGCCAGCTTTTTTTATTTCCAAGCTTTTACGATTAAGCCCGTGCCTGTGGTGTGCGTTTTTCTCACATCCCTGTTATTTAAATACAAACACAATGGAAAGGTAAGTAAATAATAGAATGGCAGAACAATATAAAATAGCTTTGTTTTGCCCAACGCTAAAATTGGGTATTTCATGGACAAACGCCAACTTAAGCTTCCCGGTTTTCCGTACTGATAATGTGCTTCCGTTTTTGTAAATCCCACACTTTTTAACTTATCCTGAATTTCATTAATATTATATCCATCGCGCACGTGTTCCTCAATAAAGGATTCCTCGTCATGCTCATGCACATCACTGCCGCCCTGGTCTGAAGGTGTTGAAATCAACAACATGCCGTTAGTTTTAAGCGAAGCATGGAAATTCCTGAATACCTGTACATCTTCCAATATGTGCTCCATCACATCTACAGACACTATCAAGTCATAAGAAGAGGGCTCTGAAAAAGTAGTTAAATCTGCATAGGCAAAATGCACGTTATTCCTTTTTATCTGACCGAAAAACCTGTTGCAGTCTGCAATTTGTTCTTCTTTTACATCCACTGCCTTAATTTTCCAGTTAGGATTTAAAGAAGACAGGTAATAATCATATTGCCCGAAGCCCGAACCGGCGTCGAGGATGTTGGCATCGGCAGGAGCCGTTTTACTCCACTGCTTAATGGCTTTGCGTATGTGCCAGGCACGCAGCAAAAGCAAATCCAGCATTTTGTAAAACATTTTCCTTAGCCAGGGCGCACGGTTAAAAACATTTCCCAAGTTTCTTTTTATAGGATCGTATTGCATAAACGGATTAATCTTTTTTCTTTAATAAATTATCAATATTTTCAATATAATCGAGCGAGTCATCCATAAAAAACATTAATTCCGGAATAATGCGGATTTGATTGTGCACGCGATTGCCCAACCTCAACCTTATTTCCTTGGTATTGGCTTTAATAGTGTCTAAAACTTGCTGCTTATCGCTTTTGCCCCATATACTGAGATATACTTTAGCTACCGACAAATCGGGCGACACCGAAACTTTGGTAACTGTTACCAAAGTGCCTTGAAATTGGTCGCGGCTCAGCGTACGGAATAATTCGCCTAAATCTTTTTGCAATAGCCTTGCTATCTTTTGCTGCCGTGTTGTTTCCATACAAAAATTACCTTTCTTTTAACTTGCAAAGATAAACAAAAAAGCTGCTTCTCGGATTTTACAGGAAGCAGCTCTTTTAAAAAACAATGTAACAAAATTATGCCGTATAAAAATGGAGCAACACGTCAGTGAAGAGAATCTGCCGCTTTTTGCTTACCCATGATTTTATACAAATCTCTATATGACTCCTTTAATATTTTATCTACATCCTTTATTCCCTCTGCCTCAAATTTATTATTTGCGTCTTTTATATCTTTCATCAATTGAATGTAGTACTTTTCAGGTAATCCTTGCTTTACAAAATCCTCTTTTGACAATGCAAAAACAAAATGGTTATCAACAACTTGGAGGTTTTGCACGATAACAGTTTGCAATAACCTCAAATCCGGACCTTTTTCTTTTAACATTGCAGAATCTATAGTAAATTGGTGGATTTCATTACTTTTAATAACAGATGGGGGATTTCTTACCGGAAAATTTTTTGAATGTTCCTGACAAGAAAACAGTAAAATAAACAAGGACAAAAACAGCAGCTTTTTACTCTTCATTGTAATCCCCTTATTCTAAAATACATTTACCAGTTTAAAATTTTCTTAAAATCAAACTCTTCGGGATTGTCAACATATTTTCTGGCAGCTTCATAATCAACTTCGGTAATAAATTGCAACCCATCGCTGAACACCATTTTTGCTTTTTGTCCGTCCATGTTCACAAGCCGCGTACGCACTTTGCCGTTTTCATCCTCCACATCTTTAAGAAACAAAGGCAATACCTCTCCTACAGGATTAGAAGTAACCATGCATCCGGTAACACCTTGATCAAAAAGAAATTTAACGCCCATTCCCAACAGGCTGCAATACATTAAATCGAATGCAGTGGGAGGAATACAACGTATTTCGTACCCTACTTCTACCGGACGGCTTTTTACGCTGAGTCCTGTTTCTTTTAGCTTGTGCTGTAGCAACACATTATAAATATGTGCCTTGCTCACGTTGCCAAGTTCGGGGTGCCCATGATCGTCATAGGTAAACTGCGTTCCTGAAGCTATAATCTCGTTATCGCTCATAAAATGAAAAACGCCCTCGCTCACAATAGCCACGCCATAAGGAATGCCTAATATTTTTCTTTTTAAAACAGCCGAAATAATAAGGTTTGTAATCCGGTTAAAAGTAACCGTTGTTTTGTTAAACATCTCGGGAATAATAATCATGGGGTAATGGCATGCCGAGCCTATGCCAAAGGCAAGATGTCCGGCTTCTCTTCCCATTGCTGATACTACAAACCAATTGCCTGACGAACGCGCATCTTCATACACCGTTTGGCAGATGCGCACACCTTCTTGTTTTGCGCTTTGGTAACCAAAAGTAGGTTCTCCTTCGGGCAATGGCAAATCATTATCAATGGTTTTAGGAACATGGATATTTTTTACATGCACTTGTTGCTCTACCAAATATTTAGAAATGCGGTTAGCCGTAGATGCCGTGTCATCACCTCCAATGGTTACGAGCAACTTTACATCGTGTTTAATAAAGAAGTTTACATTAAACTCCTCTTGCTTAGGTTTGTAACGACTCATGCGCAAAAAAGAACCTCCTAAATTGTATATCCTGTCCGCTCTTTCAAAATCTATATCGATATATACCGGATTTTCTTTAAAAAGTGTTTTATAGCCTTCGTGCATACCTATTACACGATACCCGTCCTTGAGAAATACCTTTGAAACTGTACTGATAACGGTGTTAATACCGGGAGCAGGACCACCACCTGCCAGAATAACAATAGAACCTTTCATCCGCGAATAATTTTTTAGTTAAAGCCGGAAGCAACCCGCATGTGAATTTTCATCCGAATTTATAACAGCGAACATGCTCGCTTTATATATGATTACTAACTATAAAATAATATTAACGTAACAATTCCGTGCAAATGTATAATAATATTTAAATATATCGCACTATTTTTATGCTATTACCCATTAACTTTTAACCACATATTGCGCTGTTTGCCGGCTTCGCTGTTCTACCAGCAAGGTATAGGTTTTTAACACATCATTAATAACTTGTTGGGTATAGTTGCGGATGGTAATAAGTTTCAGATCTTCGTTATATTTATAAGTAAAGTGTTCCTCCAGTAAGGCAAACAGCCTGTTTATTTTCGTCACGTCGTTATCTACACAAATACTGAAACTTATGGCAGAGGTTTGCATCATGTTTACGCGCACATGCAAATCGGCAAGGGCGGTAAATATTTCCTTCAGGTTGTTTTCCGCAATAAAAGAAAAATCCTTGGGAGAAAAACTTATTAAAACCTGATTAGACTTAAGGATAATAGAAGCACATAGATTATCATCTTCACTTGATTGGCTGATAAGCGTTCCGTTTTCATCAGGATTTACAAAAGAACGCACGCGCAACGGAATTTCTTTGTTTTGCAGAGGCTTTATGGTTTTGGGATGTATAACCGTAGCGCCATAATAAGTAAGTTCTATAGCTTCGCGATAGGAAATATGCTGCAATAAAATGGTTTTATCAAAAAACTTAGGATCAGCATTTAGAACACCCGGAACATCTTTCCATACAATCATTTCTGTTGCATTCAACACATAAGAGAATATAGCCGCGGTGTAATCGCTTCCCTCACGCCCAAGCGTGGTAGTATGCCCGTTTTTAGTACCTCCCAAAAAACCTTGTGTAAGCGCGATGGCAGGATGTGTGCTGCTTTCCTTAAAAAACGGCATCAGCTCTCCATTAATTTGCTTTTCAGTATATTCCCAATCCACATTGCCCTCACGCCATGCTTCATCCGTACGAATAAGCTTTCTTACATCAAACAACTTACAGTTGAAGCCCGTTGCATTCAAATAAGCATGCATAATGGCAGTACTAAGCATTTCGCCATAGCTCACGATGCAATCGTATGCGTAGTTAAAGTTTTCAAAAGGCGCCGTCTCCAATTGTTTGTTCAGTTGGTTAAAAATGTGGTTTATTTCTGCAAAAATTGCATGTTTATTATCTCCGAAAAGGTCTGATATAATATGTTGATGAAATTTAATAACTTCGTCCAAGGCTTTCCCTAAGGCAGAAGTATCATTATACCATGCATAAACCACTTTTTCCAACGCATTGGTGGTTTTCCCCATAGCCGAAACTACCACCACCAGCTCCTTGGGAGCGTGATTTTTAATAATGTTTCCAACATTTCTTACCGAATCGGCATCTTTTACCGAAGCACCTCCAAATTTAAAAACCTTTATCATTTTGTTATTTTTGCAGTACAAATGTAAATATTTTTGTTGTTAGCAATAACTATCTTACATTATTTGAAAAACCTTAATTTTTGACAATTTAGATATGATGAAAACCCTTGTAGAATTTATAAACGATAAACAAAACGAATATCCCGAAGCAACGGGCGAATTAACGCGCCTGCTCAACGATATTAACATAGCCGCTAAAATAGTGAACCGAGAAATTCGCAGGGCAGGATTAGCCGACATTAACGGTTACTTTGGCACCACCAATGTGCAGGGCGAAGCCCAAAAAAAACTGGACGTATTTGCCAACGAGCAATTTATAAATGCATTTAAACACGGCGGACAATGTGCCGCCTTGGCGTCAGAGGAAAACGAAGAGGTAATTATTTTCGGGAATCCTTATTCTATGAAAGGAAAGTATATTGTGGCGTTTGATCCTGTGGACGGCTCTTCCAACATTGAGGTAAATATCCCCATCGGCACTATTTTCGCAATCTACAAACGTTTAACACCCACAGGCTCTACAGCTTCTGTTGAAGATTTGTTGCAAGCAGGCAACAAGCTTGTAGCTGCCGGATATGTGATATATGGTTCATCTACCATGCTGGTGTATTCTACGGGGAACGGGGTAAACGGATTTACTTATGATCCTGCCGTGGGTCTTTTCTTATTATCACATCCAAATATGCGTGTGCCTGACAGGGGTTCCATATATTCCATTAACGAGGCAAATTACATCTATTTCCCTGAAGGTGTAAAGAAATATATAAAATATTGCCAAGAGGACGACAAGAGCACAAACCGCCCTTACACCACACGCTATGTAGGCTCGCTGGTTGCAGATTTCCACCGCAATCTTATACACGGAGGCATTTATATTTATCCCGGCACATTAAAAAATCCGGGTGGCAAATTAAGACTTTTATATGAGTGTATTCCCATGGCTTTTTTAATGGAACAGGCAGGCGGCAAAGCTTCTGACGGATATCAACGCATATTGGATATTGAGCCTTACGACATTCATCAACGCTCGCCTTTGTTTATAGGAACTACAAAAATGGTGGAACAAGCAGAGCTTTTTATGAGCGAATATTCTAAAGATTTTGGCAGATAACAACAAAATTAACTGCAAATAAAATAATCACATCTAAGTCCACGCTTTATGATATGATTATTTTTACACCTATAATTACCTGACAGCAAGCCAGTTGATATAATTTTAATATAAAAGATAATTATTACCGAATGTATCGAAAAAAAACGTACATTTGCAAATTCTTTTCAAAAACAAAAAACATGGCTTCGGAAGTTAAAATTTTTTCAGGTAGAGCAACACGCTATCTTGCCGAGAACATAGCCCTTTGTTTTGGGACAAAATTAGGCGAGGCGCAGATTACCACTTTTAGTGACGGTGAGTTCACCGTTTCATACGAGGAAAACTTACGCGGGAACGATGTGTATATCGTTCAATCTACATTTCCGCCTGCAATTAACCTAATGGAGCTTTTGTTGCTGGTAGATGCCGCCAAACGCGCATCGGCACGACAGATTACTGCGGTTATACCTTATTTTGGGTTTGCACGTCAAGACAGAAAAGATAAACCACGTGTACCCATTACTGCAAAACTTGTGGCTAACCTACTCACAGTAGCAGGCGTTCAACGTGTAATCACCATTGACTTACATGCTGACCAAATTCAAGGATTTTTTGATTTGCCGGTTGATCACTTGTATGCATCTTCGGTATTTTTACCCTACATACAAAAACTAAATCTTGACAATCTTGTATTTGCTTCACCTGACACAGGAGGCACACGTCGCGCTGCTTCTTATGCCAAAGCCATGAATGTTCCCTTTGTAATTTGTTATAAACAACGCGCTAAAGCAAACCAAATTGAAACTATGGAGCTTATTGGCGATGTGCAAGGCAAAGATGTGATATTGCTCGACGATATTATTGATACCGCAGGCACTATTTGCAAAGCTGCTAACATCATCAAACAAAAGGGAGCTAATACGGTACGCGCTTTTTGCTCGCACCCCATATTATCCGGAGAGGCTTTTGAACGTATAGAAAATTCGCCTTTTACCGAAGTGGTGGTTACAGACACCATACCCTTACGCCACGAAAGCCCGAAGGTGAAAGTATTAAGTACCGCCAACTTATTGGCTGACGTTATTAAAAGAGCACATAATTACGAATCTATTTCGTCTTTATTCAAAATAAAATAATTATTAATTTAAATTTAATTAAACATGAAAACAGTATCTATTAGCGGTTCGCTAAGGGCGAACGTAGGGAAAAAAGATGCTAAACAAAATCGCGCTGAAGGCAAAGTTCCTTGCGTTGTTTATGGTGGCAAAGAAGAAATGCATTTTATTGTAGAAGAAAAAGATTTGCATCAGATTATCTTTACCCCTTATAATTTTTTAATTGATCTTGACATTGAAGGTAAAAAAATGCAAGCTATTATGCAGGATATACAATACCATCCTGTAACAGAAAAACCTTTACATGTTGACTTTTTAGAAGTTTCAGAAAAAAAACCGGTTATTTTAAGCCTGCCTATTCGCATTTCGGGTACCTCCAAAGGAGTTTTAAGAGGGGGCAAAATGGTGAAAAAATACCGTAAACTAAAAGTTAAAGGATTGGCTAAAGATATGCCCGAAGAAATTAACATAGACATCACCGAGTTAGACATTAATGATGCTTTACAAGTGAGCGATGTTAAAGTTGATAACATTCAAATGCTTGACATACCAACAGCAACAATTATTTCCATCGCTTCTACACGCGCCGTTGAACCTGCTGCAGGAGCTGCGCCCGCAAAATAATTTATTCCAAAATAATTTTTGATAAGGTACAAGGTATTAACTTTGTACCTTTATTGTTTTATAAGTATTATATAAATTGGCAAAATATTTAATTATAGGATTAGGAAATGTAGGCAACGAGTATGAAAATACCCGTCATAATATAGGCTTTATTGTTTTGGATGCCTTGGCGCAAAGCTTAGGACTGAAATATGCCATAGACAGGCACGCCTATATGGCTGAAGGTAGAATAAAGAATAAGGAGCTAATACTGCTAAAACCCACAACCTATATGAACTTGAGTGGAAAAGCCGTAAAATACTGGATGGATAAAGAAAAAATCCCTCTTGAAAACATCTTGGTTGTTGCTGATGATGTAGATTTAGATACAGGCGTATTACGCATGCGGGGCAAAGGCAGCGGAGGTAGCCACAACGGGCTTAACCATATTATCGAAACCTTGACTACTACCAATTGGGCTCGTTTGCGTGTGGGCATAGGCAAAAATTATGCCCGTGGCTTTCAGGTTGATTATGTATTGGGACAATGGACGAAAGAAGAAGAAAAAATCCTTGTTCCGCGTGTGGAGTTAGCCGTGGATATGATTAAAAGTTTTGTGCTGGCAGGCGTTATGCGTACCATGTCTGACTACAACAATAAATAAAAAGGACAATGTAACAACTGCCCTTTCCATTTTTATTTTCCTTTTATCTTCGCGTTCACCATTTCAGCAACTTTATCGATAGATATGCGCTCCTGCTGCATGGTATCCCTGTCGCGTATGGTAACCGTATTATCTTCAAGCGTTTGATGGTCAACCGTGATGCAATACGGTGTGCCTATGGCATCATGCCGACGATAACGTTTACCAATCGAATCTTTTTCTTCGTATTGGCACATGTAGTCATACTTTAAAGTATCTATAATTTCACGGGCTTTTTCAGGCAATCCGTCCTTAGCCACCAACGGTAATACGGCACATTTAACGGGTGCCAATACGGGAGGTATGCGTAATACAATACGTTCAGAACCATCTTCCAGTTTTTCCTCGGTATAAGCGTAACTTAAAACCGCCAAAAAAGTGCGGTCAAGCCCGATAGAGGTTTCTATCACGTAAGGCACATAGCTTTCGTTTAGTTCGGGATCAAAATATTGTATTTTACGTCCCGAGTGTTCCTGATGGGCTTTTAAATCGAAATCGGTACGGGAGTGTATGCCTTCCAATTCTTTAAACCCGATAGGAAATTCAAATTCAATATCCACGGCGGCATTGGCATAATGGGCTAACTTTTCGTGTACATGCATCCTGTACTTTTCAGCAGGAATGCCTAAGGAATTATGCCATTTTAAGCGTTCCTGTTTCCAAAACTCGAACCACTCCATTTCGGTTCCGGGACGTACAAAAAACTGCATTTCCATTTGTTCAAATTCGCGCATGCGGAAAATAAACTGACGGGCTACAATTTCGTTACGAAAAGCTTTTCCTGTTTGGGCAATGCCAAAGGGAATTTTCATGCGTCCCGTTTTTTGTATGTTCAAATAGTTTACAAATATACCTTGCGCGGTTTCGGGGCGAAGATAAATAGTATTGGTATCTTCATTCACAGAACCCATTTGCGTGCTGAACATAAGGTTAAACTGGCGCACATCCGTCCAATTACGGCTTCCCGAAACAGGACAAACAATTTCCAACTCCTCGATAAGTTTTTTGATATCGGCAAAATCACTATCGTTCATGGCTTTGTTGAAACGGGTGCCGGCAGCTTCTATCTTGGCTTGGTATTCCAACACACGCGTGTTGGTTGCCATAAATTGGGCTTTGTCGAAAGCATCGCCAAAACGTTTGGCGGCTTTTTCCACCTCTTTTTCAATTTTATCTTGCCACTTGCTGAGGTGATCTTCAACAAGAACATCCGCACGGTAGCGTTTTTTTGAATCCTTATTGTCAATCAAAGGGTCGCTGAATGCATCCACATGTCCCGATGCTTTCCAAATGGAAGGGTGCATAAATATAGCCGAGTCGAGCCCTACAATATTTTCGTGGTATTGCACCATTGCTTTCCACCAGTATTGGCGGATGTTGTTTTTAAGTTCTACACCATTCTGACCATAGTCATACACCGCGCTTAAACCGTCATATACCTCGCTGGAGGGAAATACAAACCCATACTCTTTGGCATGGGAAATAATTTTTTTAAATAAATCTTCGTTTTGTGCCATGATGCAAAAGTAAGAAAAGCTTAAAAAATAATGCAGGTAATTTATTTTAAATTTACTTTTGCACCATGATAGCTATTGAAAAAACACTTATTTCGGACGACTTAAAACTTGTAAAATTTTGTTGCGACCTACACGCCTGCAAAGGAGCCTGTTGCGTTGAAGGTGATGCCGGGGCGCCGATGGAAGAAGAGGAAATTTCTATTTTAGAGGATTGCATAGAAGAGGTGAAACCCTATATGGTGCAAAAGGGAATTGAGGTGGTTGAAAATTCCGGTGTGTTTGACTACGATACTTTCGGCAATTATGTAACACCTCTTGTAAATGATGCCGAATGTGCCTTTGTTTATTTTGAAAACGATATAGCTTTTTGTGCCATTGAAAAAGCTTTTAACGAAGGCAAAATAGATTTTAGAAAACCCATATCCTGCTATCTATATCCTGTAAGAATTACAAAGTATGCCGATTTTGAAGCCGTAAACTACCATGCATGGCACATTTGCAAGGATGCTTTAACATGTGGAAAAACAAACGAAATTCCTTTATATCGATTTTTGAAGCAACCTTTGATAGATAAGTATGGAGAAGAATGGTATAATAAACTTGTAAAAGAAATAGAACAGAAATAATAAATCACTATTTTTACTTGTCAACAAGAAAAAGGGGAAACAAAAAAGCTAACATTTCTGCTAGCTTTTATTGTTTTGCTCCCCCTGCTGGACTTGAACCAGCGACCCTCTGATTAACAGTCAGATGCTCTAACCAACTGAGCTAAGGAGGAATTTTTTCCTTTCATTATCGGTGAAAGAGTGTGCAAAATTAACATTTCTATTTAAAATAACAATATCTTTGCACAAATTTTTTACAAAAAACTTTACATTAATTTATTAATCCATACATTATGAGCATTTTAGTAGTTGGAACGGTTGCTTACGATAAAATTGAAACTCCTTTCGGAAAAACAGATAAAATATTGGGCGGAGCAGCCACATATATATCCCTCACTGCGTCCAAATTCACCGATAATGTTAATATCGTGAGCATTGTGGGTGGCGATTTTGATAAAAAATATATCCAATTGCTTACCGACAGAGGCATTAATGTTCGTGGGTTGCAAATACAACCGGATGAAAAAACTTTTTTTTGGTCGGGGAAATATGATGTGGATATGAACTCACGCGATACGTTAGTTACCGAGCTAAATGTTTTAGCCGATTTTGACCCCATATTGCCCGAAACACACAAAAATCCGGATTATTTGGTTTTGGGGAATCTTACCCCTTCGGTACAAATGCGGGTAATAGAGCAATGTACCCAAAAACCCAAACTAACCATTTTGGACACCATGAACTTTTGGATGGATCACGCGTTGAGCGACCTATTAAAAGTGTTGAAAAAAGTAGATGTATTACTTATCAATGATGGAGAAGCCCGTCAGTTGAGCGGAGAGTATTCGCTGGTAAAAGCCGCAAAAAAAATTCTTACAATGGGTCCCAAATACCTTGTAATTAAAAAAGGAGAACATGGGGCTCTATTATTTAACGAAAACACCGTATTCTTCGCCCCTGCCCTACCATTAGAGGATGTTTTTGACCCTACAGGCGCGGGAGATACTTTTGCCGGAGGTTTTATAGGCTATATAGCCCATAGGAATAATACCTCTTTCGAAACATTGAAAAATGCCATCATATACGGTTCGGCGATGGCTTCTTTTACTGTAGAAAAATTCGGAACAGATGCCTTGTTAAATCTCTCAAAAGAAGATATCCAAAACAGAGTTCAACTCTTTGTTGACTTGGTTCAGTTTAATATAAATTTAGTGGAGAAATAGGCATTTTTTTGATGATATTGCACGCATGAGGTTTATGCCAGCAATGTTTTAAACATAAAAACCATTAAAAAAACAACCCCGATAAAGTACCGAATCATTCCTTTGCAACGGCACTTTTAAGGGTTGTTTTTTTATTATGTGAGGCACCACAACGTTGTAAAAATCAAGGTGCTTATTGTTTCACTCTTTATTTTCTGTTATGCATGAAGCTTCCTCTTGTTGTTGTTTGCGCGTTTCAATGCGTTTAAGCAGATTTCTTTTTCTACCAAACTCGTTTCTGTATATTTTTAAAAGTAATAGGAAATACGACAATACCAAGGGTCCAAAAATCAACCCTATCATCCCAAACAGGTTGAGTCCTAACAATACGCCAAAAACGGTAATAAGCGGAGGAACATCTCCTATTTTTTTTAGAATAGTAAAACGTAAAACATTGTCTATACCACCCACGGCAATAAAGCAATAAATGAACAACCCTATGGCATTGCCAATTTCGCCTGAAGCCAATACAATTATCGATATGGGAACCCATACTACCATAGTGCCTACTACCGGAACAACAGTAGCAACGCCGGTGATAAGCCCCCACAACACCGGATTGCTAACGCCAAAAATCCAATAACCTACAATTGCCACTATACCTTGACAAAGTGCTAAAATAGGTATTCCAATAGCATTGGAACGCACCATCATTTCGGTTTCTTTCCACAATTGAATGCGGCTCATTTCAGAAAAAGGCGTGTATAAGCGGGCTTTTTTCTCCATAGATTTTGCATGAACCTGCATAAAATATAATATAAACAAAGCAGTAATAATATTAATTACCACACTTGCAACAGAATTAAGAATAGTAGGTATATATGCCGCGAGTTTTTGCACATAACCCATCAACGCTTCTTCAGATAAATTAATGTTATCAAGTATGGGCTTGCTCTCCATAAATTGTTTTACTGCATTAAACTTATCTATAAGCATTTGCTTATTGTTTACTACGCTTTGAAATTCAGGAATCATAAACTCTATAAGTATCCATATGGGTATTGCAATAAGCACAATAGAGAGAACCATTAAAAAAATACTTGCCACCGATTTATTCCAGCGTTTTTGTTCTGTAAGCCTGAAATACGTTTTCCTGAAAAGAATATAAAGGGTAATGGCTCCTAAAAAGCCTGTAACAAAATATTTAAGATTAGTAATAATAACGATGCCTAAAAATATGATAAGCACAATAAGAAGCACTTGTGTAATGGCTGTATTGCCGACTCTCTTGATTTTCATTTGAAAATATATAAATTGATTTTATTGTTTAACTGTCAAAAGTACAAGCTACTCTATTGATGGAATAATAAAATTTTTACAAAAATATAGAACTTTCGTCTGTAAAATATAAAAGACGTCAAATTTGACGTCTTTTATATATAAATTTAACAACAGTATGTTATAATTTTATAGCTACACCTAGATTGCCATAGCCTATTCCATAACCTAATTCTAAGAAAGCTCCAAATTTAGGAGTAAAGTAATAGCGTGCACCTAAAAATCCGTCCCAAGCAAAACCACTTGAAGATGCCGAATAAACTATTCCTGTACCATTTGCTCCATACTCCTTAGCACTTACAATATTATATCCTAGCATCAATCCAAGATAAGTATCTAATTTACTTGCAAGTGCATAATGGAAAGCGCCTCTCAAACCCACAACCGTACTGCTGTAATTATAGCCCCAGTCGACATTAGGTGAATATTTATATTTTGAAGCAGTATATCCAATATATGGAGCAACTCCAAAAGAACCTTTTCCTCCGGCTAATCCATCCGCTACACCAAATTCTAAAGATGCAGAAATAGGAGGAACAGTAGTTGAATAACCCGTGCCTGAATAATAACGACCACCCAAGCCAATACCAATATTTAAGACTTTATCACCCTTATATTAAAAGTGGTTTCTTGTCCAAAAACTGATAAAGTCAAGAAAAGTGAAATAAAAATAAAGAGAAATGTAATCTTTTTCATAATTAATAGGTTTTTAATTTATTTTATTTTGTTTTGCTCATATAATAACCTGAGTTCTGTTTAAGAATCTTTCGTAAAGTAACCCTGCAGTGTAAAT
>CALBZC010000005.1 GCA_937889945.1 uncultured Bacteroidales bacterium
TACTTACCTAATTTTTTTGACTTTTTTCTTAAACGGAACTCAGGTTAATAACACCTTTTATCCTTTCAGGATATTTGGCAGCGGCTAATAAAGCTATCGATCCGCCATCACTATGACCAAATAGTATAACATATTGTAAATCAATTTTTTGAATAATTTTATTTAGAAAAATGGCTTCTTTTTCAAGATAGTCTATGCTTCTTTCAACTTTTTCCATACGGTCAGATTTTCCATATCCCTGCCTATCATAAATTAAAATATTACATTCGGTAGCGGCTGCCAATTTGGAGGGGAAATCGCGCCAAAGCGTCGTACAGCCGAATGAATCGTGCAAAAAAATGATTGTTGGTTTTTGGGGATAGAAAGATTCTTTGTAGAAATGAATGTTTATATCTTCAAGGTTTAAATCAAAATGCATTATAAAAAACTAACAGGAAAAGGATTTAAAAATTATTTGTGTACGCTATCTTAAAATCAAAGAAAAATAACGTATAAAATTGATTTACAAACAATAAAGCTTATGAGGAAAATTTAAAAACAGGCCGGATTTTTGATTAGCTTACATCAACAGAAGTATATGGGAGTAAATCACAAAATATTAAACCATAACGCTCCACTTATATTAACTGTATAAAAATCTTTTAATACTGCGCTTAGGGGTCTTTTCAAACTCTTGCGACACCAACTCTATTTTTGAGATTTTCATGTAATTGGGAAGCTCTTTATTGAGTTTTAGAAGGTAATTTTCGAAGACATGAAGCACTGTTTTTTCCTTGAGTTTTTTTCGATCTACTAATGTCATATCAGGATAAACTAAAGCTACTAATCCTTCTTTTCGTTCAACCACGAGCGATTCCTGAACCAATTTATAGGTGTTTAATTTAGCTTCAATTTCTTCAGGGTATATATTTTGTCCGTTTGAGGATAAAATCATGCTTTTACAACGCCCTTTGATGTAAAGAAATCCATCTTTATCCATGGTTCCCATATCGCCCGTATGCAACCATCCGTCGCTGTCAAGAATGGCATCGGTAGCCTCTTTGTTTTTATAATATCCTTTCATCACATTTTCGCCACGCACCAATATTTCTCCGGGAATATTTTCAGGCTCTGGGGAATCAATTTTCATTTCCAACTGATTTACACATCTGCCTGCTGAGTTTAAGCGGGCTTCTTTCCAAGGCGCATAGCTGATAAGGGGTCCGCACTCTGTCATGCCATATCCTACCGTAAAAGGGAAATTAGCCTCGCGAAAAGCCAGTTGTACTCCTTCGCTCAAAGCGGCACCACCTATCACAATCTCCAAAAAATTGCCGCCAAAACTCTCTGCCAGTTTTTGATTTATTTTGGCATATACAAACTTGTCAACAACAGGTATTTTCATTAAATATTTTACAGCCTGTTTGTCCAGTATAGGCTTAATCTGTTTTTTATATATTTTTTCAATAATAAGAGGCACGGAAAGTATCAAGCGCGGACGCACTTCGTTGAAAGCTTTTATGAGTATATCGGGCGTAGGCATCTTTCCTAAGAAAGTAACATGACAACCGCTGGTAAAAGGATACAAGAATTCGATGGCACATCCGTAGGCATGCGCCAAAGGCAAAAAACTTAGTATGGAATCGCCTGATTTTAAAGGCATATTCGTGCGGGCATAAACCATGTTGCCCGTGATATTATTATGCGTAAGCATTACCCCTTTTGAAAAACCCGTAGTACCTGATGTATAGATAATAGCAAACAAATCGTTATTATTTACATAATGCCCGCTTACTTCATTTTTAGCTAAGGGTTTCTTACTATTGGCAGCAAACTCTTCGCTATATTTTAATATTTTAGCGTCTTTAGCATACAACACCGAAAAATCATCGAGGGATATAACAAGTTTCAGATTGGGCAGCGAATTTATATCAAGAGAATCCCAATGGCTTCTGTTTGCAAACAGAGCAACGGAATCACTATGGTTGATAAGGTGTTGTACATCGGTAGGGGTAAAATTGGGCAAAATAGGAACTATAACAGAGCCTCGCGTAACGGTTGACTGATAAGCGATGCACCACTCCGCGGAATTTTTACCTATCAAGGATATTTTATGCTCGTGTTTTATGCCGCATTTGTCAAAAAAAACATTAAAACATGAAATATACTTTGCCACTTCACCATATGTGTAGCTGTTTGCCCCGTAGTTAGTAAATGCCGGCTTATCCCAATTCTGAAATATACTTTGCCAGATAAACTGTGTATAATTTTCTTTTAACATGCTTTTTAATGATTATGCACCAAACTATTTAACTCTAAAAAAGTGAAAATGTTTGCGTTGAATCAATTGTATAAAAATCTTTTGATGCTGCGTTTCGGTGTTTTTTCAAATTCGTGCGCCACCAATTCTATTTTTGCAACTTTCATATAGTTAGGTAACTCTTTATTAAGTTGGTCGAGATAGTGATCGAAAATATGCAGTACTGTTTTTTCCTTTATGTTTTTCTTATCTACCAAAGCCATATCGGGATACACGATAGCTACAAGCCCCTCTTTCCTTTCCACAACAATAGATTCCTGCACTAATTTATAAGTGTTAAGTTTGGATTCTATTTCTTCGGGGTATATATTTTGCCCGTTTGATGACAATATCATGCTTTTGCAACGCCCTTTGATAAATAAATAACCGTCTTTATCTATAGTTCCCATATCGCCGGTATGCAACCAGCCTTCAGAATCAAGTACGTTATCCGTAGCTTCCTGGTTTTTATAGTATCCGGACATCACATTTTCGCCGCGCACCAATATTTCACCCACTACATTTTCAGCATCTTCCGAATCAATACGCATTTCCATAAACCCTACTTTTTGACCGGCTGAATATAACCGAAAATCTTTCCAATCGCTATAGCTTATCAGCGGTACACATTCGGTCATTCCGTATCCTACCGTTATAGGGAACCCCGCCTTGTGAAGCACTTGTTGCACCTCCTCATTAAGCGCCGCACCGCCTATGATAATCTGATAAAAATTGCCTCCAAAATTTTCCATCAGCTTATCTTTTATCTTCTTAAAAATAAGCCTATTAACAAAAGGAATATTATTTAAAATTTTAACCCCTTTTTTATCTAACAGCGGTTTTATTTTTTTCTTATATATTTTCTCTAATATAAGCGGAACGAAAACAATTAAATGCGGACGCACTTCGCCGAAAGCTTTGAGCAAAATTTCGGGCGAAGGCATTTTGCCTAAAAGGGTAATATGCGCTCCTATGGAAAAGGGATAAATAAACTCAACCATGCAGCCATAGGCGTGCGCCAGCGGAAGAAAACTTAAAATTTTACTGCCGTTTTTCAGCGGCAAATACGTACGGATAAAAACCAGATTACCCATCATATTATTGTGGGTGAGCATTACGCCTTTTGAAAAACCTGTGGTTCCGGAAGTGTATATAATGGCAAAAAGATCGTGGTTTTCGGCTCTTTTTGTCAAAATTTCATCTTTCTCCAGTTTTTGTAACAAGCCCGTTTTAAATTCATTTACATAAAAATAAAACTTTTTATCTTTCAGATATAATATGGAAAAATCGTCAAGAGAAATTACGATTTTAAGGTTTGGCATGCTCTCTATGTTCAGCGTTTCCCAATGATTGTTATTAACAAAAAGCGCGGTAGAATCGCTGTGGTTTATAAGATGTTGCACATCCGAAGGGGTAAAATTCGGTAAAATAGGCACTACCACTGAACCGCGCAACACGATAGACTGGTATGCAATGCACCACTCGGCGGCGTTTTTTCCTATCAAAGATATTTTATCTCCTTTTTTTATACCGCATTTTTCAAATAATTGGTCAAAGCGATATATATACTGTGCTACCTCGCTATATAAATACGTATCAGACTTGTAATTGGCAACCGCCGGTTTATCCCAACTCTCAAAAATACTTTGCCAAACAATATCGGTATAATTTTCTGTTAACATGCTGTTTTACTGTTTTTTCAATTATAATTACTGAAATAACCCCGTATAAAAATATAGATAATTATATTTATGAGAAATTTCATTTTATTTTTATTCCTGAAAATAGAAATATGAGAAAATCAAGGTATATGCTGTGTAAATTTAAAGCATATTTTAAGTAACAAATAATATAGTAAGGTTTTGATTTTTAATTTGTTAATTCGCCACGCAAGGGAGTTGCCAGATATTTTTTTATTTTAGCGGCGCTAAATTCATATCCCAATAGATACATCATTTTAGCTACTGCCGATTCCGTAGTAATATCATATCCTCCAACTACTCCTATTTCCTCTAATCTTTTTCCTGTTTCGTATTTGTCCATATCCACTGTGCCTCCCCCTTTGCACTGTGTAACATTATAAATTATAATTCCTTTTTTTATGGCATTTCTAAGCCGTTGCAAAAACCATTCTTCCGTGGGAGCATTACCTGCGCCATAGGTTTCAAGTATAACGGCTTTCAAATCTTTTATCTGCAAGATGCTATCCACAACTTTTTCGTTAATTCCGGGAAACAATTTTAAAATAACAATATTACTATCTAAGTTTTTATGGACAACTAATTTTTTTTGATCCGTATTTTTAATGCGTTCGTCGTAATAGCGTATATGAACGCCAACTTCTGCCAGCAAGGGATAATTGCCCGAAAGAAAAGCGTCAAAGTTTTCGGCGTTGAATTTATTGGTACGGTTGCCGCGCATGAGTTTATTTTCGAAATATATAGCCACTTCGGGCACGCGGGGCTTGCCTTTTTTGTCAACCGCGGCAGCAATTTCAATAGCATCAATAAAATTTTCTCTCCCATCTGTGCGCACAATGCCCATGGGTAGTTGCGAGCCGGTAAAAATAACGGGTTTATTAAGGTTTTCGAGCATAAAACTCAATACCGAAGCAGAGAAAGACATGGTATCGGTACCATGTAATACTACAAAACCATCGTAGGTATCGTAGTTTTCCTCTATAACCGTTGCCAGTTTTATCCAAAAAGCAGGTGTAGCATTTGATGAATCTATAAGCGTTTCGAAAGCATATGAATGCAAATTATAGTCAAAACTTCGCAGCACGGGGATAAGCTTATAGATATCTTCGAAAGGATAGGGTCGTAATGCACCTGTTGCAGTATCTTTCACCATTCCTATAGTGCCTCCCGTATAGATAATAAGAATTGAAGGGGTATGCATATTTTTTCTACAAATTAAATAAATTCTGGGCATTCAACGTTGTCTGTTCTTCCACTTCAGCAAGGGTAATGCCGGCATATTCTGCCACTTTTTGCGCTATCAGCGGAATATAAGAAGGCTCATTGCGCTTGCCACGATAAGGAACCGGAGGTAAAAAAGGAGCATCTGTTTCCAATACAATATTACGGGTTTTAAATACTTTAACAACCTCCTGCATATCAGACTTTTTGTAAGTTATAACGCCGCCTATACCCAAATAGAATCCTGCGTCCAATACTTGGCGCGCCTGTATTTCATTGCCCGGAAAACAATGAAATACACCTGTAAGCTCACTATTGAGTTCCGACTTTAGAATGCGCCAAACCTCGTTGTATGAATTGCGCACATGAATAGCCACCGGAAGCTTATATTTCTTAGCAAGTTGCAACTGGTATTTAAATGCTTCTTCCTGTAAATCCTGATGGGTTCTATCCCAATATAAATCAATGCCTATTTCGCCCATAGCAACAAATTTATTTTGGGCAAGTTGCCGCTCAACTTCATCCATTTGCCGGCGATATGTTTCAGGTAATACAGATGTAGGATGCAACCCCGCCATAGCAAAACAATGCTGGGGATGTTGATGGCACAGGTTTAACATAGGCTTCCATGAATCAATATCAATATTAGGCAACAGCATTTTCCCCACCCCGTTATCTATGGCTCTTTTTAATGCACTTTCCCTGTCATTGTCAAATTCATCAAGATAAATATGCGTATGTGTATCAATAAACATGATGCAAAAATAATATATTTTATTTTGTTATACACATAAGTTTCAGTATCTAACCTTTTTATATTTATATTTGGAATGCTAATCTTGTAAAAAACAACTGTATGAAAAACATTTTTTTATTTTTATGTATATTTTTGTCAATCAATTTATTATCACAAAATCCTAACGTAAGGATCATGACTACAGAGGGTAATATTGATGTGGAAGTTTTCATAAAAAAAGCGCCCGTTACAGCTACAAATTTTTTGCGCTATGTAGATAACGGCAGATATAACACACATGCTACTTTTTATAGGGTTGTGAGAATGGATAACCAACCGCTGAATGCTGTTAAAATTGAAGTTATACAAGGAGGATTTGAAAACGATTCCATAGCAGATGCGCGCGGTTATGCTGCTATAATTCACGAAACTACCTCCCAAACGGGCATTGCGCACACAAGCGGCGTAATTTCCATGGCACGTAACAAACCCGGCTCTGCTTCTTCCGAATTTTTTATCTGCATCAATAACCAACCCGAATTAGATTTTGGAGGCAAGAGAAACCCTGACGGACAGGGATTTGCCGCATTCGGCAAAGTGATAAAAGGAATGGACGTGGTAAAGAAGATTCAGCAAATGAAAGATAAACAACAAATGCTCCTTGCTCCCGTGAAAATTATTTCGGTAAAAAGAATACGATAAAGCACATTGCTGCTTTGTGATAATGCCT
>CALBZC010000006.1 GCA_937889945.1 uncultured Bacteroidales bacterium
AAGGACATCGGTATCGACCGACCGGAAAAGAACGAGATTTTGCACAATATTCCGCCCACGCCTGACCAGAAGGAGTTTATACAAAAACTCATGGCTTTTGCAAAAACGGGTGACGCTACCATTTTAGGACGGGAACCGCTTTCGGAAAGCGAAGAAAAAGCAAAGATGCTCATTGCTACGGACTACGCCCGTAAAATGAGCCTTGACATGCGCCTGATCGATCCGCAGAAGTACGGCGACCATATCGACAATAAAGCCAGCCATTGCGCTGCCGTCATTGCCGGTTACTACAAAACGTACAACCCGCAGAAAGGTACGCAGTTTGTCTTTTCCGACCTGGGAACCTACAAGCCCGATAGTTGGAATCCGTACAGCGAGATTAAAGACAAACTTGTTACGCAGTATGGTATCCTTCCCTCTGAAGTCAGGTTTATACAGGAAGCAGGAACGGAGAAATCGCGTAAGGCGATAATTAAGGACATGAACGAAGGTAAAATCCGTGTGTTGTTCGGCAGTACTGAAATGTTGGGAACGGGTGTAAACGCCCAGAAACGCTGTGTTGCCGTCCATCACTTAGACGCACCTTGGCGTCCAAGCGACCTGGAACAGCGCGACGGGAGGGCGATCCGTAAAGGTAACGAAGTGGCTAAATTACACGCGGATAACAAGGTTGATGTTGTGATTTATGCCGTTGAAAAGTCGCTGGATGCTTATAAATTCGGGTTGTTGCACAACAAACAGTTATTCATCAACCAGCTAAAAAATAACAACATGGGTAGCCGAACTATCGACGAGGGGAGCATGGACGAGAAAAGCGGCATGAATTTCTCTGAATATGTGGCAATCCTTTCCGGTAATACGGAACTGTTGGAAAAAGCGAGGCTGGAGAAAAAAATCGCATCGCTAGAAAGTGAACGGCAGGCGTTCGTGCGTAGCAAGTCCTCGACCCGCTACAAACTGGAGGGGATCATGCAGACTGTCGAAACCAACAAGGGCTTCATCGCCCGTATATCCAAAGACGTGGAAGCGTTTGGCGCCCGCGTGCAGACTGCGCCGGACGGGACGCGTCTTAATCCGATCAAATTAGACGGCTTTGCGGCGACCGACCCCGTGTCCGTCGGCAAGAAGCTGAACGAGATTGCTGACAAAGCGCGGACGCATGGCCTGTCGGAACCCATCGGCTCACTCTACGGTTTTACCCTGCTGGTGAAGTCGGAAACCACTGTAAAGGACGGCTTTGATTTGGTGCAGAACCGCTTCTTTATCAAAGGCGAGGGCGAGATTTTGTATAACTACAACCACGGACACATTGCCGTCGATCCGAAAACGGCGGCAGCCAATTTCCTGAACGCCCTTGACACCATGCCCGCCCTGCTGGAGAAGTATAAGGCGGACAATGAAAAGCTGATGAAAGACGTTCCCACACTCAAAACGGTGGTGGAAAGCCTCTGGAAGAAAGAGGACGAATTAAAGGGACTGAAATCAGAAATGGCCGTCATGGAGCGCAAGATTGAAGCATCCCTGAAACCTATTGAACAGGGCATCGGAATCATAGCCGGTATTCTAAAAGAGGACGAAAAATCGTTCCAAATGCCGGAAGGATTACGGGCAGCCAAAGAGGTCATGGGTGACAGGTTGGTTATCGCACGGCCTTCTTATGGTGCACCGCCGGAGCGAAAGGGTATCAAAATCTAACTGTAAGACCGTCGGATGTTATATTTCCAACGGTCTTACCTTCCCTCATGATGCCCAAATTATTATACAGTGTTTTTTTATTTAGTTATTTACTCTGTTTTCAACGGCGTAAATAATTCGATCAAATTTTCTTCGGGGTCTCGCAAATGAACCACTCGCATTCCCCAACCGGGCATATCGGTTGGTTGATTAATAAACTCAACACCTTTTGCCGAAAGTGTCTTGAAGGTTTCATCTACATTTTCAACTTCAAACGAAACCATCATTTTTTCTCTACAATCGGTCGGCTGACTTTTGTCCGTATTGCCAACAGCGGGTGACATAAGGTCAGACGTAAATATTGCCAATCCCTCAATACCTTCGGCTACTTTAAAACTTCCATAGCAGCTCTCAATATTAAAAACTGCCTCTAAACCAAGTTTTTCGGTATAAAACTTGAAACACGTTTCGTAGTCTTTGACTAATAACCTTACATTGCTGAATTTCATATCATATCATTTTATTAATTAACAATAACTGTGTTTCCATTTGCTGCTCTTTATGAACTCTTGCGAAAGTACGGATTAAAACCCACATCACTAATAGGTTTTTCCCTAAAGCGAAACCCGCGCCTGTCATCACGACGATGCGGGCTTCCGTTTAAAATGTATGAGCAAAGATAAAATCACAATTACGAAACATCCATGCCTTCGGGATCGCTTCCCGTATCTTCGGGGGCATCGCCCTTCGTATCTTTTCCTTTTTGGAAATTCGCCTTGATAAAGGCTTCCACATCGCTCTCCTTGTAAAAAGTTTTGTGATAGATCATTTGATAGGGTAATTCGCCTGATGAACGATAACGTTGTAATGTTCGCTTGCTAACGTTGAGCAGTTGGCAAACATCCTGATTATCCAACAGCCGTTCGCCCTCCAGCAACTTTTCTTTTATTGCCATTTTTTCCAAATGCCGTTCTATCCGGTCGAGACGTGCCATAAGACGTTCAAATCCTATTTGTATCCAGTATTTCAAATCGTCATTCATTCCCATTGCAGCTGATTTTTATTGAAAAGACAAAGGTCGGACGTTTATGAACGACTGATAACGAGGTCGGTATGACTTATTTTGAGAATTTTTGTAGGGTGATTATTTACAGTAATTTACCAGAATCTTTTCGCCTAGAAACCGAAGAAAAAATCGCGAAAAAGGTTGGCATAAACGAATTATAATCCCAAACACCCGATTTTGACCTAAATTAGCATCAAAATCGGGTATCAAGAGAAAAATACCGACCTCGGTATTTTTATTTTCTGCCCATACGACGGAGTAGAGCGTCTTTCAATTTATCAAGAAACGGTGTAGGAACATTGCGTATTTTCAAATCACCGAGAGTTCGCGAAAGGTTGCCATCCAATTGGATATTGAATACATTTTGGATGTAGTCATACAGTTGGGTAAGTGGTACATCTCCGAATGTTCCTGCACTATCCCAAGAAAAAATTTGTTCTTGTAATTCTGCTTTACTACCCATCCATGTCTTTTTGACGGCGGGAAAGCAGAAAGAGCCTATTTTTACCCCATTGTTATTCAGTAACTCTATTTCGTGCATCAGATAAGCAGAAAGCATATCATTCGCTAAAATCTTTGCTACCTTGAAATCGCAGTTGGTGGAAAATTTTGGGTCGAGCTCATAGTAAAAGGTTTCCAGGTATTGTTCGGTATCTACTCTACCGCGTAGGAAATAAAGGGAATCCATGTGGGTGGAGCCGGAGCGATAATAGCGCACAAAATCTAAACGTTTTGTTGTATACTCATTAATTGCATTTAGCTCTTTGTTTAAATATTCTTTTTGAGCATCAAATCCTGCTAACGGTCTATTCATCTCTATATTAAAAATTTTACGATAATAAATCAGTCGATAGCAAAACTTAGGCTTAATATCTTTAAAAAATAATATTTCCTCTTCTTCGTTTTTAAAAGTATAAATCAAAATAAATGTCTTCAATCGATTGAATGCCTCTCC
>CALBZC010000007.1 GCA_937889945.1 uncultured Bacteroidales bacterium
TGCAAATATATGAACTTTCTGTTTAGCACGGTCGGTTGTAATATAGCCGCTAACGTTTGGCGGTATGGGCAACAAGCGCCTGCGGGCTTCCGTTCTCACAGCCTGCACTGCGGCTGCTGCGGTGCAGCAAGCAACCGCCTACCACTTCACCCGCTTGTTGACTATACCGTGTGTTGGCGGTAGTTTTTTTCTTTATTCTGTTGGGTTTTGTTCTATATCATTTGCCTGTGTTCTTACCATACTCCAAATAACTAATATTGCTAATGGAAAGATTGTATAAACTAAAAACTCTGTTATATCATAATAATTTACTTCATTTAAATCTGCATAATCGCCTAGTGGCCAAAATCTTTTCGCACCCATATTGTCTCCATCAAAAATCCCGTCAGAACCAATTAGTAGAAGGCCCAAATGGAGTAATACCCATGCTAGATACCAACCCATAACTTTTTTCAAAAATTCAAAGTCAATAGAAGTTTTATGTTCTTCAACAACTTGTCTTGTAATCTCTTTTTCAATTATTACTTCTGCTAATTTTTCATTTAATGAAGGTTCTCCTTCGATTTGTTTGTATCCACAGTGGGAGCAGAATTTTGAGTTGTTAGGGATTTGTGCCCCACATTCTATACAATACATAGTCTTTAAGTTTAGATGAAATTTAAAAGCATTTTTACAATTGAGTTTACGTTGTCTCTTAAGTAAACAGCAAGCCACTTTTCCGCTCTGTTTCCGCTATGAGAGTCACTGAAATTATTCCTGGCATTACAAACTGCATTTGTTACTGTTGAAATTAGTGTCAATACTTGATCTGGGTAAGCTATACCATTAGCGTCTAATTGGCTTTTGATATAGTTTCTGATATGAACTGACATTGGGGTCAATTCTGTTAATGCTATTTGAGCAGGTATTTTCTCTCGTATGAACGACTTATAAAACCCTTCAAGGCAAGTATAAGCTAAGGTCAAGGTGTATTCATAGTTTACCTCCGTAATTGCATTATCCATTCCTTCCAAATATTCGGTAAGTCGGTCAGCATTCCAAAGGTCTTGAGGAATCGCAGCTTGAGGTCCTTGTACTTGTTGGGGATGTCCTAAAAGTTGTCGAATGGCAGCCTCTTTTTCTGGTAGTAAGTGTCCAACCGTATCAAGAATTGAATTTGCAATTTGTAGTCTGTCAGGCTCTGTTTGTTCCATAAACAAATCAAAGTAATAATCCCTTCGACTTGTGCTTTTATTTTGTTCTCGTCTTTGGTCAATATAGGTCTGATAGTTAGGAACACCATAATTTACTTCTCTAATAGTGTCAAGAAACCTTGTTCCACCGTAATAGGTTTCACCCTGTGTGTTTATTATTTCAAAAAGTCTGTTGAAAATTGCAACCCAATTCATTTATTGTTTTTTTGTAGTGTCGTTTTAAAATTACCGCCAACGGTACTGGGCTTTGCGTTCGGGCGGGTTTCGGAGCACAAAATTGTCAACCAGCACTAAACTTGAATAGGAGCACAAAGCTTCAAGTTTGCACGTCACCCCGCCTGACGCAAAACCCATGTTAGCGGTTCGGGCTTCTTTATTATATGTTGATGTCGTCTGTATTTTAATTTTATTTATCGGTCATTAGTTTTCCGAAATATTCTTCGAGTTTAGAATTGTCGCCAGTATTTGCTAAGGTTAAAGCGTTATAATATTCTTTACCCTCTGGATAATTTATAGCAACTTGTCCATCAAATAAGTCCATTACTTGTTGGGTTAAAATAACTCTTGATAATCGTCCGTTGCCGTCTAAGAATGGATGTATTAATACAAATTGTGTATGAAACTTTGCAATAGCATTGACTTTGGTTTGTCTGTCAGAACTTTTAATAGTGTCATAGTTTGCATTCCAGTCGTCAAGTAATTTAGATAAATGCGATGGGATTTTTTGAGGTTCGATTGGAACGTAAATAGCGTCTCTAATATTAGAACCTTGTCCACCAATCCAAACCATTGTCGTTCTTAAATAACCTCGAAACATTTCAGGCAAATCATTTGCTGTGATTAGTCGGTGAATGAACATTAATAAATTTGGTGTCAAAGATTTTGAAACCTGCGGATTTAACGGAAGCTGTTCAAGAATTTCACTGTCAATGTTTAAATTTTCAACTTCAGAAATTCTGCCTTTTGTTATCTGCTGTAAAATAGCACTTTGACTTCTATTGAAATAATTCAATTGGTGAATTATTGCGTCAAATTTTTGTTCGTGGTTTTGAAGAACTTCTAAAAACTCCTTTTTCCAACTCGACCAAAAATCAAGTTGCTCCTCCATTCCCATCTCAATACCTAAATACTCTAATCTTAATCCATATCCTTGAGGTGCATCTAATATTGCCCTTATTCTTTCAATATGATATACAATTGCTTTGTGACCATTTTCGTCAGCAAGGTCTTCAAGTTCTTTTCTTTCACCAGGAGTTATTCGTTGGTTTGTAAAAAAGCAAAGTCCATTAGCATTGTTTTTTGTTACGCCTTCAAGGTCGTGTTCAAATTTTTCTTTAATGTCTTTGAAAACTTGATTGGTTGTTGGGAAGTATGAAGCACCAATATATTTCCAGCTGTCTTTGATACAAACAATGTCTTTCAAACCATCAGGTCCACCAAGTGGGCATTGAGGGTCAATTGATTTATAGCCTTCAATTGAAAGCAATGAAGCACAAAGTCGTTCAGCTTTTGTCTGTCCGCCTCTCCAATTGATTAATGATATTTCTGTTTGATTTTCCAATATATTTTATTTGTCAATTTTGTCTGTTGCACGGTCGTCATAGCCTGACCGCTAACGCACAAATATACGCATATATTTTATCTAAAATGCATGTATAATAAAATCTTATAAAAATATTTATAAATATTTTGTTATTAGTGTTTTACATCGTAATTTTATTGCGTATTATAAATAGTTTTACTCTCTTTATGCGAAATCACTATTACTATTTAACATATTAAAAATGCGCATTATGGATTTTAAAAATAAATTGTTTTCTTTTGAAATTGGCGAACATAAAACCAAAAAGGTAATATGGGTGAAGTTTCAGTATAATTTGGAACTTACGGCTTTTTTACGCGCACAAACAAAAGCGTGGTGGTCGGCTTCCCGAAAATCGTGGTATGTGAGCGACAATCGGTTCAATAGGGAGTTGTTTGGCATGGAACAAAACATTACAGGTAAAGAGGTGCTCAATAAAATACATCTTGTAAATATTCCTGCACTTAAACGCTTTCAGGAACATATAAAACTAAAAGGATACAGCGAAAATACGTTGCGCACCTATTCGTTGGAGTTTGCCCAATTATTGTATGCCATTAAATCATATCCGGTGGATGAGCTTACAGCCGAACGCTTACGGAGTTATTTCCTTTATTGTGTAAGTGAGTTAAAAACTTCGGAAAGCGAAATACATAGCCGCATAAATGCGGTTAAGTTTTATTTTGAGCAAGTGTTGCATCGTCCAAAGATGTTTATTGATATTCCACGTCCGAAAAAATCCGTTGTGTTACCTAAAATGCTGAGTAAAAGAGATATTAATCGTATTATACATGTTACCGTAAATCCTAAGCATAAAATAATGTTGCAGATATGTTATGGCATGGGGTTGAGGGTAAGCGAAGTTGTAAATCTAAAGTTAAGCGACATTGACAGTTCCAATATGCTTGTGCGTATTGAACAGGGGAAAGGTAAAAAAGACCGGATGGCTGTGCTGCCTGATAGTATCTTGGATAGTTTAAGAAGATATTATATGGCGTATCATCCTAAGGTATATTTATTTGAAGGGCAGTATGGGGGGCAGTACGCTATTAGAAGCGCGCAAGCTGTTTTTAAAACCGCTTTGAAAAAGGCAGGCATAAAAAAACAAATAGGCATACATGGCTTGCGCCACAGCTACGCCACGCATTTGCTCGAAAGTGGTACGGATATACGGTTTATACAAGAGTTGTTAGGACATAACTCCATTAAAACCACGCAGATATATACGCATATTACGGATGTGTCGAAAGCAAAAATAAAAAGCCCGTTGGATGCATTATAAATATTTCATTCCCGCAGAGTTTCTCTGCAAAAATACGCTGCGAGTAAAGAAACTCCGAACTCCAAACTCCCAACTCCGAGCTCCAAGCTCCAAGCTCCCAACTCCCAACTCCCAACTCCAAACTCCAAACTCCCAACTCCGAGCTCCAAGCTCCAAGCTCCGAACTCCTATCTATAATATGCTTTTAAAAAGTTTATGATATTATTTTCCACGCGTTGCGGCACATTGCTCACATCGGCACGGTTAAACTTTTCGCCTATAATGTTTTCGTATAGTTCAATATAGCGTTCGCTTACGGATTGAATAAAATCTTCCGTCATTTCGGGTATTTGCTGTCCTTCTTTACCTTGGAATCCGTTTTGCATCAACCATTCGCGTACAAATTCCTTTGAAAGCTGCTTTTGAGGTAAGCCTTTGGTTTGTAGTTCTTGGTAGGTATCTTTATAGAAATAGCGTGAAGAGTCGGGTGTGTGTATCTCGTCAATCAGGTAAATTTGTCCGTTGGCTTTGCCGAACTCATATTTAGTATCTACCAAAATAAGATTTTTTTCAGCAGCCAATTGCGTACCGCGTTCAAAAACGGCATAGGTGTATTTTTCGAGTAATTCGTAATCTTCTTTGCTTACCAAGCCATGCTTTATAATATCTTCTTTGGATATATCCTCATCGTGACCTATGGATTCCTTGGTAGTAGGCGTGATAATGGGCTTTTCGAATTTGTCGTTTTCTTTCATTCCTTCCGGCAACGTAATGCCGCAAAGCATGCGTTTGCCTTCTTTATATTCGCGCCAAGCATGGCCGCTAAGATAACCGCGTATTACCATTTCCACTTTAAAAGGTTCGCATAGCCTGCCCACGGTAACCATAGGGTCGGGTGTGGCTATCTTCCAGTTAGGCACAATGTCATCGGTTTTGTCGAGGAAATTAGCTGCAATTTGGTTCAATACTTGCCCCTTATAGGGTATAGGCTTGGGCAATACCACATCAAAAGCCGAAATACGATCGCTGGTAACCATTATCAACAATTCGTCGTTGATGTTATACACATCTCTTACTTTGCCCGTATATAAACTTTTTTGTCCCTCAAAATTAAAATCTGTTTTTGCAATGGCGTTATTCATAGTATGTAGGAATTAGTGAATTAGGTTTTTAGTGAATTAGGTTTTAGTAAATTAGTAAAATAGTGAATTAGGTTTTTAGTAAAATAGTAAATTAGATTTTAGTAAATTAGTGAATTAGTAAAATAGTCTTTAGTCAATAGTTTTTATTGGTTTGGCAGGGCGTTGAGGGTAGTCGAAACGTGACCCGTAATTTATAACTTTCAATTTTCCACTTTCAACTCTCCGAACTCCTGTCTCCCAGCTCCTTTCTCCGAATTCCCCCCTCCAAACTCCTTTCTCTCGTAAGCGTTAATCACAGCTGTTACAATTTTATGGCGCACCACATCGCGCATGTCAAGGTCAATAAAATCAATACCTTTAATTCCTTTGAGAATTTGCTTGGCTTGCACCAGACCGGAACGCTGGTTACGCGGCAAGTCAATTTGTGTAATATCGCCTGTGATAACAAATTTGGAAGATTGCCCCATACGAGTCAAAAACATCTTGAGCTGCATCTCTGTACAGTTTTGCGCTTCGTCCAGTATGGCAAAAGCGCTCTCGAGTGTGCGTCCGCGCATAAAAGCCAATGGTGCAATTTCTATGGTTCCATCTTCCAAATAGCCAACCAGTTTCTGTGTAGGAATCATATCGCGCAAAGCATCATACAAAGGTTGTAAATAAGGGTCAAGCTTGTCTTTGAGGTCGCCGGGTAAAAAGCCGAGATTTTCACCTGCTTCTACCGCGGGGCGTGTGAGCACAATGCGTTGCACTTCTTTGTTTTTTAATGCCCGCACGGCTAACGCAACTGCCGTGTATGTTTTTCCCGTTCCTGCCGGACCAATGGCAAACAACATGTCGTTTTCTTCAATACTCTTTACCATACGGTGCTGGTTAACGGTGCGCGCGCGTATAAGTTTACCGTTGCGCCCATGCAGCAAAGCATCCGAATGTTCTTTGGGAATAAATGAAAGAGAAGAATTTAGTTCTATACTGTCGTTATATAATTTTTGAATATCGTCGGGGTCGATTTTGTTAAAGTGATTGAAAAAATCTTGCATTTTGCCGAACAGGTCAGAGAATAAAGCAATACCCTTTTCTTCACCGTTTATTTTTATTTTTTTGTCGCGCGCTACAATTTTAAGCTGTGGGAATATATTGCGCAAATAATTGATATTCTTATCGTTAATGCCAAAAAATTCTACCGCGTTTTGCGTTTCTATAGTAAATTCGGTTTCGGTCATGCAATAAATTAATAAATTTTAATAGCTTTATATTTTACAAAAGTAACGTTTAAAATAGATGATAAGTTTATTATTTTTAATTTTGAAACAAATTTAATATCGTATTTTGTTTTTAGGAAATAACTTTGCAAAAAATTTAACATAATATAACGCACAATGCCGATAGTAACATTATTAAGCGACTGGGGAACTACCGACCATTATGTGGGAGCCATGAAAGGTACCTTGCTCAGTTTAAATCCGGCATTTACTATTGTTGATATTTCGCACGACATCCGCCTGTATGATATGAGGCATGCCGCTTTTGTGATGAAAAACGTGTGGCCCACTTTTCCTAAAGGCACTATTCATATTATAAGTATTGACTGTATAGAGTCGGAAGTGCATCCGCATGTGGTGGCCGAGTCGGAAGGGCATTATTTTATTGCTGCCGATACGGGCTTGCTCTCACTTATATTGCATAGCCCGCCCGAACACATGGTTGCCATTAATACCCTGCAAGATTCGTTTTATTTTACCTTTCCTGCCCGCGATCGTTTTGCCAAAGTGGCAGCGCTGTTGGCTTCGGGAAGCAGGCTTGACGAAATAGGCTTGCCATATCCGCAACTTGTGCAAAAAACATTGATGGAAGCTGATTTTGATGGCAAGGTGTTTTATGGAAAAGTAATGTATATAGACAGGTATCAAAATGCTTTCGTGAATATTACCGAACGCATGGTGCGCGAAAAAAACGGGAATAAAGATTTCAGGGTAACTTTCCGCTCCGAGAAAAAAGTAGCGTTTGTGAAAGCTTATGGCGATGTATCGCCCGGAACGGTATGCGCGCTGTTTGCCTCTAACGGCTATTTGCAAATTGCCGTTAACAGGGGGCAGGCTGCTACGCTGTTTAATTTGAATATAGACACGGAAGTATTGCTAATATTAGGTAATTAATAAATATAAAGTATGTATGCATTGCTAAAAAGGGAAATAGGAAGTTTTTTGAGTTCTCTCACAGGCTATTTGGTTATTATAGTTTATCTGCTTATCAACGGGTTGTTTTTATGGGTAATACCACAACAATTTAATATATTCGACTATGGTTTTGCCACACTGGACAACTACTTCACCTTAGCTCCGTGGGTATTTATGTTTTTGATACCTGCCATTACCATGCGCTCTTTTTCTGACGAATATAAAAGCGGCACCATAGAAATACTTTATACCAAGCCTCTTAAAATTTCCGATATTATTATTTCCAAATATCTGGCAGGAGCCATACTTGTGCTGGTTGCCCTGATACCTACTTTCATTTATTATATCACGGTTTACAGCTTGGCATTGCCTAAAGGCAACATGGATGCTGGCGGTACGTGGGGGTCATACACCGGATTGTTTTTTCTGGGGTTAAGTTTCACTGCAATAGGCATTTTTGCTTCAGCCGTTTCAAAAAATCAGGTAATATCCTTTCTGCTGGGTTTTTTCCTGTGCGGGATATTTTATATAGGTTTTACGTTCTTTACAAACCTAACCGCATGGGGCACCATAGCATTATTTATAGAAAAACTAAGTATATCCGCACACTATAATGATATGAGTAAAGGCGTTATCTCCACTAAAGATATTATCTACTTTTTAAGCGTGATAGCTTTCTTTTTATTGCTAACGCAGTATATTATTCAACGAAAAAGGGAGGCTTTGTAAGATGGTGAAAAATAAGCTGATGCATGATAAAAACTTAAAACAATTTTTATTGGGTATAGTTATCCTGGTTGTTATAAATATAATAAGTTCATATGTTTGGTATCGTTTCGATTTGACGTCAGATAAACGCTATACGCTGTCGCGTGCTACCCGTCAAATGCTCAAAAATATGGATGACAAAATCACCTTTAAAGTATATCTGGGGGGGAGCCTGCCGTCAGGATTTCAACGGTTGAGAAACGAATCGGCGGAGATGCTGAAACAGTTTAAAGCCTATTCGGGGCATGTGGCATTTGAATTTATTGAGCCTGTTGAAAAACCTACCGATAAAAAAGATAAAATCAGCTACAAAGAGCTTTTTGATATGGGTATCAATCCCTTGGACTTGCAGGTGAAAAATAGCGACGGGCTCACGCGCAAGCTTGCTTTTCCGGCGGCTGTTATTGAATATAAAGGACGTAAAGTGGTGGTCGATTTGTTTAAAAACCGTATAGGATTATCGCCGGAGGAAATTCTTAACAACTCTGTGCAAGGCTTGGAATATAGTTTTGTAAACGGCATGCGCAAACTTACCATAGATAAAAAGCAAAAAATTGCTTTCCTCCACGGGCATGGCGAGCTTGAACCTATTTATACATACAGTGCCGAGCGTATATTGAGTGAATATTACGATGTGGAACACGTAAAAATAAGCGCCCACCCCAATCGTGTGTTTGTTCCTGCATATGACCAACCGGACAGTGTCAATCGAAATTTGAACTATTACGCGGCTATTATTGTAGCCAAACCCGATTCGGCTTTCGACAAAAAGGAATACGAAAAATATGTACTCGACCAGTTTGTGATGCGCGGAGGCAAAATGCTTTGGTTGGTAGAACCCGTGAAAACCGCGCTCGACAGTTTGCGCAAAACAGGACAAACCGTTGGCGTTGCACAAGATTTAAATCTTGACGACATGTTCTTTAACTATGGCGTACGCTTAAATTCCGATTTGGTTGTAGATTTAAATGCTTTACCTATTCCGGTAGTGGTTGACCAACGAGGCACGCAGGATTTGTTGCCGTGGCTTTATTATCCTTTATTACAGCCTTCCAATGCCCATGCCGTTACTAAAAACCTGAATGCCATAAAATCGGAGTATGTGAGCAGTATAGACACGGTGGAAACCCCAAATGTAAAAAAAACGGTTTTGCTGTCAACCTCTCAATATTCCCGTAAAATACAGGCTCCTGCTATGATTAAGCTTGCATATTTATACCAGAAAGCAGATCCCAATTTACTCAATCAACCTCACCAGCCCATAGCCATATTGCTTGAGGGGGCATTCAATTCGTTGTTTTTTAACCGTATGCCACCTGTTAACAACCTTGCCGGACAAAGTTTTGTGCCTAAAAGTTCCGAAAATGCCATGATTGTGATAAGTGATGGCGATATTATAAAAAATCAGTTGCAGGACGATAACGGAAAACCTTATCCGCTGCCGTTGGGGAAGGATAAATACACGGGAGAACAATTTGGCAACGACGATTTTATTTTAAATGCCGTTAATTATCTTTGTGGCGATAAAGGATTGCTTGATATTCGTACGCGTGAAGTAAAATTACGTATGCTCGATAAAACAAAAATTGAAAAAAATCGTACGTTCGTGCAACTTTTAAACATCATTTTGCCTCTTTGTATTATAGTTTTGTTTGCGTGGCTGTATTTATATAATCGCAAGCGTAAATATAACCGTTAATATTTTGTTTTGCATGATTTTTGCAAATTAAAATTTAAAAAGAATAGTAGTATTCGGAACTTTTAACCAATTAAAACATAATACAATGCGAAAAAATCTCTTATTCCTATTGGCTTTGCCCTTGCTTACTTTTTGTATAGCGTCTTGTTCTATTAAAAATGATTCTCCTTCTACAGCCATTTTAAAAGTGTACCTTACCGATGCTCCTGCTGATTATGAAGAAGTTAAAATAGATTTGCAGAAAGTAGAATATAATACCACCGATGATGCGGAAAAAGGTTGGGTGTCTCTTACTGCACAACCAACTGTGTATGACTTGCTTAAGCTTTCCGGAGGCAGCACTGCGTTAATAGCTTATTCCGAAATGTCTCCTTTAAAAATAAAACAATTGCGTTTGGTTTTAGGAACTAAAAATACCCTTAAGGTTGAAGGAAAAGAATATCCATTAGAAACACCCTCTGCTCAGCAAAGCGGTTTGAAAATAAAATTTGATGTGGATATGCGTGCTGGTTCAATGTATATGCCCTTGCTTGACTTTGATGCAGCTAAATCAATTGTTAAAGCAGGAGATAAATATATTCTGAAACCTGTTATTAAAGTGGCAAATAATGAAGATTCGGGTATTATTAAAGGAAAAATAAGACAAAGTGATGTAAAATGTTTTGTTAAATTATATAATAATAAGGATACCTTTAATACATATACAAAAGAAGGTATATATGCTTTTTATATGAAAGAAGGGACTTACAAATTAAAAATCACCCCTCCGGTTACTTCGCAGTACCTTGTATTCGATTCTGAAAAGGATATCGTATTAAAAAAAGGAGAAAACATAACCCTTGATTTGATTGATTTGAAAAAGAAGCCTTAATGTTATAGTATAATGTTGAATAACAACGGTATCTTATTTATGTAAGATGCCGTTTTTTGTTTTATTTTTGTTGCATGGAAATAGAACAAGAAGTAAACGATATTTGTACCAACCCATTGACGTATGCAGAACTAAATATCCGTAATAAGGTGGTAGTATTAAAAAGCGGTATGGGCGAAACGTGCATATTGGCGCAAAAAATGGTGGGAGCGGAGGGATACGTGGTAGGAGTGGAGCAGAACGAAGAATACGTGAAACAAGCGGAAACGAATGTTAAAAATATGCACCTGCATAACATCCACTTTATAAAAGCAGATGTTGATAACATTCCTGTTAATTATGGGGTAGCGGATAAGGTTTTGGCACAATGCGCGTTTAGCCGAAAAGAAAGCCTTACCCAAGGTTGCATGGAAATATTTAAGATGCTTGCTCCTTTTGCCACATGCGTTATATCTGATGTGGTAGCGGAAGTGCAGCCCCTAACTTGGGCAGCTCACCATTTTCATACGCGAAGGGAATATGTAGAATGTATGCAAGACTTAGGGTTTGAAAATATTGAGATTAGAGAAGAGCAAAAGGTTGAATTTGCTGGAATAAGCCAACTAAAACAACACACGTTTTTTAAGCTGGTCATTACAGCCCAAAAACCACAACCATGCAAAGGTTGTTCGGGATGTCAATAAAATAATCATAAAAAAAGATTAAAAATTAATCAAAAATTGAAATTTGCATGATTTTAAATAGTAATTTTATGCACTATTTATCAAAATCATGTCGTCGGATAGAATCAGAGAAAAGCTGCAAATACTCTCTGCAGCGGCAAAATACGATGTTTCGTGTGCTTCAAGCGGTGTAAACCGTAAAAACACATCTAAAGGCTTGGGCGATGCGCACGCTTGCGGCATTTGCCATAGCTTTACCGAAGATGGCAGGTGCATAGCGCTGCTTAAACTACTTTATACAAACAACTGTATTTATGATTGCGCCTTTTGCATCTCGCGCCGCAGCAACGATATTCCGCGTGCGGCATTTACGGTGGACGAAATTGTAGATTTAACCGTTAATTTTTATCGGCGCAACTATATTGAAGGCTTGTTTTTAAGTTCGGGCATTTTTCGCAATGCCGATTACACTATGGAAAGGCTTACCCTCATTGTTAAAAAACTTCGGCTCGAGCATCGTTTTAACGGATATATACACCTCAAAACCATACCCGGTGCCAGCGAAGATTTGATTATGGAAGCAGGATTGTATGCCGACAGAATGAGTATTAATTTGGAATTGCCTACGGAAGCAGCGTTAAAACAACTGGCGCCCGAAAAATCGCACGAAACGGTAAAACGCGAGCTCGGGCTGGTTCATAATAAACTGGTATTGTATAAAGATGAGCGAAAAATTATAAAAAGCACACCGCGTTTTGTGCCTGCCGGACAAAGCACCCAAATGGTTATTGGCGCTACCAAGGAAACGGATAAAGACATCATGTACACCGCAAGTGCCTATTACAAAGGCTTTTCGCTTAAACGTGTATATTATTCGGGCTACATACCCGTGAATGATGATTCGCGCATGCCTGCCATAGGCTCGCAACCGCCTTTGCTAAGAGAAAATCGCTTGTATCAAACCGATTGGCTTATTCGTTTATATGGTTTTGAGGTGCAAGAGATATTAAATGATGCCAATCCCCATTTAGATACTGATATGGATCCCAAGCTTAGCTGGGCATTGCGTAATTTGCACATGTTTCCTGTAGATGTTAATACTGCTGCCTACGAGATGATTTTGCGTGTGCCGGGCATAGGCATACTTTCCGCAAAAAAAATTATTCAGGCACGGCGCTATGGCAGGTTGCATGTGCAACAACTGCAAAAAATAGGAATTTCGTATAACAGGGCTAAGTTTTTTATCACCTGTGCCGATAGTCCCTATGCTTTAAAAGACCCCGACGCTGTTTATATCAAAAAAAACATTATGGATAATTCTAAAAGCAAGTATTTAAAAGTTCCTCAAAACCAGTTGAGTTTATTTTAGATTATGATTAACTATTTATACGACGGCACTTTTTCGGGATTATTGTCAGCCATATTTGACAGTTACGACCGCAGGGATAAAGCTGTGAGTGTATATCCGGAGTTTTTGTATTCTCCCGATTTATTTTTGGATGAATATACCGTTATAACGGATGAGCAGAAAGCATTGCGGGTTTGGAAAGGTTTGCAACATAAATTGTCCGATAGGTGGCAGTTGAATATGTATATGGCTTCTTTTACAGAGAATAGGGAAGAAATTCAGCATTTGTTTGATTGCATACATTATATATTTGACAGTAAGCAAAATATCTCATACAACTATGGCAATGAACATGTGATAAGCGTGGCGCAAACCGCGCGTAAAGTGCATAAGGAAAGGCACAGAATAGTTGAGTTTTTAAGGTTTCAACATACGGTTGACGGTATGTTTTTTGCAAAAATAGATCCGTTGTATAACGTGTTGCCTCTGGTGAGAAACCATTTTAAAAATCGCTATGCCGACCAACAGTGGATTATATATGATACCAAACGTAGATATGGTGTGTATTACGACTTGCATGAGGTAAAAGAAGTAACTTTTAATTTTGACGAATCGCTTATCGATAAAAAAAGAAATAAACTCACAGAGAATATGGTAAGCCAAGAGGAAGAATTATACAATAACTTGTGGAAAGATTACTATAAAAGTATTAATATTGCAGAGCGTAAAAATTCTAAACTGCAAAAACAGTTTTTACCACAGCGGTTTTGGAAAAATTTAATAGAAATGAACGCGTAATAAATATGAATAATATAGAAATTGTGGGCTATGCAGCCATGGCATTTACAGTGCTTTCTTTCGTACCGAAACAAATAAAAAAAGTAAGAATAATTAACCTTATAGGCTGCATTATTTTTATAGCCTATGGAATTTTATTGGGATTAAAATGGCCTATTATCATTACCAATGCTATGGTAGCCGTTATTCAGATATACCATTTGTTTTTTGCTAAAAATAAACAGCAATCTTTGGTGCAGGAGTAATTAAAAATTAATTTTATTGATCTTTTGTTTTTATATGATTGGTGTAGTCATCAATTAAGTTAAACAGTGTTTTGCACCTGTAATTCTTTTCTTTGATATCTTTTAGTATAAGGGGATCATCAGATAAGTAATTTGAAACGATATTTTCTGTTTCTACATTACAAAAATGGGCACCACGGCTATCTGTTACATATACCAAATCGTCATCGGTTGATTTCTTTATAAAATACCTGATATTATTACTCCCCTCCACTAATCCTTGTTTATCTATATTATATCCAACATAATTTGCGCTAAATAATCCAATATAGTTGTTTATTTTAATAACATTAACCCATACAGGTCTTTTCTGAAACATTCTATAATCAAATTTTCCATCTTTAAATTCTTTTATTTTTAAATACATGAAACCGTATGTGGTAGAATCGCCGGTAGTTATTTCCAAAAAATAAATAGAATCGGATTTGATATAATCTTCTTTGGCATTTTCATCTTTCTTAAAAGAAATATTCTTTTGATATAGATTTAGAGGAAATAATGTATACCCTTGTTTTACTTCCTTATTTTTAAAATAAATATTTGTTTTGCAAAAATTTTGTGCTTTGATGCTTGCTATACAGCAAAAGCATATAATCAAAGTTATTAACACGTTCTTTTTCATGCTACGTTTCATACATTAAATAATATTATTCTCAAAGGTATTAGATTTATTTATACCATGCAAATAAATAATCTATTAAAGAAATAAATCTATGAAATAAATAATAGAAATAGTGTATAATTTCATTAAAATTTTAATTTTGCGTGCAAATTAAATTAAAGATGTTTGAGATATTAAAAAAACAAGAACTTGCGCCATCTATTTTTTTAATGGATATTTATGCGCCCAGAGTAGCAACCTCTGCCAATCCCGGGCAGTTTGTGATTGTGCGCGTGCACGAGCATGGAGAACGTATTCCTTTAACCATTGCCGACTATAATGAGGAAAAAGGTTCCGTAACCATTGTTACGCAAACCATTGGTGCCAGTACCCGACAAATATGTGCGTTGAACGAAGGCGAGCGCCTGCTCGATTTTGTAGGACCCTTGGGTGTGCCTTCAGAGCTTGTGCATATGAGCGATGAGGAGTTGAAAAAACTTAATATACTGTTTATAGGTGGCGGTGTAGGCACGGCTCCTGTTTATCCTCAGGTAAAATATTTGAATGCCAGGGGCATAAAAGCAGATGTTATTATAGGCGCCAAAAGCAAGCATCATTTAATTTTACAGGATCAAATGAAAGCCGCTGCCGGCAATTTATATGTTGCCACGGATGATGGAAGCGTGGGTTTTCATGGCATGGTTACAGGATTATTAACCGATTTGGTGAAAAACCAAGGTAAAAAATACGATCTGATAATTACTATTGGACCCATGATTATGATGAAATTTGTTTCAAAACTCACACAAGAGTTGGGTATAAAAACCATAGCCAGCTTAAATACGTTAATGGTTGACGGAACCGGCATGTGTGGCGCTTGCAGGGTTACCGTAGGCGGTAAAACAAAATTTACTTGTGTGGACGGTCCTGAGTTTGACGCTCACGAAATCAACTTCGACGAAGCTATGCGCCGTCAGGGGATGTATCGCGGCATTGAAGCAAAAAAATTGGAAGAATACGACCATAAATGTAAAATAGGGAGACACGAATAATGGCAGTAAAAACACCCAGAACACCGGTACGAGAACAAGACCCTAAAGTGAGGGTAACTAATTTTGAGGAAGTATGCTATGGCTACAATGCCGCTGAAGCGCAGCTTGAGGCTGAGCGTTGCATTCAATGTAAAAATCCACGTTGCGTAGGTGCATGTCCGGTAGCTATTCAAATTCCCGCATTTATAAAAGCCGTGAAAGATGGCGATTTTTTAAAAGCTGCCGATATATTGGGCACCGATAGTAGTTTACCTGCCGTGTGCGGTAGAGTATGCCCGCAGGAAACGCAATGCGAAGGATCCTGCATACTGGGCGTCAAAGGCGAACCCGTTTCTATAGGCAAATTGGAGCGCTTTGTTGCCGACAATGCCCGCCTTCAAAAACATTTCGATGCTACCACACAACCTAAAAACGGACATAAAATTGCCATTGTAGGCTCCGGTCCTGCAGGCTTGGCATGTGCTGCCGACCTTGCCCGTTGGGGATATGAAGTGAAAATTTTTGAAGCCCTTCATCGTGCCGGAGGCGTGTTGGAGTATGGTATTCCGGAATTCCGTTTGCCCAAAGATGAAGTGGTAAGATATGAAGTAGAAAACGTAAAACGCTTGGGCGTAGAAATAGAAACCGACGTAGTAGTGGGACGCACCGTTAAAATTAATGATTTGATTGAAAAAGAAGGCTTTGATGCTGTTTTTATAGGTTCAGGAGCGGGGTTGCCCAAGTTTATGGGAATACCCGGCGAAAACCTCAATGGCGTATTCTCGGCAAATGAATTGCTTACCCGCGCTAACCTAATGAAAGCCTTTCTGCCCGATTATGAAACGCCCGTGTATGTGGGTAAAAAAGTAGTGGTAGTAGGAGGGGGCAATGTGGCTATGGATGCTGCCCGCACGGCTGCCCGTTTGGGAGCCGAAACGCACCTTGTATATCGCCGCTCCGAAAAAGAATTGCCTGCCCGTGTTGAAGAAGTACACCATGCCAAAGAAGAAGGTATAATAATGCATTTGCTGTGTAACCCTGTGGAAATACTGGGTACTGAAGAAGGTTGGGTTAAAGGCATACGCGCCATACAAATGGGGTTAGGAGAACCTGATGAAAGCGGTCGTCGCAGACCTATTGAAATTGCAGGCTCCGAATTTGAAATTGATTGTGATGTGGTAGTAATGTCCTTAGGCACATCACCCAATCCGCTTATTGCAGCCACAACACCGGGCTTGCAAATCCAAAAATGGGGCGGTATTATTGCCGACGACGAAACCGGACAAACCTCGCGCGAAGGCGTTTTTGCCGGTGGCGATGCCGTATCGGGCGCTGCAACCGTGATATTGGCAATGGGTGCAGGGCGCAAAGCTGCCAAAGCCATTGATGAATATGTGAAAAATAAAAAGCAATAAAATTTATATGCTCTTTATAAAAAAAAGACCTTTAGATTATGGTTCTAAGGGTCTTTTTTTAATAGCTGAAATAGGCTGCCAAGTTATTTTGTTACATCCACTTCCTGCCCAAACTGCAAAGTATAGCCATTATTGTCCAAGATGGCAAATTCGCGCATGCCGTATTCAAAAGTATCGATGGGATAAACGATCTCAACCTTATCCTTCAACTCTTTCCAAAGTTTTTCCACGTCATCCGTTTTAATATAAAGAGAACCTGTGAACTGCGCTTTTGTAAATTCATGCTTGGTGGGCACTACAAACATCACTTGTACATTATCCTTATACAAAGAAGCGAGTCCTATTTCTTCATTTATTTCTTCGCACTTGAAGTTTAAAACCTGTGTGTAAAATCCTACGGTAAGCGTAAGATGCTTTGTCCACAACATAGGTGCTAATCCGAGAAGTTTCATGGTATGTTTTTATATAAATTAAATATAACTATATTGTTTTTGTAACTATTTAGGCAAATTTTAAAAAATAATTTATCAGATTTTGATTATTTTTAAGGAACGTTTTTTATGCCATACATAACATGTCCTTTGCGTACTTATTTTTTTAAATTTGTTATGCTATCTTTTTTAAAACCTTTTCCAATTCGATTAAATGGTCGTCCGTGAAATCCAAGTGAGTTACAAAACGCATTTGCTGATACCCCATGCCGAAGGAAAACACATCATGCTTTTCGAGGGTTTTCACAAACTTATCCAAAGGCATATTGTCGGTTAGTTTAAAAAATACCAGATTACTTTGCGGAGAGGTTACCTCTTTTACATAATGCAAAGGTTTCAGTATTTCGGCAAGCTGTTTGGCACGTTTATGATCTTCCTTTAACCTTTCAATATTGTTATCCAAAGCATATATGCCTGCCGCCGCCAAATAGCCTGCTTGGCGCATGCCACCGCCCAACACCTTGCGCACACGGCGCGCTTTGGCGATAAAATCTTTATTTCCCAGCAATAACGAGCCCACGGGCGCGCCCAATCCTTTGGATAAACAAATAGAAATACTGTCGAAAAGTTTACCATAATCTTTAGGCGTTTCTTTGGTTTCAACCAATGCATTAAAAAGTCTTGCCCCATCCAAATGATAACCCAGCTTATATTCCTTACACACCTTGGCTATATTTTTTAATTCATTGAAATCGTAAATAGTTCCGCCGCCCTTGTTCATGGTATTTTCAACAGATACCAAGCGGCTAAGCGGGCGGTGCGGATCATCTGGTGCGTTTACGTGGTGTGCCACATCATCTGCCGTTATCAAGCCCCCTTCGCCCTCAAGCAGGCATGTTGAAGCCGACGAATTCATGGCAATACCTCCACCCTCGTAGTAGTAAACATGCGAATATTTATGGCATATCACCTCATCGCCGGGTTGGGTGTGCACTTTTATGGCTATTTGGTTGGTTTGCGTGCCCGATGAGCAAAACAAAGCGCTCTCCATTCCGAACATGTGCGCAGTCTTTTCCTCCAATTGTTTTACGGTAGGGTCATCTCCAAGTACGTCATCACCCACTTTGGCGCCAAACATAGCTTGGAGCATAGCAGGCGTAGGACGTGTAACGGTGTCGCTTCGTAAGTCTATTATCATTTTTAGTAAATTTATAAATAAGTTGTAAATGTAAAATAAAAAAGGATTTCAATATTGAAATCCTTTTTTAAAATTTAAAAAAATTCGATAGAACTATAAATTAACTTTGTTTTAAGTATGCAAATCAAACTATAATTTATCGTAAGCTTCTTTAATCAGTTCTAAACCTTTCATCAAGGTAGTTTTAGGGCATCCTATATTCATGCGCATGTGCCCTTCGCCACCATGCCCGAACATAACCCCCGGGTTAAGTCCCACCTTAGCTTGATTCAGGAAGAAATCTTTTAATGCTTCATCATTTAATCCCAATTCAGTGCAATCAAGCCATAGCATAAAAGTAGATTCAGGGACGGCAGCTTTAATTTTGGGCGTGTGCTTTTTAAAGAAATCGATGGAAATTTGAATATTCTCCATCAAATAAGCCAATAAAGCTTCTACATATTCATCACCGTTGGTATAGGCAGATACGGATGCCCTGTTGCCGAAAATATTGCCCGATGCAATGTGCAAGCTTTCAGCCAACGAGTTTATTTTATGGCGTATATCTTTGTTGGATATAATGGTAGAGGCAGTAGATAAACCCGAAATATTAAAAGTTTTTCCCGGTGAAATAGCCGTAATGGTAATATCGCTTACTTCAGGAGAAATACTTGCCATGGGTGTATGTTTATTGGGTTTGTAAACCAAGTCGGAGTGTATTTCGTCAGAAAAAATGATAATGTTATATTTTAAACATATTTCAGCAAGCTTTTTCAATTCATCCTTTTTCCAAACGCTGCCTCCCGGATTGTGAGGATTGCAAAGTATCAGCATTTTAGCGCCTTGCTTAGCTTTTTCTTCAAAATCTTCAAAGTCCATGGTTAAACGTCCGTTTACTTCTTTAAGGTTATTGTAAAGTGTTTCGCGCCCATGATCTTTTATGGCTGCAAAAAACGGGTAGTAAACAGGAGGTTGCAAAATAATTTTATCGCCCGGTTGGGTAAGTTGCAAAACAGCCAAATTGATAGCGGGCACAACACCCGGACTAAATAAAATCCAGTCCTTTTGGATGCTCCATTGGTGGTGGCGTTCCAGCCATGCAATAATGGATTTGTAATATTCCTCGCAACGGATGGCATAGCCGAAAATGCTGTGATCTACACGATTGTGTAATGCCTGAATAATATAAGGCGGTGCTTCAAAATCCATATCCGCAATCCACATCGGAAGGCTTACTTCCGCGCCCAGCATAAGTTGGGTTGCATCATATTTGATGCAGTCCGTATTTTTCCTGTCAATTACTTTGTCAAAATCCGGTAACATGTTCATTATTGTGCAAATTTTAATTATTTATAAAATGAGTAAGAATAAGCGCACGGTAAAAGTGCTGCAAATGTATAATAATTTATAGATATATAAGACTAAGTATATATTAAACCGGAGGGATATAACATCTTTTTTTTATGCTTTTTATGATTAATCAAGGTATAGCATCCCAAAATTTAAGTAAAAATATTAACTTTGCACCCAATTGAAACAAAAACACATACATACCCATGTTTGAGAATTTAAGTGATAAGCTCGAAAGGTCTTTTAAAATTTTAAAAGGACAAGGATATATTACCGAAATAAATGTTGCCGAAACACTCAAGGAAGTACGCAAAGCGCTTATTGATGCCGATGTTAGCTATAAAGTAGCCAAGGAATTTACCGAAAAGGTTAAAAACAAAGCGATGGGCGAAAACGTGCTCACTGCCGTATCGCCGGGGCAATTGATGGTGAAAATTATGCACGATGAGCTTGCAACGCTCATGGGTGGTGAAAAAACGGATATAAACCTTAAAGCAAATCCTACCATTATTTTGATGTCGGGGCTTCAGGGTAGCGGTAAAACTACTTTTTCTGCCAAGCTTGCCAATTATCTGAAAACCAAAAAAAGCAAGAATCCGCTGTTGGTAGCCTGCGATATATATCGTCCGGCGGCCATCAACCAATTAAAAGTATTGGGTGAGCAAATAGGTGTGCCCGTATATGCGGAAGAGGAAACCAAAGACGCTGTCAAAATCGGTAAAAATGCCGTAAACCACGCCAAAGAAAAGAAAAATGACGTTATCATTATCGATACTGCAGGTCGTTTGGCTGTAGATGAGCAAATGATGAACGAGATATCCGCTTTAAAACAGTCGTTAAATCCTCACGAAATATTGTTTGTGGTAGATTCCATGACAGGGCAGGATGCCGTGAACACAGCCAAAGCTTTCAACGACAGGCTTAATTTTGACGGCGTTATCCTTACCAAGCTTGATGGTGATACCCGTGGCGGAGCTGCGTTAACTATACGCTCAGTTGTGGACAAGCCTATTAAATTTGTGGGTATAGGCGAAAAAATGGAAGCGCTTGACGTTTTCTACCCCGAGCGTATGGCTGACAGGATTTTGGGTATGGGCGATATTGTATCCTTGGTGGAACGTGCACAGGAACAATTTGATGAAGAAGAATCCCGCAGGTTGCAGAAAAAACTTGCCAAAGACCAATTCAACTTCAACGATTTCATCGACCAAATCAAGCAGATTAAAAAAATGGGTAATATCAAAGATCTTATAGGTATGATACCCGGCTTGGGAAAAGCGGTGAAAGATGTGGATATTGACGAAAATGCTTTTAAAGGAATAGAAGCCATCATACAATCCATGACAGCCGCAGAACGTGAAAATCCTTCGTTGCTTAACGGAAGCAGACGCAAACGCATTGCCTTGGGTAGCGGAACCGATATTCAGGAAGTAAACCGCCTGATAAAGCAGTTTGACGATACACGTAAAATGATGAAAAGCATATCAACTAACGGCGCACGACAAATGATGCGTAAAGCAAAACGCTAATATATACAAAGTCATATCACGATGAGAATTATTGACGGAAAAGCAATAGCTTCACAAATAAAAAAAGAAATAGCGGCACACACTGCCCAAATAATAGATAAAGGATTAAGAGCGCCTCACTTGGTAGCTGTTTTGGTAGGTGACGACGGGGCAAGCCAAACCTATGTGGCAAGCAAAGAAAAGGCAAGCAAAGAAGTAGGTTTTACATCCACCGTTTACAGGTTAGAAGAAAATACCACCGAAGAAAAACTGTTGGAGATAATTAACTTTCTTAATAATGATGATGAGGTTGACGGGTTTATTGTTCAACTGCCTTTGCCTAAACATATCAACGTGCAAAAAATAGTTGCTGCCATTGATCCTAAAAAAGATATAGACGGTTTTCACCCCGTAAGCTTAGGGAAAATGATGCTGGGCGAACCTACTTACCTTCCGGCTACGCCCTATGGCATTATGCAACTATTGGAAAGAGAAAAAATAGAAACGGCAGGCAAAAACTGTGTGATTATAGGGCGCAGTAACATTGTAGGCACGCCTTTGTCCGTGATGCTTTCCCGAAAAGGAAATCCGGGTAACTGCACCGTTACCTTGTGCCATACCGCTACACAAAATTTAAAAGAATTTACGTTAAAAGCGGATATTATAGTAGCTGCCGCCGGCAGTCCCGAAATGCTTACGGCTGATATGGTAAAAGATGGGGTGGTGGTTATGGATGTGGGTATTCACAGGGTAAAGGACAACAGCGAAAAGGGGTATTACATTACAGGTGATGTGAAATATGAAGAAGTAGCCAAAAAAGCTTCCTATATTACGCCGGTGCCCGGAGGTGTAGGTCCAATGACTATTGTATCGTTGCTTACAAACACGCTTAAAGCCTATAACAAAGAAGTATAAATGGATGTAGCACAATCGCAAAAAATAGAGCAGGGGAGAGCCTTGCCGCTGATGGAACATTTTTATACCATACAGGGCGAAGGTTTTCATACGGGTAAAGCGGCATATTTTCTTCGTGTGGGAGGCTGTGATGTAGGTTGCTATTGGTGCGATGTTAAAGAATCATGGAATCCTAACCTGCATCCTGTAACGGATGTAGAGGAGATTGTAAAGCACACGCTTGATAATCCTTCACAAACAATTGTTATCACCGGAGGCGAACCTTTGATGTATAACTTGGATTTTTTGTGTGCACAGCTAAAACAGCACAAGCAAAGCATACATCTGGAAACTTCAGGTTCCCATTCAGTAAGTGGTGAGTTTGAATGGATTTGCCTCTCGGCAAAAAAGAAAAGCCCACCAAAGCAAGATGTGCTTCAAATAGCAGACGAGTTGAAAATTATTATTTTTGACGAAACCGATTTTGCATGGGCAGAGGAAAACGCAGCGAAGGTAAAAGAAACTTGTTACCTCTGTTTGCAGCCAGAGTGGAGCCGTATGCAACACGTAATGCCCATGATTGTGGATTATGTGATGAAAAACCCGCGTTGGCACGTGTCGCTGCAAGCACACAAGTTTATGCACATACCATAAAAATTATACGTGTAAGCCTTTATTGCTTTTAATTACCTATTAACTGCTAAACAATAATTACCTTATATTATTGTTTAAACCATATAGATATATAGATAAGATTGAATGAAGCCGAAAATGAATGCTCAGAGATAAGGTAATAAACAGATAACATCTGGGATAATATTTGAAGCTGTGCATCAAAGCTATGTGAACCTTATTACACCTGAAAAAACAAAAATCTATGTGGTTGAAATAAATTAAACTATTTTTGCTCGCTACTTAGAAGCAGATGTTTGGTATCTTGATTTAACGGAAAATATAATAAACAGAGAGCGTTTTACGTTTTAATAATTTAATTTCTGACTGTTATATTCATATATTGGTTTAGAAATTGATAATTTAGCTATCTATTATTATGGGTAGGCTAACTATGAAAGGAAAGTTATTATAAAACGTAGCATGTAAATCCGGCTTTCTGAAAGAGAGAATGACAGTAATCATGCGAAGTTACATGTCTGCCCCCAAGCTTGTTTAAAGACACATAGGAGGCAGGAATATAATTCATAAAAAATAAATAATGGCGTATGAAACTTACCAAACTTTTTTTTATCGTTGTTTTTCTTTTTTCTTGCACTTTAACCTTTGCACAAACCAAAGCTGAAAAAGCATTTCAGAAAGCCATAGCCTTGTACGAAAACAGCGATTTACAAGGTGCTTTAAAACAACTCGACAATTATTTGAAAATAAGTCCTAATGCGGCTGACGGCTATGTGCTGAGAGGCGATATTTTTTCGGATATGAAAATGAATAAGGACGCAATAGATGCCTATAGCAAAGCTTTACAGCTTGATTCGGTTTCCTTCCCTTCTTTATATTATATTTTGGGAAATCAATATTTTTCCCAAGCTAAATATGTAGAGGCAAAGAGATTATATAAGAAATACCTGGCTTCTCATCCTTCTAATGCGGAAGAAAAAAAGAAAGTGGAAGAAAACCTGCCCCTTTGCGATTACAGGATGGACTTGGTATCAAATGCACAAAAAATTACCCTTAAAAATCTGGGCGACAGCATAAATACATCGGGATACGAATTTGTAAACGCCATAAGCCTTGACGATAAAAGCCTTTATTATACCCACCGTGATGTAATGGAGGGAAGTGATGAAGATTTTTATGTGGCATCATTCGATACGACCACAAAAATATGGCAAAAACCGGTTGAATTGGGTGAACCTTTTAACACCAAAGGTAATGAAGGCGCTATGTGTGTTTCGGCTGATGGCAACGTGATTATATTTACGGCTTGTAACCGTCCGGATTCGTATGGTGGTTGCGATTTGTATATATCCAGCAAAGTAGGAGACAGGTGGACCACGCCACAAAATTTGGGTAACGAAGTTAATTCTACTGCATGGGAGTCGCAGCCTTTTTTGTCATCAGACGGCAAAACATTGTATTTTGTCTCTAACCGTGCCGGCGGATGCGGTGGTGCCGATATATGGAAATCTACACTACAATTCAGCGGCATCTGGGGTAAACCCCAAAACTTGGGAAAAGTAATCAATACAAGTGGCGACGAGTTTTCTCCCTTTTTGCACCCCGACCAAAAAACACTTTATTTTTCTTCTACAGGACATAAAGGCTTGGGAGGTGCGGATATTTTTATTTCTCGTTTAGATAAAAATAAACAATGGACTAAACCGCAAAATTTGGGTTCTCCTGTTAACAGCAATAAAGAAGAAATTAACCTGATTGTAGATGCCAAAGGCAATAAAGGATATTTGTCAGTAGAAAGAGAAGAGGGAAAAGGGAAAACGGATATTTATGATTTTACGCTCCCCCCTTTTATGCAGCCCGTTAAAACATCCTATATAAAAGGAAAAGTTTTTGACAAAAATACCAAAGAGCCGTTGCGTGCAGCATTAGAGCTTATTAACTTGCATGATAAGGAAACAGAGGTGCAAACCGTTTCGGACAAAGATAAAGGTACTTTTATGATGAGTTTGCCGTTGGATAGGGATTATGCTTTAAACGTGAATTGCGACGGGTATTTATTTTATTCCTTACATTTTTCCATGCCCGACAACATGGACAAGGAAAGTGAAAAATATTTTGATATAGCCTTGGAACCGGTAAAAGTAGGAAGCACTGCGGTGTTGAAAAACATATTTTTTGATACTGATAAGTTTGATTTGCTGCCTAAATCTATTGCCGAACTACAAAAGTTGAGAGACTTCCTTAAACGCAACGCCTCTATAAGCATTGAAATTGGTGGGCATACCGATAGCGACGGAAATGACGAACGCAACATTACCCTTTCCCAAAACAGAGCTAAAGCCGTTTACGACTATTTGATAAAGGAAGGTATCGAACCTGCCAGGCTTTTCTATAAAGGTTTCGGAAAAACACAACCTATAGATACTAACGATACGGCTGAAGGTAAAGCAAACAACCGCCGTACCGAATTTAAAATAGTAAAAAAGTAACTACTTCGCCGTCCAATAGCAACGTTGAGGAGAAGTTATTTTTTCCGATTTTTTTAGCGCGTTCATGGCTTTGTCCACTTCTTTGCGGTCAATGCCCGTAGCATCTGCAATTTGCCCCGCACTCATTGCTTTATCGCTCTTTTTTAATGTTTCGATAATTTTTTCTTCTGTATTCATAACTATTACATTTTATTTTAAAGTAGAAACACAGTCGCCAGTAAAGAGTTCAATAAATAAATTCCAAAAATTATTTTTTTGAACTTTCCTCATTTCAAAAATGTTTAACTATAAATAAAAAAATGAAAGGGTTAATCATGAAGCAATTGTTTTTGGTAGCGGCATTACTTGGGTTAGCTGCATGTACAGCCCGTCCTAACGGTTTTGAAAGGAAAGTTAAAATGGACGAAAATATAAACATAACTAAAGCGCAAGATACGGCAACTTTCGGCTCAGGTTGTTTTTGGTGTACCGAGGCTGTATTTCAGCAGCTAAAAGGAGTTGTTTCCGTGCAATCAGGATATGCGGGCGGCACATATCCTAATCCTACTTATGATGATGTATGTTCAGGAGAAACAGGACATGCCGAGGTAATACAAATTATATATAATCCTAAAATAATAAGTTATGCGGATTTATTGGAAGCTTTTTGGGGCAGTCACGACCCTACAACGCTTAATCAACAAGGTGCTGACAGAGGTACGCAATATCGTTCGGTCATATTCTACCACGATGCGCAACAGCAACGAATCGCCCAAACCTACAAGCAAAAGTTAGAGGAAACAAAGGTGTTCGATAAGCCTATTGTTACTGAGATAGCGCCTTTTACTACTTTTTATAAAGCTGAAAATTATCATCAGGATTATTACAATAAAAATAACAGAGCGCCTTATTGCATGTTTGTTATTACGCCTAAGTTAGAGAAATTTAAGGAAGTGTTTAAAGATAAGCTTAAATAATCAGCCCCATTTTTGTATAAGCGCGAAACCTCCTACGGTGGCAATTATTCCCAATGCGAGACTGCCTATGGCGTTGAGCAGAAATAATATATAGTCGTGGTTGCGTAGCAAAACCATGTTTTCAAGCGCAAAAGAAGAAAATGTGGTAAATCCTCCGCAAATACCCACCATCAGGAATAGCCTCCATGAAGAAGAGAATAATTCCCCTTTGGTTGATAGGGCGTAAAATATGCCAATTAAGAAGCACCCTGCTATATTTGCCGTGAAAGTAGCAGCCGGAAAACCTGAAGCTCCCCATTGGCTCATCCCTTTTGAAACCAAATAGCGCGCAACCGAGCCTATAAAACCGCCAATTCCGACTAATAAGAGGTTTTTTATCATTTTTCTGAAATTTTTTTCAAAAGTATAATTTTTAACATCAATAAAAAAGGCGGGCATATCATATACCCGCCTTTAAACCTAAAAAACTATAAACTATTTGCTTAAACTGATTTTAAGCATTCCTCAATGCGTTTCCATGTATGTTCTATATCATGATCCAAGCCTACGCTGAAACGTACAAGACCTTCGGATAAACCCATTTCGTGTTGTACCTCTTCAGGAACTTCGCTGGAAGTACTTTTGCCGGAGTTGCTGAACAGCGTTTTGAAATAACCCAGGCTAACAGCCAGATAACCAACATCCTTTTTCTCCATCATTTCCATAAATTTAGAAGCTCTTTCGCTTGTACCTAAGTCAATGGCAAGCATGCCTCCAAAACCGAAATCGGGATTCATGATAGATTTCATAAGCTCGTGTCCCTTGTGTTCCGGCAGTCCCGGATAGCTTACGCGTATGCCCGTTGCTTTTAATTTTTCAGCCAGGTACATCGCGTTTTTGCTGTGCTGTTGCATGCGTATGTGCAATGTGTGAAGATTTTTTAAAATGCTCGATGAACGCAACGGATCCAATACCGGACCAAGCAACATCGCTGTGCCGTTATTCACATCAATAAGAGAGTTGATAAATTCGTTGGTTGAACAAATAGCGCCTGCCACACAGTCGTTTTTACCGTTAATAAATTTAGTCATGCTATATACAACTACATGTGCGCCTAAATCAGAAGGTTGCACCATCATAGGTGTAAAAGTATTGTCAACCACAAGTTTTATATTATGTTCGTTTGCAATGGCAGCCAATGCTTTGATGTCTGAAATCTGCAGCATGGGATTTGTCATTGTTTCGGTATAAATAACTTTAGTATTTGGGGTAATAGATTTTTTTACTTCTTCCAAATTGGTAATATCCACAAAGCTTGTAGCAATGTTAAACTTGGGGAGATAGTTTTGCATAAAGGCAAATGTGCCGCCATAGGTGGTGCGGCTTGATACGATATGGTCGCCGGTGTTGCAAAGTTGCAACAAAGCACAGGTGATAGCGCCCATACCTGAGGCGGTAACCCATGCAGCCTCCGTATTTTCCATTGCAGCCAACGCATCGGCAAGATATTTGTTGCTGGGATTCCAATGGCGTGAATAAAGGAAACAGCCTTCGGCTTCGCCGTGGAAAGTGTCCGTCATGGTTTTTGCCTGCATAAAGGTGTATGTGGCAGAATCGGTTATGGATGGATTAACATCGCCAAATTCGCCGAACTGTTTCAAATCAAACAAAGCTCTTGTTGGGTCTTTTTTCATGTGTTGTATAGTTTTTATATTTATCACAAAGTATTATATGTCATTAAGTTTACCTTGAATTTTGAGCTCTATTCAAGGCAAAAAATAACGAAAGCAAAAATATCAGAATGTACCAAATAAAACGTAAAAACTATAATTTTGAAACTTATTTATATAATATTTTTTAATTTTGAAACCAAATATAACAAAAAAGCATTATTTCTTATAAAGATACCTTTTTTATATGCAAAAAAACTTTCATTTTGATGCGCTTGACCGTCGAATAGTAGAGCAACTGGAAAAAGATGCCCGCATGTCATACGTAGCCATTGCCAAACTATGCAAGGTAACACATACCGCCGTACAACAACGCATACGCAAAATGAAAGAAAATGGCATAATGGCAGGCTCTCAAATAGCATGGGATACCGCCAAAATGGGCTATTATACATGCGCGTTTATAGGCATACAGGTAAACCTTACTTCCACGCGCACGCACGACGAAGTATTCGAAAAAATAAAGCAAATACCCGAAATTGTAGAGTGCCATCATATTTCAGGCAAATATTCGCTGCTCATAAAAATACTTGCACGCAACAATGAGCACTTAAAACAGATTATTGTGGAACAAATCCAATCCATACCCGAAATTACGTTTACCGAAACTTTTATATCGTTGGAAAAAGGCTTTTCCAGACAAATACCTTTAAAATAAATTCTTTTGAATATCAGTTTAAAATAGATTTTTTATTTATTGTTTTTCATAACGAGTATTTTTATACTTTTGCCCAAAATTTCAGCACATTCTAATTAAATAAAATAACAAATGAAGAAATCCTTATTAATTGCGCAATTCATCATTATTACTTTATTGGTGTCTTGCTCGCAAAATGTTAAAACTACAGCCGAACAACCTTATGGCGAAAAAAGCGGTATTCTTACTTTTAAACCCATCAATGCAAATGGGGTAAAAATGACACAAACTGTTTATTTTGACGAGTTTGGTAAAAAAGAAGTTACGGAAACAGTTGTTGAAGGCAGCCAAAACGGCATGAATTTTAAACAACATACCGTTGTTATTAAGGAAGGTAATGTGTTTTACAGATACATGTTGTCAAATTCTTTTAACGGAGAAGATAAAGCTGTTAAAGAAGCCTACAAAATTACGCTCCCTAAAGAAATGTTGGAACAAACCAATATTATGGGATATACGGCTGACATGAAAAAGAAATTCGACTATAAAGAAGAAGGAAAAGAAACAGTGGCAGGTCTTAAAGGAGTTAAATATTCTATGTCGCCGGATACCATTAATCATACCGAGAAAATCCAAGGCGTGCACTATAAAAATATTCCTTTAAAATTGGTGATGGGAACCAACGAACTTGTGGTTGAAAAAGCACAACTTAACGTATCAGTTCCTGCCGACAAGTTTAAGGTGCCTGCCGACTACAAAATAGTGGATCCCAATGCGATGCCTCAGATGATGCCGGAGGTTGACAGTACCAAAAAGCACTAAAATACTATAAAAACATATAGGAAAAGCGGTACGCGTTAGATGCGTGCCGTTTTACATTTAAAACAAAACGCGTTTTTTGCTTGTTATATTTTATTTACAGTTTTTAATCATCATTTTTTAAAAATACTTACCATGAACTACGATGTTATTGTTATTGGGAGCGGTCCCGGCGGATATGTAGCGGCTATCCGTGCTGCACAATTAGGTTTTAAAACGGCTATTGTTGAAAGAGCAGAACTGGGGGGCATTTGCCTTAATTGGGGATGTATTCCCACCAAAGCCTTACTCAAAAGCGCACAAGTATATAATTATCTGAAACATGCAGAAAACTACGGAGTTAAAATAAACGGCGAAGCCACACCCGATTTGCCCGCAATGGTAAAACGCAGCCGCGAAGTGGCTGACGGCATGAGCAAAGGAATACAGTTTTTGTTAAAGAAAAATAAGATAGAGGTTATTCAGGGATTTGGAAAAGTGGCACCGGGCAAAAAAGTAATTGTAAAAGGGGCGGACAATGCCCAAACCGAATACTCGGCTAATCATATTATCTTGGCTACCGGCGCGCGGTCGCGCGAATTGCCTAACCTCAAACAAGACGGTAAAAAAATTATAGGTTACAGAGAAGCTTTGGTGCTCAGCGAAAAACCAGAAAGTATGGTGGTGGTAGGCTCCGGAGCCATAGGTTCTGAATTTGCACACTTTTTTAACAGCATAGGCGTAAAAGTAACTTTGGTCGAATTTATGCCCAACATTGTTCCTGTGGAAGACGAAGAAGTTTCCAAACAACTGGAACGCAGTTTTAAAAAGGCAGGGCTAAAGGTAATGGTATCCTCATCAGTAGAAGCGGTAGATACCACAGGCGATAAGTGCAAAGTTACCGTAAAAACACCCAAAGCGGAAGAAATTATCGAATGCGATGTTGTACTTTCGGCAGTAGGAGTAATTACCAATTTGGAAAACCTTGGACTGGAAGAAACAGGCATACAGTTTGAAAAAGGTAAAGTATTGGTTGATGAATTTTACAGAACAAACGTGGAAGGCTATTATGCCATTGGCGATATCGTAAAAGGTCCCGCTTTGGCTCACGTTGCATCTCACGAAGGTATTACTTGTGTTGAAAAAATTGCAGGTATGAATGTAGAGCCCGTTGATTATGCAAATATTCCCGGATGTACCTATACCACGCCCGAAATAGCTTCGGTAGGTATGACCGAAAAAGCAGCTAAAGAAGCAGGCTACGAAATAAAAGTAGGTAAATTTCCATTCTCAGCTTCAGGTAAAGCGAGCGCGGGAGGCAACAAAGACGGATTTGTAAAAGTAATTTTTGATGCCCAATATGGCGAATGGCTTGGCTGTCATATGATTGGAGATAATGTTACCGAAATGATTGCCGAAGCCGTAGTTGCCCGCAAACTGGAAACTACCGGACACGAAATACTAAAAGCCGTGCATCCGCACCCAACCATGAGCGAAGCCGTGATGGAAGCTGTGGCTGCAGCCTATGGAGAGGTTATACACCTTTAAAATAATAAATAAATTTAAAATAGGGATTTGTTTTATATAAATATTGTATCTCCTGCAATCGGATATACTAATAGTGTTTAGTTAAGAGTAATGAGTTTGGAGTTTATAGATGTATTGTTTATGATTAATAAATGTTTACAAAACATCAAACACGCCATTTTAGACTTAGCTTAACAATAGTTAAAATACATGTTTTAAAGACTAAAAAAAACAAATTCCTATTTTTTCTTTGGTGTATAATAACTAAAGCAATTACTACGTTTATCTTATATTTATAAATCTTATTATCTGAATTTGTTAATATTGAAAATGACTAAAAAAAAGTATATTTTACTCATATTGTTATTAGCCGTAATAATAGCAACACAAGGGTTTTATATAGCTTCGGGTTTAAAAAAAACGGAGGCGGACATAGAATATCAAAAAGCATTTATTCGCAGTAATAAAGTTTTTTCGCTCGTGTTGCCTGATGAAGTTCAGTTTGCAGGCGAAAAGGCTCCGCTTAACCTATACTATGTGCGGGAAGGATTGGATAAGGAATTAACCATCAATACTTATATGCATGCTACAACACTGTTAATTTTGAAGAGAACAGGGCGTTATTTCGGAACCATTGTTCCCATCCTTACAAAAAACGGTATCCCCGAGGATTTTAAATATATGGTATTGGCTGAAAGTGGTTTGATTCAAACACGCTCAGGATCAGGAGCTGCAGGCTTTTGGCAAATAATGCCCGATACGGGTAAAGAAGCCGGGCTGGAAATAACCGAAGAAGTAGATGAACGTTATCATATTGTAAAATCAACGGAAGCAGCTTGCAAAATCATTAAAGGGTTTTATAACAAATATGGCACGTGGTCGTCAGTGGCGGCTGCATATAATGGGGGAGGGGGTAGGCTTTCCAGGGCTATGAACGACCAAAAAGTAACCAGCTTTTTCGATTTGCATCTACCTGACGAAACGATGCGCTATCTCTATAGAATTTATTCTTTTAAGTTGATTTATGAATCGCCCACACATTACGGTTATTTTATAAGAAATAAAGATTTATATCCGCCCTTGCCAACCTATCAGGTAAAAGTGGACTCAACCATTGAAAATCTGGCAGATTTTGCCAAAGCGCAAGGTGTTACATACCGGTTGTTGAAAGAGTATAATCCTTGGTTAAGAAAAGATAAACTTAGCGTTGCCCCGGGAAAGGTATATTATATTGATTTGCCCGAAAAGGGATTTGAAAATCCTGAAAATATTTATAGGGGTATTAAAAATCCTGAATATATTTTTAATGATACCATAAATTCGCGTAACCTTCTTAGATAATGCAGGTAGTGCATAACATATGACTAAAAAAAACTCCCGTTCAGCAATAGAAGAAAAAGGTGCAACAGAAACCGAACGTATAGAAATATACGGGGCAAGAGAGCATAATTTAAAAAATATAGATGTTTTTATTCCCCGCAACCAGTTGGTAGTAGTTACGGGAATGAGTGGTAGTGGGAAATCATCATTGGCGTTTGATACCATTTATGCTGAAGGGCAGCGTCGGTATATGGAAACATTTTCGGCATATGCCCGCCAGTTTATAGGCGACATAGAACGTCCGGATGTGGATAAAATTACAGGGTTAAGTCCCGTGATATCCATAGAGCAGAAAACTACCAATAAAAATCCCCGCTCTACCGTGGGAACCATCACCGAAATTTATGATTTTCTCCGCTTGTTGTATGCGCGCGTGGGAGAGGCATATTCCTATATAACCAACCAAAAGATGGTGCGCTATACCGATGAGCAAATCATAAACCTTATCAGTGAAGCTTATGACGGGAAAACGATATATCTTTTAGCCCCCGTAGTGCGTGCGCGCAAAGGACACTATCGCGAGCTGTTTGAGCAAATAAGAAAACAAGGATTTTTGAAAGTGCGTGTTGACGGCAAAATAAACGACATCACACCCGCCATGCAACTCGATCGTTACAAAACCCATAATGTGGAAATTTTAATAGATACTGTTAAAGTGTCCGAAAAATCATTGTCGCGCATACAATCATCCGTGCAAACAGCCATGAAATTTGGTAAAGGCGTGCTCATGGTTATGGAAACCGTTTCGGACAAGGTATATTATTATAGCAAACTGCTTATGGATCCTGTTTCGGGTATTTCCTATGATGAGCCCGAACCCAATACTTTCTCTTTTAACTCCCCTGCTGGCTATTGCGAAAAATGTAAAGGTTTAGGCTATGTTTCTGAAATTGACTTGCATAAAATTATTCCCGATAAGTCCAAAAGTATAAAAAAAGGCGGTATAGCCCCCGTGGGAGAATATAAGAACAACTGGATATTCAGGCAATTGGAAGCCATTGCGGCTAAATACCGTTTTACGCTTGATACGCCCATTAAAGATATTCCGCATGAAGCCATCGAAACCATATTATACGGTTCCGAAGAAGTAATAAAAGTAAAAAACGACTATTTGGGAATTACCAACACGTATAACCTCAATTTTGAAGGCATTGTGCAATACATCGTCAATCAAAACGAGGAAGCTGATACGGAAGGCATAAAACGCTGGGCTGAAAGTTTTATGAATACGGTAAAATGCCCCGAATGCGGCGGTGCAAGGCTCAAAAAAGAAGCGTTATTTTATAAAATAGACGATAAAAACATTGCCGACTTGGCTTCAATGGATATTTTGTCCTTGGCTGAGTGGTTTAAAAATGTAGAAAATAAGCTGAATGAAAAGCAAAGTCTTATAGCCTTCGAAATTATAAGAGAGATAAAGAAGAGAATAAGTTTTTTGCTCAACGTAGGATTAGACTATCTTTCACTTAACCGTTCCTCTGCCACCCTTTCAGGAGGTGAGTCGCAGCGTATTAGGCTTGCCACCCAAATTGGATCGCAATTGGTGGGCGTGTTGTATATTTTGGATGAGCCAAGCATAGGCTTGCACCAGCGCGACAACCATAAGCTTATAGAGTCACTCAAACAGTTGCGCGATACGGGTAATTCTATTATAGTGGTAGAACATGATGAAGATATGATGCTTGCCGCCGACCACCTGATAGATATAGGTCCGGGCGCCGGTGTGCATGGGGGGCATATCGTATCGCAAGGTACGCCTCAGGAAGTTAAAAAATCTTCGAGCATTACAGGTTTATATCTAAGTGGTAAAAAAGCTATTGCTATTCCTGAAAATCGCCGTCAAAGCAACGGGAAATCCATTGAACTCAAAGGCGCTTCGGGCAATAACCTTAAAAATGTCGATTTTGTGTTGCCTTTGGGTATGTTTGTATGTATAACGGGCGTATCGGGCAGTGGTAAATCCACATTGATTAACGAAACGCTTTATCCCCTTATCAGTCATGAGTTATACCGTTCCGTTAAAAAACCGTTGGCTTATAAATCCATAGAAGGTTTAAAAAATATAGATAAAGTTATTGAAATAGACCAATCGCCTATCGGGCGCACGCCTCGTTCAAATCCCGCTACATATACCGGTGTGTTTGACGATATTCGTAAACTGTTTGCCGAACTTCCGGAGTCCAAAATAAGGGGATACAAGCCGGGGCGTTTTTCTTTTAACGTAAGAGGTGGTAGGTGCGAAACATGCCAAGGAGCGGGCGTGCGTGTTATAGAAATGAATTTTTTGCCAAATGTGCATGTGCCTTGCGAAACCTGCCAAGGCAAGCGCTATAACCGCGAAACCCTTGAAGTGCGATACAAAGGTAAATCCATATCCGATGTGTTGGATATGACCATTGAACAAGCTATTGAGTTTTTTGAAAACATTCCTTCCATACTACAAAAAATAAATACTTTATACCAAGTAGGCTTGGGGTATATAACCTTGGGACAACAGTCAACTACGCTTTCGGGAGGGGAAGCCCAACGTGTGAAATTGGCAACAGAACTCTCCAAGCGCGACACAGGGCGAACGCTGTATATTTTGGACGAACCTACTACGGGTTTGCATTTTGAAGATGTGCATGTGCTTATCAACGTGCTCAACAGGTTGGTTGACAGAGGCAATACCGTGCTTGTGATAGAGCACAACATGGAAGTAATAAAAATGGCAGATTATATCATTGATTTAGGTCCGGAGGGTGGACAAAAAGGCGGTGATATTATTGTGCAGGGAACGCCCGAAGAAGTGGTGAAAAATAAAAAAAGCTATACGGCACAATATCTCAAAGAGGTACTCAAAAAGTAGGCAATTCCTTATTCTTTATGCACGCTAAAGAGTGCATGCGCAAACGCACCTCCTCTGTGTAGGAGTGCTCGGTTTACGTATGCATTAAAGCAAATATTTATTGCTTATTAAATATGGTGAAATTTAAATACGTAAATAACCGTAGTTTTAAAATATTTGTAACTTCGCATCCGTTTAATAACGTATTTAATATTCAAAATATATATTCATGATAACCCAAGAATTATTAAATCCTTCGAGCATTGTTGTTGTTGGAGGTTCCAATGATGTTACCAAACCAGGTGGCAAAGTGCTTAAAAACCTGATAGATAACCATTTTAAAGGTAAACTGTATGTTGTAAATCCCAAAGAAGATAACATACAGGGTATCAACTGTCAAAAAAACGTAAGCGAGTTGCCTCCATGCGATTTGGCAATATTAGCCATTGCCGCCAAATATTGTCCCGAAACGGTGGAAACTCTTGCTAAGGACAAAGGAACTAAAGCTTTTATCATACTTTCGGCGGGTTTTCATGAAGAAAATGAAGAAGGTGCCCGTTTGGAAAAACAAATTGTGGATACGGTAAATAAATATAATGCATGCCTTATTGGTCCCAATTGCATAGGGATGATGAATTATAACCATACTTCCGTATTCTCAACCCCCATACCTAAAATGGTACCCGGCACCATTGATTTTATCACCGGATCAGGCGCCACAGCCGTATTTATCCTCGAAGCCGCATACGCTACGGGCTTGAAATTTGAAAGCGTTTATTCCGTAGGCAACAGCGCACAATTGGGAGTAGAGGATATTTTAAAGTATTTGGACGAAACCTATGTGGAAGGGAAAAGTTCACCGGTAAAACTTCTATACGTAGAAAGCATCAACAAGCCTGATGTACTGCTCAAACATGCTTCATCTTTGATTAGGAAAGGTTGCAGGATAGCGGCTATCAAATCGGGAAGTTCTTCTGCGGGCAGCCGCGCAGCCTCCTCACACACGGGCGCATTGGCAAGCCCTGATGTAGCTGTAGATGCGCTGTTTCGCAAAGCAGGCATTGTCCGCTGCTATGGGCGTGAGGAATTGGTAACCGTGGCAGGTGTCTTTCTACAAAAACCATTGAAAGGCAAAAATATTGCAATTATAACACACGCGGGAGGTCCGGCAGTGATGCTTACGGATGCTTTATCCAACAACGGCATGGAAGTTCCTCACTTGGAAAGTCCCGCATTGTTGGAAAAATTATTCCCCGGTTCGTCAGTCGCCAATCCCATCGACTTTTTAGCTACCGGCACTGCCGAACAGTTGGGTCATATTATTGATGCTTGCGAAAACGATTTTGACAACATCGATGGCATGGCTGTTATTTTTGGAAGCCCCGGTTTGTTTGAAGTATATGATGTTTACAAATTATTGAGTGAGAAAATAAAAACATGTAAAAAACCTATTTATCCTATTCTTCCATCCGTAGTAAACGTTAAAAAAGAAATAGAATATTTTATAGCGCTTGGCAATATAAATTTCCCTGAAGAAGTGGTATTAGGCAATGCATTGGCAAAAGTGTACCATACGCCTGCGCCTGCTGCCGAAAATGTGGAACTCCCCCCAATTGATACGGCTAAAATACGTGCTATTGTTGATAAGGCAGAAAACGGATACCTGCATCCCGAAAAAGTACAGCAACTATTTGACGCTGCCGGCATTCCGCGTGCAGGCGAAGCGGTTGTTACAAGCGCCGAAGATGCAGTAAAAGAAGCTGACAGACTGGGATTGCCCGTGGTTATGAAAGTTGTGGGACCCGTGCATAAGTCAGACGTGGGAGGCGTAGCTTTAAATGTAAATAACTTTGACAAGGTTACCGAAGAGTTTAACCGCATGATAAAAATTAAGGATACCACAGCCATCCTTATTCAACCTATGCTTACAGGACATTCAATTTATGTAGGCGCTAAAAAGGAAGCCAAATTCGGACATATGGTGCTTTGCGGATTAGGAGGCATTTATATTGAAATTTTAAAAGATGTGCAGTCTTCGTTGGCGCCTGTTTCTAAGCAAGATGCGCATGCAATGATTAAGAAACTTAAGAGCTATAAACTTATTGAGGGAGCCCGCGGACAGGAAGGCGTTAATCAGGATGCCTTTGCTGAGGTAATACAACGTGTTTCAGCGCTTTGCTTGGCTGCACCCGAAATAGCCGAAATGGACATCAATCCTTTATTGGGAAATATGAAATCGGTTATAGCCGTTGATGCCCGTATAAGGATTGAAAAATAAGACTTTTGTAAATAATATTATTCTATTTGAGGCTGTCTCAAAAATTTTTTAACCGACAAAGTACGCAAAGGAAAACACAAAGCATACAAACTATATTCTATTGATTAGTAAGGCTTTGTATGCTTTGTATTTTCCTTACTTTGCCTTTGTGGTTTATCTTTTTTACTTTTGATACAGCCCTCTTTAATATAAGTATAATTTCGTTTTTTTGCCTTTATTTTTGGTATAACACCTTTAGGTTTAATTAAATAGAAAGAGCATCAAGAGTTAAAAGTATAATAAAGATAGCGCTAAATCTATACCAAAAATTACATTAATTAAAATAATATATATTAAATGTATTAAAATTTTTATAATTCTTATTGTGAATGCATTTAATAATAAAGCTGATATACTTATTATGCCATTTTATCTGCATGCTTACTTAGCATACTTTTTATTCCCTTTGAGATTGCAAAAATTATTACAAATACAAAAATAATAGTAGCGCCCGAAGGGATATTCCACATATAAGAAAACCAAAGTCCCAACAAGCTTCCCATGAAACTTATAGCCATGGAGAGGTATATGATACTTTTAAGATTGTTACTAAAAAGGTTGGCGGTACTTTGCGGAATGGTAAGAAATGAAATTGCCAATATAATACCTGCCACGCGTATGTTAGCAACTATTACCAATGCTATAAGCATAAGCAACAAGTAGTTGATAATCTCCACAGGCATTTTGTGTGTTTTTGCATACTCTTCATCAAAGGCAATAAACAGGATGGGACGGTAGAAAAGCACAAATATGGCAATAACCGCTACGGCAAGCAGTGCCATAAGTAATAAGTCCAAACGCGTAACGGTGAGTATACTTCCAAAAAGATAGCTCATCAAGTTGGGGGCATAGCCGGGCGTGAGATAAATAAAAATAATGCCTATAGCCATTCCCAACGACCACAGCATACCTATAGCCGAATCTTCACGTATTTCCTTGCTATTTGAGATAAGCCTTATCCCGAATGCTGATAATACGCTGAAAACCATAGCGCCTATGATGGGATTTATGCCCAAAAAATAACCTATGCCTATGCCGCCAAAGGATGCGTGCGTGATGCCTCCGCTGATAAAAACCATACGTTTGGCAACAATATACGAACCGATGATTCCGCAGGTAAGGCTTGCCAAAAAAGCAGCAATAATGGCATTTGAGATAAAATTATATTCCAGAAATCCCATAAAAATTAATGTTTTTGGTGATTATGCACATGCGACATGCACCCATCCTCATGTTTTTGAAGCACGGTATGCGGAACGTCGCCATGGGTAATAATTTGAATAGGGCAGTTATAGCTTGCGAGTTGTTCGGCAGTTATAATATTAGACGGATGATAGTGCAAATGGTTATTTACGCAAGCTATAGTTTTCACGAAATAAGAAATGGTTCCTACATCATGTGTTATCATCATAATAGCCATGCGTTGGTTAAACTCTCCTAGTGCCTCGTACAGTTCTTTTTCAAATTTGTTATCCACGAAAGTATTCGGTTCATCTAATATCAAAAGCTTTGGATTGGAAATAATGGCGCGGCATATAAGCACCCGTTGAAATTGACCGCCTGATATTTCTCCAATGGTTTTATTACGTAAATGGAGAATTCCCATTTGTTTCAGTAAAGCTTCCGCTTGCTCCGTATCAGAGGAGGTGTAACGTTTAAAAATACCTTTGTGCGACATAAGTCCCGAAACAACAATATCTTTTACTCTTATCGGAAATTTGCGGTCTATATGCGATTGCTGCGGTAAATAACCTATGGTTTCGCCGTTTTGCAGATAACTGTGTATAAGTCCTTTGGTGGGCTTAATAAGTCCCAATATAAGCTTTATCAAAGTTGTTTTGCCGCCCCCGTTAGGACCTATAATACCTATATAGTCGTTTTCGAATACGGGAAGCGAAACATTGCTGAGTACAGTCTGTCCGCTATACCCGCCCCAAACATTTTCCAGTTCAATAAGTTTGCGCATTAGTCTTTTGCTAATTTTTGTGCCAAATCCTTTAAGTTTTCAGCCCAGTTTTCGCTCATAGGGTCAAAAACAATAAGTTCGCCGTCTATTTCTTTTGCTAATGTTTCAGCATGGCGCGTATCAAACTCTTTTGAAATTAATATTTTCTTAATTCCTTTTGTTTTTGCCGTGTATATAAGCTCTTTTAAATGGGCTGCCGATGGCTCTTTGCCTTCATTTTCCATGCTTATTTGTTCCCATCCGTAATCACGCGCAAAATAAGCCAACGCCGGATGATAAATAATAAAACTTTTTGTTTTGGCATGGTTCAATATTTCCGCAATTTCTTTATTTAAAATATCTGCATTTTGGTTGAATGCAGTTAAATTTTTTGTATAAATATCCTTGTTTTCGGGGAATTTAGTGATAAGCGTATTGTAAATATTTTGGGCTTGGACTTTTATACAAGATACGGACAACCAAATATGTGGGTCAATACCTTCATGGGCATGCTCATGCCCCGCTTCTTCGTGATGGCTGCATGCGTGTCCACTTATTAAGTTTATGTTTTCCGAAGTATTAACTACATCCAAATGAGGGTTCACGGATTTAAATCTATCTACCCATGCTTTTTCAAAATCCAGATGACCTAAGGAAAAATAAACATCTGACTCCGAAACTTTTTTCAAGTCTTGGGGCGTAGGTTCATATGTTTCGTGGTTGGCGCCTGTGGGCAACATCACAATAATGTCAAAGTCGTTATTTATAAGCTGTTTTAAAACATATTTCTGTGGATTAATGCTTACAATAAGCGCTTTGGAGGTGTCTTTCTTATTTGTTCCTCCACAGGAGAATAAAAAACACGCTGCGCCTGCAATGGCTATAACAGCAAAAATTATATGGTACATTTTATACATTTACTTCTCCTATTCTGTTTTCAATAGATTTTATTTTTTGCGCCATTCGTCCGGTTTCACCTTCCTTTATATCAAAAGTAACGGTACAATATACCCTTTTGCAATCAGGTTGTAGGAGTTTATACGCTTGGGCAACTATTTGGTTTGCCTGCTCTATGGTTTCGGTTTCAACTATAGTGCCCATGGGACTTAGTTTGTACGGATAATTACTTTCACGTACCATTTCTATTATTTTGCTAACCCATTGACTTACGCTTGCGCCTTTATCCGTGGGAAACATGGCAAATTGCATTAATACCGACATGATTTTTAATGAAAATTATAGTTAAACAATTGATTTTATCAGATAAAAAGTAAAAAAATGTTAGGTATTATTCCATATACCCCATGATTTTTCCGCTTGCAGGGTTAACATTTCCATTCCGTTTTTACAAATTGCACCTGCAGCTTTTCCTTTTTTTAAAAACATAGTTTCTTCAGGATTATAAACCAAATCATACAAAACATGTTCATTTCTCAATAAATGATAAGGAATGTCAGGAAAATTTTCCGTTTCCGGATACATGCCCAGAGGGGTAGTATGAATAATGAGTTTGTGTGTGGATATTATTTCTTCGGTAATATCTTTATAATCTATATGGTTTGTTGTTTTCGGATTTCGTGATACCTGCAAAAAGTTGATGCCGAGTTTTTTCAGCACGTAAGCAACAGCTTTTGCAGCTCCGCCGCTTCCCAGAATAAGGGCATGTGTGTGCATATTGCCAAGCAAGGGTTTTAGGCTGAGCTCAAATCCGTAAATATCCGTATTATAGCCTTTGAGTTCTATATGTTGGTTGTTTCTGTTTATTTTAACACAATTTACCGCGCCTGTGTCGAGAGCCTCAGGGCTAAGAGTATGTATAAAAGGAAGCATACTGATTTTGTGCGGTATGGTTACATTAAACCCTTGGAGTTGGGTTTGTGCTTGTATTAAATCAGGTAAATCTTCAATATGAGGTAAGGGAAACAACTTATAGGCAGCATCTATATGTTCGGTTTCAAATTTGCGGGTAAAATAAGCGGCTGAAAACGAGTGTGAGAGTGGATAACCGATAAGTCCGTACAAGTCCATTACTTTATTCCTTAACTTTTTTATCTTTCAAATTTAAGTAAATTTTATAAAGATAATAAAGAAAAGCCAATCCTAAAACGGCAACCACTACAATGTCTATGGTGTGGCTGTATTTCATCACTTCAGACCAGTTGTTTTTCAGCTTGTAGCCCACGTATGCAAGAAAAGCATTCCACATGCCGGCGCCCAAAACAGTATAAATGCTGAATTTGGTAAGATTCATTTTACCCATGCCTGCCGGAATACTTATCAGGTGGCGGATAACAGGAATAAAACGCGATATAAAAATAGTAAGCTCGCCGCGTTTGGCGAAAAACTTTTCCGTAAGCGCCAGGTCTTTTTTATCTAACAACAGATATTTTCCGAATCTTTCTACAAAAGGTTTGCCTCCGTAAAAACCAATAGCGTATGATAACAGGGAGCCTGCAATGCTGCCCAATGTGCTTGCCACGATAACGCCTGTAAAAGTAAAAGTGCCGTCGGCTATCAAAAATCCCGCAAAAGGCATTACCGCTTCGCTGGGAACAGGAAATACCATGCTTTCCAACATCATTAAAAAGAAAACGCCGGGGTATGAAGTAGCGGCAATAATAGCAACCGCCGTTTTAGCAATCCATTCGGTAATTCCCATTACACTTAGTTATTTGAAATATTAGTATGATTTTTAAACGATTGTATGGCTTGTATAATTTCGTCGGATTGTTGCAGCCTTGGGTTATATTCCAAAAACAATTCATGTCCTTTGTAATCCATCGTAAGTGCAATAAACAATTCGATAATCGCTTCTTTTACACGTCCTGAGAGATAAAGATAAGCTGCCCTCCGATACACCAATTCGCTGTTGTTGCCTTGATGAAAAGCTCCTTCTTCTATAATATCCAACGCTTTTTGGTAATCGTTTTGTGTTTTTACATAAAAGTCCGAAAAATCGAGCCATACATCGGGGTGGGTTGGGTCCAGCTCCCCTGCGCGGCGATATGCAGCCTCAGCAGCTTCGTTCATGCTCAAATCTTCATAACATCCTGATATCAGAATTAAATAATCCACATTGTCAGGTTCTATTTTCAATCCTTGCTGAAAATGTGCCAATGCTTCAGCAGGCTGCCCCATATCTACATAAGAAACTCCCATGCCAATCCACGCATTGGACAACATTCTGTCTAAACTAAGGGCTTTGCGGTAATATTCCAACGCTTTATCATAATTGTCGCTAAAAGCATAACAATTGGCAATGTAGTAATATACCGAAGCATCATCCGCTTCAACGTCTAAAGATTGTTTATACGTGTTTATAGCCTCTTTATACATATCCATCTGTTCATACATCTGTGCTTTTATCAAATATGCAGGAATGTATGTGGGTTTTATGGCAATGGAAAAGTCAAACGCATCTATTGCTTTTTCGTATAATCCTGAATAATTATAAATGATGCCCAAATTATACCAAGCTTCATAGCAATAAGGGTCTTTATTTATAATATCTGTAAAAAACTGAATGCCTTCTTCGTTTTTTTGTAATGTTTCGTAGCAATAGCTTATTTCAAACAGCAAGCTTGCATTTTTCCTGGGTTTGTACCTATAGGCTCTTTGAAAATACAAAAGCGCCTCTTGGGCATTATTTAAGTTTTGGTATTCAAAAGCTATATTTTTAAAAACTTCATCTGCATCTTCGTCAGTAAGTTCCAACACCCTTTTATATTCTCTTATAGCCTCATTCGGCCGCTCCATTTGGCTGTATGCGGTGGCTAATGAAAGCACAATGTCGGCATTGTTGGGCTCTAAGGAGTGTAGCTTTTTAAGGCTTGACAAGGCTTTTTCGTATGCCCCCGTATTGAGGAAATACTGTGCCATAAAAACCTTGAATATGGTTTCGGTAGGGAAATAGCTTATTGCAAATTCAATGGCATTTAAAGCTTTTGCGTATTCGGCTTCGTTAAAATAGTGATAAATAATATCCTCCAGTTCGCCACTATCGAAAAAGGAATAACTGCCTTGGCTGGTGTTGTTTTCAAAACGTTCAAGCAATTCGCGCAGGTATTCATTATCTTCTTCGTAATTTTCCATCTCTGAGTATTAATAATTGGGCTGCAAAGGTACTAATTTTAAACATAATAAATATAAATAAACAAAAAATCGGGACAAAGCCCGATATGTTTAAGATTTAGCAGCTTTTTTTTCTTTTTTCTCAGCTCTTTTTTCTTTTAGTGATTTAGCCGGCTGCTTTTTTGTTTCTTTTTTTTCTTTATCCATTGATTTTGACATAGCAAAAGATGTTTTTAGATAACGATTACAAATATAAGCGATTTATAATGTGATTGCAACAATGTATATATTAAAAAAAAGTTAACGGAGCTGAAAAATGTTATTTTTATCGTGGAAAAACGGATTATGTTAGCAAAGTATTTTTTTTATAGCTTTATTGCAGAACTAAAATCTCTTAAATTTGTTTTTCTTTGTAAAATCTAATTATCTATAAATGCAAAATAAATTACTTGTTGTTTATTTTCGGGTTGCCGCATTAGTATTTTTGGGCGTGTTAATATTCCTGACGGCTTTTTATATGCTGGGTGAACGTCAGTATATATTTACAAAAGTTGTACATGTTAAAACCATTGTCAAGGATGTAAAAGGTGTGAATCCCGGAGCCAAAGTTATGTTTCATGGCATGGATGTAGGCAGGGTTAAAAATATTACCATTCTTTCTGATACTGCTGTGGTTATTGATATGATTATTACCAAGCGTCGCTCCACTTATATTTACCGCGATGCATATACCCAAGTAGTGCAAAACGGGTTAATGGGCAGCCAGATGGTTAGTATTACCAACACCCAATCCAAGACGGGGCATATAAGAGATAATGATATATTAATTTCTCAATCTTCTTCCGATATTCGCAAAGAAATTGAAAAGTACAACCAATCCATGCAATCGGCTAAAAAACTTATTCAAGGTTTTAACGGCATGTTAGGACAAATAGATACTTCCGGCGGCATATTAAGCATATTCGGCAAGCGTAAGTATGTAGATGATATTAATAGAGGAACTGACCAATTTATCCTGAGCCTTAAAAAGTTTAACCAAAGTATGGATGCGGCTGCCAATGGCAATGGTAAATGGGCTACGTTGGTAAATAGCGATAAAAACACAACGGCTATATTGGCATCTATGCAAAAGTTTGACAATAAAGTAGAAGGGATAAACAAGCAGGTTGCGAATTTTTCGGGTCAGGTAGCCGATATAAAAAAGAAACCCGGAACGCTACATACCATGCTATATAACGATACAGCGCTTAACAAAGCAGATACGGCACTTACAAAATTTAATGCCACTGTGCGCAACATAAACAAAAAAGCCAAGCTTATAGACGTGATTTTTTAGTAAACTGTTCGTAAAAAGCAAAGCAGGATAACTTTTTTTATATGCTTGGCTTTATCTTTGCTTCAATTATAAAAAAATATGAAGGAAGAAACGGAAAACAGTTACAACATTGCAATAAATCGCGTGGTGGATTATATCAACAGCCATTTAAGCGAAGACCTTACCGTTTCTAAACTTGCCGCACAAGCCTGTATTTCTTCTTTTTATTTTCACAGGATATTTACCTCCGTCATGGGAGAGCCCGTAGGTGCCTATATTACGAGGCTACGGCTCGAAATGGCGGCACAACAATTGGGCATACCGCGTCCAAACCTTTCTGATATTGCTTATAATTGTGGTTATAACAGTAAGTATGCACTGTCAAAAGCTTTTAAGAAACAGTTTGGAGTCAGCCCTTCCGTTTTTCGTAAAAATCCGCCGGCGTATTCTAAAATTAAAGGGAAACACTCTTTTGTACCTGTTACATTGCACCCTGTTACTGAGGTTTGTAATACATTGCACTTAGCTTATGTGAGAATAACAGGTCGCTATGGCGATAAAATAAAATTTGCGCAAGGCTGGGAAAAGTTAAAAACATATATGCACGATAATAATCTGCTTTTGCCCACTACGCGCTGGATAGGTATAAGTTTCGACAGTCCGCATATTACCGATTATACACGATGCCGTTTTTATGCCTGCGCAACTGTGCCGCATCCCATAAAACCCCAAGGTGCCGTGGGATATTATAATATTATGGCAGGCAAATTCGCCGTTTTCACGCTCAAGGGTAGTTATAACGGCTTGCAGAATATGTATGATAACATTTACAGAGAATATGATTATCAGTTGCGCGATGATGTTTGCTTTGAAGAATACGTAAACAATCCGCAATATACGAGAGAAGAAAATTTGTTAACCAAAATTTATATACCCATTAAATAAGATAAGAAATGGAAAAGAAAAGAGAAATGTGTCAAAGTTGCGGCATGCCGCTTACGCAAGACCCCTCACATGGCGGAACGAATGCTGACGGAACTAAAAACATGCAATATTGCAGCTATTGCTATCAGAATGGCGATTTTTTGTTTAAAGGCGATGTAAAAACCTTTCAGGCGCATTGTAAAGAAATAATGATAAAAAAAGGAATGCCCAAGTGGAAAGCTTGGCTCTTTACGCGTGGAATGCATCGCCTCGAAAGGTGGAAAAGTTAGCTGTATGTTGTAGTTGGTTATCTTTAATTTTTTGTTGTTCACTAAAATTAATTCTTTTTTGTTTTTATATGGATAAAATTATTACGCTTACTCCCCAAAATGTTGAGAATGAGCATATATGCTGTGCTTTCGCCGATAAAAAATGCGCCGAAGGCTATCAATCGAAAAAACAATGGTTGATGCATCGGCGTGCGGATGGATATGTGTTTAAAAAATTAGATGTAAGAGGCAAGGTATTTATAGAATATGTTCCGGCTGAAAATGCCTGGGCTCCTGTGGATGCACCCGGCTACATGATGATACATTGCTTTTGGGTATCGGGTCAGTTTAAAGGAAAAGGTTATGGCAAAATGCTATACGATGAATGCGAGAAAGAAGCGTTGACAAAAGGAATGAACGGCATAGTGGTAGTATCGTCGGCAAAAAAACAACCCTTCTTGTCCGAAAAAAAGTTTTTTACAGCCCAAGGTTTTACCGTGGCGGATACTGCTGAACCCTATTTTGAACTGTTATATAAGCCTTTAAAAACCGATGCTCCGCTTCCCCAAATAAAAAGTTGTGCTAAAGATGGAATATGTGATAACAAGGAGGGTTTAACGGTTTACTATACGGATGCTTGTCCTTTTAATGCGTATTATGTTGCAGTGTTGGAAGTAATAGCGGCTGAAAAGGGTTATAAAATACGTGCCATTAAAATAGAGACCAAGGAACAGGCACAAAATCATTTTGTACCTTATGTAAATTACGGCGTATTTAAAAACGGGAAATTTATAACCCAATGTGTGCTTAACGAATCGTTTTTCCATAAGTATATAAAATAAAAATCCGCTTTTAAAGCGGATTTTTATTTTCCAATTATAATGAAACTTATTTTTTTCTTTGTCCCTTCTCTTTTTGCCAAGTTTGTTTTTGCTGTTGTTGGTTTTTGGCTATCTCCTCCAAACGTTTTTGGAAAGAAGATTTTTTAACAGGTTTAGCTTTATTTTCCTGAATGCGGGCATGCAACTTATCTTCATTTACAAAACGACGGATAAAGAACATTTGAGCAAATGTGAAAATATTGGCAAGGAAATAATAATAGCTTAATCCGGAAGAGTAGTTGTTGAATATTCCCAAAAACATAATAGGCATCAGGTACATCATCAGTTTCATACCCGGCATTTGATTGGTAGAACCCATCATGTCATTATTTATTTTGGTATAGATAATGGTGGTAACGGTCATCAACAATGTAAATAAACTCACGTGGTCGCCATAAAAAGGAATGTTAAAAGGCAAATTCCAAACCGAATCATAACTTGATAAATCCGTAGCCCATAAAAAGGGTTGTTGTCTTAGTTCTATAGCTGAAGGGAAAAATCTGAAAAAGGCAATAAGTATAGGCATTTGCAAGAGTAATGGTAAGCATCCCGACATGGGGCTTACGCCTGCCCGTTTATACAGCGCCATGGTAGCTTGCTGTTTTTTCATGGCATCTTCGGGCTTAGGATATTTAGCTGCTATTTCTTCCACCTCAGGTTTTAAAATACGCATTTTGGCAGAAGAAATATAGGTTTTCCAAGCAATAGGGAAGAGGGCTATTTTTAGTAAAATGGTTAAAATCAATATAATAATACCATAATTGATATGGAAAGTTTCCAGCCAGTTAAAAACAGGAAGCACAGCGCCTCTGTTAATCCATTGCATAAGGAAAAAACTCCAGCCTAATGGAATTTGTTTTTCAAGATTTAAATGGTACTGACGAAGGGTTTTATATTTTGTAGGTCCAAAATACCATTTCATGTTATATGTTTGATTGTTGAAATCTTTAAAATCAAACATAAACACGGAGTTTACTTTTGCTAATGGTTTGTTTGTTATTTCTTTCTTTTTGCTATCGGCAAAATGTTTTATGCCTATATCCACGCTGTTAAATTTGTCGGCAGCAATAAGCGTAGAGGTAAAAAACTGTTGCTTGTATGCAACCCATTTGGTAGCAGGCAAATTCTCTGTTTTGTCTTTATTAGCCATTCTGTCGTCCACCTCGCCTGTGGCATCCTGATAGTATATGCCGGTTTGGGTTTGCTCGGTAGTAAAATGCTTTTCTTTTTGTTCAAGCGTAGTATTCCAATACATGGGCAGGCTGCGCGTGTTTTGCGCCATAATGCCTTGCATGCCTACAAAATTAACCGTGTAGCCAATCATGTATTCGTTACCTTTAAGCGTGTATATGTATTCTATATACTTATTCTCGTCTTTAGTGCCTTTAGATAAAGGATAGCACCGTACGGCAAATTTTAATTCGCCGTTACCGCTTATTTTCTGTCCCACATTGGTGATGGCAGGGCTAAATATCAATTCATTGGTGTTAACGGTTCGTAAGTCTTCCGTGTTAAACTCAAAACCAAACTCTGTAGAATCTTTTTGAAACAGAATTAACGGTTTACCGTCAAAAGTTTTATAGTCTTTTAGCTCAACAGAAGCAACTCGCCCTCCTTTTGAAGAAATATTAAGCTTTATGAGGTCGTTTTCAACTATATAAATATCTTCTTTTACATTTGCAGGTGCAACAAAACCGTTTTGTACAGAATCTCCCACATGTTTTGTTGGGTCGGGCTGGGCTATGGAATCTTTTTTTGGAGCTTGTTGTTTTGCCAATGCAGTGGCAACAGAATCGTTATGTTTTATTTTTGCAATAGAGTCGGTGATACGTTGGCGTTCGGCAAGTTCTTTTTTACTTGGTAGCGTCCAGATGCTATATCCGACAACTAAAGCAATAATAAGGGTAAAACCTATAATGTTATTTTTATTCATTTAATTATTTATGGTAATGTTATATTTTTTAATTGTGAAAGGGGGCAAATATACAAAATGTTGCAATCCTGAAATTTATTTTTTCTTCCTGCTATCATGATATTGTATAGCAGCCTTTATAAAATGCACAAATAGCGGATGGGGGTTAGCCACCGTGCTTTTATATTCGGGATGGAATTGCACGCCTATAAACCAAGGATGATCCTTTAGTTCTACACACTCAACTAAATTTACTTTTTCGTTTATTCCCACAGGTGTTAATCCGGCTTCGGCATATTGGCTGTAATATTGGTTGTTAAATTCATATCTGTGGCGGTGGCGTTCCATTATTTCTTTGGTTTTATATACATCCCAAAGTTTTGTTCCTTTTTCAATAGTGCATGGATAGGCTCCCAAGCGCATAGTGCCGCCTTTGAGGCTCACTTTTTTCTGCTCTTCCATAATATCAATAACCGGATGAGTAGTGTTGGGATTCATTTCAGTAGAATGCGCATCCTTATATTTTAGTACATTTCTTGCAAATTCAATCACAGCACACTGCATGCCGAGACAAATACCTAAAAACGGTACTTTGTTTTCCCTTGCATATTGTATAGCGGTAATTTTACCTTCAATGCCGCGCTCGCCAAATCCGGGCGCTACCAATACTCCGTCGAGGTCTTTCAATAATTCTTTTGCTGACTTGTCATTGATGGTTTCCGAATGTATCATTTTTACATTTACCTTGCACAAGTTCTCCGTTCCTCCGTGCACAAAGGCTTCATTAATGGATTTGTAGGCGTCTTTCAGTTCTACATATTTGCCCACTAAGCCGATGGTTACGTGCGAAGTCGGATTTTTAAGTTTATGCAGAAATTCCTGCCAAAGCTTTAAATCTGTTTGTTTGGAATTTTTTATCTGTAATTTTTTCAACACCACCTCATCCAGTTTTTCCTCTTTCATCAAAAGAGGTACATCATAGATGGTTTCCGCATCAATGGATTGGATAACTTCTGCCGGATTCACATTACAGAAAAGCGCTATTTTGTTGCGCAGCGCTTGTGATAAATCTCTTTCCGTGCGGCACACGATGATGTCGGGCTGAACGCCTGACTCTAAAAGCATTTTAACCGAGTGTTGCGTGGGTTTGGTTTTTAATTCGCCTGATGCTGCAAGGTAAGGTACTAACGTAAGATGTATAACCATGCAACGATGTCCGAGTTCCCACTTCATTTGTCTCACAGTTTCTATATAAGGCAACGATTCTATATCGCCCACCGTTCCGCCTATTTCGGTAATTATAATATCATATTGCCCGCTATTGCCGAGTAATTGAATGCGGCGTTTTATCTCGTCAGTGATGTGAGGGATTACTTGCACGGTTTCGCCCAAATAATCGCCACGGCGTTCTTTGTTAATAACAGATTGATAAATTCGACCTGTGGTAACATTATTGGCTTGCGAGGTGCGCACGTTTGTAAAACGCTCATAATGCCCCAAGTCTAAATCTGTTTCCGCACCGTCATCCGTAACAAAACATTCTCCATGCTCATAAGGATTTAACGTTCCCGGGTCAATGTTGATGTATGGATCAAATTTTTGAATAGCAACCTTTAAACCCCTTGATATTAAAAGTTTTGCCAGCGATGAGCTGATTATTCCTTTGCCTAATGAGGATGCCACGCCGCCTGTTGTAAAAATATATCTTGTTTCAGCCATATCAAAAATAAAATGTACCTATAAAAGTATATAGGTTTATAAGTTATTGTAAGTAAAATAATTAGCTGTTATTTGCCATTCATAACACTCATCTGCAAAAGTAAGAAATCTCTTTTAACTATAAATAAATTATTACAAATAAAAAAATACTATGTGAAGAATTTTCCACATAGTATTTTCACTAAAACCAATAAACTTATTTATGAAACGAGTATGACTTTGTCCAATAGGAAGTAGTATTATAAATATGATTTTAATAATTTACTTCGTGAATTATGCTTTAACCTTCTTATGGCTTTTTCTTTAATTTGTCTTACGCGTTCGCGCGTTAAATCGAACTTAACGGCAATTTCTTCCAATGTAAGGCTATGTGGAATGCCTATACCGTAATATAGGTTGATTACATCCCTCTCTTTTTCGGAAAGTGTTGACAATGAACGTTGTATTTCCAATGCTAAAGATTCTTTCATCAAACCATCATCCGTGTATGGCGAATCATCATCTACAAAAACATCCACAAACTTAGTATCTTCATCTTCTACCAAAGGCGCATCCATGGAGATATAGCGCGTGGTTATTTTCAATGCGGCATCTACTTTGTAAGCCGGCATTTCCAATGCTTCAGCAACCTCATCAGGCGAAGGCGGACGTTCAAATTTTTGTTCCAATCGCGAAGTTTCCTTTTTTATTTTGTTCAACGATCCCACTTGGTTTAAGGGTAAACGCACAATACGTGATTGTTCTGCCAAAGCTTGCAAAATAGATTGGCGTATCCACCAAACAGCGTATGATATGAATTTGAAACCACGGGTTTCGTCAAACCTTTGTCCTGCCTTTATAAGACCCACGTTGCCTTCATTTATAAGATCCGGCAAACTTAATCCTTGATTTTGGTATTGTTTTGCCACCGATACTACAAACCGCAAGTTGGCACGGCATAACTTGTCGAGAGCCTGTTGGTCTCCTGCTTTTATTTTGCGCGCCAATTCAACTTCTTCTTCGGCAGTAATGAGTTCTTCCTTACCTATATCCTGAAGATATTTATCTAAAGAAGCTGTTTCTCGGTTGGTAATTGATTTTGAAATCTTTAATTGTCTCATAACATGGGATTTATGTACAATTTCAATATTGAAATTATTGAGTTAGAGAATATTATAAATTAATGAATGGAACAAAAACTATTCCATTCATTAATTATTTGTTGTGTAAAATAACACGCTGAAAATGATTTTGTTTGGTAACGTGTTAATTTTTTGTTAAAATTATTTTAGTTAAGTCCTACACCATAATAGGCTTTTACCCTATTAGGATAATAACCGGTTATTAGTATGCCATCTTTTTTTCCGGAAATGGCAGATTTTATATCATCTATTGATTTGATGGGGGTTCTGTCAATTTCGGTAATAATAAAGCCTTCATTTATTCCGGCATCGCTTATGAGTCCCCGTTGTAGTTCAATAATTTGAACACCGTTAGACAATCCTAATTTTTTAAGCAAAGAAGCATCTGCTTTTTGAAATTTTGCTCCAAGCTTAGGCATTATAGCGTCAACTTCATTGTATTTTACCACATTTACATTTCCATCTTGATTTTTTAAAACAATTTCGTAATCTTTAACCGATCCGGAGCGTTTTATGCTTACTTTAATCTTGTCGCCCGGGCGGTAGCGCGATATTTGTTCCGTTAATTCACCGGTGTTGTTAACTGACACACTGTTTATATGTGTAATAATATCTCCGGTTTTGATTCCGGCACTTTTGGCAGCGCCATTATCGGTTACATCTGCCACATATACACCCCCAAGTTCTTTAATATTCTTATCTTTTGCGAAATTGCTGTCAATATCTCTTATGCTGACTCCTATATAAGCTCTTTGCACTTGCTTATATTTGATAAGATCGTTCACTACTTTTTTTACTGTATTTGAGGGGATGGCAAACGAGTAGCCCGAATAGCTTCCGTTGGGACTTGCTATCATATTGTTGATGCCTATAAGTTCGCCTTTGGTATTTACCAAAGCGCCACCGCTGTTTCCTCTGTTAACGGCAGCATCCGTTTGAATAAAAGCCGCCACTTTGGCATTTTGCCCGTTCATGTCGCCCGATGCAAAATTACGTGCTTTGGCACTTACGATGCCGGCTGTTACGGTAGAGGTTAAATTAAAAGGATTTCCTACAGCCAATACCCATTCTCCTACTTGTATAGCGTCAGAGTCGCCATATGGGAGATAGGGTAAATCCTTAGCGTCAATTTTTATAACCGCCAAGTCCGATTGTTCGTCTGTGCCTATTATGGTAGCTTTAAAAGAGCGTTTATCGTTAAGTGTAACATCTACATTATCAGCGTTTTCAACAACGTGATTGTTGGTAACAATATATCCGTCTGCCGATATAATAACCCCCGAGCCGGCAGCTGCGCTGGGCATCATGGGTGAGCGACCGAAAAAGTCTCCAAAAAAATCTTCAAAGCCAAAAATATCTTTTCCATCGCGGTTGTTGTTGGTTTTACTTTTATATTCAACTTTGATATGTACCACAGCATGGATAGATGTATTGGCAGCCGCTATAAAATCAGGAGGGGTTGCGGAGGCAGAAGTGCCGTAAGGTAAGCTGGTTTTGTGTAAAATAGCCGATTCGTCCGAAACGCCAATCTGGGCATAATTGTGTTTTTTGAATGCGGAATTTGCACCCAATGCAACAAGTCCGCCTAACATTGCAATAACAAAATAAACTACGTATTTTTTCATAATTCGTAAAAAAATTAAATAATATTGTATGTTGGATTAAGTTAATTTGGACTATTAAAACATATAACGTTAAAAAATGGTTTTTTATTACCAGTTAATTAATGTTAACTGAAACTCCTTTAAACACAAACAATGCCGAAATATTTACTATAGTTACATTTTTATATTTTTTTAATAAAACAAATGTTAAATTTACGATTGGAAAATATAATAATCGGGTAATAACATTTAATGATTTTTAAAAATGAGTATTTTTGCCCAACTTATGAATCTGTTATTTTATAAATACGAAGGCGCAGGAAACGATTTTATTGTATTTGACAACAGGCGAAAGGAAATAGCGCTTGATGCCACACAAATACAACGCTTGTGCGACCGACATTTTGGCATAGGGGCTGATGGTGTCCTGTTGCTTGAGGAGAGTGCAGCCTATGATTTTGAAATGGTGTACTATAATGCGGATGGTAGCTCCGCTTCGTTTTGCGGCAATGGCGGAAGGTGTATGGTTGCCTTTGCAGCCTATTTAGGCATTATTAAAGAAAAAGCAGTCTTTGTGGCAGGTGATGGCGTTCATGCAGCACAAATTATTTCCACTTTAGATAATTATACAAAACTTATAGCAATGCAAATGACCGATGCTGTGGTATATGAATGCAATGCGGATTTTTATTATTTGAATACAGGAACATATCATGTGGTAAAGTTTGTGGATGATTTGGAAAATTATGAGGTGTTTGAGGAAGGGCGTAAAATGCGCTATGATAAACGATTTGAGCCTCATGGAACAAATGTTAACTTTGTCAAATATAACAATGGTAATCTGCAAGTTCGCACCTATGAGAAAGGAGTAGAGGATGAAACCCTTGCATGTGGAACAGGCGTTACGGCATCAGCTATAGCAGCGGGTATAAAATACGGAGGCAATGTTTTTAGCGTAAAGGCAAAAGGAGGAGATTTAAACGTGTCTTTTGATGTAAATGACGATAAATATGTAAATATAACGCTTACGGGAGAAGCCAAGCAAGTTTTTAAAGGAAATACTACTATCTGAGATGAATTTATCCCACATACAACTACGTGCCCCTGAACCCCAGGATATAGATTTGATATACCATTGGGAAAATGACACCTCTATCTGGTCGGTGAGTAACACGCTTGCTCCCTATTCTCGTTATACCATAGAGCAGTTTGTTATTAACAGCATTGATAAGGATATATATACTACCAAGCAAATTCGCTTGATGATTGATCTGGTAGGTGATGCGGAAAGCCAAACAATAGGAACGGTTGACTTATATGATTTTGATCCTTTTCATAAACGTGTAGCCATCGGCATTTTGATAGATGAGAAGTATAGGAAGCAAGGGTTTGCCAAGCATGCTTTAAAAATGATTATCCGTTATTGCTTCGAAACATTAAACCTGCATCAGGTATATTGCAGCATTTCGGAAAATAATTACGAAAGTATGCAGCTTTTTGTGGGACTGGGTTTTGAAAAATGTGCCGAAAAAAAAGAGTGGCGATTTATAAATAACCGTTGGTTAACCGAATATATGTATCAGTTATTAAAAAGTAAATATAAAAATCAGTAACTCATTATCTTTTTTTAATATAAAGTATAAATATAGAATTGAAAATAAAAAAAGAGCATTTGTAGTATTGGTATGAGGGGACGTTCGCTTTTTTTAAAATAAGCAACCCTGCTTGTCGCTACAAAAGGTAGCAAGGGTAAGGAAATTATAAGAAAAAAATATCCCGACTTTTAAATTTTGTCGGGTAACAATGTAAATATAATTTAAAATAAAACATATGACACGCATCAAAAAAACAGTATTTGCTTTTTTATTGCTTTTGGTTATTGTTGCACTTGCTATAGGGTTTATGGCATACAGGATGATTTATGCTCCCAATGCCGAGGTGAAAAACGTTGCCGGTTTCTCACTTAAAATTAAAGACAACGCAAACTTTAACGATGTAAAAGAAATATTATATAAAAACAACGTAATTAAAAATAAAACATCATTCGAGTTTTTGGCAAAGCTGATGAAATATACCGGCAATGTGAAGCCGGGTCATTATATCATAAAAAACGGCATGAGCAATAAAAAACTTATCAATAAATTGCGTGCAGGTCGCCAAGATGCCGTAAAGCTTATTTTTAACAATATCCGTACCAAGCAGGAACTCGCAGGTCGCTTGGCTCAGCAGCTAAAGATAGATTCCGTTTCTTTTATGGATTATATGACCAACGACGAATTTCTGAAAAAATATAGTTTCAGCAGCGAAACGGTAATAGCCATGTTTATTCCTAATACCTATGAAATGTATTGGGATACCAAGCCGGAGAAGTTTTTCGATAAAATGTACAGCGAGTATCAAAAGTTTTGGAATGCGGAGCGCGAAAGCAAACTTGGCGACATAAATCTTGATAAGTTGCAAGTGATGACCTTAGCGTCCATTGTTGAAAAAGAATCAAACAAAAGTGATGAAAGACCCGTTATTGCGGGCGTGTATATGAACAGGCTGCATCAAAACTGGCCCCTGCAGGCTGATCCTACCATTGTATTTGCCGTTGGAGATTTTTCTATTAAGCGTGTATTAAACGAGCATAAAGCTATAGAGTCGCCTTATAATACCTATAAGCACGCGGGCTTGCCACCGGCACCTATCTGCATACCCTCCATTTCATCTATTGATGCGGTTTTAAATTACCAACGACACGATTATATGTTTTTTTGTGCCAGAGAAGATTTTTCGGGATACCATAATTTTGCATCATCTTTGCAAGAACATGATGCCAATGCAAAACGCTACCAAAGCGCCCTCGACAGGCAAGGTATCAAGTAACCTCTATAATGCGTAGAATATTCATATTTTTATTGATTGCATGTTCCATTCCTCAGTTAATGGCGCAGCAAGTTATTTCCGATTCTGTTGTGGTTGCAAATAGTATAGATTCGTTGCTACACCCACCCGCAGATACGTTGAAAAGTTTGTTGCTGCAACCACCGCAAAGCCATATTAACCATAAACGTTTAAACACGCTGATGATAGGCGGGGGAGCTTTGTGTGCAGGAAGTTTGATAGGTTTATATCATTTGTGGTATGCAGATTATGCGCACGATGGCTTTAAAATAAAAGATGATAATGACGAGTGGTTACAGATGGATAAGGTAGGGCATGCCATGACCTCTTATCATGTGGGGAGAACCCTTTATCAAACCATGCGCTGGACAGGATTGGATGAGAAACGCGCTGTGTTTTACGGAGGTTTTAGTGGCTTGGCATATTTGACTGTTATAGAAATGATGGACGGATATTCGGCGGAATGGGGATTTTCTCCGGGTGATATGATGGCAAATACAATAGGTTCGCTTATTTTTGTTACCCAGCAAGCCACATGGCACGAACAACGCATAACACCCAAGTGGTCGTTTCATATGACAGCGTATGCACAATATTACCCCGCAACCATGGGGCGCAACCACATGGAGAGAGTACTGAAAGATTATAATGGGCAAACTGATTGGCTGTCTGTTAACATTGCAAGTTTTGGGTTAAAAGAAACCAATTTTCCCAAGTGGTTGAATATTGCCGTGGGGTATGGCGCCACAGGCATGACGGGCGCTTTGGGTAATGCCAATTATACTGATAATATGCCCGATGTGCCCATGAGTGAAAGAAGACGCCAATGGTATATTTCTCCCGATATAGACTTTTCGAGAATTAAGACAAATTCAAAATTTTTGAAAATATTGTTTACGGGTTTAAATTATTTTAAAGTGCCCATGCCTACCTTAGAATTTACGGTAGGCAAGCCCGTGAAATTTTATTTCTTTTATTTTTAAACGTTGAAGCGGATATTTAAGATATCACCATCGCCAACAATATAATTTTTACCTTCAATAGCTAATTTTCCTGCTTCTTTACAGGCTTGCTCGCTTCGTAAAGTAACATAATCGTTGTATTTCATCACTTCGGCGCGGATAAAGCCACGTTCGAGGTCGCTATGTATAACGCCTGCAGCTAGTGGAGCCGTCATACCTTTGGTAATAGTCCAAGCACGAATTTCCTTCACACCTACTGTAAAAAATGACTGTAGATTTAATAGTTTATAAGCAGCCTGCACTACTTTATTTACGCCGGGCTCTGTAAGTCCTGCATCGGCAAGAAAAACCTCGCGGTCTTCGTTACTTTCCAATTCGGCAATGTCGGCTTCCAGTGCGGCGGCAATAATAAGCATTTCGGCATTTTCCGCTTCCACGGCTTTTTTTAGCTGTTCGGAATAGGCATTTCCTGTTACTGCCGACTTATCGTCAACATTGGCAACATAAATTACAGGTTTGGCTGTAATCAGGAACATGTCGGCTATGTATTTTTTATCATCGTCCGAAACAGGTGCTGTGCGTGCCGGTTTAAAATCTTCAAGGTGCGCCTTGTAAACCTGCATAACCTCCAAGGCTTTTTTTGCGTCTTTGTCGCCTACTTTTATAAGCTTATCCAAACGTTGCATTTTCCGCTCTACCAAATTCAAGTCGCGGATGCAAAGTTCCAGATCTACTATTTCCTTATCTCTTTGCGGATTAACAGATCCCTCACTGTGGGGAACCATATCGCTGTCGAAACAACGGATAACTTGTATCAACGCGTCTGTTTGTTGAATTTCGCCTAAAAATTTGCTGGAAGTGCTTTCCGCTTGTCCCGAACCTTTGCTTAAACCCGGGATATCAACCAAATCCACGGTTGCATGCACTATGCGTTGCGAGGGTTCTATCTCGTCCAGTACTTTTAATCTGCTATCAGGAACACTTATTTGTCCTATATTTGATTTTAATGCCCCTTGCTGATTAGAAACTTTGGTGTTGGCAACACAATTAAAAAGAGTGGTTTTTCCTGAGTTGGATAAACCTATAATACCGCATTTTAAACTCATTGTCGTTTTTATAAAATTGAGGATGCAAAGTTAGCATTAATAATACACTAATAAAAATCCTCTACCTATAACTTTTTCTTAATACTCTTTAATTTTAATAAAAAAAATACTTATTTTTACGAAACAAGAAAACAATTTCACAATGAAGCAATTAGCAATTAATGATTAGTGATGAGCAATAAGTAATTATCACATTATCACATTATCGCATTAACACATTAACATTTTTCCACCATTTCACCTTTCACCTTCCAACCGTTCCACCATTAACCATTAAAAACTATGAAACACATTAAATTAATTTTAGTAGCGGTAGCAGCCTTTATACTGATGGCTCCCGCATGCAGCAAAGATGATGACAGCAACACCCTGCCCCCCGCCACCCAAACAGGCGCCAATACCTTTGGCTGCAAAATTAACGGGGTGGTATATAAATGCAGCGGGCATAAAAATGCAGATAAATGGCTTGCCCCTGATGGTTGTAGCTTTAACTTATATGATAACAAAGTAAGCCTTGATGCTTGGATAATAAAACCCGAAAAAAATAATATGCATATAGAGTTTAACTACATAGAAAAAAAAATAGGAATATATAAAGAGGGGTTGAGATATCATACCAGTTCGTTGGTAGAAGGTTTTGATTCTTATGTAAATGTAACACGTTTTGATGATAAGGTAATATCAGGTACTTTTCAAATGAAAGTTAAGTTTGAGTATAAAATATATGAAACCGACGGGATTCACTATAAAATACAAGAAGCAGTAGAAACTATAACTGACGGACGTTTTGATTTAACTTATTATAAACAATAGCAAAAATGAAAACAAAGATATTACTGATTATAATATGTATAGTGTTTTTTATACAAAAAGCGCATACGCAAGTAGCAGCCATAAATGTAAACCTGCAACCCGGGCAAACCTTTTTCTAATTAGCAATGAGTAATGAGTAATGAGTAATGAGTGATTAGTAATAAGTGATGAACACATTAACGCATTATCGTATTATCGCATTAACACATTAACATTTTTCCACCATTTCACCTTTCACCTTCCAACCGTTCCACCATTAACCATTAAAAACTATGAAACACATTAAATTAATTTTAGTAGCGGTAGCAGCCTTTATACTGATGGCTCCCGCATGCAGCAAAGACGATAGCGATATATTACCCCCCGCCACCCAAACAGGCGCCAATACTTTTGGCTGCAAAATTAACGGGGTGGTATATAAATGCAAAGGGCATACAAATGCAAATAAATGGCTTGCTACTGAGGGTTGTAGCTTTAATTTATATGATAATAGAGTAAGCCTTGATGCTTGGATATATAAGCCTAAACATAAAATAAGTATAGAATTTAGCTATATAGAAAAAAAACAGGTATATATAGAGAAAATATAAGATATTATACGGGGTATCCTATAGAAGGATCAGATTCTTATGTAAATGTTACGCGTTTTGATGATAAGGTAATATCCGGCACTTTTCAAATGGATATAAAGTTTTCGGACGGCGACATTTGGCATATAACTGACGGACGTTTTGATTTAACTTATTATAAACAATAGCAAAAATGAAAACAAAGATATTACTGATTATAATATGTATAGTGTTTTTTATACAAAAAGCGCATACGCAAGTAGCAGCCATAAATGTAAACCTGCAACCCGGGCAAACCTACAGCTAGGCAGTGGCGCAAAGCATGCAACAGCTAAGCGCTTCGCGCATTCCATACGGCGTGCTTTACGACCGCGTGGTAGGATGGGCTTTTTTGCAGGAATGGAAAAGCGGCGATACTACTTCTTTTGTGCATATCAAACAGGCATGGAGTGATTTGGAAAACAGCACCCCGGCGCCTACGCAAACATTGGAAACATTAAAAACCCGGATAGATAAGGCTAAAAGCCTACAAAACATTCCCTTGGTTTCTGTTAATTTCGGTTTCGGTTTTGTAGATAGCCTGGCTTTGACAGACGGGCGCATGCGGGTAGAAAACAACCAACTGATAGATGCGGGCGGCGCATCGCCTTATCTTACCCAAAAAGTACACCTCGCGGCTTTAGCTACCGATAAGCTTATTACCGGCATAGCTTATCAAATAGCAACCGATAATATATACACGCTTGCCAACCTGACAGACGAACCCATAACGGGCTATACCTTGCAAAATATAACAAGCGGGCAAACTTACACTTTACCTGTTGTGGGCAAAGTAAATATCGTTTTTAACGCGACAGGTATAAACGCGCTGAAAATAACCGTGCATACCGCCAAAGGCAGCTACGCGGCATGGCAGTTTATTGAAGTGCAAGCCTCCGCGCCCACCCTGCGCAGCGCGGGCGTTAACGGCACCGACCCCGAAAATCTGCTGCTTACCTCCGATATTGCTTTCAGAGGATATGAAGAGCCTGACGCCAGCATCAGCTATGCCGATTATCATATTTATTATCACTATGCCAGTCCTGCGGATACTACAAGCAGCGAACGCGTACTAAAAAAACCCATCGTGATATTGGACGGTTTCGACCCGCAGGACAGCAGAAACTACAATAATATTTATTATACACAACTTAAATTCGGCAGCGAAAACTTGGGCAGGGAACTGCGCCGCAAAGGATATGATGTGGTAATACTTAATTTTCCTATGACAAATAGTACCGTTAAAGAATTGAATGATAATGGCAATATATACATTCCCGAAGTCTCCGGTTTCACGCGCAGGGATGGAGGCACGGATTATATAGAGCGCAATGCTTTTTTACTTGTAAAGCTGATACAAACCCTTAATGCCAAGCTTGCGCAAAACGGCAGCGCGGAAAAATTAGTAATCGTTGGTCCAAGTATGGGCGGGCAAATAAGCCGCTATGCTCTGGCATATATGGAAAAACAAGGCATGGACCACCGCACGCGTATATGGCTAAGCTTCGACAGCCCGCACCTTGGCGCCAATATACCCTTGGCAATACAAAAAACATTATGGTTTTTTGCATACGTAGGCGGTCAAGTTGAAGCACGAGAAGGGTACGAAAAAAAATTGCATTCATCTGCAGCCCGCCAAATGCTTGTTGAGCAAATGGAGGGGTATAACGGAAAGGCAATTTTTCATAAAACATATTATGCAGCGCTTAACAATAACGGTTTAACGGGTTCCGGAGGCTGGCCCCAAAAAGTGGATAAAAAACTTGCGCTTGTCAATGGTTCGGGCGCCGGAGCGGCGAACGGTGAAGCCGGCAAAAAATTCCTTGAATTAAGAGCCAAAACCAAAACATGGATAAAAATGAAAGTTGCCGAAATAGATAATTATTATCTTCCTGAAACAGGTGTAGAAAATATTTATTTTAAAGGATATGTCAGAAATGGATTAATGGGTGGAATTCGTCAGGAAACATGGTTTCGCAATAATAACACAAGAGGCTCTATGGATGTTGTTCCGGGCGGTTATTTTAATACGCAGGGCGTTATCAAAGAACAGTTTGAAAGTTCCTTGAATAATGGCTATGATTTGGGCTTCTTTGGTTCGCTGCGTTTTAGCCAAAGTTGGTTTGTGAAGCCCAACCATTGTTTTATACCCACCGTAAGTTCATTAGCGATAAAAGATGCAAATTTTACATGGAATACGCCTATAACCGAAGAGTTGATAAAGCAAAAAGGTATTCCGTTTGATAATTATTTTATTCCTACAGAAAACCAGGAACATGTATCTTTAACGCAAGAAAGCGTTACTTGGCTGATGAATCAATTGGAGGGAAATAGTTATAATGTTATCAAAAAAGCCGAAATTACGGGCAGTACGCCTGTTTGTTCTACAGGAACGTATAGTGTGGTAAATGTTCCATCCAACTCAACTTTGACATGGACATGCAGCAGTAACCTTGCATTGGCGTCAAATACCGGTTTAAATGCTGTTTTTAACAGAACAGGAACAACTAACGGAACAGGTTGGGTACAGGCAAATGTAAGTTACAACGGTCAGCATATAGGGTCAGTGAAAAAAGATGTTTGGGTGGGAGCACTTCCACAAGGAATTATTGATGGTTTCTATTCCATGTATTTTGAAGCGGATACATATTATAATTTCTTATTGGATGTGCCCGATTTACCATTTAATAGTATCCCTGATTGTAATTGGTCTGTAGTAGGAGGGACTCTGTTATCGGGTCAGGGTACTCAAAGTATTTCGGTGAAAACACAGAAAGGAGAAGGACGTTTAATCATAAGTGTATCTTATGGGAATGTATGTGGAGAGATAAAGATAAGAAAATCTGGAATAATAAAAAGTTTAAGTGCATTCAATCTATATCCCAACCCTACCAGCATCAACGCAACTTTAAAAATATCAGGAAGTAGCGATTCCAAAATTCCGAGGAGTGCAGTAAACAACAGTTTATCAGAAGAACTAACCATAAAAACAGTTACCATTACCGATATGATGGGCAACGTGGTAAGGCGGCAAAAATGTATGCCTGATACCAAAGAAACGGAAATAAAAGTTTCGGGCTTGGGGCGTGGCATATATTTAGTAGTGGTAAACGAAAACACACCTCAGCAGCAAACGCTGAAGTTAGCAGTAAGCAATTAGCAATTAGGAGACTGTAAATTAAACTGTGTCAATAAAGAATAAAATTGTTTTTATAAC
>CALBZC010000008.1 GCA_937889945.1 uncultured Bacteroidales bacterium
ACAATTAATTAATAAAACACGGCAAGTTGCATTTATGACTTGAATCCGCCAAATATTATAAAAAGCGTAACATAAAAATAATTTCATCTTCTTTTTTCAGTATAATGATTATCAAAAACATATGAGTTTTAGTGTTATTTTTGTTCCTTAGGCAGCAGCCATAAAACTTTTGCCGGTTTGATAATCAAAAAAAATAACCAGGTATTTTTTTGATACCTGGTTAAGAAAATATAGGGTTTATTATTTACTATTTAACTCTTCTAAAAAGCTTTGCCCATCTTATTTTTCCATTAAATAATGATTTGTTTTTATCTAATGAAAGCCATACAAATGAAGCTTTTCCCACGATATGATCATAGGGTACAAAGCCCCAATAACGGCTGTCTGCCGAATTGTGCCGGTTATCACCCATCATCCAGTAATAATCTTGTTTAAATGTATAGCTATCAGCAGGTTTATTATTTATAAATATCGTATTGCCTTCTATTTTAAGGGTGTTGTGTTCATAAGCAGTAATAATGCGTTCATATAAAGGCAAACTTCTTTTATCTAATTTAACGGTAGCACCGGCTTTGGGCATCTGTAGCGGACCAAAATTGTCAATGTTCCAATGATAAGATGAATCGTAAGGGAATACGCCATCTTGTTTTTCAAAACGCCTCAAAACATACCTTTCTACAGATTTCACATTAGGCATACTGCGTAATTTTTCGGCGGTTTCACTTGTAAGCGTAACCAATTGTCTGACCGAATCAATATTTTGAACGGGCTCAGTGATATCAAGTTTATCCAATGTGCGACTGTTTAGAAAATTGCCGTCGGTAGTGACAATGTAGCTAAATTCCGATTCTTTGGGTAAATCTGTTTTCTGACCATTTATATATACAATCTGCTCTTTAATTTCTAACATATCTCCGGGTAATGCAATACACCTTTTAATATAGTTTTCTCTTTTATCAACCGGACGTGCAACAATATTTCCAAAAGTAGCTTTGTCATTCCACACTCTTTCACGACCAAATTCGCGTATAAGTGCGTAATAGCTTTGGTCTTGCACTTTTAAAGCTACCGTATCGCCGTCAGGATAATTAAATACTACAGCATCGCCACGTTTTACATGTGAGAATCCGGGAAAACGGTAGTATGGGAATTTTATCCACTCTACATAAGCTTTTGTGTATTTTGTCAATGGTAGGGTATGATGCACAAAGGGGAATGAAATGGGGGTGTTGGGGATGCGAGGTCCGTATGCCAAATTATCAACAAAAAGGAAGTCGCCTATGAGTAAGGATTTTTCCATTGATGATGTAGGAATGGTATAGGATTGTAACATAAAAGTGCGGATGATTGAAGCTGCCACCACTGCAAAAATAATAGCATCAACCCATTCACGTGTAGGGCTTTTCTTGGGTTTTACCCTTACGGTGGGCGAAACATACTTTTCTTTTTCCGATATTCCTAAATAAGGCAAATAGGCGAAAGGGAAAATTACGGCTAACGCTTGACTGCCCAAATCATATTTTTCGTAGGATGTAGCTGTGTTTACCACAAAAAGCATAATCATAAAAATATTGATAAAGGGAATAAACATTAAAATAAGCCACCACCAAGGTTTACCTATAATTTTCAGCCAAATATAATAGTTGTAAAAAGGAATAGCAGATTTATATCCATCTACACCGGCTTCTTTAAAAATCCAGTAGTTAAGCGCCGGAAAGAATATAATAATTAGGGTTAAAACTACAATTAAAGTCATAATTGAATAATATTTATATTTTTATTTTAACATGTCTGCAATGGAATAAAATCCTTTCTTATTTTTTATCCAATGTGCTGCCATCAAAGCTCCTAAAGCAAATCCTTTTCTGTTTTTTGCTTCATGCTTTAGTGTCAGTATATCAATAGGAGATTCCCATTTTATAATATGTGTGCCGGGCACAGTTCCTTCTCTCTCCGATTCAATATGTAAATCGCCCTGAAAATCGGCATTTGTATAATATGATTTTATTCGTTCATTTGATTTCATAATATCTTCAGCCAATGTTATGGCAGTTCCACTTGGCGCATCAAGTTTTTGAAGGTGATGGATTTCCTTAATAAAAGGCTTATAAGCAGGGTAGTTTTCCAACATGGATGCTAACTTCCGGTTTATTTCAAAAAAAATATTTACGCCTATACTGAAGTTGGACGCATATAACAGACTTCCGTTACATTTTTGACAATATTTTTTCACTTCATCCATTTGTGCATACCAGCCTGTGGTGCCAACAACAACAGGAATGCCGATGTCAAGACACTTTTTTATATTGGAAATAACCGTATGTGGAGTAGAGAATTCAATGGCTACCTCAGCCGATTTCAGCAAAGGTATCTTACTGTTCCATTCTTGTTCATTATCAACAATGGCATGTATTTCATCTCCTTTTTCGTATGCGGCATTTTCAATTTCATGCCCCATTTTACCATATCCTAATAATGCGATTTTCATAGCTTTTACTTAATGTGAAAGGTTAGGCTAATACCTGCCGAAGGACGAAAAGGGTAGGGCGATGGCATCAAAGAAGGTGTCCATGGTTTTACTTGCATAGATATATCATCTGAAATATTATAATTATAAAAATGCGCATCTACAACAGCATCAATCATTACAAATAAATACCAACCCACAGTTATGATATATGAAAGTTCCACATTGCGCCTGTAATATTCTCGTCCTTCCAATAATTGATTAGCATCATATTTCTTTACTAAATCGTTAGGTGGAGTAGGAATAGGAGGATACACGTTGGGTGGCGCGGGCGAATCGTTGGCATTTATGGAGGAAGATGCATACTCATAGGCATCTCTAAACTTACGATAGTCCGAAGTATTGGTTTTGATAAAATAAGCCATAACGCCAAAACCTCCATATACAATAGGTAGTTTCCAGTATTTATGATTATATATCTGACCTAAACCGGGCAATGCCAAACTATATAAGGCTGCACGCTTAGGTGAGTGTAGATAAGTGCTGTCTTTTCTGTTGCTGAAAAGAGAAGAATGGGTTTTGGGCTTTACAGGCTGCTTTTTTAAAAATTTTGAAGAATCAGCAGCTATAGCAGGAGTTGCGCTATGCTGTTGTGCTTTTACAAAAGAGGGATGCAGCAGCGTACTAATTAATAAAAAGGAACAAAAAAGATATATTTTTTTGTTTATATGCTTTTGTTTATTTATTAAAACTGAATAATTCACTTTTTTATTTTTCAGCAAATATATTCATTATTATATTCAAATCTTCTTCCGAAGTAAAAGGGATAACAATATTTCCACGTCCTTTTTTATCCGCTGATACCTGAATATTGCGGTTAAACCGTGTTTTTAAAGAATCAACATAGGAAATATACCTATCATCTGTTTTAGGTTCTTTTTTTTCTTTTTTAACAGAAGCAGGGGATTTATCGCTTTCATGTTGTTGTTGTGCAAGTTTTTCTGTTTCTCTTACCGACAAGGATTCTTCAATTGCTTTGCGGGCAATGGATAGTTGTTTATCTTCATCGGTTATGCTAATTAAGCAGCGGGCATGCCCCATGCTCAAAGACTCATCGCGTAGTGCAGCTTGTATTTCAGCGGGTAATTTCAACAAGCGAAGATAATTTGTAACGGTTGATCGGTTTTTGCCTACTTTTTGGCTCAATTCTTCTTGCGTAAGTTGGCACTCGTCAGCCAAACGCTGGTAGCTGATAGCCACTTCAATAGCGTTAAGGTTTTCGCGTTGTATATTTTCTATCAATGCCCATTCGAGCATTTGTTCGTCGTTTGCAACTCTTATATAGCATGGCACGGTTTCTAACCCTGCCAAAATAGAAGCTCTTAAACGGCGTTCACCCGAAATAAGCTGATATTTGTCATAGCCCATTTTACGGATGGTAAGGGGCTGGATAATACCTTGTTCTGTAATAGAATCAGCCAATTCTTGAAGTGCGGTTTCATCAAATTCTGTGCGGGGCTGAAAAGGATTGGTTTCTATTTTCGAAATTTGAATTTCGGCAATAGCGCCTGCAACATAGTTTCCCGAAATATCTTTTGACGTAATATCCGTATCAGGGCTTTCCAGTATGGCACTTAATCCTCTTCCTAATGCTTTCTTTTTTTGTGTACTCATATTTATTTTTTTGCAGACGTTTTAACCATGTTGTTTTTTTGCAATATCTCTCGAGCCAAATTTAAATAATTAATAGCGCCCACACTGCTTGCATCGTGCATCAGAACGGTTTGCCCAAAACTTGGCGCTTCACCTAAACGGGTATTACGCATGATAACAGTATTAAACACCATATCCTGAAAATGTGTTTTCACTTCTTCCACTACTTGATTGGATAAGCGCAAACGTCCATCGAACATGGTAAGCAGTATCCCTTCAATATCTAAATCAGGATTTAAGCGAGACTGAACTATTTTTATCGTATTTAGCAGTTTTCCCAAACCTTCTAAAGCAAAATATTCACATTGCACAGGCACGATAACAGAATCAGAGGCTACCAAAGAGTTTATGGTAACCAAGCCAAGAGATGGGGAACAATCAATAATAATAAAATCGTAATCGTCTTTTATTTTCTCAATTACCCGTTTCATTTTCACTTCCCTGTCGGGGAGGTTAATCATTTCTATTTCGGCACCTACCAAATCTATATGTGCGGGGAGTAGAAATAAATTGGGGGTTTCGGTTTTCAGTATAATATTTTTAGCTTCTACCTCGTCAATAATGCACTCGTAAATACTTGTTTTTATTGACTTCGGATCAAAACCTACGCCTGAAGTTGCGTTTGCCTGAGGGTCTGCGTCAATAATAAGTGTTTTGTACTCCAATACTGCTAATGCCGCACCTAAATTAATCGCAGATGTGGTTTTTCCTACACCGCCTTTTTGATTTGCAATAGATATTACTTTGCCCATAGTCAATAAAAATATAATATTACCTGCAAAGGTAAAAAAGATACACCTTAACTGAAAAAGATGTTAATAAGTTTCGTTCAAAAAACTTACTATATCCTTCTGTTATCAAAGGAATAATAAACTAATAAAATTTTAAATTTCCGGGATTTATTTGCTTAAATCATCAAAATCGAAATCTACTTCGTTTTTGGGAGCTTGTATTTCAACATCCTCGGGTTCGATTGGTTTTTCGCCTGTTTTAATAAAGGTGAAAACTTCATTCAATGCAGTTGAAAATTTTTCAAAATCTTCCTGATAAAGGAAAATTTTGTGTTTTTCAAATACAAATTTGCCTTGCGCATTGTCAAACCTTTTTTTGCTTTCTGTAATTGTTACATACAACTCGTTGTCTTTTGTACTTTTTACATCAAAAAAGTAAGTTCTTTTTCCCGCTTTAATAGCTCTTGAAAATACGTCCTCTCTGTTGTCTGTCCTTTCTAGTTCTTCCATCGGTTTTTATAAAATGTGTTGTTAATATATTTCCTTCATCAAAGGCAAATGTAGAAAAATATTTTTTACAAATACAAATTTGCATGTTTTTTTATCAGTTTTAAATAATACAATTTTTGTTATATTAATTTAATTAATATATATTTTAACTTCAAGCCCTTTCTGATACTCAAATTCTATAATTAGAATAATATTTCTTATTATTAAAACATTGATTATCAATGAAATTTAATAGTAAAAAAAATAATTTTGGTTCAATTGCAAGTATTTACGTAATTTTGCATTCTTTTTATAAAAATTCGTTTCTTATTAAATTATGATTAGCAGAAGATTTCTTCGGATAAAAGTTATGCAGTCCATTTATGCATATCAGCAAGAAGGTAGTGGAAATGTGGCAAGTGGAGAAAAGCAACTTTTCCAAAGTTTGGATAAATTGTATGAACTTTATATTTCAATGCTTTCTTTTTTAGTTGAAATACAAGATTTTGCAAAAATTAGAATAGAGGAAAATCGTCAGAAATATTTACCAACCGAAGAAGATTTAAATCCCAACCTACGTTTTGTCGAAAATAAATTATTAGCACAAATAGCATCAAATAGGGATTATCAACGTCTTTTTTCTACATTTAAAATTAACTGGGGCGAAGAGGAAGAGATGATTCGCAAGTTCTATAACCAATTGCGCGCTAATGAAGAGTTTATTACCTACATGAAAAAAGATTCAGTTAATTATATAGACGAAAAATATGTAGTGCAAAAAGTATTGTTTAATAGTGTGGCCGAATCGCACTTATTACGCGGATATTTTGAAGAAAAGAATATTTTTTGGACAGAAGATTTTGATGTAGCCTTGATGATGGTTGATAAAACCCTGCAACAATATAAAGAAAATAATAACGAATTCACCCCATTACCTAAGCTTTTTAAGCACGATAATATATTAGGTGATAATGAAGATGTTGATTTTGTTAAAATATTGTACCGTAAAACGCTCATACGCAGTACAGAACTCAATACGGTAATTAGCGAACGCGCAGCCAACTGGGAATTGGATCGCATTGCCATGATGGATATCATTATTTTGAAAATGGCAATTACTGAGCTGCTCGAATTTCCATCTATACCTATAAAAGTTACACTGAACGAATATATAGAACTGGCAAAAGAATATAGTTCCGCTAAAAGCAAGGTTTTTATAAACGGCGTACTCGATAAATTAATTACCGATTATAAACAACAAGGATTAATTTACAAATCGGGCAGGGGATTGATGGAGTAAAATTATAAGGCACTGCCAGCAGTGTAATTGATATTTGTATTATATCAATATGTTTATATTTTTGATAAAAAATAAAAATATATATGAATTGTAATGTCAGCATCAGAAACTATACTTCGTCCGATTATACTGATGTTATACATTTTTGGGAACCACTGGGTTTAGGGAATACACAACGTGGCGATACCGCTGATGTTATAGAAAAAACCATCGCATTAGGAGGCAAATTTTTTATTCTTATTGATAATTCTACAACTCAGATTATTGGCACATCGTGGCTCACAAACGATGGAAGACGCATCTATATTCATCATTTCGGCATTGCTGAAGATTATCAAAATAAAGGATTAGCCACATTTTTACTGAAATATTCTTTACAAGAAGCCAGCAAAAGCGGAATGCAAATAAAACTGGAAGTACACAAGGATAACGCAAAAGCTATACATCTATATGAAAAAGCCGGTTTTGCCTATCTGGGCGATTATGGTGTTTATATAATCAGAGATGTTTCTTCGATATAATCATTTGATATTAAATAATTTATATTTATTTGGGCATAATCAATTCAGATTTATGTCTTTTTATGCAAAAACAATTTCATTTTCATCATTCAAATTTCTATTTTTGTCAACTATAACTTTTTTATAGTTATACGAGTAAAATATGATTATAATATAATTGATAGAGGTAATTTTAATTTACAACTACATCAATATAAATTAGTGATTATCAGTTGAATAAAAGAATGAGGAAAAAATTTTTTTGGTATTTTATGAGTTTTAGTTTGCTGTTGGCTTGTAGCAATAGAAATGGCAATGCTCACGTTAATGAAAGTAGCAAAAAAAACGATACCACCACCACTAATAGCGGCACCGCCATCATAAAGTTCACAGAAGATACGCATGATTTTGGCACTATAAAGGAAGGTGAAATAGTAAAACATTCTTTTTTATTTAAAAACGAAGGTAATGCTCCTTTAGTAATTACTGAAGTAACTGCTTCGTGTGGATGTACGGCTTCTGACTATCCCAAAAAAGCTGTAAATCCATCCCAAAGTGCATACATAGATGTAAAATTTGACAGCAAAGGGAAAATGGGCATACAGTCAAAAACAATTAATGTGTTTACCAATACCGAAAATCATGTGTACACGCTAAAAATACAAGCTATTGTAGAACCCAACTCTTAAAAATATTTTATTAACTAAATAAACCTAATGATGATGAATTTATTAAATGTACTATTAATGGCGCCACAGGGCGGAAATGCCGGAAGCGGAATGGGAAGTACCATTATTTTTATGGTATTGCTTTTTGTAGTATTTTATTTCTTTTTTATTCGTCCACAAGTGAGAAGACAAAAAGAGCAACAAAAATACCGCGAAAGCCTCCAAAAAGGTCAACGCATTATTACCATTGGCGGAATCCATGGAAAAATAGTTGAAATGCAAGAAAAAACTTGTACTATAGAAGTAGAAGGTGGTGTTAAATTCAGAGTTGAAAAATCAGCTATTGCCACTAATGCCACAGACCAATTGACTTCTGAATCTAAATAAATTTTTTAAAAGAACAATTCAGTAATGGACGAAACGGATAACAACTACACTGCAAATATAGAGGATTCATCCGCCGCGCCGGATAAAAAGCCACGCTCTTACCGCTTGTTAGTCGCATTTATTATATGCTTGACAATTAGTGGTTTAATGTGGCTTTTTATCGAATTACTGAAAACATATAACGATGAAGTAAAATATAACATAGAGTTCAAGAACGTTCCTAAAGGATTAATACTCACTAATACCGGTGATAGCAGCATATACATAGGTCTTACATCGCAAGGATTTGAACTTATTAATATTAAATACTTTGAAAAACGCAAAAAACCTCTGATTGTAAACCTGGAGGATATAAATATCCGGCAAACTGCCGAAGGATATGTTGCTTCTCTCCCCACTGCCAAGCTAATAAGAGATTTGAACAAGCAACTTGATTTGTCAAAATCCATATCCTATATCCGCCCCGATACATTATATTTTAAATTTTCAGAAGTACACAGCAAACGCATTCCCGTAATACCTTTATTCTCTTTCGAATCGGGATCACAATACGAAATGGGCGATTCCATCAGGATATCCCCTCAATTAGTTACTGTACGTAGTATTAAAAACGTTATTGATACCATCAGAGCTGCATATACTGATATTGTTAAAATTAAAATTGCCGATACCAATAAGCTGATGAAAGTGCGACTGAGTAAAGGCAAAATGCCTTGGTTGCTAAAATATTCATCCGACTCTGTTTCATTAAAAGTTAATTTACAACAAATTACCGAAGCTATTTATTCCGTGCCCGTTCAGGTTAGGGGCGAAGGCAAGGAAAACGTGAAAATAATGCCCGAAAAAGTTGATCTATATTGCAGGGTTCCCATGGCGCAATTTAAAAATATAAAACCTGAGGATTTTGAAGTAACAGCCGACTATAAAAAACATACATCCAAAGGTAAACTCAACGTGCAGGTATCCCAATATCCTGCCGGCATAAAAGTTATAAAAACCAAGCCTTCTGAATTGGAATATATTATTTTAAAGTGAAAAAAATAGGTTTAACAGGAAATATAGGAACCGGAAAATCAACTGTTGCTCAAGTTTTTAAATGTTTAGGCATCCCTGTTTATATTGCTGATGAAAAAGCAAAAGAAATTTTATCCCGTATAGAAATAATAAAAAAAATAACGGATATTTTTGGCTCATCAGTACTACTGCCCGAAAATAAGATTAACAAAAAAGCGTTGGCAAATATAGTTTTTAACGATCCCCAAAAACTTGCCGTTCTCAATTCTATCATACACCCTGCTGTCTTTGACGATTTTAATCAATGGTTGAAACATCAGTATGCTCCCTATATAATCCAGGAATCTGCTATCCTTTTTGAAAACGGGTGGAATAAGTATTTTGATAAAACCATATTGGTTACCTCTCCTTTGGAATTAATTATATCTAGGGTTATGCAAAGGGATAATATTTCCAAACAACAGGTAATGGAACGCCTGAATAACCAATGGCAACAATCACAAAAAGAAAAATTGGCAGATTATATTATTTATAATGATAATGAGCAATTCATAATTCCTCAAATTTTAGATATACATCAATATCTTGTAAATTCGATATTAACAAAAAAATAACAAATATCGGCGAGGATATTTGTAAACAAACATCCTATAATTCTGTTTTATTATACAAAACAAACATTATTTATTAACTTTTAAATATTTAAAATTATGGGAATTTTATCATGGATTTTATTTGGCTTAATTGCCGGTTTAATAGCAAAAGCTATTCGCCCGGGTGCTGACCCAGGTGGTTGGATTATTACAATATTGGTAGGTATAGTTGGTGCATTTGTTGGTGGTTGGAGGAACAATGGTAGGTTGGGGCGATGTTACAGGCTTCAACATCAAAAGTTTTCTTCTTGCCATACTGGGCTCTATAATCGTTTTATGGATTTGGAGCATGCTTAGCAAAAAATCTTAAACAAGTTACAAAACAGGAGAAAACAGGCTCATTGAGCCTGTTTTTTTTATTTACCTTTGTAAAAAATAAAATATATGGAGGTTATATTAGATACAGACGCCGGCTTTTGTTTTGGAGTAAATAATGCTATTGATATTGCTGAAAAACAACTACAAGATAATAAAAAAACAATGTTTTGCATAGGTGAAATTGTACATAACGAAGCACAAAATGCGATACTTCAAAATAAAGGAATGAAAACCGTTGTTCAGGACGATTTAAAACATTTAAAAAATGCAAAAGTATTGATTCGCGCCCATGGCGAGCCACCACAAACATATAAAATACTACAAGATAATAATGCCGAAATCATTGATGCCACATGTCCAATTGTAAAAAGATTACAAGAAAAAATTAAAAAACAATATGCAGATACAAAAAATACTGATTTACAGATTGTTATATTTGGCAAACACAATCACCCTGAAGTAGTAGGATTGTTGGGAAATGCAGACAACAAAGCCGTGGTAATTGAAAGTTCTCAAGATTTTTCATTATTGGATTTTTCAAAACCCATTAGCATATATTCCCAAACTACTATGGAAGAGGAAAAATACCTGGCTATAATTGAAGATATCAGAATGCAAATGCTGCAGCATAATAATACCAACTTATTCATAAATAAAAGCGTGTGCAGACAGGTATCTAAGCGGGTGCCTAATTTGCGCGATTTTGCACGGCAAAACGATGTAATTATTTTTGTGGCAGGGGCTAACAGTTCTAACGGTAAATACTTGTTTAATGTATGCAAAGATGTTAACAATCGTTCCTATAAAATTAATGCAATAGAAGATATTGAAAAACAATGGTTTGCAGATGCGCAAAGGGTAGGAGTAAGTGGTGCAACATCTACACCCATGTGGCAAATGCAAGAAGTGGCACAATTTATCAGAAATATGCAATGATAAATATTTTCATTACTTTTGAAGTATGTTTCTATCAAAAATAAAAGTAATAAATTTTAAAAATTGCAGAGAGGAAAAAATTACTTTTTCCGATAAAATAAACTGTTTTGTGGGTTGTAATGGGGCAGGAAAAACAAACTTGCTGGATGCTATTTACTATTTATCTTTTACTAAAAGTTATTTTAATTTCTCCGACCAGCAAAATATTTGTCATGGACAAGAATTTTTTGCTATTCATGGCACCTTTATAAAAGATGATGCTACGCCTGATGAAATATCATGCATACAAAAACAAAATACAAAAAAACAACTGAAAATAAATCAAAAAGAATACGACAAAATATCGGAGCATATAGGTCGTTTTCCTTGTGTAATGGTATCTCCTTACGATAGAGATTTGATTAATGAAGGAAGCGATGTAAGACGTAAATTTATCGATACTGTTATTTCTCAATTTGATAAAATATATTTGTCCGATTTGATAAAATATAATAAATTTATAGAACAACGCAATAGTTTATTAAAGAAATTCGGGCATTTTCAGCAACAGGAGTACAGTTTCTTACAACTTATAGATGAACAAGTTGCACCCATTGCAGAAAAAATACATCAAAAACGAAAAAGTTTTATCCATGATTTTGAACCTATCTTTGAAAAGCATTTTAACTTTATTAGTGGCGGAAATGAAAATGTAGAAATTGAATACGAATCACAATTGAATATAGATACTTATTTACAAACAGTAAAAAAACAATATAAAAAAGATTTGGATTTACGATATTCTACAGTAGGTGTGCACAAGGACGATTTTATTTTTAAAATGGACGGTTATCCCATAAAAAAATACGGTTCACAAGGACAACAAAAGTCATTTGCAGTGGCATTAAAATTAGCGCAATTTGAATTTACACGCAATATATTAAAATACAATCCGTTATTGTTATTGGATGATATTTTCGATAAATTAGATGCACAACGAGTGCAAAAGCTTATAGCGCTTGTGAGTGGCACTGATTTTGGACAGATTTTTATAACCGATACCGAAACACAGCGTACACGCCAAACTTTTGAGCATATCAATATCAATTACAAAATCTTTGAAATAAGCAAAGGGAAAATTCTGAAATAAACTTATCATTTCGACAAAAAGGAATAAGTATGAGTGAAATTAAAATACCTTAATTTATAAAGGATTTTTAAAATCAAAGTTATTTGCATGAAAAAAACAAATGAAATTCTTTTAAAAGATGCCATTGAAGCATTTTTAAAAGAAAACCATATCGATCAGAAATTTAATGAAACCCGACTTATAAGCTGTTGGCAATCGGTAGTGGGCAACCTTATAGCACGACATACCTTACAACTACAAATCAGGAAACAAACCTTGTTTGTAAAAGTAGATAATGCCGCATTACGTCAAGAATTAAACTACCAAAAGGGAAATATTTTAGAGAAGTTAAATTCAGAAGTAGATATGCGGGTAATAGACGAAATTGTAATTACCTAAACAATTTTAATGGTAAGCATTTTCTTATCGCCAATATAAGCTTCAAATCTATCTCCTATTTCAGCTTCTCCTACACCGGCAGGGGTACCCGTGAAAAATAAATCGCCTATTTTTATCGTCATATATTGCGAAACATACGAAATAATATCAGCATGCGAGAAAATCATGTCTTTTGTATTGCCTTTTTGGACAATTTTGCCGTTTTTCTGCAATGAAAAGTCGATATTATTTATATTTTCAAACTCTTTAACATCAATAAACTGACTTATAGGGGCTGAAAAATCAAAGGCTTTGGCTATTTCCCAAGGTAATCCGGCTTTTTGAGCTTTTTGCTGCAAATCGCGGGCAGTAAAGTCAAAACCAATGCCAATGCCGTCAATATAATTTTCGGCAAAGTCTTTGTCTATACATTTGCCAACTCTTCCAATACGTAGTACAATTTCGCACTCATACTGGAAATCGTTTGTAAACTCCGGTTTGTAGTATGCCTGCTTGCGGGTGTATATGGCAGAGTCCGGTTTAAGAAAGAAAATGGGCTCTTTGGGTACTACACACTTAAGTTCTTTAGCATGATCGGCATAATTACATCCAATGCAAATAATTTTCATATTATCTATATTTTATTAAAATTGCGTAACTTTATAGCAGTGATGATGCGTTTGGTAGATAAAGGGAAAGTCCCTTTCATCATCCAATCGTAATACGAAGTATCTGTATTAAAAACATCTTCTACCGTTTTACCTTTATATTTTCCAAAATTGAATACTTCTTTATTGGCAGCATTAAAAATAATATGCCCTACCAAATCAGCATTACGGTTATAATTTGAAAAGTTGCTTAATGCATTTATGTCGTTAACAACGGGTTTACTCACATTCCCGTTATTATCCGTAAATTCAACATCATTATATTTATCTATCTGCGATTTTAATACTTCATAAGTAGCGCGCGTATCGGCTTCGGCGCTATGCGCATTTTCCAACTCCTGGCTGCAATAAAACTTATATGCGGCTTTTAGCGTTCGAGGTTCCATTTTATGAAAAATATTTTGCACGTCAACCAAGCGTCTGCCTTTCATTTCGAAAGGGAGTTCGGCACGCAGAAATTCTTCAACTAATAGGGGAACATCGTATTTTATTGAATTATAGCCACATAAATCGCTATTGCCGATAAAAGCATTTATATTGCCGGCTTGTGCCTTAAATGTAGGTTTATCTTTAACCATTTCGTTTGTTATGCCATGGATGGCAATAACATTATCGGGTATGTTTATCTCTGGATTTATGTAAGAGTGAAAGATTTCCTCTTGTCCGTCAGGGTTTATCTTCAGTAGGGCTAATTCCACAATGCGGTCAGTGGCAACATCTGTTCCGGTGGCTTCCAGATCGAAGATTATTAAGGGTTTAGTAAGTTTTAGATTCATTATTTATATAAGTAAATATGTATATATAAAAATATATACGCAAAGTTAAATAAATAAATAAAAAAAAGACCATTTTACATGGTCTTTTTTAATATTTTTATAAAAGAAATATGAAATTTTATTTTCTGCTTTCTTTAATACGTGCTTTTTTACCTTTTAAATCGCGTAGGTAGAATATGCGAGCCCTGCGAACGCTACCTCTTTTATTTACTTCTATTTTATCAATAAAAGGAGAGGTTACAGGTATAATTCTTTCTACACCTACGGTGCCTGAAACTTTACGAACGGTAAAAGTTTCTGAAACTCCATGTCCAGAACGTTGCAATACAACACCTTGAAATTGTTGTATACGTTCTTTATCACCTTCTTTAATTTTATAGTGTACCGTAATAGTATCACCGGCTTTAAATACGGGTAATTCCTTTTTTTCTACAAAATTGTCTTCAACGTATTGTATAAGTTCCTTCTTCATTGCTTTTTGGGTATTAAAATGAATGCTTTTTTCTAAAAATGAGTGCAAATTTACGTTATTATTTTGATAGTAAACAATTTTGTAACGTTTTTTTTAACATAAAAATGTTAATTACATTATTTTACAGTTGTATATATTACTATAATACACTAACATACAGGATATTATAAGAATAAAATAAGCCTATAAAAATAGGCTTATTTTTAGAATAATCAGCGTTTAATTTTTTTATTTACAATTGCCACTACAGCCTTTTTTTTCGTTTTTCAGTTTACTTTCAACATTTTCAACTGTTTTTTCAACCTTAGATTCCAGGTTTGTTGCTATTTCTTTTCCTTTATCAATGGCAACATCCATTGTTTCGCCGGCTTTGTGGGCATATTCTTTACCTTTTTCTATGGTTTTATCCATTATTTTTCCGGCTTCTTTTGCCATATCTTCGAGCTTATCAGTGGCATTTTTCAATGCGTCCTTTGCTTTATTTAAGTCCATGGTGTTTTTTTATTTTTCGGTTGTTGTAGATTCAGGTGTTTCATCATCTTTTTCGCCACGTTTTTCCTGCATATGTTCACCGTAGTTTTTCACTTTTTCTTCCAGTTTATCTACAGCTTTTTCTGCTCTGTTCTCCCAGTTTTCTACAGTTTTTTCGGCTTTGTCCATAAGGTTTTGCCCCATTTCCTTGGCTTTGCCGCCAATTTCCTGTGCTTTTTGTTTTACATCGCCAATTACATCTTCCATTTTGGCGCCTACTTCTTTTGATTGTTCTTTGGCTGCGCCCAATTTTTGATTTGCTTTATCTTTTAAATCGGCAACTTTTTCAGCTCCAACATTTTTGGAAGTACAAAAAAGTTTTTTCAGTGCATCTTTAAGACTCATGGCTTTATATTTTAAAGTGTTAATAATATGGAATTGTTATTGTATTAACTGTTTTTGAATTAAAATGTTTGATAGATATGTGTTTTTTAGTGTTTATTCTGACAATAAATCAGGGCGGCGGTTCTTTGTTTTTTCAAGCGCTTGCTGGTATTGCCATTTTTTAATCTCTTTTTCGTTGCCTGATAACAAAATGTCAGGTACTTTCCATCCTTTATATTCGGCAGGTCTGGTATATACAGGATGCGATAACAAATTGTCCTGAAAAGAGTCGGAGAGGGCGGATGTTTCATCATTCAACACGCCGGGAATAACACGTATAACAGCATCTGCAAGCATAACAGCAGGCAATTCGCCACCGGTGAGCACATAATTGCCAATAGATATTTCACGGGTAATATAATTATCTCTGATGCGCTGGTCGATGCCTTTATAATGACCGCATAATAAAATAATGTTCTCTTTTAGAGATAATGTATTGGCTATGCTTTGATTAAACAACTCACCATCGGGGGTGAGGAATATTATTTCATCATAATGCCGTTCACTTTTCAGTTTTTCAATACAGTCGGAAATAGGTTGAATCATCATTACCATTCCTGCTTCGCCTCCAAAAGCATAATCGTCAACTTTTCTTTGCTTATTATCACTATATTGGCGGATATCATGTACATAAACTTCAACTATTTTTTTGTCTATTGCCCGCTTCAGAATCGAATATTTGAACGGATGTTCTACCAACTCAGGAAATATTGTAAGGATATCAATTCTCATCAAGTTTTTTTAAAAACAAAATTAGTGTTTTTAATTGATATGCAAAATAGGAGAGTTGTAAACCAAGAAAAGCGCTAATATACAAATGTAAATAAAAATAATTTACACAAATATTCACTTATATACAAATGTAAATAATGATTGAAGTGTTTTTAAAGCTATTGTTGTATATGAATGTAAATCAAAAAATAATGTTATATAATTTAATTATAATTATCTATAAATCAGTTAATTATTTTATTTATATAAAGTAAAAAATTAATGTTTTTAGCTACATTAATTAAAATGCAGATTATTACTATAATAATTATTAAATTATTTATTTATCAGGTATTTAATATTAAATATTTGAAGTAAAACTTTAGTTAATAAATTATATTTGTAAATCATAAATTATATTTGTAAATTTGCAGCTTATTCTTATGTTTATATTTGTAAATACGATTGTAAACATATTAGTTTACCTTTGTAAATTTAACTGATTTGTAAATGAAAGACAGAATTACAAGAATTATAAAAGATAAAAACTATACAGCTGCGCAATTTGCTGACGAAATAGGCGTTCAAAAATCAGGGATTTCTCATATCCTTTCCGGACGCAATAACCCAAGTTTAGATTTTATACAAAAAATTCTTTTCCGATTTCCGGAAGTTAATACAGAATGGCTTATGTTCGGAAAAGGTGAACCTTATAAGAGTATCCAAGATTCAACCTATTATGCTGATAATAAAGAGGAAACAAGTGAAAATGATACATTTCAAGCTCCTGTGGATTTGTTTTCCGGACAACTTGTAGAAAATAATGTCAAATATGCTACTGAGGAGAGGTTAAAAAACGAGAATGCGCAGATTCCTGTTCACGAAATTCAACCGCAGGAATTGCAGAAATTAAAAATCCCTAAAAATAGAAATGTAGATAAAGAGACGGAAAAAAAAATAGTGAAAGTTATTTTATTTTACAACGACAAAACATGTACTGAATATAATATGGAGTAAACCTACTGTGAGTGTGTTTGTAACCAACACCCCAAAATGCCGATTTATCCATAATAAAAACTAAAATCTTTCTAATACCGAAAAAAAGAAATTTATCTCTTTTTCTGCATTTTCATCACTATCGGAGCCATGTATAGCATTTTCACTTAAAGAAGAGGCATATAATTGTCGTATAGTTCCCTGTTCAGCCTGTGCAGGGTTTGTAGCTCCTATAAGTTTACGAAAATCTTCTACCGCGTTTTCTTTTTCCAGCATTAACGCAATAATATTTCCTGAACTCATGAATTGAGTTAGACTTTCGTAAAAAGGTTTACCCTGATGAATTTCATAAAAACTTTGAGCTTGCTGTTGTGATAAGCGCAATAACTTCATTGCACTAATTTTAAATCCTGCTTTTATAATTTGGTCTAAAATAAGCCCTTGAAATCCATTCTTTAACGCATCGGGCTTAATCATTGAAAATGTATATTTACCGTTCATAATTGCTTAGTTTTTTTTAAAATTTTGTAATCTATTGTAAGTAGTAAGAAATAGTTTAGTTTATTCTTAAGAGGATGTTTTCAAAAATCTTTTAACCTCGAAGCACCCAAAGTATATCCTATTGATTATTAAACCTTTGTTACCTTTGTATTTTCGTTTTTTCCTTTTAACACAACCGCTAAAAAATAATAGAAGCTAATTATTATTAAGTACTTACAACTGAAGGTTTAAATTATTCTTGCGTGCATATAGTTGTACTACTATGCCGGCACAAAAGTACCAAAATAATAAAAACAAAATGATGTCAGGCGCTGTTTTCCTGCCTTGTGCTTTTTTTCATGTTTCCCATTAATCCTTTGTTTACATTGGCGGTGAAAATAGAAAATTAGTGAATTAGTGAGATAGTAAAATAGTAAAATAGATAGTTAGTTAAATAGCATAATAGTGAAATAGGGTTGATTTGAGGGGTATAATTGGGAGCAAGCATCGCAAATCCGCGTTAGCTTTTGGCTTTGAGCCCTGATTATATTTTTCATTTTTTGTTATGTCCTTTCGTTTCTGATATTAAATTTAATGGTATTTTTGTAAAAAAATACTATTGGAAATATTTAATACGCATATCGAATATTTAAAAAAAACACTTGAAAGCGTTTCTGATGTAGTTATCACATCTCATTACAATCCGGATGGTGACGCTATTGGTTCGTGCTTGGCATTGTATAGTGCACTTAATAATATAGGAATTAAGGCGCATGTTATTATTCCTAATGAAATGCCCAATTATTTAAAATGGCTACCGGAAGCTGATAAAATATGTATTTTTTCTGCAAACGAAGATGCATGTAGAGCGTTGATAAAAAATACCGAACTGATTTTTTGTATGGACTACAACTCGTTAGGGCGTGTAAAATTGTTCACAGAGGAGCTTAAAAATTCAACTGTTCCGCGCGTATTAATTGATCATCATATCAGTCCGGAAAACGATTTTGACTATATGTTTTCTACTACAGAAGTGTCTTCTACTTGTGAATTACTTTATAATGTACTTATTCATTCGGCACATTTAAAAAATATTACCCCGCAAATAGCCGAGTGCTTGTTCGTTGGCATAATGACCGATACGGGCTCTTTCAGTTATTCATGTAATAGGGCTGATACATTTGAAATTACGGCAAAACTTATTAACCACGGCATTGATGTGGAAAAAATACACCGTAAAGTATATGATACTTATTCCGAGAACCGGATGCGTTTATTAGGCTATTGCTTAGGTCCCAAGCTAAAGGTTATTCCACAACATGCTACCGCTTATATTTGGCTTACAAAAGCCGACCTGGATAAATATAACTACCAGCAAGGCGACACAGAAGGTGTTGTAAACTATGCACTGAGCATTGAAAATGTGGCAATGGCGGCATTATTTACCGAACGCGACGACAGAATTAGGGTTTCACTACGCAGCAAAGGTGATTACTCTGTTAACGAGTTGGCTCGGAAATATTTTAACGGAGGCGGGCATAAAAATGCAGCTGGTGGCGATATATTTAAAACCATGAATGAAACGCTGGCTTGGTTTGAATCTTTGTTGCCTGCCGAATCAGAAGCTCTTCACCTTTCATTAGCTGAATATAAATAAAAATACATAATCTCTTTATAATCAAACACAAGCCCTTGTTCTCATTCCAAAATAAAAAATAATGAAAATTAAACTATTATTTTATTTATTTATAATCTCTATTTTTTCGGCTTGTTGTCACCATGTATCTAAAACCAATGTCGAAAGTATGGAAATAGATAAAAAACAGGTGCAGGAACAGTTTATTGATGCCAATAAAAAAGCATTGGAAACCGAAAGTTTGCAAATAGATAGTTTGGTGCGTGCAAAAAATTGGAAGGTGAGACAAACCGCTACGGGATTAAGATATTTTATAAACAAAGAGAATGTGAAAGGTAAAAAAGGTGCCGAAGGCATGTTAGCCGAACTTGAATATGAGATAAAATTGATAGATGAAACCATTGTTTATAGCTCAAAAACTGATGGAATAAAAAAATTTGTGATAGGCTCCGGGAATGTTGAAAGTGGGTTGGAAGAAGGTATTTTATTAATGCACGAAAGCGAAAATTATACTTTTATTATTCCTTCATATTTGGCTCACGGTTTAATTGGTGATCAAGACAAAATTCCTGCAAAAGCAACACTAATTTACGAAGTTCAACTTAAAAAATTACATAATCCAAAATAATTTAATCTATAAATTTATTTTTATGAGAACAAAAATCAATCTGTTTTTAACTATTTTAACCTTAGGTGCATTTGTTTTCACCTCTTGTTCAAAATATCCGGGGTTTAAAAAAGATGAAAAAAGCGGAATTTATTACAAATTTCATACACATGATGAAAAAGCCGCTAAACCTAAAGAAGGTGATATTTTAACGTTAAATATACGTAATTATCTTAAAATCAAAGGAAAAGATTCCGTTTTATTAAATTCAGCTTCTAATCCCATGCCTTTTCAAGTACCTTTTGCCAAGTCGGTTTACAAAGGAGATATTAATACGGCTTTTGGAATGATGAATATAGGCGATAGCGCTACTTTTATATTGAACGCGAAAGATTTTTTTATGAAAACAGCTCGCTATCCTATGCTTCCTGAAGGTATTGACAGCACAACAAAAATTTATTTCGATATTAAAATTCTGAAAGCTCAAACCGAAGAACAAATAAGAAAAGAAAAACAAGAAAAAATTGAGAAATACCAAAAAGAAGAGCCTGTACAAATTGAAGAATTCGTAAAAGCTAATAACATGACTTCGAAAAGTGCATCCGGTATTTATACGCTTATAGCTAATGCCGGAAGCGGAAGAAATTTTACAAAAGGCGATTTTATTACTATGCACATACAAATTGAAGATGTTAAAGGCAAAAAAATATACTCAAGTTACGATCAGGGTAAGCCGACAACAATAGAGTTTGGCAAGCCTATTGATACTAAAGGATTTGATGAAGTATTAGCTAAATTGAAAAAAGGAGCTAAAGCCACTGCTTTGGTGCCTTCACACATGGGATTTGGTGAGCAGGGAAGACAAAACCAAATGGGACAATATATCATAGAACCTTATTCTCCTATTGTTTATAAAATGGAAATTATAGATTTGAAAACAAAAGCAGAACATGAAAAAGCAATGAAAGAAGCTGAAGCTAAAGCAAAGCAAGAAGCCGAGTTAGCTAAGCAACAAGAACCACAGGATATTCAAAACTATATCACAGCAAATAAAATAAGCGCTAAACCTACCATCAGTGGTTTATATTATATTGAAAAATCAAAAGGTAAAGGTGTGCAAGCTGTAAAAGGTAAAATGGTTAGCGTAAAATATGTAGGCAAATTACTTAACGGAAAAATATTTGATCAGTCAAAAGACAAACCTTTTGAATTTTCCTTAGGTCAAGGACAGGTAATTCCGGGTTGGGATGAAGGCATTGCACTCATGAAAGAAGGCGGAAAAGCCACATTGATAATTCCTTCTAAATTAGCTTATGGCGAAAACGGCGCAGGTAATGATATTCCACCTTTTTCTCCATTGGTATTTGATGTTGAGTTGATAAAAGTAAAGTAAAAATTATTTCTCCATCTATAAAAAAACAGGATACCATAGGGTATCCTGTTTTTTTAGTGTGTTATTTTGTCCCAAACATGCAAAATGGCATAATACGGGCGATGATAAATCATGCGGGGACCAGCCCATTTCATAATTTCTTTTATTCGTGCACGATTTGTAGCATTGTAACAATGGGTAGTACATTTGCTGCATACAGGCTTATTTGATTTATACCTGCATTTTTCTAAGCGGTCCGCAGTATATACAATAAGTTCTTTGCAGTCATCACAAGGAATATGGTCAGTATGATGATGCTTGCAATAAAACAAAATCATATCTTTTACAATATGCTTTTCTCTTTCCACACGGTGCAAAAACATGTGCATTTACTGAAATTCCTTCTTTATTTTCTGATCATGGTTAATAGCATTTTAAATGGTGTGGTTGCATTTACAGCATGCGGAACATTAGCCGGCATAATAATGCAATCACCTGTTTTCAACATGTTTACATTTCCCCCGATAATTATTTCGCAATCGCCATCTAATATTTGCACAAAGGCATCAAAAGGAGCGGAGTGTTCACTCAGTTTCTGACTTTCATCAAAAGCAAACAACGTAATATTGCCTTTTTCTTCCTGTATAATCTTTTTACTTACAATTCCATCTGCTTGATAAGCAATGCTGTTAGCTAAATGAAATCCTTTTCCTGCTATTGTAAGTTGGTTTTCCATAATACATAAATTTAAATTAAGTAGTGAGCAAAAAATAGTTTAATTTATTTTAACCGCATCGGGATATAAATGTTTGTTTATCAGGTTTGATAAGGTTCACATAGCTTTGAAGCACAGCTTTAAAGATTTGCCCTGATATTGTCTGTTTATTACCTTATCGCTGAGCATTCCTTTTCGGTTTCATTAAATCTTATCTATATATCTATGTGGTTTAAAAAATAATATAAGGTAATTATTGTTTAGTATTTATATCCAGTTTTCGCTTACAATATTACCTTTTATACCTATAACTATTTGCTTTACGGGAATATTTTTTCCGGATTTTTGTATGGCGGTTTTAGCCAAATGTATGAGTCCGCCGCAGCATGGCACCTCCATGATGGGCACTGTAAGCGTATTTATGTTTGCATCGCGTATCATGGTGGCAAGTTTATCCACGTAAATATCTTTGTTTGAATCAAGCTTGGGACAAGCAATAGCTAACGCCTTACCCTTTAATATACGATCGTGAAAATTTCCCATTGAAAAAGCTACGCAGTCGGCAGCAAGCACAACATCCGCGTTTTGGAAATAAGAAGCCATGGGGTTAACCAAATGCAGTTGCACGGGCCATTGTCGAAGTTCAGAAGGAGCATTTACATCGTTGGCGGGGGCAATCGTGTGGGCTAAGGCAGGAGAGGTATCCTTGGCTAATTCCAGCTTAAAGTCTATTGTACGGGAACCTGCGCAACCACAACCGGCATGAGGCTTATTATCCTTATTTTCAGATTTTAGTGCCTCTTGCAGCGTATTAAAACTTTTTGCTTCCTCATGAGCGGTTGGTTTAGAGATTTCTTCTTTGCTTAAATCTATATTATTTTCTTTTATATAAGTTACTGCTTCTTTCAAAAGAGCTTCTTCATTATGTTCTTTAAGATGTTGTAAATGAGCCAATACCGTGTTTCTTCCTTTCTTCACCATTTCACGCATTACCAACGTTTCATTATATGGCTGGGCTTCTTTTTCAACAATTTTTATAGCTCCCTCCGGACAATGTCCTATGCAGGCTCCCAATCCATCACAAAACAAATCGCTTATCAACCGCGCTTTCCCGTCAATTATTTGTAAAGCGCCTTCATGGCAATTAGGAATACAAAGGGCACAACCTGTACATTTTTCTTCATCAATTTCTATAATACTTCTTAACATGATTTCTTATTATTTTTACAATTTAGGAATTATGGTAATTAAATGCGCAAATTTAATAAAATTTTAAATACGACTAATAAAAAACAACAATTTTTTAAATCATGTCGGCTAACGTATGAGATTGGAGATGTTCTCTGAAAGTACTTGTCATTTGCATTGCAACATTGCCCATAATACATTGACCAAAATTGCAGATAGGTCTTTTTTCATGAGGACAATCTAAAATTTTAACTTCACCTTCTATGGCTTCATATATTTGCAATAGCGTAAGTTCCTGAGGCTGTATGTTTAGCGTGAAGCCTCCGGAAGGACCTCTGTTGGATGATAAAAAACCCTCTTTTACCAAGCGTTGCATAATTTTTGCAACATGATGTTTCGAAGAATTTGTTATTTCTGCTATTTTTTGCACGTTCATGCTTTCGCCGGAGCGTGCTATCAACACCATTCCGTGCATCCCTATGGATGCCGCTTCAGAAAAAGATACAATTTTAGTCATCCTACTTTTTATATTTTTGCAAAGTTCGCTAAAATATTTAAGTAATAAAGTACCTTTGAGTAAAAAAAATCAGATAAAAGCATTTTTTTATTCTTGCATGATTTTTGTTGCAGAGATTTTTAAATATTTTTATATTTGCTATTACACAAATAAGTAAAAAACACTACTACTATTAAGTTAAGTATAAAATGGCTTATTTGATGTTTTGGAAACATTTATTAATCAAAACAATACTTCTATAAATTCCGAACTCATTATTCTTAATTAAGCATTACATTTGTACAGGTAAACAATTTTTAGTGAAATATATAATTAAGATACATAAAATTATAACAATGAAAATAAAAACCATCTTCATAACCTTGTTGCTAGTCTCTGGCATTATTTCCTCTTCATGTGATATTGTTAAACAGGCTGCCGAAACTTTAAATTTTATAAAATGTGATTTTAAACTGGAATCGGTTAAAAATCTTAATGTTGTGGGCATAAATATACAGGATAAATCTTCTCTGAGGGAACTGAATATTATAGATGCCGGAAAGCTGGCAGCAGCTTTGGCAACAAATTCTGCTTTGCCGCTAAATTTCACGTTAAATATGCAGGCTCGCAATCCTAACACGGCTAATGCCAGCATGCCTCAATTTGATTGGATTTTGTTTATTGATGATGTGGAAATGACCAAAGGCATAATGACACAACCCTATAGTGTACCGGCAAATAATGGAATTGCCACCATTCCTTTAAACATGTCTGTAAATTTACGCGAAGCTTTATCAGGAAAAAGCGCGAATGCGATTACTAATTTTTTAATGAATTTGAATGGGGCAGGAGACAACCCTACACGTTTTATGCTTAAAATAAAGCCTACCATTTATGTAAATAATTTCCCGCTTTCATATCCCGGATATATTGATGTGAAAACTGAATTTTAATTTATTTTTGTTTTACATTATAGATGAGTAAATTAATAAAATTTATTAAATATACTGCTTTATTCATTGGCTTTTTCATTTCGGCATTTTTCCTTATATTTTTAGTTTCGGAATGTGTGATTAAAATGACACAAGGATTGTACAGCCAAATACCCTTGATGATTTTTTTATTGCTAGCTGTAGGGGGATATGTATTAGCGGTCATGAACAAAAAAGCAGGAATATATTTTATGCTGGCGAGTAGTTTTTTGCTTATGGTGTATATGCTCATAGTCACCAATTTCAAAGAAATAAGACCCGCTTTAATATTCGGCCTGCCTGTCCTTATTCCTGCACTTATGCTTTATTTCGTGGCAAAACAGAAAAGAAAATAAGTACTATTTAAAATTTTCTACCATAATGGAAATATTGCTTGCAAACAATTTTACGGCAATAGCCAATAAAATTACGCCAAAAAATTTGCGCAGTATAAAAATACCTTCTTTACCTATAAATTTCTCTACTTTTCTTACGGATTTTAAAACAAAATAAACAAACAGAATATTTAAAAGCAATGAAATTATAATATTGATGGTGCTATATTCGGCTCTTAACGAAAGCAATGTGGTGATGGCGCCGGGACCCGCCACAAGTGGAAAAGCAATGGGAACAAGGGTGGCACCTTGCGCCGCAGGTTCATTTTTAAATATTTCTACCCCAAAAATCATTTCCACAGCCAGCACAAAAATTACCAACGAACCGGCAACGGCAAAAGAAGCGATATCTACACCAAAAAATTTCAATAACGCATCTCCAATAAATAAAAAGGCTACAAAAATAATAAAAGCAATAATCGCAGCTTTTTCAGCATGCACCTCTTTACCTTGATTTTGAAGGCTTAAAATTATAGGAATAGATCCTAAAATATCAATAATGGCAAAAAGGACTACAAATCCTCCTATTATTTCTTTTATACTCACAGATAACATAGAAAAATATATTAAAACATGAAAGTGCAAAGTTATAAACAAATTTACACTTTCAATGAATATTGCATCAAAACAACTTGTTTTTACTTATTGTTTTTTAATATATTTTCCGCTAATATCTCCTATTTGAGCTATGGTGTAAGAAATAGTTCCGGTTATATTCATTTTGTTTGCTTCAATTTTACCGGTACAAATCACATTTAGGTTTAAATTGAAATTATCAAGCGGAATCTTAATTACATCATTATATTTAAATGAATCATTGGATAAGGTTGCTTCAATGGTTTTAACAGGATAATTGTCCTGCATGATTGTTAATGAAAGCTTGTTAGCTTCAGCTGCGGGCTTTATTTCTATGGCTTGATTTAAAGATAGTGTTGTATCTACTGCTGGAGCGCCTAAGGAAGAGTAATTCTTGGTATTTACGTGCAACTCGGTGGTGCCTTCCCATGTACCTACATATTCGTTTACATCAACATTTTCACTTTTGTTACAACTAACAAAAAACAAAATGCTTATGGAAAATAATAAAAAAGTGATTTTTTTCATGTGTCTTAAATTTATTTATCGATTGGTATATATTTTTTACGTGATAATTTTGCTTGTTTACCGTTAACGATGCATATTTACTAACAAAAGTAGGCACCATATTGTTGAAATATGAAAATAATTTTTATGCTTAAAGAAATTTTTACTTACATGTGCTAATTGCATATCTTTGTAAGTTAAGGGATAGGAAAAAAATTGTGCAGGGGAAGTAATTGAAATATAAACAGATGTTACAATAACAATAAGTTTACTTGAAATAGGCGATGTGAAAAGAAAATCCAAGCGCCTAACATAAACAGTAAACACTTAATTTTTATGCATTTTATAAATTTACCTAAAAAAAAAATAAGCTGGGTTGCCATATTATTATTGCTGGTTGCATGTAATAATAAATATAAAGAAAATAAAGGGAAAACTGTTTTCCGGTATAATGAATCGGCAGGGATTACCTCTTTAGACCCTGCATTTGCACGCAGTCAAGCCAATATTTGGGCTGTAAATCAACTTTTTAACGGTCTGGTTCAGTTGGATGACGAGTTAAAGGTGCAACCTTCTATTGCAAAAAACTGGGATATTTCCCCTGACGGCTTATCTTATACATTTCATCTTCGCAACGATGTTTTTTTTCACCCCGATGATGCCTTCGGAAGTAAAAAAACACGCAAAGTAATAGCGCAGGACTTTGTATATAGTTTGGAGCGCATATTATCACAAAAAATAGCCTCACCGGGGGCTTGGGTATTGAGTCAGGTTAAAGTAGAAAAAGAAATTCCTGCTTTTGAAGCTCCTGATGACAGCACTTTTGTTGTGAAACTGAAATCTCCTTTTCCTCCGTTTTTAGGCTTGCTCACAACTCCTTATTGTGCTGTTGTACCAAAGGAATGTATTGATAAATATAAAGAAGATTTCCGCCGTCATCCGGTAGGAACGGGAGCGTTTAAATTCGGGATGTGGAAAGAAAACGTGAAACTCGTATTACTGAAAAACCCTGAATATTTTGAATTTGAACGAAATAAACGTTTGCCTTATTTAGATGCAATTGCCATAACGTTTATTATTGATAAGCAAACGGCTTTCCTGGAATTTGTAAAAGGAAACCTTGATTTTATATCGGGCATAGATGCCGGTTATAAAGATGAAATACTTACGCCGACAGGCGAACTTAAAAGTAAATATAAAGATAGGATAGAACTTACAAAACAACCATATTTAAATACCGAGTATTTAGGTTTTTTAGTGGATGATAGTATAGAAATTGTTAAAAATAGTCCGTTGAAAAATAAACTTATTCGACAGGCTCTGAATTATGGGTTCGATAGGGTGCGCATGATGAAATATTTGCGAAATAATATCGGCATTGCAGCCGTGCATGGAATAATTCCGCCCGGTATGCCTTGGGTAAATGTTAACAATATTGAAGGATACGGTTATAATCCAGCCAAGGCATTACAACTTCTTAAGCAAGCCGGATTCCCCGAAGGCAGAGGATTGCCAGCCATTACACTCACAACCAATGCCTCTTATGTTGATTTGTGTAAGTATATACAAAGTCAACTCGGAGAAATAGGAATAAAAATAAAAATAGATATCACTCCGCCCGCTACATTACGTGAAATGATGGCACAATCAAAAGTAAACTTTTTTAGGGGATCATGGATAGCCGACTATCCCGATGCCGAAAATTATTTGTCATTGTTTTATGCGCCTAACTATGCGCCGGTAGGACCTAATTACACACATTTTAAATCAAAAAAATTTGATAAATTATACGAAGAAAGTATTTTACAACGCTCCGATTCCTTACGTGGCAGCCTATATGAAAAAATGGACAAACTTGTAATGGATGAAGCTCCCGTTATGGTTTTATTTTATGATGAAGTATTAAGATTTTATCGTAAAAATATTGAGGGATTGGGCTCTAATGCTATGAATTTATTACAGTTAAAAAAAGTAAAAAAAAACAATAGCCATGGAAATCAAGAAAATTAACCCCGAACAGCTAAAAGACAACGTTTTTGATCTTATTGATAATAGATGGTTTCTATTATCGGCAGGCACCACAAGTGATTTTAACACGATGACTGCAAGTTGGGGAGGCATGGGTATATTGTGGCATAAACAAGTAATATTTGCCTTTGTCCGCCCACAGCGCTACACTTATGAGTTTATGGAGAAAAATAATATTTTTACCCTTTCTTTCTTTGATGATAAATACAAAGAAGCATTACAATTTTGTGGGCACAATTCGGGCAGAACGCATGATAAAATGAAAGAAACAGGACTTGTTCCTATAGCTTCTCCTCACAATTCGGTATTTTATACGCAGGCTTCTTTAATGATGGAGTGCAAAAAAATTTATTATTCTGATATAGAGCCCGCTCATTTTCTTTTATCCGAAACAGATGCAAAAATATATCCCAATAAGGATTATCATCGTATGTATATAGGTGAAATTTTAACTTGTTTTGAGATTTAAAAATTGCATAAATGCCATTATAAAAATAACATTTATTATTTTTACACTCTTTTCTTAATTAATTTATAATGTTTAAAAATTTCAGGGAAAAATTAGCACGTCAATATATACTAAAACACCATGCTGTTAGTGATTTAAAATCCGCATCTTTAGATTTTAAAAATATAAAAACTATTTTTATTTTATACGAAATAATAGATAACAACACATGTAAGGATGTAGATAAGATAGTTGCAGAACTTTCAGAACAAGGAAAAAAAGTGAATGTACTGGCTTATTTCAACAAAAAAAACATTCCTGTTTATTTTAATCAAAGAATTTTACAAAATATAATTACCAGAAAAAATTTAAATTGGAGATATATGCCCATAAAAAATGAGCATGTAAAAAGCATATCAAGCACTACTTATGATTTATTAATAGATTTGACACTTCAGGAAAACTTACCTCTTTTATATTGCGCTGCCGTATCAAAAGCTTCAGTTAAAGTAGGGCGTTTTGAAGATAAAAACAAACCTTATTTTAATTTAATGCTTTATCCCTCAAAGAACGAAAATATTTATAATTTTGGTAAACAAATTTTATACTATTTAAATAAGATTACTTCTTAAATAAAAATTTTATTATGAATACAAAGTTTAAGGGTACCGGAGTGGCTATGGTAACACCGTTTCACAAGCAAGGAACCATTGATTTTACCTCGCTCGAAAAACTGATAGAATATCTCATTACAGGTGGAGTTAATTACATCGTGGTTCAAGGCACTACCGCGGAAACAGCTACACTCACCAAAGAAGAAAAGAACGCTTTAGCTAATTTTGTGGTAGATATAGTAAATAAAAGAGTTCCGCTTATGCTGGGATTGGGTTGCAATAATACCCAAGAAATGGTGAACGCTTTACGCACCCGCACTTTTGAAGGTTTTGAAGCCATATTATCCGTTACTCCCTATTATAATAAACCACAACAACGCGGACTATATGCGCATTATAAAAGCTTGGCTGCCGTTAGCCCTTTGCCTATCGTAATGTATAATGTTCCCGGACGCACAGGCGTGAATATGAAAGCCGAAACAACACTTCAACTTGCCAACGATTTTGATAATATTATTGGTATAAAAGAAGCTTCGGGAAGTATGGAACAAGTTATGGATATTATGCGCAAAAAACCTAAAGACTTTTTGGTAATATCCGGCGATGATTTACTCACGCTTCCTTTACTGGGTATGGGTGCTGACGGTGTAATTTCGGTAGTAGCGAATGTTTGCCCTAAAGAATTTTCGAATATGGTAAACTTTGGATTAAAAACAGACATGAAAAAAGCTGCCGAAATTCATTATATGCTAACTGATTTGATGAAAGCCTTGTTCATGGACGGAAATCCTGCAGGCATAAAAGCTGCATTAGAAATTAAAGGATTGGTAAATAATAACTTAAGACTACCTTTGGTGAAGGTTGAAAAAAATATCTATAATCTCATTTCTAACATTATCAACAAGATAAAATAGTTTGTTAAAAAATAGCTTGTTAAAATAGCCCTTTACCAAGAGGGTTATTTTGTTTATGAAAAACCAAAAAAAGTTTCATAAATATATGGATAGCAAAATTTTAAATACTGATTTTTATTTGCGCCGCGATGTGGTTGCCCAAGCAAAAGAGCTATTAGGCAAAGTGTTGCATACGCGTATCCATGGCAAACACACATCGGGCATAATAATAGAAACGGAAGCTTACGCAGGCATAAAAGATAAAGGTTCGCATGCTTATGGAGGCAGGCGCACGCAGCGCACCCAAATCATGTATAATGCAGGCGGATGCGCTTATATATATCTGTGTTATGGAATGCATCATCTTTTTAATGTTGTAACTTCTATTGCCGATGAACCTCACGCCATCCTCATCAGAAGTATTATTCCTTTTCAGGGAACAGAAATTATGCAATCCCGCACAAAAAAAGAAATTATCAAGCCTGTGGATGGAATAGGACCGGGGAGAGTTTCTAAATTATTAGGAATTAATAAATTACAAACAGGGAAATTATTGGAAAACAATCCAAATTCTGACGTTTGTATATGGATAAGTGATGAAGGATATATGTTGGAACCGGAAGATATTATTATAACCCCGCGTATAGGAATAGCATACGCGGCTGAAGATGCCCTGTTGCCCTACAGGTTCGTTTGGAACAAAAAAAATAAAGTTCCCTTTTCAGGAAACTTTATTTTTTAGGCATATTGCTTAAAATTATTTTACTGATTTAACTAAATCAGCACCTGGTTTAAATTTAACTACTTTTTTAGCAGCAATTTTAATTTCTTTACCGGTTTGAGGATTGCGTCCTTTACGAGCAGCGCGTTTAGCAACTGAGAAAGATCCGAAACCTACTAAAGCAACGCGATCGCCTTTTTTTAATGCTTTGTTAGTAGATGCGATAAATGCGTCTAATGCTCTTTTAGCATCTGCTTTGGTCATTTTAGCTTCTGCAGCCATTGATTCAATTAATTCAGCTTTGTTCATGACTTTTTAGTTTTAAAAATTAATAATAAAAAATAATTTGAATACAAATATAAGCTATGTTATTGAAAAATCAACACTTAGATGCTAAAAAAACTAAAAAATGTTGATAAAATGGGGTATTTGTTAATAAATAAGGCTTTTTTTATAGAAAAAATAGTATAAAGAACGATTTTTAAGAGGCAAAAACTCCTTTTTTAGTACATTTTTTCCTCAGCTTTTACAGCAAAACCCCGTAAAAATTCATTCACAGTCATTCTTTTTTTCCCCTCCAACTGCACTTCTTCTACATACACAATTCCATCTTTCACATAAATACCTAATATATTTTTATTATCTGTTATTATTTTACCATAAGCTTGTACATCATCTTCTTCCACAAAACGGGCTTTAAAAATTTTTAGTTGTTTCTTTTTATTGCCCTCTCCAATATGGGTATGTGCACAAGGATAAGGCGATAGTCCTCTTATTTTGTTATAAATTAACATACCGGGTTCAGCCCAATTTATCAAGCAATCTTGTTTATAAATTTTAGGTGCTTGTTTTAGGCTGTTTTCATTCGATATAAGCAACTTTTGATCTGTTTCCCGTATCTTGTTTTCCGAAATTAGTTCAAGTGTCCTAACAAGCGTTTTACTGCCTAAAAACATAAGTTTGTCATGCAGGGTGCCGGCATTTTCTTCGCGTGTAATTTCCACGGTATCTTGCATTATAATTTTACCTGTATCTATCTGCTTTTCAATGAAAAAAGTAGTAACGCCTGTTTGGGTTTCTCCGTTTATCAGCGCATGGTTGATAGGAGCAGCCCCTCTGTACTGTGGCAATAATGAAGCATGTAGGTTAATGGTTCCGTAAGCGGGCATGCTCCAAACAGTTTCGGGCAACATGCGGAATGCCACTACTACAAAAAGGTTTGCCTCATATTTTTTTAGTTCTTCTATAAAATCGTTCGACTTTAAATTTTCCGGTTGCATAACAGGCAAGCCATTTTCTATTGCAAATTTTTTTACGGCAGACATCTGCATTTGTTGTCCTCTGCCAACAGGCTTATCCGGCACTGTAACTACAGCAGAAACGTTATATCCTGCATCCAATATGCTTTTTAGGGGGGTAACGGCAAAATCTGGCGTACCCATATATATGATTTTCAATTCTCGTGGCATATACGTCTTTTTTTATCAAAGTTATATAAATAATGAATAAAAAAAATACCTGAATATATTCAGGTATTTTTTAGAAATATAATAAGGTTGTATGTTTGTCTATTTCTGATTTGCTTTAGACTTAGCCATTTCGATATATTTATCTATATCTTGTGCTTCCATGCTTTTGTAATGCTCAACTTTAATTTTTTCGTAAATATTTAAAGCTTTATCAAATTTACCTAAATCTTCATAAACCATAGCAGCTCTCATTAAATATAAAGGCGTGGTTAAATCGTTTACCTTTTGCTTAGCAGCTTTTTCGTAGTAATCCACAGCTTTATCTTTTTGCCCAAGTTCCAGGTAAGCATCACCCATACCTCCTGTTGCCATAGGTCCTACAAATTCATCATCACTTTTAAATTTTTTCAGATAGTCAATAGCTTCTTGAAACTTACCTAATTTTAAATAAGATATACCTGCATAATATTTAGCCAAATTACCGGATTTTGTACTTCCGTATTCGTCAATAATTGTGAGGAAACCTGAATTTACGCCGTCACCATTCAAGGCTTGCTTCAAAGAATCTTGCTCAAAATATTTTTGTGCCATAAACATATCTGCCTGAGCTGATTTTTCTCTTGGCGTTAGATAAAATTTTTGGAAAGCAAAAATACCCAAAACTACAACTATAGCAGCACCAATAATAATTGCTAATAATTTTTGATTTTTTTCAAGAAATTTCTCTGATCTTGAAAGGGCTTCTTCAACGGAGTGAAGTTTTTCTTCTGTATTGTCAACTTGTTTAGCCATACTAATTATATTTGAGGCGCAAAAGTAAGGTTTTTTTAGAAAAAATCACAATTCTGCATAAAAATTACTAACAAAACCCTGTAAATAAATTTTATATACATACATTTTTGTTTGCTATTTAAAAAAAGTTATCTTGCATTTTTTTTAATGGTATTGTTTAATGAAAGAAGATAAAGAATATAAAGCAGCATTGAAAGAGTTTTTAGCCAGTACCCGACTGGAAAGGCGCCAAGATACGCTTTTAAACGTATTGAATAATAGAACGCGTTATATGACAGTAGTACTTGAAAATATTTATCAATCACACAATGCCAGCGCTGTTTTGCGCTCTTGTGACTGTTTTGGCATTCAGGATGTTCACATTATCGAAAATTCATATACCTATGAGGTAAATCCGCAAATAGCAGTTGGGTCAACACAGTGGTTAACCTTAAACCGCTACAATCAGGAAGAAAATAACACAAAAGAGTGCTTGCAACATTTAAAAAAACAAGGCTATCGTATTGTATCTACTTCTCCCTGTAAGGAATCCAAATCTATTTATGACTTTGATATACATGCAGGAAAATTTGCCTTATTGTTCGGCACCGAACGTGAAGGACTTACGGATATAGCGCTACAAATGGCTGATGAAAGCGTGCATATTCCTATGTTTGGTTTTACCGAAAGTTTTAATATATCTGTCTCCGTTGCACTTTGCCTTTTTTATTATGCAAAAAAATTACGCGACGAAAATTTGCCTTGGCAGTTGTTGGTAGATGAGAAGCTGGATATAGAACTACAATGGTATAGAAATACCATAAAAAACAGTCAATTTTTAGAGAAAAAATTTGAAGATGAATATGATAAAGCGAAAGAGAAATAATTGAAAAATAAAAAGCAAAAAATTTGACAATACCGAAAAATGATTTTAATTTTACATACCTGCATTTGATTATTTCATAACTAAATCATAACATAAATATGGGAAAAGGAGACAAAAAAACAAAAAGAGGTAAGATCATCATGGGGTCTTACGGCGTGCGCAGAAGGCCATCTAAAGCCAAAAACACGATGCCGGTTGCTGCGGCTGATACAAAAGAAACACAGAAAACTCCCCAAGTGCCTAAAGTAGAAAAACCTAAAAAAGAAGTGGTTAAAGATGAGGTTGTTGAAAAAGAAGAAATAAAAGTAAAGGCAAAAGCTACTAAAGCTACAACGGAGAAAAAAGAGCCAAAAGAAACAAAAGAGAAAAAAACTCCGGCAGCTAAAAAAACAACAGCTAAGAAAACCAAAGAAAAAGAAATAGAAACACCGGAAGAAAAAACTTTATTCGATTAATAGATTGTATCATATATCTATCCGATAATTTAATCGACTGAAAATATAAGTTAATTACATAAAAAATAGGGTTGTCCGAAAACTAAAAATTTTGTTTTTTCACACCACATTTTGGGATTAAGCATGTTTTTCGGACAGCCTTTTTATATTTTCTTTAAATACGTTGCCTCTTTCTTCAAAATTTTTAAAATTATCATAACTGGCTGCCGCCGGAGACAGAAGGCATATTTTATTTTTTCCCGTTATTTCACTACATAGTTTAACAATATCCACATACGAATCGAGGTGGTAATTATTAAATGCCGAATTATCAAACTCATTGCTCATCCTTTTGCCGGCTTTGCCTACCCAAATAATGTTTTTTATGCCGGACTGCGGCAAAAAAGCATATAAAGGCGAATAATCAATGCCCCTGTCAAACCCTCCTAAAATAAGCGTGTTCACATCTTTTAAAGTTTTTACCGCCTCTATGGTTGCTTGCGGAATAGTGGAAATAGAATCATTATACCACACAATACCGTTGTATGTACCAACTAATTCTATACGGTGTTCCAATCCTTTAAATGTTTTTATACCCTCCCTGATTTTCTCTGCGCCTATACAAGACAAATAGCATGCGGTAGCGGCTGCCATGATATTATATGTATTATGAGCGCCTTTTAAATGTTGCATTGCAGATATATGATATAAAATATTGCCTTTATATATTATATTATCATCTTTTAACTGAATATCAGAATTGAATGTATTATTCATAGAAAAAGATAATGCATTTGAAGATAAAGAAATTTCATTTGCCAGCAGTTCTATAATACACTCGTTATCAATATTGTAAATAAAAAAATCGGCAGTATGTTGAAATCGTGAAATATTAAATTTTGATTGCTGATATTCTAAAAATGAATAGTAGTGGTCTAAATGTTCTTCAAATAAATTGAGCAAAATAGCTATATGAGGCGAATGTTTTACAAATTGCAACTGATGAGAAGATAATTCCATTACTATTTTTGTTTCGGGTGTAATATTATCAACGCAATCAAATGGAGGAATGCCGATATTGCCAACCAGCAGGGCAGGAGTGGATGCTGTTTTAAAAATATGATAAATAAGACTGGAAGTTGTACTTTTACCTTTAGTACCGGTTATACCTATCGTTTGTGATGCATATTTACTTAAAAATATGTCGGTTTGTGAAGTAATAAAAACACGTTTCATATTTTTAGGAAACTGCTTTACGGAAATACCTGGCGTTTTTATTGCAACATCGTAATTATCAATTTGTTGCATGCAGTTTTTGCCTGTCATGAAATTTATATTTTCATCGTTTTTTACTAAATCGTTATGCTCCACATTTTCATTATTATCAATAATGGTAATGGCTTTGTGGGGAAAATATTTGCGGATTAAAAGATAGGTTGATTGCCCTTCGCGACCAAATCCAACAATAGCAATATTCTTATTATCAATAAGTTGAGTTAAAAAAGATTTCATTTTATGGCTTTTTGCAGTATTTTTAAAAAGCGTGGAGATAAAAAATGGTTACCGTCAAACATATTGAGTATTAGTTCCGCATTTTGAGGCGAAAAATCTTTGTGTATTTCCAAATTTGTATAATACTCCAATAATAGCGGATATTTTTTAAACTTTTGCGTATGTATATATGCCTGTAAGGCAGCATTTACCTCATCTACCGTGCCTACACATTCAAAAGGCTTTATATCGGCAATGCCTGTCAACTCTTTGAAATAAGGTAACATCTGAGGCATTTCGAATAAATTTTTCCCGAAAATATGCGCTAATTCATCTGTTGGAATAAAAGGACTTAATATAGTGAATGCGAACAGGCATTTAGGGCAATTGCAACACCAGGTATCTGTTTTACTGCCTACATTGCAGCTTTTAAAAACAGGATAATATTTAACCTGTTTTGCAAAAAGTTGTGCTATTTTCAGTTCGCTGAGGGGACGTAAAAAGCTAAAGTAATTATAATCCTCAGAAATATAACGATGTATATAATTTCTGAAGTCTTTTTCGAATGCAAAAGATTTAGAATATTGGTGGTTGACTTGTGTACCTGCAACGGTTGGTTCATTTGCACTTGACTCATTTGATAGTGCTATATTTTTTATACCTGAAACTGTGGATATTAAAATACCATAAAATGCTAACAGAGCAGAGAAAGGTGTATGTCCGTTTAAAAATCCCTGCGTGTTAAGTTCAAGCATCAACGGATCGAGCCGGCGGTTGACCGTAATTATTTCGTCTTCTGCAAATCCCGCAACAGCAGCACATGCTAGCGTGGCTCCGCGTGGATTAATGATGAAAGGCTTTACTTTTTCTGTTTGTTTTAATAGTTCGAGCGTAACAACCGAATCTTTTCCACCCCCAACAGGCACAATAACATCATCAGCTAATTGTATATGAAAAGGTTTTATCGTTTTTCCTTCTGCTTTTATTTCTACAAAATCTTCCATATGAGCTTGTATGCCATTGGTATAAAAAAACTCACCTAATCCGTTGAAATACAAATTTTTCCACCATTCTACCTGTAATTTGTTTAACTTATATGGCTTGATTAGGATAAGCGGCGGACAAGCAATCTTCCAGTAACTAATAAGCTCAATCAACCCAATATGGAATAGCAATTGTTGATAAATATCTGATTTTAAATCATTTTCATCAGGAAAATGATTGTAAAACTTTTTTCGGGGAATATTAAAACTTGGGTAAAAATGATATGTATCAGACAAGTTAAAATGATACGTAACTTTTAACTCATTTTCATTGAGTGCATAAGAAAAATCAGTAAATTCAAAAAAAGCATATTTATCCCTTAGTTGCAGGTATTTCTGGTGACGGGTTTTACTTGCAGTACCTGTGTTTTCACTCATTGTATTTCATTAATTTGAAACAAAGATAAAAAATAGAATCTTACTAAAGATAAATTACAATGATAATAAAAATAAATTTTTGTATTTTTGAATTATGTTTAATCCTAATACCATAGCACAAAGCGGTCGCATGCTTGTTAGTCAGCCTATGCTGGTAGATACTTTTTTCAGCCGATCGGTGGTGATGCTCGCCGAACATGGTGAAGAAGGGAGCTTTGGGTTTATCCTGAACAAACCGGCGAATGTAAAACTGAGTTCTGTTACAAAGGATTTTTTACCTTTTGATACGGATATTTTTATTGGAGGACCCGTAAATGTTAATCAACTCTTTTATGTACATAACCAACCTCAAATTAGAAATAGCTTGTTTATAAAAGAAGGTATTTATTGGGGTGGAGATTTGGAACAAATTAAAAGCGCGCTATTAATGGGCGAATTGGATTTGAGCGATTTACGCTTTTATGCAGGCTATTCGAGTTGGGAGTCTAAGCAGCTGGATGATGAACTAAACAGGAAGTCGTGGGTGGTAATTGACGGAAAAAAAGATTTTATTTTTGGCGAGAACAACGAAGACATGTGGAAAAAAGTAGTAATGCAATTGGGGGGTAAATATGCAAAATGGATAAACTATCCTGTAGATCCCGCGCTAAACTAAAACACAAAAGATTTTAAAGCCAATTAATTAGCTTTAAAATCTTTTGCAAAATCCATAACACACATATGTTTATAATTACTGTTATGTTTTCCAATAGAAACACCCACTTGTGTATAGCTGCTTTTTAGCATTACGGTTCTGTGCGAACGATTTTTTACGCCATCATCTACCAAAAGATCAACTACAAAATTACGTCCCGAAGGTGTAGTTGGAGAATAGGCTATGTTCTCGCCATATCCCATCATAGTGCCATAGCGTTGCATTCTGGTTTTTGGTGTGCTTCCATCCGAACCTCCGTGACCGGTAAAGCCTTTCTCTCCTTGATCTCTTACATGGTCTTTGGCTGCTAAACTTAATCCTTTTTCCGGCATCAAAATTCCCATAGGAGCCGTTTTCAGTAATTCAGCGTAACACTCTTCTACTGCTTTAACGCCTTCATAACTTACTATTGGAATTTCGCCCGGACGCTGGAACATGGCGCCGCTAAAATATTTAATAAGTGGTTTGATATATTCTTCCGCATATTGTTTGGGATTAGTCCTTACTTTATTCAATTCCAGAATCATGTCTTTTTCTTCAGTAGTGAAATAATCCACACTGCGCGCAACATCCAACTTGCTGATATTCCACGTTGAAGAAGTATTGTCTATAACGGTAGGTTGGAGAGGATTGTAAATACTATCAGTAGGTGATGGCGTATTATCATCCTTTGTGTTACACGATGTTAAACATAAAATAGCCAAAAAAGCGAAAAGTGTGTTCAATTTTTTCATTTTTAAAATTTGTAAGGGTAAGATAAAAGTTTTATTCAATGCCGCGAAAATAGGGATTTAAATCAACATAGTGCAACTGTTGGTACACATAAATTACGGGATTTTTAATAAAACGTTCATTTGTAAGGTAGTAGGTATAGCCATCCGAAGTGGCAATGCCTTCTATTTGGTGAAAGCGTGAGGATATATTAAATTTTCTCTTATTTCCGGAGAAGAAATCATTATTTTTAAAGTCGTAAAGAAGGTAAATAAATGGTTGCAGTTTTTTTGAATATCCGCACAAAGCCACCATTTGTTTCTCTGCCACATAAGTAGCGCCCGTTACCAATCCTTTTATATCCCATGTGCTTTTATATTGGGCAATATAATTTCCAGGTGTTTTGGGCAAAGCATATATGCTTGTTTTTTGCAACTCCCATTGTTTGGTAAAAAGATAAAGGCTATCAGCCGTGGCAATAAATGCTTCGCAATCAAAATTTGTAGTATTTGCCTGCTGAGGGCTAAAATCATTTTGATTGCTATATGAAAATGAGATGGTATCTATTTGTATGAATTTAGAAAACAATTGCTTCTTTTCTAAGCGTAAAATGCGTAAGTTTTTCCTGTTGCCATGTGCATTATTCCCAAAATCACCTATGTATATATAGATACTATCTTGGGTAATATCTTCCCACTCTATATTTTTAATATTGCCTAAATTAAAAATCCTTTTTATTTGTCCCTTTAAATCAAGCGCATATAAATGGTTATCATCATTGTCGTTGTGCGTAATAAGATAATCGTCCCATTTGATAAGTCCAGAAGTTTCATGCAAATAATTCACCAATTGCCATGATTTCAATGGTTTTATATATACTTTATCATACTTGCAATTTCCATCATTTAAAACGGCATTTTTATCGTAGTTATTTGCATGCACATCAGTACATCCGCATGGTTGCGGATAGGTGAAACAGGAAAGTAAAATAAGCGCTATCGTAAATAGCACATATAAAAAAATGGGTTTTATTTTCAACGCTTAATCTTTATCCTTTATTATAATGATAACTTTATCATCTCCTTTTTTATTCTTTTTATACTTTTTGTGAGAATAGGGATGGTGAGGATTATTGGGATGCTTATACCATCCTTTGTGCAAACCGTTGTCATGCCTTACGCGTGAATTGGGATAATACGTGGTGGTACATGAGCCCAAAGAAAACATAAATGCCACCAGTAACACGAAAAATAATAATGCTTTTAAATTTTTCATACGTCTCAATGTATGGATGCTTTGTTTAATAATTGATACCTTGATACTTATTTAAAATCTACAACAATTATTTTGCCAAATATTGTTGAGTGAATGCCAAAAATTTTCAGGTTTTGTTTTTTATGTATTTAACAACTTTCAGTATGATTTCACAACGTAAGAAAATAACGCATTAAACGGGATAAATTGTAAAACATTATTGACCTCAAATATGTTGATAGAAAGAAGCTTTTTCTATTTATTTTGTTTATTGTGAGGTGGATGAATATTTTTTATTGAAAATTTTTAAATGACTGATTTATAAGGTTTTTTATACATAACTTTTTATATATGCGTAAATTTTTTCTATTTTTTATTTTATTTCTACTATTCACAACTCCTTGCTTATCGCAACAAAAAATAAAATTTTCATTATCCAATCCCCAACAACCGGACTCCTGTAAAAATAAGAAATTCCCATGGAACGTTTTGCTGGTGGGTGGTGCTTTAGAACCCGATAAATCGCTGTATATTAACAGTAAAGGTATTTTTAATATATCGGGGATTAGCTTTAACACAGTTGATGGTTTTTATTACGGAACAGGTGTTGAATTACGTAAACAGCTTACAGCCGATTCCCGCATTAGTTTTGAACCATTCGCATCTTATGCTTTCAGCCGTAAAAACTTTGATTGGCATTTGATTTCCACTTATCATTATGCGCAGGATACTTATATTGTTAAGGGTGAAATAGGAAATAAATCTTCGGAATTTAATAACCTGAGTTCTGTTTAAGAATCTTTCGTAAAGTAACCCTGCAGTGTA
>CALBZC010000009.1 GCA_937889945.1 uncultured Bacteroidales bacterium
ATTTACAATTAATTAATAAAACACGGCAAGTTGCATTTATGACTTGAATCCGCCTGTAATTAAAATGACCTCAATAAACGATAGAATCATAGATATTATTAACCATTTTAGATTAAACAAAAATTCTTTTTCTTCTAAAATAGGGTTAAAAAATAATGTTACTATTGGTAATATTGTGGGGGGGCGGTTGAATAAACCAAGCTATGATATAATTAAAAAAATTTTACTATCATTTGATAGTATAAATGCAGAATGGTTAATTACAGGAAAAGGAGAAATGTTGAAAAACGAATCGAAAGAAAAACAACCCATTCCATCAGATAGAAATGAATATTGTGATTTATGTAAGGAAAAAGAAAAAGTTATAGCAGCTCAACAAGAATCTATTAATTTATTAAAGGAACAAATTCGTTTTCTAACATTAAATAAAAAGGACAAGCAAGCATGAATATATACGAATTTATGCTCATTTCCTATAAAAAATGAAAATATAAGAACCAAGAACAAAACATACAATAGGGTAAATATATTAAAGACTTCTTTTTTTTATATCCACATAGGAACGTCTAACAGCATTTTTTCCTTTTAAGGTCAAATGATGCACGTACAAATTCCACATAGACAGAAAAAACTCTTCTTTGGTGAAAGCATACGAACTTCCGCTAAACATAACCGAAAATCCATACCAACTTGATAAAACCAGCCATGTATTTTTTACGAGTAAATCATAATTGTGCTTTTTGTCGGCAGGGTATAAAAAGTCTTTTTCCTCCAGCCGTTGCAATGCCTCACGCAAAGCAATCATACGCTGATGAAAGAACGCATCTTTAATTTCCTTATACTTGGGATATAAACGGAAAAATATATAAAAATTGGAAAACAAAAACGTATATTTTATCTGAATAGCATATATTTTATTTATGTAAGCCACTACTTCAGATATATCGTAAGGATACACTTTATACATTTCTTCAATATCTGCCTGAAAACGAATAAAAATATCGTCTATCAACAACTCCCACTTGGGATAATGATAGGTGAGATTTCCAACGCTTATATCCAGCTTTTGAGAAACATCGCGCATAGTTACATTTGAAATGCCTTTTTCATTAAGCAATTCAATAGTAGTTTCCAAAATTTTGTTTTTAGTTGTTTGTTTTTTACTCGTCATTCGATTTTTTTCAATTTAATACAAGATAAATACCAAATTAAATTTTCACCGAATAAAAATACAGATTATTTCAAACATTATTATATATAAACTTATTTTTGCGTTCAATATATCTTTTTTGTTTTATCTTTATCCGTTAGCGTCAAGAGCGCATCCAATTTTTTATCATCTGCAACCCCGTAGGAGTCATGATAGATTCCGGATGAAATTGTATGCCTGTAATATCAAAATGCACATGTTGCATTGCCATAATAATGCCCTTGTCATCGGTAGCCGTAATTTTTAAATCAAGCGGCAACCCTTTTTTATCTACAATCCACGAATGATAACGCCCAACAAGCGTGTATTGTGGTATTTGATTAAATATTCCATTGTTGCAGATGATATGCAAGGGCGTTTGCTCTCCATGGTATATGTTGGGTGCGGGTATGATTTTTGCGCCAAATACTTCTCCTATGGCTTGATGCCCCAAACAAACGCCAAGCATTTTTTTATTGTCAGCATGCCTGCGAATAATATTTCCCATTTCACCTGCTTGATGTGGCAAACCCGGACCAGGCGAAAAAACCAACGCATCGGCATGCGCAATTTGAGATTCCGTAATACTATCGTTTTTTACTACATCAATGCAGCTGGCGCCGGCTTGCCGCAACAACTGATGCAGATTCCAAGTAAAAGAATCGTAATTATCAATCAATAAAATATGCATGGCGCAAAAATACTACATACTTTGTTATTATTTGGTAATTTTGCATGGGTAAAATGTAAGGGTATGTTTATAAGTGCTATTGATGTTTTTAACAAGATGAACGTGTTAGGAAAAGACAGAAAACCTTTCTTTTTCGTGCTCGATTTTAAGGCTACTCGTGGCTTTATATGTCCGGCAGAAGATGCGGAAAAACACGGTATTCTTTACAAATTCAGCACCCATAAAAATTATGCGCTTAAAAACAGGCATACACAACAAGTGGTGTTGCAAAAAGCGCCGCAATCATTAGAGCATTATAAAAAATCGTTTGATATTGTACACCGCAACTTAATCGAAGGAAATTCTTACCTTACAAATTTAACTTGTCAAACGCCCATTGAATTAAATATCGGCTTAGAGGAGGTTTTTTACAGAAGTCAAGCCAAGTATAAGCTTTGGTTTAACAATGAGTTTGTTGTTTTTTCACCTGAAATTTTTGTCCGCATCGAAAATGGATTTATACGCTCTTTCCCGATGAAAGGAACTATTGATGCCACCATAATCAACGCGCGCGATGTTATTTTAAATGATTATAAAGAAACGGCGGAGCATAACACCATTGTGGATTTAATTCGCAACGATTTAAGCATGGTTTCCGATAATGTTAGGGTTGAGCGCTATCGATATATTGATGAGATTAAAACCAACCATAAAAATTTGCTTCAGGTAAGTTCAGAAATAGTAGGCGAATTAAAAAACGGTTATAATGCGCAGCTAGGTACTATTTTTAAAAAGCTTTTGCCTGCAGGTTCCATATCAGGCGCACCCAAGAAAAAAACCGTAGAAATCATAAAAGAAGCTGAAACGTACACCCGTGGTTTTTATACGGGCGTCATGGGCTATTTCGATGGCAGCACCCTCGATTCGGCAGTGATGATACGTTTTATACAAAACACAAACGGTAAGTTGTTTTTTTGCAGCGGCGGCGGCATCACTATTCATAGCAATTGCGAAAGCGAGTATAACGAAATGACTGATAAAATTTATGTGCCTATTATTTGAAACCATACAAATATGTAACGGAAAGGCTCAACGACTTGAGCTGCACAGTTTGCGGATGAACCGTAGCCGGAGAACATTACTGCATTGCACCGATTTTATTGATTTGCAATCGTTAATATCTATTCCGCAAAGGTGCTATAATGGCGTATATAAATGCAGGGTTACTTATGGAAAAAATATCGAGGATATTTCGTTTACGCCTTATGCACCTCGTATAATAAATACGTTGCAACTTGTTGAATGCAATAATATAGAATATGCACATAAATATGCAGATCGGACAAATCTTGAAAAAATAAAAACAAATGCCCTTGCAGATGATGTGATCATTGCAAAAAACGGCTACATAACAGATACATCTTTTTCAAACCTTATATTTTTTGACGGCAAACAATGGATTACACCCGCTACACCTTTATTACGCGGCACCATGCGGGAATACCTCCTAAACAAAAAAGAAATAATTGAAAAAGAAATCAAAATAGAAAATATAAAAATTTTTGTTTCGCTAAAACTTATTAACGCCATGCTACATCCATCGCAATCAACTGAAATAGAAGTTAATAAGATTATTTTGTAATTTTTTTATAAAAATTTACTACAATTATAGTTTTATTTTAAATAATATAGTTTATATTTGCAATCATAATTTTTTGAAAAATGAAAGAAATTACAAACGCGCAGGAAGACATTTTAAAAGCCTTATGGAAAATAAACGAGGGTGCAGTGAGCGACATACTAAACGCTTTACCGGAGCCTAAACCTGCATATAATACAGTGGCAACAGTTATCAAAGTATTGGAAAACAAAGGTTATGCGGCGCATAAAACTTATGGAAAAACACATGTATATTATGCGGTAGTTTCAAAAAAAGAATATGGACAATATGTGTTGAAGCACGCGATAAAAGGACTTTTTGACAGTTCTTTGTCGCAAATGGTATCGAGCTTTGTACAAACCAAACATGTGAATCTGCAAGAACTTGAAGAGTTAAAAAATATGGTGGAACAGGAAATAAAAAAACAAAAAAAATAGCCATGAATTTTATCCTGCACCTTATTATAACGACCATAAGTATCTGTATTTTATACATTACACATAAAATAATATTCAGAAAAGAAGGTCATTTTAAAACCATGCGTTTCTTTTTACTTATCGGTATTGCGGTTTGCCTCTTGTTGCCGTTGCATGGCTACAAAATAGCATCGCACAGTGTAAATCATACAAATGTAAATGATATGATAGCCGCCTTGCTTGCGCAAACGCAGGAACAAAACACAGCACTCAACGCAAACACAGACCATCAGCAATCACTTGGCTGGCTTCATGTTGCTTTTATATTGTACATGGCAATCACAATGGTTTTCATGATAAGAATATTGGCGAAGCTTATTTATCTGAGTGTACGTTTTGCGGGTTCGCAAAAAGAAAAAAAAGGGAAATATATTATTCTCCAAAACCCAAATATAACTTATAGTTTCTCATTTTTCAACTTCATTTTTCTTCAACCTAACATTAAAAACCAAGAAGATAAAAACAAAATATTAGCACATGAAATAACGCACGCCTCACAGCTTCATTCTTTCGACATGTTGGTACTGGAACTCTTATCGGCCGTAATGTGGTTTAACCCGATGATGTGGAAAATGAAAAAGGAAATGCAGCTTATTCATGAGTATTTGGCAGATGAAGGAGCCCTTAATACAGGGATTGACAAGCTCAGGTATCAGGAACTCCTTATTAATCAGGTAATGGAAGAACAATTCATCTGCCTTTCTTCCAATTTTAACCACTCATTAAAAAAACGAATGATTATGATGTCAAAAACAAATTTCAACCACACAAAGGTAAAAATTTTAGTATTACTACCTTTGACTGCTTTATTTTTTGGAATTACGGCTTATGCCAACGGCATTTCTGCCGAAAGCCCTGTAAAAAGGGAAATTGTAAACATAATACAAGAACCCCTTACTATTTTTATGCCTGAAAAACTTATTGCTTCTAAAAATATTTTAAATTCCTCTATTCTAATAAAAAATATAAAAGAAAAAAAATCTCTATCAGACACTATAAAACTTTATGTAAAGGACTCTAGTAAAACAGGTGTTAATGGTGAAAAAATAAAAATAACGGTAACAAGAGGGAATAAAGACAATAAAAAAACACCCAAGAAAGGAGATATTATAGTTACATATGATAAAAATGGCAAAGTTATTGAAAAACATAAATTTAAACCTATGCCAGATAATATATTATGTGTAATAGATGGCATACAATCTTCTAAAGAACACATGAATTCCTTAAAACCTGAGAATATTGCAAACATTACCGTTTTAAAAGGGAAACAAGCTGAAGCTTTATACGAAATAAAAGGGAAATATGAGGCTGTGGTTGTAATTACAACAAAGGTTAAAAAATGATTTTCTCCCTCAATTTATTTGCAAGGCATAATTTTAGTTATGCCTTTTTTTGTACATACAAATTTCATATCTTTATAGTCCACAAATACGTATGACAAAAGAAGTTATCATTGCAATTTGTATAGGCATAGGTTTAAGTGCCAGCACGGGTTTTCGTGTATTTATCCCTATGCTTGCCGCTTCTGTGGCGGGATATTTTAAAATTATACCTCTAAACGATAGTTTTTCATGGCTTGCAGGCGCACCTGCACTTATTTCATTTGCCACGGCTGCCGTAGTGGAAATTATTGCTTATTATATTCCGGTGGTTGATCATTTTTTGGATATACTCACTACACCTTTGGCTTTAGTGGCAGGAACGCTGCTCACAGCCTCGGTTATTCCCTCAGATAGTGAATGGATGAAATGGGGATTGGGCATTTTGCTTGGCGGAGGAAGCGCGGGAGTAGTGCAAGCCGGAACTGTAGTTACACGTATGATTACGGGTAAAACCACACTTACAACAGGCAATGCCGTAGTTGCTACCGGAGAAAATGCCGGTGCCGTAGCCGGATCGGGGTTAACACTTTTGGCTCCCGTTGTGGCGGCAGTGCTGTTTATTTTATTTATAGGGTGGATTATTTCCAAACTTATAAAAAAAAGAAAAAAGAAAATATAGCAAATGTAAGGCTTGTAGTGTTTTAAAGAATCTTGTCTTTGAAAAACCTGTATGTTTCCAACTGACTGTCGGTTTTTAAGTTCGGATTTCCTTCGTAATAAATATTTTCGGGCACCGAGTTTATATAACGCGCATTTGTATTGTCCAGCAATTGTATCTGCAACATGGTTAATATTTCTTTTTGCAATTCTTTATCTTCCACAGGGCAAGCTACCTCTATCCTATTGTCGAAATTACGCTCCATCCAATCTGCAGATGAAAGATAATACAACGGGTTGCCTGCATTGGCAAAAACCATCACGCGCGAATGTTCAAGAAAGCACCCCACTACACTGCGTGCTTCTATATTTTCGCTAAGTCCGGCCACCCCTGGCTTTAGCACGCAAATACCACGTATCAATAGTTTAACTTTCACACCGGCTCTGCCCGCTTCATATAGTTTTTTTACAATTTTTACATCCTCCAAACTATTCATTTTCAGAATTATCCATGCGTCCCTCCCCTCTTTGGCTGCTTTAATTTCATTATTGATTAACTTTATAAAATGACTTCGCATTTGAAAAGGAGCAACTACCAATTTCTGAAATTTAGGCATGTTATAAATGGTTTCGAATACATGAAATACGTTATTCACATCATTTACAATATCTTTGTCGGCAGTAAGCAGCATCAAATCAGTATATACTTTAGCTGTGGTTTCGTTAAAGTTTCCTGTTCCAACGCCGGCATAATACACGTTTTTCTCGTTTTCCTTTCTTCTTATCAGCAATAACTTCGCATGTACTTTATAGCCCGGTATGGATTGAATGATTTTCACCCCTTCCAGTTGCATTTTTTCAGCCCAAAAAATATTCATTTCTTCATCAAAACGCGCCTGAAATTCCAAAAACACCGTAACTGATTTACCGTTGCGTGCAGCGTTAATTAAAGCATTCACTACTGCCGAGTTGTTAGCTACCCTGTACAAGGTCATTTTTATAGCTCTCACCGCAGGATCAAGCGAAGCCTCGCGCAGCAAATCAATAAAATAATTAAATGACTGGTATGGATAATGAAGCAAACTATCTCTTTCCTTAATGACCCCAAGAATACTGCTGTTAGTTTTCAATAAAGGATGTTGCAAGGGTGGCAATGGAGGAAACTCGGCATTCGGAACATTCAAGTCCGGAAATTTCATAAAATCCTTATGATTATGGTATCTGCCACCCGGAGAAATAGTATCAGCCTTGGTTATATTTAATTTATTTAAAAGTATTTTCAGCACCCTGTCGGGGATATTTTTATCGTACACAAAACGCACGGTAGAGCCTATTTCGCGTTGGCGCAGACTTTCAGCCATGAGTTCGAGAAAACTTTTAGACACATCATTATCAATATCCAATTCCGCATCGCGCGTAAACTTAATGGCAAAAGCTTTATATGTGTCAAAACCAAAAGGCGCGAATATTTCGTCAAGACAATAGCGTATTACATCATCTAATAAAATAATGTAGTGTTTTCCATCAGCAGAAGGGAGTTTTATAAACCGAGATACGGATTCGGTAGGCACTTCAACTAAAGCATAGCGTTCAGCAGATGGCTTTCCTTGTTGCTGCATAATTACCGCCAGATATAAGAGGTGATCGTGTATAGCGGTTTCTTTCATGTTACTCAATAAAATAGGGAAAATGCGCGAACGCACATTTTCCCTAAAATATTCTCTTACATATTTGCCTTGTATTTCATCCAATTCTTTATGTGTAATAATACACACTCCATGTTGGCGAAGCTCTTGCATCAAGGCTTTAAATATTTGTCCGAATTCTTTTTGTTGCTCTTTTTCGGTTTCTATTATAGCGCGCAGCACTTTTTTAGGATTAGGGTATTTTTCTTTCATTTCACCCGTACCATTCATTCTTATAAGACGACTTACCGTTGCCACACGCACGCGGAAAAACTCATCGAGATTATTGGAATATATACCCAAAAACCGCAACCTGCTGATAAGTGGATTTTCAATGTCGGCAGCTTCTTGCAGCACGCGCGCATTAAACTGTAGCCAACTCAGTTCCCTGTTTAAAAAAATATTATTTGTTTCCAATATTATTAAATACTTATATAAAACATAACAAACGGCTAAATTATAACTTTAGCACTGTATATATTTATAACAACAAAGAATTAATATTTTCTTAACAAAAGGAAAATTTTTCGCTTTTAAGGCTTACAACATACCGGGCCACACAGCAAAATTCTGCTTACTGCTTGCCTTTTTTAAATCGCACCATTTTTCCGCTTCTACATTTACCGAAACTACTCCGGTTGTAGGTAGCGAAGCAATTTTATTTTCAATGAATTTATTAACCACTTCGGTAATTGTGGGATTATGACCTACAATCATCACATTATTGATCGATTCGTCAAAATTTTCCATCATACCAACGATATCTTCGGCATCGCCTTTGTAGATAACTTCATCCATGGAAATTTGATTTTGAGGGACGCCAAGCTTATCGGAGAGGATTAGGGCTGTTGAATATGTTCTTTTGGCAGGGCTGCTCACTATGGAATCAACATTGGCTTTGGCATCAATTAGATAATTGCCTATTAAATATGTACGTAAAACACCGGTTTCTGTCAGTAAACGTTCGGCATCAGCAGGGGTGTTTTCGTTTTCATGTGTTGCTTTGCTGTGCCTTACAAAAAATATTGTTTTCATAATCTCCTATTTTTATCGGTGAATAATTTTGAGTTACTAAAAATAAAAAAAGCGGTATTCATTTTTTAAAATACCGCTTTAAAGTTATTTAATATTTTGTTAATTAGTACGCAAAAAGTGGAAAATCTTTCATAAACTCGTTAACTTTTTTTCCAACTTTCTCATACACACTCTGATTATCAATATTTGCAATCACTTCATCAAGCAAATCTACGATGGTTGACATGTGATTTTCTTTTAATCCGCGGGTAGTAATGGCAGGCGTACCTACACGAAGTCCGGAAGTGGTAAACGGAGTGCGGCTGTCAAAAGGAACCATGTTTTTATTAACGGTAATATGCGCTTTCACCAACGTATTTTCAACCATTTTACCTGTAATTTCAGGATATTTGGTACGAAGGTCAATCAACATCAAATGGTTGTCAGTGCCACCTGATATAACCTTGTAACCTTTATCCGTAAAGGCTTTAGACATTACCTGTGCATTCTTTTTCACCTGCATAACATAATCCATATACTCATCCGATAATGCTTCGCCAAAAGCCACAGCTTTAGCAGCAATAACATGTTCCAACGGTCCACCTTGTACGCCGGGGAATACGGCGCTATCCAATAAAGCCGACATTTTTTTGATTTCGCCTTTGGGTGTTTTCAATCCCCATGGATTTTCGAAGTCTTTGCCCATTAAAATCATACCACCACGAGGACCGCGAAGTGTTTTATGTGTTGTTGTAGTAATAATATGGCAATGAGGAACAGGATCATTTAATAATCCGCGTGCAATAAGACCTGCAGGGTGGGCAATATCTGCCATTAAAATAGCTCCTACTTTGTCCGCAATTTCACGCATGCGTTTAAAATCCCAATCGCGACTATATGCAGAAGCGCCTGCAATGATAAGTTTAGGCTTATGCATTAAAGCAGCTTGCTCCATTTTATCATAGTTAACAGTGCCGGTTTCTTCTTCCACAGTATATGCCACAGGATTGTATAAAATACCCGAAGAGTTAACGGGCGAACCGTGCGAAAGGTGACCGCCATGCGACAAATCTAACCCCATGAAAGTATCACCGGGTTTTAAAATTGTTAGCAAAACAGCCATATTGGCTTGCGCACCTGAGTGGGGTTGCACATTAGCCCATTCGGCGCCAAATAGTTCTTTAGCCCTGTCAATAGCAAGTTGCTCACTCTTGTCAACCACTTCGCAACCACCGTAATACCTTTTACCGGGGTAGCCTTCTGCATATTTGTTAGTCATTACAGAACCCATGGCTTTCAAAACCTGTTCACTTACAAAGTTTTCGGAAGCAATTAATTCAATACCATTCAACTGGCGTTGTTCTTCTTCCTTAATAAGGTCAAAAATTGCTTTATCTTTTTTCATGATAATAGAAAATATTTATTTTCAGTGTTTTACTATGATTATTAAAAAAACTGAACAAAGGTATAAATTAAGATTATATAAACAACAACTACATGCTGATATTATTACCTTAGTAAGTTTTTAAAAATAATTTATCACATTTTGATTGTTTTTAAGGTTCTTTTTTATGCCATACATGACATGAACTTTAAGTACTTATTTTTTAAACTTTACTTATACTTCAGGTTGCAGATTTTTAAAACCTTTTCCTAATATTTCCTTTGAATCGATAATATTAATAAATGCTTCGGGATCTATTTCGGCAATGCGATAACGCAAAATCATCATTTCGCGACGGGTAAGTATGGTATAAATCATATTACGACTTTTGCCCTGAAACATACCTACCGCAGGAATCATGGTGGCGCCTCTTTTAATATCTTTTATGATAACATCTTTAACATCATCCATCTTATCGGTAACAATCATCAGTGTTTTGTGTACAGAAGCGCCATCTAATATCAAATCTATTACTTTACCTTCTATAAACACGATAATCCATGAATACATAGGTAAACGCCAATCGCCAAAAGCAATAACGGTTGAGAGGGTAATGGTGCAATCAACAATAATAACAAGCGTTCCCAAAGAAATATGTGTGTATTTGTTTAAAATCATGGCAATAATATCAGATCCGCCTGATGTAGCGCGCGATTTAAAAATCATGCCGATACCAATACCATATACAATACCCCCAAAAATAGAAGATAAAAGATGTTCGTTAAGCAAAGGACGCATTTGGCTGATAAAGCTCTCCATTCCCACAGCCGTACCCATATCCACTGTAGCTTGTATTATCTTCAACTGGCTCAATACATCTCCTGATTCAAGCAAAGGCAAATATCCATACACCCTGTGTATAAGCCCCATGAAAAAAGGTATTGCAAGTGTACATACCACGGTTTTTATGCCGAATTTAGGACCTAAGAAATAAATACCCAGTAGCAACAAAGGAATATCCATGCAAAGAGCTGCTAACTCGGTACGCCAGCCCCAAAGATTATGAAAAACCATTGACAAACCATAGGTTCCTCCCGGTGCAAAACCATAAGGTTCGGCAAATAAAACAGCGCCCAGGGCAAATACGAAACATCCACCCAACAACCATCCGTAAGTGATAAAAAAATCTTTTGAAAATAATTTTTCTTTGGTTACAAAAGCCATAATATATCTGATTTTTAGTTATTTACATTTAACGCTCGCTAAAAAAGTGCAAAAGTACAAACTATTTGCCTAATAAAAGGCATGCACACTACTATTTCAGATAAATTAGAATGGATATATTTTAAAGGCAAGAACAAAACAGCTTACCTTATTCTTATATAACAAGAAAGGCAGCTTTCGCTGCCTTCTCTTAAAACAAAACCAATAACTTTATTGATTTTTCTTTACAATCGCGTTTAAAACCGTTTCTTTATTAAGGGGTTTTGTGCAGAAGAACCAATCATAACAATGCATATTGTCTTTATTTTCCATTCTTTCCTTTGCAACACCGCAAGAACCGGCAGGAGGCACAATAACCTCATCCCCCGGACGCCAGTCGGCAGGCGTAGCCACTTCAAACTTATCGGCTGTTTGCAAGGCAATCAATACACGGTAAAGCTCGTCAAAGTTACGCCCTAAGCTAAGCGGATAATAAATAATAGCTCTTATGATACCTGCGGGGTCAATAAAAAATACGGCACGTACGGCTTTGGTATTGCTTTCGCCTTCCATTATCATACCATATTTTTTGGCTACATCCATCGTAATATCTTCAATTAAAGGAAATTTAACTTCCACGTTTTTCATTCCTTTATATTCTATTTTTTCTTTTATGGTACGCAACCATGCAATATGGCTATACAAACCGTCAACAGAAAGTCCTACAAGCTTACAATTAGCTTCGGCAAATTTATCTTCTAAAGAAGCGAAAGTCATAAACTCCGATGTACACACAGGAGTAAAATCGGCAGGATGACTAAAAAGGATAACCCAATTGCCCCTGTAATCCACAGGAAAGTTAATATCCCCTTGGGTAGTTACCGCCTTAAACTCAGGCGCTTTATCACCTATGCGCGGCATAGGATTTACTTCATTTTGAAATGTTTCCATGATTTTTATTATTTAAATTATTATATTTTTCTTACACTATTATTCAGCGGCAGGCATTGCTGTAGCTATATTTTTACTTCTCTCTATGGACTGCAAGACAAGGTATTTGTCGCCAAATTTTTTCAGGTTGTCCATTTCCACATCATACTGGTCAAAATGGCGCTCTTCATCGTCAACCAATGATTCAAAAAGCTTTTTTGTAGCAGCATCGGCATTTTTAGCACACTCATTGGCAAAAAGGTTATAATCTCTTGCACTTGCATCCTCCATCTCCGAAGCTTTTATCAACATTTCTTTCACTTCATGAATAGGCTTTACATCCTCACCTACTAACATTTTCACTTCGCCTTTTAAAAACAGGATACGTTCAGCAAGTTTTTCCACATGCATCATTTCTTCAATAGCTGTGCGCCTAAATAAGTTTGCAAGCAAATCATATCCTTGATCATCGCAATGGAAATGAAAATACATGTATTGATGTACTGCTGTTAGCTCATCAGCAATGGCACGATTGAGCAACTCTACGCTTTTTTGTTTTGTGGTTTCCATAATTTCGTTTTTTTAGGTATTAATACTTTTTATTTTTTTTAAAATGACCTGTAATTTCAAGCCTTATATTTTTTATTGAAAATTCGGGAATTTGTTTCTTTTCAAAATATTTTTTCAGCATTTCGTCAAGCGTGTCGTCATAGTAGTCTTCAATGCGTTGACTATCGTCGCAAAACAAATGATGATGATTTCCAGTAAACGCGTCGTAGCGCATAACCCCATTATCTGTTTTCACTTTATCCACAATACCTTTTTCCACAAAATTTTCTATCACTTTATAAACGGTGCCAACAGCTATATTGGGATGTTTTGTTTTAATAAATTCAATGATATTTTCCGCGGTGGGATGCGTTTTCAGCTCATACATAGCTTCTAGAATAGCTACACGCTGTGGGGTAACACGCATTTCAGCCTTTTTCAAAACTTCATTAATATGGTGTGTATCTATCATAATAGTAAAATGTAAGAATAATTCTTATTTAAGAAATATTACTAATTAAACACCCCAAAACAATGTTTTGTTCACACTTTATTTTAAAAATTTACATAAAAATTTGCATAATGAACCTACGTTCATTATTTTTGCCATAAAAAGAAAAAAATGCCACGCCCTCAGAAATGCAGAAAAATTTGCACCCCCCCTAAAATGCTGGGATTTAATCCTTTTGGCATTGAGGGTAATGAAAAAGGACAAATTATTTTGTTGTATGAGGAATATGAATCCATTAAATTAGTTAACTATGAAAATCTTCCGCAAGATGATGCCGCATTAAGAATGGAAGTTTCAAGACCTACATTTACAAGGATATATAACATTGCCTTAAAAAAAATAGCCGAAGCGCTGACAGAAGGAAAATCAATTATTATACAAGGAGGAAATTTTAAGTTTGACCATAATTGGTACAAGTGCAAACGCTGCTTCAAGCTTATTCAAGGCGAAGAGAACCATACAAAATGTAAAAATTGCAACCATTACAACATGGATGAATTAATAAATCTTAACCCTCATAAATAACCTAAAAATTAAACTATCATGAAAATAGCTGTTCCTGTAAAAAGCAATAACGAAATTGATGATCATTTTGGTCACTGTGAAGCTTTTAAAATTTTTGAAATTTCAGAAAACAATACCATTAAAGATATTGAGAATGTACCATCTCCACAAGGCTGCGGATGCAAGTCGAACATAGCAAGCGTATTGGCTGCAAAAGGCGTAAACACCATGCTTGCAGGAGGAATAGGCATGGGAGCCATTAACGTATTGGCAAACAGCGGCATTAATGTTATAAAAGGATGCGCTGGCAATGCAGAGGCTTTGGTAAAACAATATGCAGCCGGTGAGTTAAAAGACAGCGGTTCCACGTGCCGGCATCACCACGGAAACGGCGAACATCAATGCAGTCACTAACACTAGTTGAAATCTTAAAAACAGTGGCACTTTTCTTTTTGATTTTCAATATTTAAATCCACTCTAAATTAGCGTTTTTCTGTTAAAAAAATAACAAGTACTTTTTTTATTCCTTAATAAATTTTGACCTTTGCTGTTCTGAAAACCTGCTTATGCAAGGTTATATTATGGACTAAAAAAAGTACATTGTTATGTCAAGCCACGAACATGTTCATCATAAAGAGGGATTAGCCGCTGACGTTACATCCAACACGGGTGTTCCCGTAAACAAATGCTACCAATGCGGCAAATGCTCAGCCGGTTGTCCTGTTGCATTTGAGATGGATTATCCCCCAAGCATGGTTTTGCGCATGCTGCAAACCGAAAGCAAAAATAATGACGAAAAACTATTAAAATCTAATGCCATTTGGCTGTGTGTAAGTTGCGAAATGTGCTACGGACGTTGCCCTATGGAAATAGACATTCCGGTTTTGATGGATTATCTGCGCCAGCGCGCTTATACCGAAAAAAAGGTAAACCCCAAAGCCCATAATATAGTTGCTTTCCACAAGGCTTTCTTAAATTCGATAAACCAAACAGGCAGATTGTATGAAGTAGGCTTGGTTATGGACTACAAGATGCGTACCGGCGCTTTGATGCAGGATGTAGAAAAATCGCCGAAGATGTTTATAAAAGGCAAGTTAAGTCTCATTCCGGAAATGATCAAAGATAAACGGAACATAAAAAACATTTTCAACAAAACCTTAAAAAACAAAAAATCATGATAAGATTAGGTTTTTATCCCGGATGTTCCATGGAGGGGGGCGCACGCGAGTATCAGGAGTCTGTTATAGCGCTGGCAAAGGTTTTTGATATAGAATTGATTCAAATTCCCGACTGGAATTGTTGCGGAGCTACGGCTGCACATAATTTAAACAAAGAATTATCCTTGAGTTTACCCACCCGCATACTGGCACTGGCAGAAAAAAACGAACTTATGGATATTGTGGTGCCTTGCGCGGCTTGCTATAGCCGGCTTACGGTTACCAATCACGAGCTAAATAAGGATAAATCCCTCGCCGATAAGGTTTGCGATGTGATAGATATGCCTTATTCAGGCAATGTAAATGTGCTCAATATCATTCAGTTTATACAAAAATACATAGCCGATAAGTTAGAGGAAAAAGTTACCACTCCTTTTAACTATAACGTAGCTTGTTATTACGGCTGCTTATTGGTGCGTCCAAATGGCATTTTAAAGTTCGACCGTCCGGAAGACCCACAAACAATGGATATTCTCGTTAAAAAAGCCGGTGGTAACGCTATAGATTGGGCATATAAAGCAGAATGTTGCGGTGCAGGCATGTCAGTATCACGCACGGATATTGTAGCCCGCCTATCCGGTAATATAATCAGGGATGCCGTAGAGCGTAAAGCAGAGGTATTGGCAGTAGCTTGTCCTATGTGCCATTCCAATTTGGATATGCGCCGTCCGGAAATTAATAAGTTTTTGAAAAAAGAGGTAGATGTTCCGGTATTGTATATTTCACAAATATTGGGATTAGCCGTGGGATTAGATGCGAAAACGCTGGGATTGCAAAGGCACATGGTAGCTGTAAATTTACCTGAAAAGAAAGCAGAACAGCCTGCACCTATTACTAATACTATAAAAACGGAGGCATAATATGGCACGTGTTGGAGTTTTTGTATGCCATTGTGGCGAAAACATATCGGCAACCGTTGATTGCGAAAAGGTTGCAAAAGAATCGGGCGATTTGAACAGTGTTGTTTTCAGCACTGATTATAAATATATGTGTTCCGACCCCGGACAAACTTTGATAAAAGAAGCTATCAAGGAACACAAACTCGACAGAGTGGTTGTGGCCGCTTGTTCGCCGCGTATGCACGAGCCCACTTTTCGAAAGGCTTGTTCGGAAGCAGGTATGAATCCCTACCTCTGCGAAATGGCTAACATTCGTGAGCATTGTTCATGGGTACATCCCAAATCGGAAGAAACAACAGCCAAAGCAGGAGACCTTGTACGTACTATTGTTGAAAAAGTAAAGAAAAACAAACCTTTGCAAGCCATAAAAGTACCCATCACAAAAACAGCAATAGTTATAGGTGGTGGCGTGGCAGGAATACAATCGGCATTAGACATTGCCAATTGCGGGCATAAGGTTATCATGGTAGAAAAGCAACCCTCTATCGGCGGGCACATGTCGCAACTTTCCGAAACATTCCCTACGCTCGATTGCTCGCAATGTATTTTAACGCCTCGCATGGTAGAAGTAGCGCAACATCCCAATATTACACTTTATACCTATGCTGAGATAGAAAGCGTGGACGGATTTATAGGGAATTTTAAAGTTAAAATACGCCGAAAGTCAAAAAGTTTGGATGAGAACTTATGCACCGGTTGCGGACTGTGTACAACCAAATGCCCGAAAAAGAAGATTCCTAATGAGTTTGAAAGAGGCTTAGGCAACCGGACGGCTATCTACGTGCCTTTTCCGCAGGCTGTACCTAATAAACCTGTTATTGATAGAGAGAACTGCAATTATTATCAAAAGGGCACCTGCAAGGTTTGCGAAAAAGTTTGCCCTGTGCAAGCCATTCGTTTCGACCAGGAAGACCAGATTATAGAAGTAGAAGCAGGCGCATTGGTTGTTTGCACAGGCTTTGATGTGCTGAAACCCAACTTCTTCCCTGAATATGGATACGGCAAATACAAAGATGTGATAGACGGCTTGCAGTTTGAACGTTTAGCATCGGCATCAGGACCAACCAAAGGCGAAATCCGTCGCCCTTCGGATGGCGAAATCCCTAAGAAAATTGTATTTATAGCCTGTGCCGGCTCGCGCGATCCCGCCAAAGGCATTGAGTATTGCTCCAAAATATGCTGCATGTACACGGCTAAACATGCTATGTTGTACAAACATAAGGTACATGACGGTACTCCGTATGTTTTCTATATGGATATACGCGCCGGAGGCAAGATGTATGAAGAGTTTGTGCGGCGCGCCATCGTTGAAGACGATACAAAATATATTCGTGGACGTGTTTCCACCGTTTTTGAACGTAACGGGAAACTGATTGTTCGTGGCGCGGATACATTGATGGGAGCTCAGCCTGTGGAAATAGAAGCCGATATGGTAGTGCTGGCTTCGGCAGGCGTTTCTAATCCTGATTCTGAAGAGTTGGCACAAAGACTTCACGTTTCTTACGATGCATATAAATTTTTTGCCGAAGCGCATCCCAAGCTTAAACCCGTAGAGACTAATACCGCAGGGATTTTCCTTGCAGGCGCATGTCAGGCGCCCAAAGATATTCCGGAGTCGGTAGCGGCAGCATCAGGCGCTGCCGTGAAAGTAGCCGCTTTGTTCAGCAATAGTGAACTTACACGTGAACCTGTAGTGGCAGAGGTTAACAGACAGGCGCCTCCCGTATTTTCTACATGTACGGGATGTTTCCTATGCGAAAAAGTATGTCCTTACCAAGCCATAGAACGCGAAGAAATAAAAGACCGCAATGGAAACGTAATCAAGACACTGGCACGTATAAACAAAGGATTGTGCCAAGGTTGCGGAACCTGCGTGGCGTTGTGCCGCGTAAAAGCAATTGATTTGCACGGTTTTTCTAACCAGCAGATGTACTCGGAAGTAATGGCATTGTTAAACTTTTAAAAAGAATGGAAAATCAAGAATTTGAACCTAAAATAGTAGCTTTTGTATGTAACTGGTGTACATATGCAGGGGCAGACCTTACGGGAACAAGCCGTATCAAATATGGGGCAAACGTGAAAATTATACGTTTCCCATGTACAGGTCGCATTGACTTTATGTTGTTGATGAAAGCTTTTGAAAACGGAGCAGACGGGATTATTATTTCCGGATGTCACCCGAATGATTGCCATTACAGCACGGGAAACTTTCATGCGCGCCGTCGTTGGGTCGTTTTCAGAAACTTGCTTAATTTTAGCGGCATAGACACCGAACGCATTCAATTTAGCTGGGTATCGGCTGCCGAGGGTTTTAAATGGGCAGATGTGGTAAACAATACGATTGAGAAAGTTCGCGCTTTAGGACCATACGAAAATTATAAAAAAATAAACGTCCCTACATTATTTGCAAAGGAGGATAATAATGAGTGATATACTTATAAATAAAGTAAAGCAACTGCTGTCCGATAAAGCCATTGATATTTTTATCGGGCACGGAGAAGGAACAGGTGGGCGCATACGCCCCATTTTCGTTCGCACACCTGAAGATGCAGAACAGCTTATTTTTAATGAAAACTGCAAACAAAGCTGGGCGAACTATTTGTTGAAACCTGAAGTGAAAGCCGCGGGGAAAATAGGCATGATGGCAACCAAACATGCGTTGCGCGCCATGATGCAACTGGCTTCCGAGTTTCAGATTAAAGATAATGAAGTATTAGCACTGTATTGGGATAATAATGAATTGAAATCATCCGCTGATTTTAAAGAAATTGAAGCTTATCTGGCATCGCAAAACCATGACATATTACCTCATGAGCAGGAAATGATAGATAAACTCAATGCCATGACTACACAAGAGCGTTGGGATTTCTGGCAAAAAGAATATGAGAAATGTATCAAGTGTTATGCTTGCCGTTCGGCTTGTCCTATGTGCTACTGCCATCATTGTGCTGCCGAGGGCAATCAACCGCAGTGGATTCCCGTAGCCAGTCATCAGCTGGGCAACATGGACTGGCATTTGATGCGTGCCATGCATCTTTCCGGCAGGTGTATCAATTGTGGCGCGTGCGCCAAAGTATGTCCTATGCACATACCGCTAAACCTGCTCACTTATAATCTTATAACGCCCATACAACAAGAGTTTGGCGCGATAGCGGGCATGAAACACGATGCAACTTACGCCTTATCTACGTTTAAAACTGAAGATAAAGAAAACTTTATTTTGTAAGACATGGAACCAATCATCAAAATTATAAAAAGCGCATCATTAGCAACCATAGTGGATAAGCTGAAAGGACGCTACCCTCGTTTATACGCACCTGTTAAAAAGCAGGAACTCGTTGAACTGGAGGTTATAAACGGATTTAACGACATAGCTCAAGATTATTTACTTACCACACAATCTGTTAAAAAACTTGCTTTTCCCCGCGTGGAAAAGATTTTAGATTACACCTTACAAAAAGGAAACATACAACAGCAATCGCCCGATACAAGCAATTTTCCTGAAACCGTGCTGTTTGGCATACGTCCATGCGATGCATCTGGGTTTAGATCGCTTACCGCTATTTTCAACGGCGACAAGCCTGACGAGTTCTACAAATCAAGATATGAGAAGCTTATCATCATTTCATTTGCCTGCAACAAAGCCGATGCGTATTGTTTTTGCACTTCGGTAGGCGGAAACCCGGGCAACACGGAAGGCAGTGATATACAGTTTACGCCTGTTGACAATGATGAAATGCTTGTAGAAATATTGACAGAAAAGGGTAAAGCTGTGGCTGATTTATTTAGCGATTTACTTTCCGACTGTGATAAACCTGTTGACAAACAAGCTTATTTGGCAAATGTACCCGTGGTGTTTGATGTGAATAAGGTGATAGATAACACCACCAAGTCGTTTAATAATGAAATGCTATGGATAAACCAATCGTTACGCTGCATAGGCTGTGGCGCCTGCGCGTTTGTTTGTCCTACTTGCGCTTGCTTTGATATACAAGACGAACAAAACATGAAACAAGGCGCACGTTTGCGCTTGTGGGATTCGTGCGGATTTTCTTTATTTACCCTGCATACTTCAGGACACAACCCGCGCCACATACAAAGTCATCGTTGGCGCCAACGCTTGATGCATAAGTTTTCGTATATGCCTGAACAGCTAAAAGTTGTAGGATGTGAAGGATGCGGACGATGCTCACGCGCTTGCCCCGTGGATATGAATATTAAAGAACATTTGTTACAAATTGCGGAATTATAAATAAACATAAAAACGCTGTGTTCTCTATGCCTTTGTGGTTTCTATTTTATCACAAAGACACTAAAGAGAAAGAAAAGTAAAATTTTCATTTTTATAATAAACTAAGTAATGGAAAATAAGAATATATATGAGCCTTACATGATGCGTATTGCGAAAATTACGGACGAGGCTCCCTTTGTAAAAACATTTCGTTTGGAGTTTGTAAATCCGCAGGATGCCGAAAATTTTAGCTTTCACACAGGTCAGTTTGGCGAGTACTCGGTGTATGGCGAAGGCGAATCTACCTTTTGCATTGCCTCTCCGCATACGCGTAAAGGCTATATCGAATGCACATTTCGTCAGGCAGGACGCGTTACGGGAGAGTTGGCAAGCTTGGAAGTAGGCGATAGCATGGGATTCCGCGGTCCGTATGGGAATATTTTCCCCGTGGAAGAATGGAAAGGCAAAAATTTACTTTTTATTGCCGGAGGTATCGCGCTACCGCCCATGCGCAGTGTGATATGGACATGCCTCGACACACGCGAAAACTTTAAGGATGTTACCATTTTATATGGCGCCAAATCGGTAAATGACTTGGTATATAAGCATGAGCTAAAAGAATGGGAAGAACGCCCCGACGTAAAGCTTGTTACGACCGTTGACCCCGGAGGCGAAACACCAGAATGGAAGGGAGAAGTAGGCTTTGTACCTACCGTGCTCGACAATATGAAGCCAAATCCCGAAAATACCATTGCCATTGTTTGCGGACCACCTGTGATGATTAAATTCACATTTCCTGTATTGGAAAAAGCAGGGTTTAAAGATGAACAAATATATACCACGCTTGAAAACCGTATGAAATGTGGTCTTGGCAAGTGCGGACGCTGCAACGTGGGTAAAGTATTTGTATGCAAAGATGGTCCTGTGTTTAGCAGAACACAATTGAAAGAGTTGCCGGACGAGTATTAAAAAGTTAGGAGTTTATAATTGGGAAGGAAGGAGTCCACATATATCGTATTAACTGTTACATAAATAGCTTAAAGCCATTTTATAAACCATATTACACGGCATTATAAATAATTGTAAATTAAGCAGCCGAAAAAAGAATATATCATGTAGCTTTGGTAACGTTTGATTTAGTAAGTCCATTTAGACAAACTACTTGATTTTTATCCTTTTTGGCATTTAATTTTTTGAAATTATCCATTACTGTATCTTCCGAATACCACACCGGATGATGGAGATGATAAACAATAGCCTTATTCCTAACGGTTTTTATTCTTAGTCCTATTTGCATTAAACGCCATTCTATATCCGTATCCTCCCCTACCGAAGCGGTAGTATAATCCTCATCAAAGCCGTTTACTTCAATCAAATGCGATTTTAACACGCCCCAATTGCATCCCATAATACTAATACCTTTAGAAACAAGCGGGAACAGCGGGAAATAAACAGCATCTTTTATCCTTTTTGCGTTAGAAAAAAGTAAAGCAAAAAGTTTTATTTTCCTTATTTCTCGCTCTAAAAGCTTTTTAGAAAATTTTTTATTTAACATAACTCTCCTTCCCGAAAACATATAACCAACTTTTGCATTTTTGCTGTATTCTTTCGCAAAATGCTTATGTGGCACACAATCACCATCTAAAAAAAACATCATATCATGGGAAGCTGACTGAATACTTTTGTTGAGCATCATATTTTTTCGGAATCCTATATCTGCATGTTGATTAAGATGAATAATCGGATAACTGTAATTACTTTTATGCTCAGCAAAAAAATCTATTGTTTCTTGGTTGTTATCATCTTCTGAAACAATTACTTCAAAACATTTACAACTTTGCGCATCCAAAGCAGCTAAAATAAGTTTTAGATTATCAAGGTTTTTATAATAAGAAATAATTATGGACAAATGCATATGAATACGTTAAACATACATTTGACTTTTATATTCCCAAAAAGTTTAATTATAAATTATTTTTTTATTAAAAACGGTTTTAATCTTAAAAAAATCTTATAAAAAATCTATGAGTAATCTTTATTTGTATGTATAATTTAACAAATATAAAAATTTAAAAAAGTAGTTATAATTATTTATATAATTTATTTCAATATTTTTACGCCCACAACTTTCCTGTATTCATTCATTTTTTCGTTTGGCACGGCTACCGCGAGGTTATATTGCTTAATTTTCCAAACGGTATCAACCTTTATAAGCACACCTGAACCTCTACAAATGCCCATGTGTGTTTTTAATAACTCATCAAACCAAGCAGTTTTGCCGTTTTCGGAAAAATCCCATATCCTGTTATAAGGAGTAAAAGCCCAAGCCGTATCGCGAGTGGTAAAATATTTCATACCCCAATCCATAAAAGCTTTTTTAGTCCATCTTTCGCCAGGGTCAGTGCCCAAATACACACCTGTGGTATCAATGGCACCAAAAAACACATTTTCATCAGCCACCGCTGCCGCATGATGCCAGTTGTCCATAAATGTATTTAAATATGCTACTGCTTGTGATTTATCAAATTTTTTATCCGTTGACGGTTGACTTATACACGAAACCAAGGAAGCAAGTAAAAAAAGAAGAAATAATTTTTTATACATAACGGTAAAATTAAGAAAATGATTAATCGGCTATAATTACGTTGATACCTTCTTTTTGTAACATAAGTAAATCTTTTTCGCTAATTCCGCTATCGGTAACAAGCGTATCAATATCCTTGAGGTCACAAATTTTGGCAAAGCCTTTTTTGCCCATTTTGGAAGAGTCGGAGAGTATAACGCGTTCATCTGCGCGTTCTATCATAAGCCTGTTTAAATAAGCTTCCTGCGCGTTAGAAGTAGTAAAACCCTGAACCAAATCAATACCATCAACACCGAGAAAGAGCTTATTACAGCTAAACTGTTTAAGTACATCTTCAGCCAATGTGCCTATCACTGAGGTGGAGCTTTTTCGCACTTCGCCGCCCAACTGCACGGTATTTACGAACATATTTTTCGTAAGTTCGGCAGATACTTTTAAGGCAGGCGTGAGCACGGTAAGACGTTCAAATTTGGCATTGGCTATTTCTCTTGCCAAATAATGGATGGATGTTCCGGATGCCAATATAATAAAGTCGTTACTGTCTATTAACGCCAATGCGGCTTTCGCTATTTTTTGTTTTTGTTCGGTTTGAATAGTTTCTTTTTCATTCACATTTTTTTCAAACGTGTATATAGAGCGCGCGCTTGCACCCCCATGATTACGAAAAAGAAGCTTTTTATTTTCCAGCATCTGCAAATCTTTGCGGATAGTAACCGCCGAAACGTCCAAATCTCGGCATAAATCGCTTACGGATATAAAACCATCTTTCTCTATTTTTTCGAGTATATACTGATGACGGCTGTTTAACCCCTTCATACGCTAAAAAATATTTATAGTAATTAAAAAAATATTTAACTTAAAAACATTCAAAAGTAAACAAAAGAATAAATGCACAAACAACAGGTTTCATTTTTTTACTTTTGTTATAGCCATATTGCCATAAAACAAAAGGCTGCACTATACAGCAACAGCCTTTTGATACAATATAACAAATAATTAGAAAAACTAAAAAGAAAACATGAATCTTGCTTGAACTATGTTAAAATTCTTATCATTAGGGAAGTATGGATTATCTAAATTGCTGTATGTGTAAGCGCACATTACTTTAGCATATTTATTGAACACATAATTTACGCCTAATGTGGCTGAATGAAGCTTTCCTCCTGCAATACTTGTTGATTCGTTAGGATAATCGGTGATTACGCCATCAGGATAAAATTTGTTTTTGCCTTTAAGGAAAACATCGCCGTTTTTAATGTCGTTTAAATTGGTATAACTGTAACGTGCAACCAACTCCACGGCTCCCTTGTCCGAAATGCCGTTTAACAAACCATCTTCCTTGTTGTAGGTATATTTATTTCCTTTAAGCAAATAGCCCAATTCGATATATCCACCATCAAAATTGGTATTATCAAGCGGATTGCCTGATTGCCAGCTTTCCAATGTTGTCCAGCTCCACAAACCGCCCAATTGTGCTTCAAAAAGTTTTTGGTCGGGTCTTTCTTTATTTATTTTATCAAACGAATATTCGCCACGTGCAAAAAACTTATCTGTTTTCACCAAACCTTCAAAACCAAATTTATACCATTCATTAGCCCAAGGAATATTGGCATTTAAGAATGCGTTATTTTTATCCACCTGATTTTCTAAAGCCGTAGCCACATGAAGATTTGTTTTTAGTATTTGATTAGCCTTATCTATTTCGCCGGTATTAATTTTAGCATAGCGAACAGAAGCACCCACGTGAGCGGTAAGATTTTCATTATTAACAGGAATACCTAAATATCTTCCGCCTACAGCAACACCTTGGCTGCCGGCAATTTGGTTGTTGTATTTATTTTCCGCAAATATACCTTGGTTTGCAAAAATGTATTTATTAACGTATTTATAAGTGATACCTAAGGCACGTGGATTGCCTAATGCATTTACCGTAGCCGAACGCGTGATAAAATGCATGGAACCCATGCTTGTGTTTAAACTCATTGAAAAAGGCTCTGCATAGTATCCTATTTTCAAACTTTGTGCGTTATTGTCAGCATCAGTGAATTGGTATTTTACATATAAATCTTTTTGCGTAAATTTACCTTCGCCAAAATCAAAATCGCCATAGAAAAACCATTTTTTATAAGCTAATGAAGTCCTTACCCTGAATTCGGAAATTTTAGCACCCGATTTCATATCGCTGAAATCACTGTTTAAATACGCGGCATCTGTAGTAAAGCGCGTACCCAAAGTTATTACTACATCTTTGTCTTTATCCTGTATATTGGTATGTTTTACAAAGTTGGACTCATCTTGCGCCAAAACACTTTTGCCCGCAAAAAGAATCACTGCTAATGATAAAACTATATATTTTTTCATCTGTGTACTTTTTAAAAGATTAATAACATTCAACTCTTAGTAACCTAATTCTTTTAATAATTGGTTAGGATTTTTAACCGTTTTAGGGGCATTTGCATTTCTAACGCCTTTATCTATATAGTATTGAAGCGTCATTTCAGACCTGTTGGTAAACATTGCATCTGCATAAGGTGGTTTGGTTAAATCTGCAATCGCATTACCGTAGTTATAGTCACCGAAATATTTTTTCATTTGGTCTTGCGTATCAAAAGAATAAGGATGAATTGCCATTTTAGCTTTCCTTATAAGATGCGCTTGCCAAGGGGTTAGCAATTCGGGATAGTTGTTAGGAGCTCCGGTAATAGAGGGTCCTATAATGTGCGCAAGGTTATCTATACCCAAGTTGATGAAAGATGCATATCCTTCCGGAGAATCATCAGAAATATCAGTAGCTCCGTTACCTTTCCATAATAAGAAACACATGGGCACCTGACCTTTAAACACTTCTTTAATTTTACCTAAACTTTGCAAAGAAAAGGTTTGAAGAATAACTTTGCCGTTGGTATTGCCCACGTTAACTTTACCGTTTACGTAAAACTGTTCGTTAGCCGGCGCCGGTTTTGTGATGATATTCATATCAAGTCTTGAGAGTTCATCGAAAACCATTTGTTCAAAACCTGCGGGATTTAACCAGGGTTCTTTAAATTCAATATAAATGCCGGGGCGGTTACCTGAATCCTGCGCGTCATTTTCATAAGCAAAGGTATATTGCACCAAATCAGCTTCGCCACTTAAACTTTTAACTTTTTTACCCGTTTTAGCTTTGGTAAACACACGTTCGCCATTGCCGTCTCTTTTCAATCTTTTTCCTCTGGCATACATCACCAAATCTTCTAATGTAGAAATGTATTGGTGCTGTGCAGCATATTGCGGACGCGCCTGTTCGATACTTGTTTGGTTAAACCAGGTGCCTGCATCTAATTTCATTAATTCTTCATACGTATAATAACTTGGAAGATTAGGAATAAAGTTCTTTTTATCGGCTTCTACCATTTTATCCGCATCGGCTTCTGCATAGCCCAAACCCAAATAATAGGCTTTTCTTGTAGCGGGAACATTTTCGCCATAAACATTTTCAATATTGGTAGTTCTTTTAAGGTTATCATCATGCAAAGCCAACACAACACCATCTTTAGAAACCTGAAGATCAGCTTCCAGATAATCGGCGCCTATTTCGCGACCCCAGCGGTATGCAGCTTCCGTTTCTTCGGGAGTCCAAAAAGTAGAACCCCTGTGCGCAATAACGGCATTGGCAGGTACATAATCCCTAACTTTTAACATTTCAGGAGAAAGTTGTTTTATCTCAACTTTGTCAACATCCACATTATAATTATTCACTTCTTCTCTTTTGCAAGAAGAAATAAGCACTATTGCTAAAAACAATAAGCTCAATTTGTATAGTTTTCGTGACATAATAAATTAATATTAAGTTAATATTTAGTTTTTAGTATTTATAAGTTGTCGCTCTGCTTTATAAGTAAGAGCTATAAATAATATAGAAAGGAAACATGCTGCCAGCAACATAATAAATCCGGAATCCCATCCCATATGTTCTACAACATAACCCATCGCTATGTTTGCAAGTATAGCCGTTCCGATAAGATATCCGAACAATCCGGTAAAACCTGCCGATGTACCGGCTGCCTTTTTAGGCGCCAGATCCAACGCTTGTACGCCAATCATCATAACAGGTCCGTAAATCAAGAAACCTATAGCTATAAGCGCAATGGCATCCAACATTTTGTTATCCACATTTTTCCAGTAAATCAGCACAAAAACAGATACCAAAAGCATGTATATAATAGTAATGGTAGCTCTTTTACCTTTAAAAAGTTTATCGCTAATCCACCCACAGATGATAGTTCCGGGAATAGCTGCCCATTCGTATGCCGAATATGCCCACCCTACACTTTTTATGTCGTATCCTTTTACATTTTGCAAATATGTAGGCGCCCAATCCAGCACCCCATATCTTACCAGATAAACAAAAGCATTGGCAACAGCAATAAACCAAAGTGTTTTATTGTTTAGTACATATTTAAAGAATATGTCTCTTGATGCAAGTTCTTTTTCCGAATCCTTATTGTAGTTGGTAGGATAATCATTTTTATATTCTTCGATGGGCGGCAAACCACAAGATTGAGGTGTATCTCTAACCAACAGTAAAGACATCAGCGCTATGCCTATGGCCACCACAGCAGGGAACCAAAAAATACCTGCCTGCCACGACCCAAACCACATGGTGCCGTATATAGCCATAGGACCTATTAAGCCTCCGCCTACATTATGCGCTACATTCCAAACAGCCATTTTTGTACCTCTTTCTTTTACCGAAAACCAGTGCGTCATTACGCGTCCACAGGGGGGCCAGCCCATTCCCTGAAACCATCCAAGCATAAACTGTAATACAAACATGGAAAGGATAGAAGTGAGCCCAAAAGAAGTTCCTAATAATAATGTAGTGCAAGCGGAGAGAATAAGACCTAAAGCGAGAAACTTGCGGGCATCACTCCTATCAGAAACCCCTCCCATAATAAACTTGGATATTCCATATGCAATAGCATTAGCGGAAAGAGCAAAGCCTAAATCTGCTTTTGTGAAGCCACCGTTTTCTAAGTATGGCATTGCCAACGCAAAATTCTTACGAACCAGATAATAACCTGCATATCCGATAAAAATACCTATAAAAACCTGCCAACGTTTGTCCTTATATACTTTATCGACTAAACTTGAATCTACGCGAGGTAAATGTTTTGGTGGTGATAAAAATGAACTCATCTGTAAATAAATTTGATTTTAAAGTGAGAAAGAAATTTTTCGTGTCTTTATTTGGCTATTCTCATACATATTTATAACAAACAAAGGCTTCTCTTTCTTTCTTATTTTTTTAACACGTGTAATTTTTAACTAACTCGCGGTATTCATTCAGCTCGTTTTCTACCCAACGCTCATCCTTTCCCATTTGCTGTGCCATTATCCTTGCTACTTCAGGCGCCATCAAAACACTCTCTTCTACATTCAAAAACAAAGCCCGCGTGCGTCTTGCCAAAAAATCTTCTACTTTCTCTATCATCTCGTTCCTTATTGCCCACAACAGTTGCGCTTTGGATATGCGCAAGGTTTCGCTCAGCCAACCCTGTGCATTCTCTTCCGTACGGGATATCGCGTTTATTGCATCCGCATCGCAACCGTAAATCGACAATGCCTCATTTTTGTCCGTTTTTTCACTGTAGCCGTGGATTTTCAAATGTTGCGTCTTGGATGCCAACACTTCCCATTTCAGCTTCTCTTCTATGGTGTGAACCATATCTTCGCCCATCTTGCGGTAGGTAGTCCATTTACCTCCTATTATCGAAAATAAGCGCGTGTTGGATACGGTGATTTTATGGCTGCGGGATACTTCTTTTGTCTTGGTGCTGTCTATTTTATTGTTGGCTGCCAACGGGCGAAGTCCGGCAAATACACACAACACGTCTTTTCTGGTGGGCTTGCCTACCAAATAGCGCGAGGCGGTAGATAATACAAATTCTATTTCTTGCTCCAAGGCGCGGGGTTCTATGTTTTCTTCCTTAACGGGGGTGTCCGTGGTGCCTACAACCAGCTTATTATGCCACGGTATTACAAACAGTACCCTGCCGTCATCGGTCTTGGGTATCATGATGGCGTTGTCGGTGGGGGAAAATTTATTATCCAATACCAAATGGATACCTTGCGAGGGGGCTATGGTTTTTACTTCCTTTTTCTGATCCATGCTGTTGATACTGTCTGCAAATACACCCGCTGCATTTACTACGGCTTTGCAATAAACGTTGTATGTTTTTCCGCTTATTTCATCGCTGAATATAACCCCGTTAACTTGTCCTTTTTCATCGTGCAGCAAGTTTTCTACTTTTGCATAGTTGAGCACGCAGCCGCCATGTTCTACAATGGTTTGTGCCATGTTAACAGCCATGCGGGTGTCGTCAAATTGTCCGTCGTGATACAGTATGCCGCCTCTCAAACCTGCTTGTTTAACGGTAGGCAGTCTTTTAAGGGTTTCTTTTTTTGAAATGTATTTCGATTTACCCAAGCTTAGTTTGCCCGCCAGCAAATCGTAAAATTTTAATCCTACCGTGTACATGATAATATCAAAAAAAGAGTACAGGGGTATTACAAAAGAAACATTTTGTGTGAGGTGGGGTGCGTTTTGCAAAAACAGCCCTCTTTCCTTGCAGGCTTCTCTTACCAAATCTACATAGCCTTGTGCCAAGTAGCGTACACCGCCATGCACCAGCTTGGTGCTCTTGCTGGAGGTGGATTTGGCAAAGTCGTATTGTTCGAGTAACAAGGTTTTATAGCCTTTTACGCTTGATTCCAATGCTACTCCCAAGCCGGTAGCGCCTCCCCCTACAACTATAACATCCCATTCGCTTCGGATATTTTCTATCTTGCTTATTTCTTCTGTCCTTTTCATTTTTATTCCTTTTTTATTTAAAACTTTCGTTTTGAATTAAAAAAAGCAAAAATAAAAAATAAAACGAAACATCCAAATTATTTTTACACTTTTTTTTAAAATATTTTTTGGAATTACAATCAAAAACACTCCAATCCCTTTTCCTATAAGAGAATTGAAATAGAATAATATTTCTCCTAAGAGAGAAAAAATAGTAAATTTAGAATGTTAAAAAGGAATAGAAGGGTAAAAAAGGATTTTAAGTCCGAAAAAATTCAAATTATAATACATAAACCTTATAATAAAACGAAAGTATTCGGAATTATACCTATTAAAAACATAAGAACAATAAGTAAAATAATAATAAACTTATAGGATGGTGTGCCCACAACAGGTTCCCACTCGCCTTTTTTCATATAAACAGCTATAACGGGCTTAAAATAATAAACCGCACTCAATGCCGACCCTAAAATTGCAATAATTACAAGCCAAAGGTAACCACTTTCAATAGCTGAGGTGAAGATAAAATATTTACCTATAAAACCTGCCAATGGCGGAATACCTGTAAGTGACAACATAGAAATAGTGAGGGCAAAAGACATGATGGGGTTTGTTTTAGCCAAGCCATTAAAGGTATTTATATCATCGTTATTACGACTTCCTCTTACCAGAATAATAATCCCGAAAGCTGTTATGGTAGCAACAGCATATGCCAGTGTGTATATCAACAGTGCGTTTTTAGAGAAATTATTCATGGCTAAAATGCCCAACGACAGATATCCGGCATGTGAAATGCTTGAATAGGCAAGCATTCTTTTCATATTGGTTTGATAAATAGCGGTTACATTACCAATGATGATGGTTAATGCAGCAAATACCGACAATACGGTAGTCCATAAAGGCAAAACACTAATAAAACAAGAGCTGAACAATTTATAGAAAGCAGCAATACCTGCTATTTTAACGGTAGTAGCCATAAAAGCGGTAATGAGTGTGGGGGAGCCATGATATACATCCGGCGCCCAAAAATGAAATGGCGCTATAGCAAGCTTGAAAGATAATCCAACCATTACTAAGAGCATGCCTACATTAAAATACAAAGGTAATTCGTTAGCATGTAAAAAAATGTAGGTATTCATTTTTACCAAATCGAAAGTGCCTGTTGCACCATATAAAAATGCGATGCCCAACAACAAGAATCCCGTAGAGAAAGAACCTGTTAGAAAATACTTAAATGAAGCTTCGTTTGAAGCCAAATCGAATTTTTTGCTCCCTGCCAACACATACATACAGATAGAAAGAATTTCAATTCCGATAAAAAGCATTACAATATTACCGAAAGAGGTCATGCAAACCCCACCAACCAATGAAAATATCATTAAAGCATATACATCTTCCAAAGGACGCTCCACGGTGCGATAATAAGTAGAGGCAAACATCAACACGAGTATAGTGGATATAAACAAAACCCCGTTAAAAGCAATGGAAAAGTTATCTACAACCAACATATCGTTGTAATAATGTGTATTCTTATTCCATTCCAAGGCATTGGCAATAAGCGCAAATACCAATCCGGAAATGATAACAGGCAATATCCATTTTTTTCGGTTTGTAATTCCTAAAAACATGGTAAGCATTCCCAATACGGCTAAAACTATAATTGAATTCATTTATTTACTTTTTAATTTTTATTGAACGGGATAAACAAAACATGTTACCTCTACAGTTATTCTTTAATTTATAGCAATTTTATATTAATGGGCAATTGTTATCACATTTAAAATATTCTCTATTGTGGGCTGAATCATATCAATTAAAGGTTTAGGATAAACGCCTATCAAAATAACCAATAAGCACAAGGGAATCAAAACAGTAGCTTCTCTGGTTCCTATATCCGTAAGCTCTGCTGCATATTTTTTATCGCCAAGCATTACATGTTGAAACATTTTAAACATATATACCGCACCAAATATAATGGTAAGTCCGGCAAAGGCAGCCATCCAAACATTATATTGGTATATGCCATAAAGCAACAAATATTCTCCTACAAACCCGTTGGTTAAAGGCAATCCTATACTTCCTAAGAGAATTATCATAAAAAGCACCGCCAATAAAGGCATTTTCTTTGCCAATCCTCCCAATTGGGAAATTTTGCGGGTATTTGTTTTTTCTTCAATAATTTGTACTATAATAAATAAGCCTACTACGTTTATACCATGAGAGAACATTTGTATGCCGGCGCCTTGCAAAGCAAAGTTATTACCAATTATGGCTCCCATTGTTATTAATGCCACGTGCGCCAATGATACATAAGCCACAAAACGTTTCAAATCATCCTGCCGGATGGCGATAACGGAAGCATAAAGCAAACCAACCAATGCAAGTATTAATACGGTTTGTTCTAAATTTATATTTATTGTGCCAATAAACAAAGGCGTTATAAAACGGATAATACCGTAAATGCCCATTTTGAGCATAATTCCCGAAAGTATCATACTACCTGCATAGGGAGCGGTAGTATAAGTATCAGGTTGCCATGTGTGTAAAGGAAACACAGGTATTTTAATGGCAAAAGCAACAAAGAATGCTAAAAATACCCATATTTGTTGTTGTGTAGATAAAGCCACACTGTATAAAGCTCCAAAATCAAATGAATGCGGATAAGGCGTTTGCAAATAAAGATATATCAATGCAACCAGCATAAGCAAACTCCCTGCCATGGTATAAATAAAAAATTTGAACGTTATGCGTATGCGGTTTTCGCCTCCCCAAAGCGCTGTGATGAAATAAAGAGGTATAAGCGCCAATTCCCAAAATATATAGAACATGAGCCCATCGCGCACAAGAAAAACTCCCGTCATAGCCATTTGTGCCATAAAAATAAGTGCATAAAACTTACGGGGGCTGCTTGTATTTTGCACAGGTACAAAACTCACAATAACCGGAATAAGAACAGCCGTCAGAAGCACCAGCAAAAGGCTTAATCCGTCTAATGCAAGGTTAAAACTTACACCCATTGAAGGAATCCACTCAACGGCGTATATAATTTCGCGAAATCCGTTACATTGAAAAAGGCATATAGCTGCTATAGCAACAGGGAGTTGCAACCATGCTCCGATAAGCGCGTTTCGCCTTGCCACACGCGCATCCTTGGTAAGCCACAAAGCCAGCATCGCCAAAAAGGGGAATAATATAAGTAGTCCTGTAATCATTTCAGGGAATTTTAAAAAATTATACAAAAACAGCGTAAGCCAATATAACGGCAATACTCACCACCATTGCCAACAAGTAGTATCCTAAGTTTCCGCTTTGCATATAACGAAATATCCTGGACGCACACGTTGTTATATCACCTACAGAATTTACCGCTCTATCAATTACTTTAATCTCTATTACGTTATAAAACTTATCAGAAAGCCACATTAAAGGACGCTCGATTATTAAGCGGTATAACTCATCTATATAAAACTTATTATCAATAATACCTTTAATTCCCGACCTTGACACAAAAGAATAATCCCTATCCTTTTTAAACCATGCCCTCGCAACAACAATGGATGCAATAATAACCAACAGCGTAATGCCCATAAGCATAAACTCGCGCGAAAGGCTTACATGAAACAAATCTCTTGTGCCATTATCAAAAATTATAGTGGACATGGCATGTTCCAGCCTTGCTTTACCTATATAAGAAGGTAAATTAACAACACCACCCAACGCCGAAAGTATTGCCAGCACAATCAATGGCAATGTCATTATCTTGGGCGACTCATGAACATGTATGGATTCGGAATTTCTGTATTTCCCATAAAAGGTTATATACAGCAACCTGAACATATAAAAAGCCGTAAGCATGCTTATAAACAAACCCATTGCCCAATACAAAGGATTTTTCATATATAAGGCAAGCATAATTTCATCTTTGGAGAAAAAACCCGAAAAAGGCGGGATGCCGCTAATGGCAATTGTTCCAACTAAAAACACAGCCCACGTAATTTTAACTTTATCTTTTAAACCTCCCATTTTACGTATATCCTGTTCACCTCCCATGGCGTGTATAACGCTGCCGGCAGCTAAAAACAACAAGGCTTTAAAAAACGCATGGGTTACCAGATGAAATGTGGATGAAACATAAGCGCCTACGCCCAATCCCATAAACATCAACCCTAACTGACTAATGGTAGAATATGCCAATACTTTCTTTATATCGTATTGACGGGTAGCAATAATTCCGGCAAGTAGCGCTGTTAGTAATCCTGTGATTAATATAACAGTTTGGGTAAACGGCGCTAACGAATACAATATATTCGATCGCACCACCAAATATACACCGGCTGTTACCATAGTGGCGGCATGTATAAGCGCCGAAACCGGTGTTGGACCTGCCATAGCATCCGGCAGCCACGTGTATAACGGAATTTGAGCGCTCTTGCCCGTGGCTCCTATAAATAATAATAAAGTAATGGCTACAATTTCAGGTTTCCCTATATCAAACCCCATCGCCGTATTAAATACAGCGTCAAAACTAAGGGTGCCAAAAGTTTTTAATATCATAAACATGCCCAACAAAAACCCCAAATCACCTATACGGTTCATAATAAAAGCTTTTTTTGCGGCATTGTTATTTTCATGGCTTTTAAACCAAAATCCTATAAGCAAATAAGAACATAAGCCAACGCCTTCCCATCCTATGAAAACAATAAGATAATTCGCAGCCGTTACCAGCACCAGCATAAAGAAGATAAACAGGTTGAGATAAGCAAAAAACCTGTTAAAACCTTCATCTTCTTTCATGTAGCCTATGGAATAGAGATGAATGAGAAAACCAACGCCGGTAACAACCAGCATCATCACTGAAGAAAGAGCATCAAATTTAAGCTCAAACGAAAATGCATAGTCCCCAAAAGCAATCCAATCAAAAAGGGTTATATTTTTAACAATCCCGTTTGCAAAAACCTGAAAAGCAACACCTAAGGAAAATAAAAAAGCAAGCAACACCGAAGAACATGCAACAAAAGCACTTACCTTGTTAGGCATTCTTTTATAGAAAAATCCGGTTATTAAAAATCCCAACAAAGGCAATAATGGTATTATCCAAGCTATATCAATCATAATGCATTACCATTTTAGTTTATTCAAAAAATTAACATCTATACTGTGTGTATGCCTATAAACTAACACCAGCAGTGCAAGCCCGATGGCAACCTCTGCCGCTGCCACCAGCATTACAAAAAACACGAAGACTTGTCCGGCGGGGTCGTTGTGATACACAGAAAACACTACCAGTAACAAGTTCACCGCATTCAGCATCATCTCTATGGACATGAATATTACCAACGCATTACGCTTGATAAGCACTCCTACCACTCCTATGCAAAACAACGCAATACAAAATATGACGTATTGCTGCAAAGGAACATATTGAACTATATTGGAAATTGACTCCATCTTTATTTTTGTTATGTTGTTATCGAGTTATCGGATTATTAATAATTAGCGAACGTGTGAATTAGCAAAACGACATTTGTTACCATTTATCTTATTATTCGTCAGCCGTTTTCTTCCCCAGCATTACCGCGCCTATCATTGCAGACAAAAACAATACAGCCGACACTTCAAAAGGCAAAATAAAATCAGAAAAAAGCACTTTCCCTAAATTTTTTACCAATCCTATCTGTGTAATACCTGCTGAATCGGGTGGTGCAAGGCTTATTCCTTTCAACGCGCCCACAATGGTAATCAAAATCATTGCAGCCGAAATACCTGCAATTACTTTTATAATTCGAGGTTTAGTAAGTTCTGTACTGATATTGAGGTTAAGCAACATCACCGTAAAAAGAAACAGCACCATGATAGCGCCGGCATAAACGATAATATTTACAATGGCTATAAACTGGGCATTTAATAAAATGAAATGTCCGGAAATAGAAAAAAACGCCAACACCAAATACAACACGCTATGTATAGGCTTTTTAGAGATAAGCACCATCAATGCAGCAAAAATGCTGATAGATGAAAAAATATAAAATAAATATTGTGTCATCATTATAAATCGGCTTTATTATCTGTTATGTCTTTTGGTTTTATCTTTCTTAAACGCCAACACTTCAGGAGTTTGACGTTTAGATACATCTATTCGATTATCTACAGATTCCACTAATAAACTCTTGTCATAGACCAAAGGTTCACGATGATAATCAGCTTTTACTATTTCTTGTGTAAGAAATATGGCTTCCTTTGGACAAGCCTCCTCGCACAAACCACAAAAAATGCAGCGCAGCATGTTTATTTTATAGTCTGCCGCATATTTTTCCTCGCGATACAAATGTTTTTCATCAGGCTTACGCTCAGCTGCTATCATGGTAATAGCTTCTGCGGGACAAGCCAAGGCACATAATCCGCAGGCAGTGCAACGTTCTCTTCCTTCATCATCACGCTTCAGTACATGGCGTCCACGGTATATATCCGAAAATTCCCTTTTTTCTTCGGGATAGTTTATGGTTGCTTTCTTCTGAAAAAAGTGCTTTAGCGTTATCCCCATACCCTTAAAAACAGCAGGCAAATAAAGCCTTTCTTTAAAGCTCATTTTTTTGTCCGAAACAACTTTACTTCTATTGGTTAATTTTTCCATTACATTGTTTTTATTCTTAAAAGCTGCCCTTCATCAAATTTTATTATTTATTTTTTTATCCTTTTCCCCCCGCTGGCGCGAGTGTCTTCGCTCGTGCCATATTGCATAAACCTTTCCGTTCCTTGTCAAATTTTATTATTTAAATTTTTGGCATTGTTAAATTCATGTAGAATTTTGATTTTTAAATCCAAATTAATTTGAATATCAAACTATTATGATTGTAAATTATTGGCAAAAACTATAGAAACTTAACAATGCCAAATTTTTTTATATCCATCTCTAATTCTTCAAGGCTTTGCTTATATTCTAACTTCTTTTGTTTCTGTTTATATTTTTCAAATTCTGTTTCTGTTTTTTCTAATGCCTTTTGGTGGCTTATCTTGCCTGCATGAGTCAGTAATTCGCGCCCGTTTAATTGCAATATTGTATCTAATCGCTGAATCCAATCTTTCATATACATTGGGGTTTGCTGTTGCGCCATGGTTTCAGCAAAAGCCAAATATTGCTCGACCAATAATCCCAACAGTTTTATTTCATCTTCATTTAAATAGTTTTTCGCGATACTAACTTCTTGTTTTTTTATATGAACTTGTTCCTTTTTGTCGTAGGAAAGCATTCCTAATAATGGCAATGATGCATCAATTCTTTTATATACTAATTCAGCCGCGGTTTGCTGGCTTATAGCCCAAAGCAATTTATTTTGTACAATTTTAAAAAACTCAACAGTTTTTTCGTCTTTGGGATTATAGTCAATACTTGTTTTATATATATCTTTTATTTTTTGATAAAAAAATCTTTCGGATAATCTAATTTCACGAATGCGTTCTTGTAATTCATTAAAATAATTCATCGAATTACCTGATTTAAAACGCTCATCATTTAGTGAAAATCCCTTAATAATATACTCTTTTAAACGTTGTGTTGCCCAAATTCGAAATTGCGTTCCTTGTAAAGATTTTACCCGATAACCAACTGATATTATGACATCAAGATTATAAAAATTGGTTGGCTTGGTAGAAAAATCGGAAATTCCGATTTTTCTAATAGAATTATTTCCATCAAGTTCTTTTTCTTCAAAAATATTTAATATATGTTCATTTATTGTAGCCCTTGATTTTTGAAATAAGGTTGTCATTTGGTCAATTGTAAGCCATACCGTTTCATCCTCAAGGCGAACATCTATTTTGATACTTCCTTCCCGATTTTGATATATAAGAATTTCTCCGTTCATTATTATTTCAATTTGCTTTTACGTTCTGCAACAGCGCTAAGTATATATCCTACTCCTAACTCCACACTACGAACTCCACACTACTTTGTCAACAGCATCACCAAGCCTGTAATTGCCACATTTATCAACGCCAAAGGCAACAGATATTTCCAGCCTAAGCGCATCAACTGATCGTAGCGAAAACGCGGCAATGTCCAACGTACCCACATAAATATAAACCCGAAAAACGTTATTTTTATAAAGAAAACAAACGTTCCTATCACGCTTAACACATTGGGCGATACATGCAGGCTATCCATAAACGGGAAATTATACCCTCCAAGGAATATGGCTGACATGATAGCTCCGGAAATAAACATATTTATATATTCGGCAAACATATAAAAACCAAGTTTCATGCTACTGTATTCCACATGATAACCGCCGACCAACTCCGAATCACACTCGGGTAAATCAAAAGGAGCGCGGTTGGTTTCGGCGAAAGCACATATCAAGAACAACAAAAACGCCAGGGGTTGATACCAAATATTCCAATTAAAACCATGTTGTTGTTCTACAATTTCTTTTAAACTCAAAGAGCCAGTCATCATTATAATAGCTATAAGCGATAAGCCCAGCGTGAGTTCGTAGCTAATCATTTGCGAAGCCGCACGGATAGCGCCCAACAAAGAGTATTTATTGTTAGAAGCCCAACCACCAATCATAATACCATACACACCTATAGAGGTAACCGCAAAAATATAAAGTACACCAATGTTTATATCCGCCATTTGCAAGGGATATGGCTTACCATCAATGATGATATCCTGCCCCCAGGGAATAACCGCGCTTGTGAGCAATGCCACAAACATGGTGAGCGCGGGACCTAATATATACAAAAATTTATCAGCCGTGTTAGGCATAAATTCTTCTTTGAAAAACAGTTTGCCACCATCTGCCAATGGTTGTAAAATGCCCCATTTGCCTGCACGGTTAGGACCAAAGCGGTCTTGCATAAAGCCGGCTGTTTTACGTTCTATAAGTGTAGAATACATTGCAACTACCAAGCTGATTACCAAAATAATAGATGCCAAAAGTATTTTATATATAACAAATGCTACCATTTTTTTACTGTTGTTGAGGTTCTGTTTTTTCGTCCAAAGGCAATATAATGCTCTGCTTTTTCGTATTGCGGTAATGATTTTGTGAAATAACCGACCGAGGTGTTATTTTACGGGGACCTTCTATTACCCAATCATGTATGTCTTTTTTCTCAAAACGACATTCGTTACAGATAAAATCATCTACTTCGCCAAATTCATTTTTTCGTCCGGTAACACGGTATATTTGATTACCAAATTCCCACACCGTAACTTTCCCCGCACAATGAGGGCAATCTCTGTGTGCATCCATAGGTTTTAAAAACCACACACGGCTTTTAAATCTGAAAGTCCTATCTGTTAAAGCTCCCACGGGGCATACATCTATAATATTTCCTGAAAACTCCTGTTCAATAGTATTTTTAATATAAGTACCTATTTCCGCCGCATCGCCTCTGAATAGCACGCCATGGTTACGGTTATCCGTAAGTTGATTCATAGTATAAACACAGCGGTAACAAAGAATACAACGATTCATGTGCAACTTTATCTTATCGCCTATATCAATCACATCAAACTCTCTTCTATCTTCTTCGTAACGTGTACCTTCTACACCATGTTTATAGCTCAGGTTCTGCAAATCGCATTCTCCGGCTTGGTCACAAACAGGGCAATCTAACGGATGATTAATAAGCAAGAACTCCACAATGGCTTTGCGTGCATCCATTACCTCCTGCGAAAGCGTATTTTCAACCACCATGCCGTCTTGTGCCAAGGTAGAACAAGATGCTACCAACTTGGGCATGGGGCGCGGATCCGCTTCTGAGCCTTTTACAACTTTTACCAAACAAGTTCGACATTTTCCTCCGGTGCCTTTCAGCTTTGAATAATAGCACATAGTTGGGGGCACAATATCACCCCCTATTTGGCGCGCAGCCTGCAAAATAGTTGTTCCCTCAGGAACTTCGGCGGTAATATTGTCTATGGTGATTTTTATCATAGAATATTTACTTCTTTCAATTGAAACTTATTAATCAAATATTATTATTTCTTATTAATCAGGCTATAGAGAGAATCATATATTAAATTTTTCCAAACTCCCATGATCTATATTTTTTACAATTTCAGGATGCTTCACATGAAATTCAAATTCATGCCTGAAATGTCTGATAGCGGCAGCCACGGGCCAAGCAGCCGCATCTCCCAACGGACAAATTGTATTGCCTTCTATATTTTTGGATATATTCACCAGTAAATCTATATCATGCATACGCCCTTCGCCGTTTTCTATACGGTACAGCACTTTTTCCATCCAACCGGTGCCTTCCCGGCAAGGCGAACATTGTCCGCAGCTTTCATGTCGATAAAAACGTGCAAGCGTATAGGTATGGCGCACTACACAAGCATCTTCATCAAGCACTATAAAACCGCCCGAACCTAACATGCTGCCTGTTTGAAAACCGCCATCTGCAAGCGATTCATAGCTCATTAAACGCACATCGCCATTTGCCGTTTTACATACTAAATTTTGAGGCAATATAGGCACTGATGAGCCTCCGGGTATCACAGCTTTCAACTTTTTGCCGTCTTTGATACCTCCACAATACACATCCGAATATATAAATTCTTCTACAGGAATGCCTAATTCAATTTCATACACGCCCGGCTTATTGATATTGCCACACGCCGAAATCAGTTTTGTTCCGGAGCTTTTGCCTACGCCAATTCCGGCATAAGTCGCCGCGCCTATGTTAATAATACCCACTACCGTTGCCAGCGTTTCCACATTATTCACAACCGTAGGCGACTCATACAAACCTTTTACGGCAGGGAAAGGCGGTTTCAGGCGCGGATTTCCTCTTTTCCCTTCCAACGATTCGAGCAGGGCGGTTTCCTCACCACAGATATAAGCACCGGCGCCTGAATGCACATGAATTTCAAGATTAAAACCTGAGCCCTGTATATTATTCCCCAAAAAACCGTTGGCATGTGCTTCACGGATAGCTTTGTTTAATATGCCTATGATGTATTTAAACTCCCCACGAACATAAATATATGCGGTATTACAACCTATGGCATAGCTTGAAATAATAACGCCTTCAATAAGCATATGCGGAATATGCTCCATCAAGTAACGGTCTTTAAACGTTCCCGGCTCGCTTTCATCGGCATTACACACCAAATAAGTGGGATTTGCAGATTTCTTATCCAAGAAGCTCCATTTCATACCTGTAGGAAAGCCGGCACCGCCACGTCCGCGCAATCCGGCACTTTTCACCTCTTCCACAACTTGCGCTGCAGACATTTCCTTCAATGCTTTTTCAGCAGCTTTGTAGCCTCCATGAGCTCTATACACATCAAACGTGTTGATGCCCGGCACATCTATATGTTCTAAAAGAATCTTTCTACCCATTTTTGTTGTTGTGGTTGTGGCTCAGAGGCACGTTGTTTTAAATCATCTATAATCGTATCAATCTTTTCAGGGGTGAGTTTTTCATAAAACTCAGTGTTTATTTGCATTACAGGAGCAAAGCCACAGGCGCCCAAACATTCCACTTCTTTTATGGTAAATAACCCATCAGCGGTGGTTTGGTTTAACTTAACGCCAAGTTTTTCCTGCAACCTTTTGGATATATGCTCACCTCCACATATGGCGCATGGTCCGGTGTGGCACACCTCAATCATGTATTTACCGCGTTTTTCGGGATAATATTGTGTGTAAAAAGTGCTTACCTCATACACTTCAATAGGTTTGATATGAAGCAAAGAAGCTACATAATCCATAACATCCACACTTAGATATCCGCCAAACTCCTCCTGTGCAATGTGCAAAACAGGCAACAGTGCCGAATTTTGCCTACCTTCGGGGTAGCGCTTTATGATTTGTTTTACCTTTTCCAATATTTCGGGTGAAAAAGCAATGGGCTTTCCTTCCTTTTCATATTGCTTATGTGCTGTATGCGAACTCATTCTTTTTTAGTTAAAAGTTGAAAATTGAATGTGATTTCAGGTTATTTATTTTCAACTTGTTGTTTAATGATATATGTCTTTTTTTATGCTGAACTCTCACCTTTTCCCTCTCAACTTACTACGCATCCAACTCTCCTGCAATCACATTCATGCTACTCATGGTTAAAATAGCATCCGAAAGGGTGCTTCCTTTGATAATTTCAGGAAAAGCCTGGTAATAAATAAAGCTGGGACGACGAAAATGAAGCCTATACGGACTTCTGCCACCATCGCTTACCAAATAAAAGCCTAACTCGCCATTGCCTCCTTCTACCGCATGATAAATCTCTTTTTTGGGAGGATCTATTTCGCCCATTACTATTTTAAAATGGTAAATTAAAGCTTCCATTTTATCATATACTTCGTGCTTTGGGGGCAAATAAATATGCGGAATATCAACATGAGGCTTGCCTTGGGGCATGTTCTCCAGTGCACTTTCTATTATTTTTATACTTTCCCACATTTCCTGCTGACGCACGCAAAACCTGTCATACACATCGCCATTTTGTCCTACAGGAATAACAAAGTCAAAATCCTGATAGGAACTATACGGATTCATTACACGCACATCATAATCTACACCCGCCGCACGTAGATTAGGACCTGTAAAACCATAATTCAAGGCACGTTCGGCAGATATGCCTCCCACGTTGATGGTTCTGTCCATAAAAATGCGGTTGCGGACAAGCAGTTTTTCAAACTCATGGAGCACTTGCGGCAGACGCTTAAGCAATGCTCTCAACTTATTTATAGCTGTGGCATTAAAATCTCTTTCAAAACCTCCAAACCTACCCATGTTGGTAGTTAAACGCGCACCGCACATTTCTTCGTATATCTCATAAATAGCTTCGCGCTGCTCAAAAACATATACAAAACCCGTAAGTGCACCGCTATCCACACCAATAACACTATTACACACCAAATGATCGGTAATGCGCGCCAACTCCATAAGAATTACACGCATATAATCCACTTTTTTAGACACCTCTATACCCATAAGTTTCTCGAATGTCATATCCCACCCCATGTTATTGATAGGCGACGAGCAATAGTTCATCCTGTCGGTAAGGGGTTTTATCTGATAATAGGGACGGCGCTCTGCTATTTTCTCAAATGCGCGGTGTATGTAGCCTATGGTTTGCTCCGCATCTATAATTTTTTCACCATCCATGGTAAGTATATTCTGAAAAATACCATGTGTTGCGGGGTGTGTAGGTCCCAAATTGAGTGTGTGATATTGTTTATCAATATCTTCAGGTTGTATAATAATATGTGGGTCTTGCCTTTCCATAGTTATCTTCCGAAAAATCTGTTGTCTTTATCTTCACGTGTAGGGTCTTCCAACTTATATTCTTTACGCATAGGGTAAAAGTCAAGGTATTCTACATTTAAAATCCTTTTCAAGTTAGGATGTCCATCGAAAACAATACCATAAAAATCGTATGTTTCGCGCTCCATCCAGTTTGCAGATTCAAAGAGCGAAGTAAGTGTAGGAACGATAGGACTTTCCGCGCTTACAAATGTCTTGAGGCGTATTCTTTCATTGGTTTTAAAATTATGCAGATGGTAAATAACACCTAAAGGCAAGAGTTGCTCAGGATAATGAATACCGCAAACATCAGTAAGAAAAACAAACCCATGCTCATCTTTCAACAATGCTATTGCCTGATAAATATGTTGTACATCTACAATGCAAGTAGGCAAATCCGTATCATTAGCAGCTAACTCAACAAAATCTCCTAATTTCTCTTTTAACAATGTATATAATTTGTCTTTGGTCATAGTCTTTTTAGTAATTAGTGATGAGTGATAGGTGATGAGTGATAGGTGATGAGTGATAGGTGATGAGTGATGGGTGATGGGTGATGGGTGATGAATTGTAAGCAAGAAACGGCTCCTTACTCCTTACGCAATTCTATATTTTTTCAATAATTCTCTGTATTCAGGCGAATAACGTCTTCGTAAGGATTCATTACCCACCAAATCCTGAATTTTTAAAAAGCCTTCAATAATTTGCTCGGGTCGAGGAGGGCATCCCGGCACATATACATCCACGGGAACCACCCTATCAATACCCTGCAGCACGCTATATGTATCAAATATTCCGCCACTGGCGGCACAAGCGCCAACGGCAATAACCCATTTAGGCTCGGTCATCTGTTCATACACTTGATGTACAATGGGCGCCATTTTCTTGGCAATTGTACCCATTACCATCAACAAATCAGCCTGACGGGGAGAAAAACTTAACCTTTCGGCGCCAAAACGTCCTAAATCGTAATGTGCGCCCATTGTTGCCATAAACTCTATTCCGCAACACGAGGTAGCAAAAGGCAGGGGCCAAATAGAATTTTTACGTGCCAAGCCAATTACTTTATCCAAAGAGGTAGCAAACAATCCCGGTGCCGAATAGCCATCCGGAGTTTCTACCACGTTATATGCAGGTTTAATTTCGCTCATAAAATTATTTTTAATCCCAATCTAAGGCGCCTTTTTTGTATATGTAATAAAAACCAAACAAAAACAGCCCCACAAACAATTGCATGGTTAAAAAACCTTGCCATCCAAATTCTTTAAAATTTACAGCCCACGGATAAAAGAAGATAATTTCCACATCAAAAAGTACAAATAAAATAGCAACCAAGAAATAACGCACCGCAAAAGGGAAACGGGCGTTACCTTTTAATTCTACACCACATTCAAAGTTTTCCTCTTTTTTAAGCGTATGAATTTTCTTTGTCTTGCCTCCTATGTAATTACTTACAACTAAAGTAATTACAACAAACCCAAGCGCCACAACAGATTGCAAGAATATAGGAATATAATCGGCGGGTATGTATTGTTGTTCCATTGTATAACTTTTTTAAAACACAAAAGTACTGCGGCATCTAACAATTTAAGCATAACAGTACCTTTTTCTTTTGTTAATCTAATAACAGTAAATATTTTTAAAGGTTCAAATATAAAAATTTATTTTTGTAAAGATGGTTTAATACCTATATAATTTTATAAAGAAATCAGCCACTTAGCTTTTTAAGTAAGTGGCTGATTTGCTTTAACAAGTAAAATAATTTTTACTTAGATAACAGCAATTTAATTTTATCTGCAACTACTTTATTTTCTGCTCTGCCGGCTATTATTTTATTTGCCGCGCCCATTACTTTCCCCATATCCTTAGGGTCATTCGCGCCCACATCGGAAATAACTTTCTTTACAATCTCTTCCAATTCCGTTTCGCTCATTTGCTTTGGCAAATACTTCTCAATTACTGACACTTGGAACAATTCATTTTGGGCAAGGTCGTCTCTCCCTTTTTCTTTGTATATGCCGGCGCTTTCTTTACGCTGTTTTACCAAACGTTGCAAGAGTTTAATTTCGGTATCGCCGGTAATTTCGTTGCCCGCGGTTTCTTTGCCTGTTTTTTCCAATAGAATAGCGGATTTAACGGCACGTAAAGCTTCCAATTTATCTTTATCCTTAGCAAGCATAGCCTGCTTAATATCCTCATTAATAAGATTCTCTAAATTCATAATTAATCAACATTATCATGTAAAAAAGGATTGTTTTCGCTTAACCCTACACGGTTATCATTTACATTAAGTGTGTAGCGAGACACCGGATTTGAAGAGGATTCCTTGGTTGACAAGTCAATATTCTGGCGCATGTAAGCCGGTATTTTTTCCAACTCTTCTATCGAATTGGGATTATTATATCCATAACTCATATTCTTGAGTTTGCTCACCCTGTCTAAACGCTGTTGCTCTTGCTGTTCCTTATATTGCAATTCACAATCCAGAGGTTTGCGTTGTTGCTCCTGTGGGGCTACTATTTTTATTTCGTCATTAAAAAGAGATGTTTCCTGAGGCTTTGCTGTTACGGAAGGTACAATCTTTGGCTCATCAAAACTTAGCTTTTCTTTCATTTGTGGAGTAACCTCTTTTGAAGACATGCTTAACTCATCAGGAAACAAGCTTACAGGTGATTTTATTTGAAAAATATCATTTCCGGTAAAAGCATCTGATTTTTCCTCAACCTTAGGCTTTTCGACAATTTTAATTTCGCCGGCACACTCTTTTTGAGGTTCCGGTTCAACAAAAGTATTGCGCGGGGTTTCCAGGGTGTGCTTTTTTATGATGGGCTTATCAAAACCTGTAGCAATAAGTGTTATGGCTATTTCATCTTCTAATTTATCGTCCCTGCCGTCACCCCAGATAACATTTGCCGTTTCGCCCGTCTTTTCCGTTATATATCCGGTTATTTCATTTAATTCCTCAAGTGTAATTTCGTTTTTACCTGAAGTGATATATAATAATACATTATCCGCTCCGCTTACGTCAGTATCATCCAATAATGGTGAATTCATTGCCATTTCAACTGCTTTTAGAGCGCGATCGGGACCACTTGCAATACCTGCCCCCATAATTGCCTTTCCACTTGATTTCATCACTGTGTTAACATCTTCAAAATCGACATTTACACGCCCTTCAACTGTAATTATTTCGGCAATACCTTTGGCTGCGATGGTTAAAACATCATCGGCTTTACAAAATGCCTGACTCAACTTCAAGTCTCCTTGCATATCAAGCAATTTATCGTTGCAGATAACCAATGTGGCATCTACGTATTTCTTAAGCTCCTCTATACCTGAAACAGCTTGTTGTGCCCGTTTCCGTCCTTCAAAACCAAAGGGTTTTGTAACAATTCCAACGGTAAGTATGCCCAACTCTTTTGCAACTTGTGCAATAACAGGCGCTGCTCCGGTGCCGGTGCCGCCTCCCATACCAGCCGTAATAAACAGCATGGATGTATTGGTTGATAAAATATCTTTTATTTCGTCACACACTCTTAGCGCAGCTTCTTTACCTACCGAAGGTATAGAACCTGCACCCAAGCCTGTAGCGCCTAAAATTATTTTATTAGGAACCGGACTGCTATTTAGCGATTGCGCATCAGTGTTGCATATAAAAAAATCCACACCTGCAATACCTTGCCTAAACATGTGGGTAACGGCATTGCTACCACCTCCTCCAACACCAATAACTTTTATAATAGGAAGGTTATCTTTTGGTAAATCAAATTTCAACATATTGTCCATAAATCACACTATATCTAAAATTGTATAAAATTAATTTCAAAATCTTTTCTTTTCGACGTATTATTATTATTTTTACTAACAAAATATCTGTTAATTATCAACTTATGCCTTCGCGGAAAAATTTATCCAGCCAATCAGAAACATGAAGTTTGCGTTTTGTTTTAGTTTTATCCTCCGCATCTTCCGGCTGCACATCGTCTGACTGTGGCTTTTCCGCTTTAGTTGTATTTTCAATTCCGCTTATCTCATTTTTATTCAACCCCTCAAGTATTAACCCAATAGCCGTTGAATACATCGGCTGCGTCATTTCTCTGTCATTATTGTCGGCTAAATGCTCATTGGGATACCCTATTCTTGTATCCATGCCCGTTATAAACTGCGTTAGCTGCTGAAGGTGATTAAGCATTGCGCCGCCACCGGTGAGCACAATGCCGGCAATAAGTCTTTTTTCCAAGCCTGTACTTTTAATTTCGTCATAAACGGCTTCTATAATTTCGCCCATACGCGCCTGAATGATATTTGCAAGGTTTTTTAGCGTAATTTCCTTAGGCTGACGCCCTTTTAATCCAGGAATAGAAACAATTTCCTCAGCTATAGTTTCGCTTGCCAGCGCTGATCCGAATTTTATCTTAAGTTCTTCGGCATGTTTTTTTATAATTCCACACCCTTGTCTTATATCTTCGGTTATAATTTCGCCGCCAAAAGGAATAACCGCCGTGTGCCTGATGATACCGTCTAAAAATATTGCCACATCGGTTGTTCCGCCACCTATATCCACCAAAACCACGCCTGCTTCTTTTTCATCATAGCTCAAAACGGCTTCGGCAGAAGCAAGCGGCTGCAAAATCATATATTCCATATTATATCCGGCTCTGTCAACGCAACGCATAATATTTTGCGCTGCGGTTGTTTGTGCAGTTACAATATGAAAATTTGCACTCATTTGATGTCCCACCATGCCTTTAGGGCTTTTCACGCCGGTTTCACCATCAATGGTATATTCCTGAGGCAATACATCTATGATTTTTTCACCCGGATTCATCGCCAGATTATAAATACTTCTGGTAAATACATCTAAATCGTCCTGTGTTATCTCGGCTTCCGGATTTAAGCGTATGGTGCTTGCCCTATGCTGTATGCTCCGGATATGTTGACCCGCAATACCAACGTTTACAGTACGGATGGTAACCTTAGAATTTTCCTGTGCCTGATTGATAGCGGCTTGTATAGACTGCACCGTGCTTTCGATGTTTGAAATCACCCCTCTCCTCACCCCTATGGATTCAGTTTTTCCATAACCCAGTATTTCTATTTTACCAAAATCATTTTTCATGCCCACAATAGCAGCAATTTTAGTAGTTCCTATATCTAATCCGACAACTATTTCCTTTGCCATAGTATTATAATTTTATTTGGTACAAACAATTTGATTTTTATATTGTAAATTAATCTTCTTATATTTATCCCATCCTATTTTGGGAAGCGCATTCTGATAGAAATACTTCAGATTTTCAAATTTTTCATATGCGTTTATTGTATCGCCATACATAACAACATGAGAACCCGCTTTGGTAATCATTTTTAGATAACCGTCAGATGCAACATCTACCTGTTCTATAAGTGCCGCAAGTATGCTATCTGCATAAATAATTTGTGCCACATGATGAAGATTGTAATATACATTCATATCAGTTTTTATCTTCATGCTATCAGCCTGCAAAAAAATATTGTTTCCTACACCAACCCCCTTGCTTATCTCTCCGGTAGCAACCAAAATTTTTAAAGGGTGTGATAAATACACAGGCATCACATTACCTGTTTTGTCTAAATATAAACTCCGTCCCTCTTTGGTCATATAACGCAAAATAGGCACTCGCTGTTTTACGCTTATTTTCAATATGCCATTAATTGACATACTTGTATTTACTTTTTCAAGAAACGGATTTTTATCCAGCAATTCATCAATACATTGCAAATCGATATTCCCTATTTTTTTAGACTCCTGCTTACCTAAATTTTTATTAATTTCATATATTATATCGCTCGGAGTAATTAGAACGGGTGCATTCTGATAATCGATATCACAACTTATGTCTTTACATTTTTTAGTGTTATATTTACTTTTTGAATAAATCATGGCAGCTACAATCCCCACCAATATAAGAATTGCAAAAACCAATGCCAGTATTTTTTTGCCCGATATATTCATTTTATTTATATTTTTTATCAAAAAACGCTTCAATAGCGTTTACAACCGTATCAATATCGCCAGCTCCCATGGTTAATAGAATTTCTATTTCTTTGTTCTTTAAAACTTCCACTACATTTTGCTTTTCCACCAACGACTTGTTCTCCTGTGTTATTTTACGCAAGAGCATTTCAGAGTTTACCCCTTCAATAGGCAATTCGCGGGCAGGATAGATAGGGAGCAGGATAACTTCATCCAACTTAGATAAACTTTCGGCAAAATCATCGGCAAAATCTCGTGTGCGCGTATATAAATGCGGTTGAAAAATTCCGGTTAACTTTTTACCTGGAAACATGGCACGTGCAGATTGTATAGCAGCCTTGAGTTCTTCCGGATGATGTGCATAATCGTCAATATACACTTTACCATTGTGGTTGTACCTGATTTCGAAACGTCGTTTCACCCCTCGAAAAGATTGCAGGGCATCTTTTATTTCATTTTCCTTTACCCCACATATTAAAGCTGAAGCAATAGCAGCAACCGCATTCTCTACATTATATAAACCGGGTATTCCAAGCACAATATCCTTTATATCGCCCGCCGGATGGTAGAAATCGAAATGATACAACCCATTTACCACACGTAAATTATTGGCATAAAAATCAGCATTTTCATCTAAAGCATACGTGTAGGTTTGGTAACGGGCAGTATGAATCCCTTTTAGTTGAATGCCTTTTTTAATAATTAAATAACCGTCATCTTTGATATTTTCAGTAAAGCGCTCAAAACCCTCTTTAAAAAATTCTTTATTTTGGTATATATCCAAATGGTCTGCATCTACACTGGTAATAATGGCAACATAAGGGAAAAGCTGCAAAAACGACCGATCGAATTCATCCGCTTCTGCAACCATAAAATCAGAGGTATCCGAAATCAACACATTGGTTTCATAGTTGCGCGCAATGCCTCCTAAAAAAGCCTGACATCCTACCGCCGAGTTGTGCATTATATGCGAAACCATAGTAGATATGGTGGTTTTGCCATGTGTTCCCGCGCATGCTATGGTACGATAGGTTTGCGAGAGCATGCCTAATACCTGTGCTCTTTTATACAACAGAACATCCGAATTTCTGAAAAATTCCAATTCCACATTTGCTGCAGGAACAGCCGGCGTATATACTACAAAATCTATATTTGAAGGTATATTTTCAACGTTTTCTTCATAATGGATAACCATACCCTCTTTTTCCAGGATCTTTGTAAGGGCAGTTACAGTTCGGTCATAACCATATATCTCAAAACCTTTAGCCTTGAAATAGCGCGCAATGGCACTCATTCCAATTCCTCCTATACCAAGAAAATAGAGCCTCTTAAATTTCATATCAGGAAGTGGGCTATACATCGTTTTTGCTTTTAATTAAAGATAATGCCAATTCGGCTATATGATTTGCAGCATCAGGATATGCCAGTTGTTTTATATTTTCAGCTAACTTTTTTCTCAGCACCTCATCTTTAGCTAAGGATATAACAGCAGGAGCAAGATTCTCCAACGCATCCTGATCTTTCACCATTATACCCGCTTGTTGTTTTACCAAAGCAAGTGCATTTTTTGTTTGATGATCCTCTGTTACGTTAGGAGAAGGCACCAATATAGAAGCTTTGGAAGTTATGCACAATTCGGATATGGCAATAGCCCCTGCTCTGGACACCACAATATCAGCGGCAGCATATGCTTTATCCATATCCGTAATAAATGGCATGGTAAGCAATCCGGGCAAAGCAAGCGCAATAATCCTATTTTTAGCCGTTTCAGCGTAGGGTTTACCCGTTTGCCATATCAACTGTATATCTTGTGCACTAAACTGCTCCAAACTCTTATCAATACTTTTGTTAATTGTTTTTGCGCCTAAGCTTCCGCCCACAACAAGCACGGTAATTTTTTTGCTATCCAAACCAAAAAACCGGCATGCCTCATCTTTTGAAACAGCAAGGTTCTCAATTTGAGAACGAACGGGATTTCCCAACACATGCAGTTTATGTGTAGGGAAATATCTCCCCATGTCAGGATAAGCAACACAAATGGCATCCACGCTTGACTTTAATATTTTATTGGTAATGCCCGGAAAAGAGTTTTGTTCCTGTATAAGCGATGGGATACCCATCCAAGAAGCCACTCTTAGCGTAGGCGCAGAGGCATAGCCTCCGGTTCCTATTGCCACATCAGGTTTGAATGAACGAATAATTTGGCGTGCCTTCAGCAGGCTGGATATTATTTTAAATGGTATTTTAAGATTCTCTAAATTTACTTTACGCTGCAAGCCACTAATATTAAGACCCTCTATAGGATAGCCTGCCGCCGGCACTTTCTCCATTTCCATTCTGCCATTAGCTCCCACAAATAAGAATTCTGCATCAGGATGCTTTTCTTTTATTGCATTGGCAATAGCTATAGCCGGAAATATGTGTCCGCCGGTTCCACCGCCGCTCAAAATAACTTTTATATTTTTATTCTGTTTCATCATTATCCGTTAAAGGTTGTACTTCTAAATTGCCTGTTGTTTCTAATTCTTTACTCACGCTTAAAATAATTCCAATAGCGATACTGGTAAACCAAATGCTTGTTCCGCCCATACTCACCAAGGGCAATGGCTGCCCGGTGACGGGCACAAGACCAACAGCAACAGCCATGTTTACAAAAGCCTGAAACACAAGACTCAGCGTAACGCCTATTGCCAGCAACGCGCCAAAATTGCCCGGCGCTTGTATAGCAATTCGTATGCCACGGTACAGCAGAATAAGATACATGAGAATAATTACAATGCCTCCAAACAATCCATACTCTTCAATAATAATTGCATAAATAAAGTCGTTAAACGGGTTAGGTACAAAATTTTTCTGCATACTGTTACCCGGCATTTTACCCATGATGCCACCGTTTGCTATGGCAATCTGCGCCTGCTCTTTTTGAAAATTATCATCCGAATCGCCCCGTCCTATAAAGTTTTCAATACGGCTTTGCCATGTACCCAAACGTCCGCTTGAATGCGGCGACATCATTAAAATAGTTATAAATATAGTTAACACAACGGCTCCTATTCCTAACAATTCTGCTATATACCGAATTTTTACCCCTCCAATAAATATTAAAACAATACAGGTTAAAAACAAAATGGCTGCCGTAGAAAAATTTGCCGGCAATATAAGTCCGCAAACAGCCAAAACGGGAAGCACTATAGGAATAAAACCTTTACGAAAATCTTTTATCTGCTCCTGCTTTAATGCCAATGAGCGCGCTACAAACATGATAAGCGCAAGTTTTGCCAAATCGGAAGGCTGAAACATAATATTAATGCCGGGGAGCGTGGTCCAGCGCGCCGCTTCATTCTTCACCACACCAAAAAACAGTGTGTAGAACAACAACGGCAACGACAATACAAGCAATATCATCGATATACGGGAGTAATAAACATACTTTATTTTATGGGAAGCATACATTAATATAAATCCGAAAATAAGAATGCCCATGTGTTTAAGTACATAATATTCCGTATTTCCTTGTTTAAAGCGAAAAGCCAACGTCATGGTAGAGCTATAAACTGCCAACACAGAGAAAATAGACAGTACTATTACCACTGCCCATATCACTTTATCGCCTCTAACATTCGGAAGTATCGGTTTCATTTTTTCTCTTATATATATATTAACTATAATTGCTTAATTACTTCTTTAAATTTATTTCCCCTGTCCTCATAGTTTTCAAACAAATCAAAGCTAGGGCAAGCGGGCGACAAAAGGACTGTATCTCCTTTTTTGCCTAATGAATATGCCATTAAAACGGCATCTTCCGCCGACTTCACTTCATATATTTCAGGAACTATAGAAGCAAAGGCATTTCGTATGTTTGTATTTTCCAATCCTAAACATATAATAACTTTTACCTTTTGTGCCACCAACGGAAGTATCTTGGTATAATCGTTTCCTTTATCCACTCCACCTGCAATCCATATTACCGGCTCGTTCATACTTTCCAACGCGTACCATGTGCCATTGACGTTAGTAGATTTGGAATCATTAATATATTTCACCCCATGCACTTGCGAAACATACTCCAACTTATGCTCTATATTTTCAAAGTCGCTTAACGACTCGCGAATACTCTTATTTCTTAATTCAACCAATCGATGTCCCACACCGGCTGCCATTGAATCGTAAATATTCGTCTTCCCCTGTAATGCTAATTCTTCGAGTGTCATAATCCTGAAATATTATTTTTTTATTTTTATACAATTAAATTATCTTATTTTTAATGTTATCACCGATACCAGCGCGAGCAATATTCCCACAATAAGGAAACGCATTACTATCTTGGGTTCCGGGTAACCTTTTTTTTGGTAGTGATGATGCAAAGGCGACATAAGAAATATGCGTCTGCCTTCGCCGTATTTTTTTCGTGTATATTTAAAATAGGTTGTCTGCATCACTACAGAAAGGTTTTCCATTAGAAAAATACCGCAAAGTATAGGTATTAAAAGCTCTTTGCGTATAATAATGGCAAAAGCCGCTATAATCCCGCCTAATGCCAAACTTCCCGTATCACCCATAAACACTTGTGCCGGAAATGAATTATACCACAAAAATCCGATACAGGCTCCCACCACCGCGCTTATAAATACAACCAATTCGCCGGTGTTAGGAATATACATGATATTCAGGTAGTCGGCAAATACTATATTACCGCTTACCCATGCCAATATGCCCAATGTGAGCGCTATAATTGCAGAAGTGCCCGTTGCCAAGCCATCCATCCCGTCCGTTAAATTAGCCCCGTTGGAAACAGCCGTAATTATAAAAATCACCAAAGGGATAAAAATTAACCATGCCCAATCTTTGTAGTCATCGCCAACCCATTTGAGCACCACAGCATAGTCAAATTCATTATTCTTAAAAAAAGGAATGGTTGTTTTGGTTGATTTTACAGGCTCTTTGCTAAAACGCGTGGTATGATCCTTAATTTGCTCGAAAGAAGTGAGGCCGCCTACAGTTTGAACGGTATTTTTTTTGTGTGGTTCCGGCATTTTTTCGCGAATTACAACCTGTGGATTCATATATAGCACGGTTCCCAATACCAAACCCGCAATCACCTGTCCTAATATTTTAAACTTACCTGAAAGTCCCTCCTTATTCTTCCTGAAAACCTTAATATAATCATCCATAAAACCAAACATCCCCAACCAAACGGTTACAAAAAGCATAAGAAGTATGTAAATATTTGAAAGCTTTGCAAATAAAAGAACCGGAATAAGGATAGACCCCAAAATAATGACCCCGCCCATGGTGGGTGTTCCCGCTTTTTTGGATTGCCCTTCAAGTCCTAACTCCCGAATGGTTTCACCAATCTGTTTATATTTCAGAAAATTAATAACTTTTCTACCATATACCATAGATATAAAAAGCGAGAAAATGGCAGCCAACGCCGCACGAAACGTGATAAACTGGAACATTCCTGTTCCGGGAATATCATACGCTTTATCTAAAAAAGAAAACAGATAGTATAACATAATGCCTTATTTTTCTAATAAATACTCTGCTAACACCTCTTTATCGTCAAAGTGATGCTTTACCCCGTTAATTTCCTGATAATTTTCGTGTCCTTTTCCTGCCACCAGTATGATATTATCTTCACCTGCCAATATGCACGCCAGCTTTATGGCTTCTTTTCTATCCGGCATCACTACCACATTTTTTTCATATTGCTTGCTCACGCCTTCATACATCTGGCGTATAATTTCGTCAGGGTCTTCCGTTCTCGGATTATCAGAGGTAAGAATGGTTCTGGTACTGTTTTCTGTTGCAATGCGCGCCATAATGGGACGTTTGGTTGCATCTCTGTCTCCCCCGCAGCCCACTACCGTTATAAGTTGCTGTCCCGCAGCTCTTAAATCGTTGATGGTTTCAATCACATTTTCCAACGCGTCAGGCGTATGGGCGTAATCAACAATAGCAATCGTGCCGTTTTCTGCAATAATATAGTCAAAACGTCCTTTTATACTTTTAAGCCCGCTCAATACACGCAATACCTCTTGCGCATCTTCTCCCAGCAAAACGGCTGCCGCATATACACTTAAAACGTTATAGGCATTGAACCTCCCTACCAAACGGCTCCACATTTCAACCCCGTTAATTTCCAAGTGCAGCCCTGTTAAAGGCGCTTCTATCAACTTACCTTTAAAGTCAGCCAAATGCTGAAAACTGTATGTTTTTTTCAGCGCTTTTGTATTTTGCAACATTACCAAGCCGTTTTTATCGTCAATATTGGTAAGCGCAAAGGCTGTTTGTGGCAGCATATCAAAAAATCCTTTTTTAGCTTTAATATATGCGTCAAAGGTTTTATGAAAATCAAGATGGTCAAGCGTAATATTTGAAAATATACCGCCTGCAAAATGCAAGCCCGCCACACGTTGTTGAACCACAGCGTGCGAACTAACCTCCATAAAGCAGTATTCGCACCCTTTCTCCACCATTTGTTTCAACAAACCATTAAGATCTATAGTATCAGGTGTAGTATGGGTTGCAGGGATAACATCGTCATTAATCTGATTGGCAATGGTAGAAAGTAAGCCTACTCCATAACCCAATCCTTGAAAAAGATTAAATAACAAAGTTGCCGTAGTGGTTTTTCCATTGGTTCCTGTAATGCCCACCAATTTTAATTTGCGCGAAGGATTGTCAAACCAGTTGGAAGCCATAATACCCATAGTTTCAGCGGAATTATTTACTTTAACATATGTAACATCCTGCATAATATCTATCGGTAGCACTTCGCAAACGATAGCTTTGGCTCCTTTTTCTATCACTTCAGAAATAAAAGAGTGTCCATCCACCCTCGTTCCGGAAATAGCGAAAAACACGCTTCCGTGCTCCACTTTTCTGGAATCAAAAGCAACAGAGCTAATCACTATATCGGCATTACCCAATAATTGATTAATTTTTACATTCTTTAATATATCTGATAATAGTTTCATAACCTACACCCCTAATTCTAATATTACACTTTGTCCTTTTCCTATTGCGCTGCCGGGATTTAACGACTGTTTTTTTACCATACCTACCCCTCTCACCTGAACTTTTACCCCCGACTTTTCCAGCAAATAGAGCGCATCTTTAATTCCCATACCTATAAGGTTGGGCATTACTTTATTCTGAGCCGTAATACCCTTAGAAATATTTCCATCGCTACACATCCAGCCATTTTCGTGTTTTTGCATCGGCATATAACCCATCCATTTATTTATATAGTTTACATCTTTTATAAACCCTGTTTTAAAAGGATTTTCAGGTTTTACTGCCAAATCACCTTTCCACTCTGCGCCAAAATCAGGGTCTGTGGCATATACACGGTCGGCAATTTCGCGCACTACCGGCGCTGACACTTCAGCCCCATATATCCCCACATCATTAGGCGTATTAACCACTACAATACAAGAATATTTAGGATTATCGGCAGGAAAATACCCTACAAAAGAAGCCCTGTAATTCTTCTTGTTGTAACCGCTGTTGTTTTGTGCCAACTGTGCGGTACCGGTTTTACCGGCAAACTTATATATGGGATTGCGCAAAGCCTTGCCTGTTCCGTTTTCCACTACACCTTCCAACATCGTTTGCGCCATTTTTATAGCTTGTGGCGAAGCTATCCTTGCATTTAATACGGTAGGTGCAAATGATTTAACCACCAATCCATTGCTGCGTATTTCCTTTATAAAATAGGGCTTTACCATTACACCATTATTTGCCACTGCATTATAAAAGGTCAATGTTTGTAAAGGTGTAAGTGCCACCTCATAGCCAATAGACATCCACGGCAACGAAACCTTAGACCATGTTTTAGATGATGTATTTTTTACTATGGGAGCGCCCTCCCCACTTATTTCCAATCCTAATTTTTTATTTATCCCGAAAGCATATAACCTGTCAATGAACTTTTGTGGTTTTGCGCCGTATGCTTTGGTTATAATCTTAGATATTCCCACGTTGGAAGAATGTTCAAAAAGCTCCTGCACGGTAAAAGTGCCCGTGCGTCCATGTGTACCATCGGTCATAACCCTGTTGGCATAAACCGTACTAACCGTGGTGCTGTATCTGTCGTTCAGCTTCACTTTATTATCTTCAAAAGCAGCTAATAACGAATAGAGCTTGAATGTAGAGCCCGGCTCTGCACTTTCGGCAATGGCATAATTATAATTTTCACTATACGTGCTGTCGCCTACCTTACCTAAGTTAGCTATAGCCTTTATTTCGCCGGTTTTCACATCCATTACTATGGCACTTCCGTGATATGCTTTATATTTCACCAATTGGCGATATAACGCGCTTTCTGCAACATCTTGCAGGTTAATGTCAAGGGTAGTGATGATATCATTCCCGTTTTTGGGCTGCACTTCCGACTTGTTGGCTATCGGTCTCCAATAGTCACCCGGTATGCGTTGATATAACTTTTTCCCTGCTTCACCTTCGAGCTGCTTATTAAATGATGCTTCAATACCCACATTATTGGGGCTCTCCTCCTTATACCAGCCAATGGTGCGATATGCCAGGTTATCATACGGATAAATCCTTTTGTATTGTATGGTTGTAATCAAACCTCCCCTATGCTTTTTTGAGCGAAATAAAGGGAACGTACGCACAGACTTTAATTGTTCATAGTCCACGTTACGCTTGAGCAACAAATACCTATTTTTATCTACCCTTGCTTTCAGCAACATCAATTTATATTGCTTCTTGTTTTTATCTTTAAAAATATTTGCCAAGCAAAGAGACAACGAATCTACATCTTTACTAAATGAAGAATCGGGGATATCAGGCGAAGCTACATCCATACGAAGTTCAAAAAGAGGCACTGAGGTAGCCAGCACTTCACCATCGCTATCATATATATTGCCTCTGTTAGGCTCTATATTAAAATAGCGCAACGACTGCTTAATTGCTTTCGCCCTCCACATATCGCCCTGCGCCAGCTGGACATACAAAACCTTTCCTATTATTGTTACAGCCAGAATAAAAATCAAGCCATAAACAATATAAGCTCTTTTGAATATGAAGGTCTTGTTATCCATTTAATTGGTTATATTATTTCAAATTTTTTGTAGGCACTTCTATTATTATCTTTTTTGCCGGCTCTTTGGTTTCTTTCAATCCGCTTTTTTTCAACCGATCCGCTATCTCGGACTGTGTGGTAAGTTGCATCAGCAATGCCCTTGTATTTACATAATCATACCTGTATTCTTCATTTTGCTTTTTAAGTTTGGCAATCTTCACCACCGTTTTATTGGCAAAATTGCTGTTATATATATATATGACAGCTAAAAAGGTTAGAAACAGTATAAATGGCAGAAACTTCACCACGTTAGTTTGCACCAGAAACGAACCTTCCAATATACTTTTCGCACCTTTACTCTTTTTTCCTCCACTTGCTACCTGAGGTTGTGCGGATTCCGAAGCATGTTCGCTTGCAGCATTGCTTTCTGCATCTTCAGCATTGATCGTATTTTTAAATTCTTCGTTCATCTTATCACGCTTTTTTTTCGGCAACTCTTAATTTTGCACTTCTGGCGCGAGGATTAGCGTCAATCTCTTTTTCGTTGGGAATAATAGGTTTGCGGCTAATCAACTGCCAAGGTGTTTCTACTTTACCATAAAAATCTTTATGTAGTTCACCTTCAAAATTGCCTGTTTTCATAAAATTCTTCACCAAACGATCTTCTAATGAATGATATGAAATTACGGCAAGCCGCCCTCCTACCTTTAATACATCAAGTGTTTGCAGCAACATATTTTTAAGCACTTCCATTTCATCATTAATTTCAATGCGTATAGCCTGAAATACCTGTGCCAGATATTTATTTTCCTGATGTTTTGGGGTGCATTTTCTTATGGTTTCTTTAAACTGAGCTGTTGTAGAAATCTGACTTTCTGCACGAGCCAGTACTATTTGAGATGCAAGTTTTGAAGCATTATCAATTTCACCGTATTTTTCAAACACTTCTTTTAAAGCTTCCTGCGAATACGTATTTACAAGCTCTTGTGCGGAAAACTTCTGATTTTGAGACATACGCATATCCAACGGTCCGTCAAAGCGGGTAGCAAAGCCACGTGCAGCCGTATCAATCTGGTACGAAGATATGCCCAAGTCGGCTAAAATGCCATCCACGGGCAATGCGTTATGGTAACGGAGAAAATTTTTGAGGTATTTAAAATTCTGATCTACAAATATAAAGCGCGCATCATCTTGTATATTTTGTTGCGCATCCGCATCCTGATCAAAAGCAATAAGGCGCCCCTTGGGGCGAAGGTGCTTAAGGATTTCTTTTGAATGACCACCGCCTCCAAACGTAAGGTCAACATAAACGCCTTCCGGGTTTATATTAAGACCTTCAATACTTTCTTGCAATAATGCAGGTTGGTGATACATTGTATTATTCGTTTAAATTAATATTTCCTAAAATATCCTCCGCCAAATCAGACATATCTTCTTGTGCCGCCAATACTTCCTTATCATAACGCTCCTTATCCCATATTTCTATGGCATCCATCTTGGCATTTACCACAATTTCGCCTGTTATTCCGGCAAACACGGCTAAATCTTTCGGCACCAGTATCCTTCCGGTAGCATCAAGTTCAACCTCACGTAGTCCGGCATTAAAAGCCCGGATAAAATCATTATGTTTTTTTACAAACCGGTTAAGCTTGCTGATAATTTTCCGGTTAAGCTCATCCCATGTGGATTGCGGATATAACTCAAGACATGTACTGAAAATGCTTTTCTTGACAATGAAACGTTCCTTAACGGATTCCCCCAATTGGTTTTTCAACGCAACAGGCAACATAAACCTGCCTTTTGCGTCAACCTTGCAAATATATTCGCCTTGTAGAGGAATCATGTAATAAAGCTTTATTTCGATTGTAAAATTACTATCGATTTACCACTTTACTCCATTTTTTACCACTTTTTTTTATTAACAATACACAGACATACTATTATTAAAGATTTATAGCGTTTTTTTGAATCAAATGATGTTAAAAACAAAGATATTTTAATTATTTTTCAATGATAACAGGCATCACAAATTCTTTTAACAAGCAATAAGTGTAATCTAAATTTTTAATATGTATATTGCTTACAGGGCAATACATAGAGAATTTCCTAACCACCTCCATCATGAATCAAAAAGGATTTTTTTAACGTAGCATAGCAAAAAACAATAACTTTTCAGAAAATAAATATCGCCTCATAAGCTTTACACTGCAAACAAAAACACAAAATCAAATACCCTATTCCGCCATACTATAATTGATAAAAATCACACACTCATAATCAAAAACAACATATTTTCTGATTTAATTGGTGTATATTTGCCCTATATTTTCAACACCCTTATTCTTTGCATATGAGTAATACGACACCCGAGAATGCGCCGCAGTTTATTGATATTGACGCTATTTTTAAAGCCAAAAACAAACAGGCTTATAATTTAACACCGCGTTTTTTATTGTCGTATATCAAAAACATAGTGCATCAGGATGAGATAAACGAAGCTTTACGCCTGAATAAGGATTTACAAGGTTTACCCTTTATTGATGCAATATTGAAGCAGTTTGGGGTAAAAGTATTTTATGAAGGGCTGGAAAACATTGATGCCGACAAGCGCTGGCTCGTTGCCTCCAACCATCCGCTGGGCGGTTTAGACGGAATGGCTTTGATGTGGGTTGTGGGGAAAGTGAAAAAAGATATTGTTTTTCCGGTAAACGACCTTTTAATGAACCTGTCCAATATTAAAGAACTTTTTATTCCTATTAACAAACATGGTTCTAACAGCTCAAACCTTAAAATAATTGATGACACTTTTGCTTCCGACAAAGGGATGATTTATTTCCCTGCCGGCTTATGCTCCAGAAAAATAAACGGCCAAATTATAGATTTAGAGTGGAAAAAAACCTTTATCTCAAAATGCAAAAAATATAACCGAGCCATTATACCTTGCCATGTAAGCGGCAAAAATACCAATCGGTTTTATAACATTTCAAATGTGCGTAACCGCCTGAAAATAAAGGCTAATCTAGAAATGTTTTTTTTAGTTGATGAAATGTTCAAGCAAAAAGGCAAAGAAATTGTTATTACATTCGGAAAACCTATTCCACCTTCTACTTTTGACGACAAAATGAGCGATTTGCAGTGGGCGGAAAAGCTTAAACAATTTACATATAACCCTGATTTTAACAAAGAAAGCGACTTTACAGCTTTAAAATTTTAGCCGATGAAGAATATTATTGCACCTATTGACAGAAACATTCTATTACAAGAACTTACAAAAGATAAATTTATAAAATCGACCAACAAAGGAGGAAATGAAATTTATATTGTAACCTACCAAAACGCGCCCAATGTTGTTAAAGAAATAGGGCGATTGCGCGAAATAAGCTTCCGCGATGCCGGCGGCGGCACAGGATTAGATTGCGACTTGGACGAATTTGACACTACTTCAGAAAACCCTTTCAAGCAATTATTGGTTTGGGATCCGCAGGAAAAAGAAATTGTAGGTGGATACCGTTTCATTGACGGCTCTACACTAAAACGCGATGCCAAAGGATTAATAGAAACCCCTACGTGCGAGCTATTTGGATTATCAGAAAAATTTATTACTGACTACCTGCCCTATACCATTGAACTGGGCCGTTCATTCGTGCAACCCATGTATCAGCCTACTGTAGATATCCGCAAGGGCATGTACGCGTTGGATAATATATGGAACGGGCTGGGAGCTATTGTGGTGCAACATCCCAACATGAAATATTTTTTCGGTAAAATCACCATGTATCCTCATTTTAACCCTGAGGCACGTGATTTTATCCTGTTTTTTCTTAAAAAATATTTTGGAGACAAAAACAAACTCGTATATCCATATAATCCGTTAAAAACAGAAACGGATGAAAATTTTATTAATTCGCATTTTACGGGAAAAACATATGAAGAAAACTATAAAATTCTTGTAGGTGAAGTGCGCAAGCGCGGAGAGCATATCCCTCCTTTGGTAAACGCCTACACCAACTTATCTTCATCCATGTTATTTTTTGGAACTTCATTAAATCCACCTTTCGGAAATGTAGAAGAATCAGGGATTTTAGTTACCATAAACGATATTTATAACGACAAGAAAGAACGCCATTTAAAAGAATTTTAAGGATGGTTAAAAACGCAACGTTTGTAACAAGTGCAGCAAGCATAAAAGATTGCCCCAAAAGCATTTTGCCCGAATATGCGTTCTTTGGCAGGTCAAACGTGGGCAAATCATCGTTAATAAATATGTTAACGGGCAACTCTACTTTGGCAAAAGTTTCGGCAACACCCGGCAAAACGCAATTACTCAATTATTACCTTATTGATGGCTTGTGGCATTTGGTAGATTTACCAGGCTATGGCTATGCAAAAGTGTCAAAAAGCGCCAGAAAAAATTGGGAAGTTATTATCAAAGAATATTTAGTGAAACGCCGCAACATGCTCTATATTTTTGTTTTGATAGACATACGACATGAAGCGCAGGCAAACGACACAGCTCTTATCGAATGGCTGGGAGAAAACGGAATTCCCTTCTGCATCATATTCACCAAATCCGATAAAATATCTAAAACTGCGGCTTTACGCAATGTTGAAAAATACAAGAACGTACTAAAACAAAAGTGGGAAGAACTTCCTCCCACTTTTATATCTTCATCGTCAACCGGCGAGGGAAAAAATGAAATTTTAAATTTCATTGACAATTCAAACCGCGAATTTTCCGCAATGATACTTTCAGAATAAGTAGTGTTTAGTTAAGAGTGATGAGTTAGGAGTTTATAGATGTATTATTTTTGATTAATAAATGATTACAAAACATCAAACACGCCCTTTTATACTTAACTTAACAGTAGCAAACAATAATTATCCTTATCTTTCTATTTAAACTGAATCATCAGAAAGTTTTTGGGAATCATATTCCCTTCTTTTACAAAGATATGCTCTATGGTATAATCGCCATCAGCAACAATGGTATTAACCATTTTCATAGCTTCCAAATCTATAAGCTTTTCGCCGGCAGCTACTTTTTTCCCTTCTTTTACATACACTTTTTTTATAGTTCCCGGTATATATGAGAATACTTTTCTCGGATCCTTAGGCTCATAGCGTTTACGATCAGCGTACTTTTTAGGAATAAGCGTTTTGTATGTACCCTCTTCAAGATTTAATATTTTTAAATCCTCCTCATTGTAACTTTTTCCAAGCACAATATCTTCCTGCTCTGATTTATCGGCAACATTTTTTGTTATTTTTTTAGCCATAACTATTTATTTTAGTGTTTAGTTAAGAGTAATGAGTTCGGAGTTTATAGATGTATTATTTTGATTAATAAATGTTTACAAAACATCAAACACGCCATTTTAGACTTAACTTAACATTAGTTATTTAAAAACCTTAATTTACCCATTATTTTTTACCAATAGAAAAGGATTAAAATGGAGGAATACCATGTTTTTTAGTAGGCTGAGCCACTTGCTTTTGTCCCGAAATTTGTAAAGCATGTATAATTCTTTCTCTGGTATCTTCAGGCTCAATAACAGCATCTATGTAACCATAACCTGCCGCTACGTATGGATTTGCAAATTTTTCTCTGTATTCCTGTATTTTTGCCTGACGCATGGCATTAGGATCCTTAGCTTCTTTAATTTCGCTACGGAAAATAATATTTGCCGCACCTTCAGGTCCCATAACGGCAATTTCGGCATCGGGCCAAGCGAACACAAAATCGGCACGCAAGTGACTTGAGCACATCGCTATATAGCCTCCTCCATAAGCCTTACGGGTAATTAAAGTAATTTTAGGCACCGTAGCTTCGCTGTATGCATATAAAATTTTAGCACCATGGCGTATAACACCGGCGTGTTCCTGATCTACACCCGGCAAATAGCCCGGCAAATCAACCAACGTTACCAATGGGATATTAAATGCATCGCAATAGCGTATAAAACGCGCCATTTTATCGCTGGCATCCACGTCAAGCACACCTGCTAAAACGATAGGCTGGTTTGCCACAAAACCAACGGTTTGTCCCTCAATGCGTCCAAAACCTATTACGGCATTTTGCGCCCAAAGCTCCTGCACCTCAAGAAAGTCGGAATCATCGCAGATAGCACGAATAATATCTTTTACATCGTAAGGCTCACTGGGGTTTGCAGGAAATATTTTCTTGATATTGTACTGTTTTTTGGGCGCCTTTGCAGGAAATGGTTCAGCTTTCTTAAGATTATTCCAAGGAATATAACTGCACAATTTTTTAATTTGCTCAAAGCATTCCAATTCGCTATCGGCAAAGAAATGTGCATTACCTGTAGTCTCGGCATGTACACGCGCGCCACCCAACTCTTCCATTGATATCTCCTCGCCCAGCACGGTTTTAATAACCTCGGGTCCGGTAATAAACATCTTGGAAATTTTATCTACCACAAAAACAAAATCGGTGAGCGCGGGCGAATAAACAGCGCCACCTGCACAAGGACCAAGGATAACGGATATTTGAGGAATAACCCCCGAAGCTTGCGTATTGCGGAAAAATATTTCGCCATACCCCGCCAATGAATTCACACCCTCCTGAATACGCGCTCCGCCCGAATCATTAATACCAATCAAAGGCACTTTAAGCTTCATGGCATGATCCATAATTTTAGTAATTTTCTTGGCATGGGCAAAACCCAACGAACCACCGGCAACAGTGAAATCCTGTGCGTAAATACATACAGGATAGCCATTTATGGTTCCGGTTCCGGTAATAACGCCATCACCTGCCAAATACTTATTACTCATGTTAAAATCATGACCTGCATGTTCTACAAAAAGGTCATATTCGTGAAATGAATTTTTGTCGAGCAAAGCAATAATACGCTCACGCGCGGTGAGTTTACCTGTTGCTTTTTGTTTTTCAATAGCCTGCTCGCCTCCTCCTGAAAGCGCCGCCTGCATTCTACGTCTTAATTCGTTTGTTTTTGAACCTATTGACATAATTATTTTTTAAGAATGTTTCTATTGTAAACATTTATATTAACACTGCAAATATAAAAACTATTTGCTCCGATTGCTGCGTTTTTTTAAGCCTGCCCCTATTTATATTAATTCTTTTTGTTAATTTTAACATTTTTAATGCTTTACACATGCATATTGAAGAATTAAGAGATTATTGTTTAAATAAAAAAGGGGCTACGGAAAGTTTCCCATTCGATGAAACCACGTTGGTTTTTAAAGTTGCAGGTAAAATGTTTTTGCTCACGGATTTAGAAGGCAACTTTTCTATAAATATAAAAAACACACCGGAAAAAGTTATAGCGTTGCGCGAAATGTATCCTTGCATACATCCCGGCTATCACATGAACAAAAAATATTGGATTACCGTAAATATAGAAGGAAGCATAAATGACACGCTTTTATACAGATGGATTGACGAATCATACGGGATAATAGTTGACAGCCTGCCAAAAAAACAAAAAGAGGCGCTATGCCTCTAATTGTTAGTTTAACTGTGTATGTTTAGCTATTTTTTCGAGCAAAACTGCTTTGTTTTGCATACCCGTGATAGACTCAACAGGTATTCCGTCTTTAAAAACAATAAAAGTGGGTATTGACTGTATTTTAAATTTACTTGCTAAGTTCTTATTCTGATCCACATCCAGCTTTCCTACTTTTACTTTGCCTTTTGTTTCTTTAGCAATATCCTCCACTATTGGCGCCATAGCCCTACAAGGCGGACACCATGTAGCCCAAAAATCAACCAACGTAACACCTTGTGCAATTTCTGATTCGAAATTATTTTCATTTAATGTTACATAATCGTGTGCTTCAGAAACAGCTTCTTCAACTGATTTGTTTTCTCCTGTTTTTACACCTTTATTTTTACATGATGTAAAAACTACAAACATTGCCAGCACAACAAAAAAGAAAATTTTAAACGTACTATTTTTCATTTTCACTTTATTTAATTTAACCATTATTTAAAACGGACGATTGTAATACCCGTTCCTCCAAATTCAACAGGCGCATCGTAAAATTGTTTAATTTCGGGTACACTTTGCAGATATTCCCTTACTACATTACGCAATATGCCGTTACCTTTGCCATGCAAGATACTTACTTCGGGAACATGCAACATAATTGCCTCGTCAATATAGCGTGAAATCAAAGCCTGCATTTCGTCGGCACGCATGCCTCGCACATCAGCCGTTAAACGAAAATTTGCCATACGGGCATTCATGTCATTAACCATATTTTGATAACCAAAGCCTTTGTTAACCTGCTTTTTAGGCAATTGCTTATTTGAAACAACCTCCAATTTATTCAGCGCAACTTTCATCACTACCGTATTGAATGCAACTGTGGCGTCCTTTTCATTCACATCGGCAATAACACCTACTTCTTGTTGCCCTGCTATTTTCACATGCGCTCCTTTAATAAAATGCTGCGGCACCTTGATATCAGGCTCCTGCACAGGATTAACCTTTTCTTCTTTTTTTATTTTTTCTTTGGTTATTTCATCGCCTAATATTTTCGCCTTTTCGCGTATTTGCTTTGTTTTCTCCTTGTCAGCCTTGGTTTCCTTTATTTCTTTAATGGTTTTCTCTATAATTTTATTGGCATTTTCAACAATCAGCTTTGCTTCGCGACGTGCATTTTCTAGAATATTTTTCTTCTTCATAGTAAGTTCGTCATTCAGCATGTTATATTTAGTTACAAGCTGATGCAAAGTTTCATCAGCCACCTGCAACTGTTTTTCCTTCTGAGTAAGCTCCAAACGCTCGGCTTCCAAGTCCTGCATTTGTTTGTCAAAATCAAGCTGGGCATATCCTACTTTTTCACCTGCTTTATCCAACACCTGTTGTGGGAAATTAATATTTTGTGCAATTTCGAAAGCAAAAGAGCTGCCCGGTTTACCTGCACGCAACACAAACAAAGGCTTCATGGCTTTGGTATCATAAAGCATGGCTGCATTTATAAACCCCTCGTGATGCGATGCCAATTGCTTAAGGTTACCGTAATGGGTAGTAACCACGCCATACGCTTGCTTTTGATTAAGCGTTTCAAGCACAGCCTCTGCAATAGCTCCACCCGCATGAGGCTCTGTACCGGCTCCAAATTCATCTATCAAGAAAAGCGTATCGCTGTTTGCATGTAAAACCATATTTTTTATATTCAGCAAATGGCTGCTATAGGTACTTAAATCGTTTTCGATAGATTGCTGATCGCCTATATCAATAAAAATATGCTGAAAAACGCCGGCTTCGGATGTATCAAGCACCGGAATCAGCAATCCACATTGCAGCATATATTGAAGCAACCCTACTGTTTTAAGACAAACAGATTTTCCACCTGCATTTGGACCTGAAATTATAAGGATTCTGTTGGTTTCAGTCAATGCAATATCTAACGGAACAATTTCGCGGTTTTGTTTTTTGAGCGAAATACGCAATAAAGGGTGCTTAGCTCTTAACCAATTTAATTGAGGTTTTTCGTATAAAAGTGGCAGCATTGCGTCTATTTGCAAGGCAAACATAGTTTTAGCATGTAAAAAATCAAGCCTTCCCATGCATACGAAAGATTGTTTTAAAACCGGAATATAGGAACGCAAATCATCTGCAACATCCGTAAGAATTTTTATTATTTCACGCTTTTCAGCCAATTCTAATTCGCGGATACTGTTGCGCAGTTCAAAAACCTCTATGGGTTCAATGTAGGCAGTTTGCCCCGATTGAGATTCATCAATGATAACGCCGCTAATTTTACGCTTGTTGGATGCCATTACAGGAATAACAATTCTACCTTCGCGCACCACCGCTTCTACATCAGCATCCACAAGCTTATTGTTTTTGGCTTGCTGCAGCGCATGAGCCACACGCTTATCAATTTGTAACGCTTGGCGGCTCAAATCCTTACGTATGCTCATAAGCAAAGGTGATGCATTATCTTTGATATTACCTTCTGCATCCAACACACGTTCCAGTGTTGCTATAACAGGATGTATAACCGTATAATCGGCAATAAAATCATGTAGCAAAGGAAAATCACCTTCCGGTAACGCAGCAATAAAATTATAACTTTCACCAAATCCTTTATAGGAAATAAGGAGCGCCAACAATGTTTCAGCAGGCAAAAATGAGCCGGGAGTATGAATATGAGTCAACTCTTCGTCCAAATTAAAATATTCTGACGAAACATATCCATGATGCGAAAGCATCATTTTTCTAAACTCATCGGTAAGTTGCAATTCTTTTTTTAAGGTTGCATAATCAGCCGAGAAAGCTATTTCTGAAACCAACGCCTTTCCTCCTTCGCCTTTGCAATAAAGGATAAGCATATCTTTAATCAGCCCAAAGCCTATTTTTTCTTCAAAATTAACAGGAGCAATCATATAACGGCAAAAATACTAAAAATAAGGGCATAAAGTATTTATACATCATTGTAGAAGATATTACGAAAACCTTTTGATAGATTTTTTTGAAGTATAACCTAAAAATATAAAAAAGTATTATTCAGCAGATTCTTATTGTTTATAGCCTTAGTTTTTAAACACGCTCCATCTTTCACGCCAATACAAAAAAAATATTCTTATACCATTATTAAGCAAGTTTGGTATGTAAATAATGATTTATTATCGTTACTGATGTGGGGCTTAAAGAGCTCGCGCTGTAAGTAAAAGCCTAACAAACACACGACTATTTAAAATATTTATACCATAAATTCATAATTAATTTCCATTATACATAAAATAACTCAATGATTTACACTACCTTTGCAAACTTTTAAAAATCATTAATGAATACATTTGAAAATTTAGGCTTGCATGAAAACCTGTTGCAAGCCATTGAAGAATTAGGCTTTAAAGAGCCTATGCCTGTGCAGGAATCTGTTATCCCACGCATTTTAGAGAACAACACCGACATTGTAGCCCTTGCACAAACAGGCACAGGAAAAACAGCTGCATTTGGCTTACCTTTATTGCAACTGATAAACACAGAAGAACAACATACACAAGCGCTTATACTTAGTCCCACACGCGAACTGTGCTTGCAGATAGCGTCAGACCTTAAAAACTTTTCCAAACATTTACCCGGCGTAAAAGTTACAGCCATATACGGTGGCGCCAGCTTTGAAACACAAGTAAAACAACTGAAAGCCGGTTCGCAAATTATTGTTGCCACACCTGGTCGTATGCGCGATATGATTGAGCGCAAAAGCGCGAATGTGTCAAAAGCTAAATTCCTTGTCCTTGACGAAGCGGACGAGATGCTGGACATGGGCTTTGAAGAAGATGTAACCGCTATTATCGACAGCACTTCGAAAGAACGCCACACTTTCCTTTTTTCCGCAACTATGCCTGAAGAGGTAGAGAAAATAGCGCTACGCTACATGCACAAACCCGAAACTATCAGCATGGGCACCCGCAACACGGGAGCTACAAACGTGAAACATATCTATTATTTGGCACATGCAAAAGACCGCTATAACGTGTTAAAGCGTGTTGCAGATTTTTATCCGGGAATGTACGCTATAGTATTTTGCCGCACACGCCAGGAAACACAAGAAATTGCCGATTCGTTAATTCGCGATGGTTATAATGCTGATGCTTTACATGGAGATCTTTCACAGGCACAGCGCGACCATGTGATGAAAAAATTCCGCGAAAGACATCTTAACATGTTAGTTGCTACTGATGTTGCGGCACGTGGCATTGATGTTGACAATTTAACCCACGTATTGAATTATAATCTGCCTGACGAATCCAGCAATTATATCCACCGGAGCGGGCGTACAGGACGTGCGGGCAAAGACGGAATCAGTATTTCTATTCTTAACCTGAAAGAAAAAAAACGTATTAAAGAGCTTGAAAAACAAATAGGAAAGCCTTTTGCCCAAGCCAAGATACCCATGGGAACACAAGTTTGCGAAAAACAGCTATTTCATTTAATTGATAAAATGGAAAACGTAGAAGTTCGCAATGAAGAAATCGAAGATTTTTTACCTGTAATTTATAAAAAGCTTCAATGGATGAGCAACGAAGAGCTTATTAAACGCTTTGTATCTGTTGAGTTTAATCGCTTTTTGGATTATTACCGCGATGCGCAAGATTTAAATGTTGACGAAGCTAAAGAACGTGCCAATACGCCGGGATTTACACGTATGTTTATGAGTATCGGCAGAAAAGACGGGTTAATGCCACCTAAATTGATTGGTCTTATCAATGATTATTTGAAAGACCGTGATTTAAGGGTGGGCAGAATCGAATTAGGCGATACTTTTACATTTATAGAGATTGACAGTCGCTACACGGAAAAATTTCTAGAAGCTTTTAAAGGAAAATATTTAAATGACCGACCCATACGTGTGGATATTTCCGAAAATCAGGACAAACCCCGCTCACGCGGCAGATCCAGAGGCGGAGATAAAGATGGAAGTTATGGCAGAGACCGCAGCAAATCACGTTATGGTGGAAGCAGAAGTTCAGACAGGTCAAGCAAAAGAAGTTCCTCATCACGAAGCGAATCTTCATCCGGAAAAGGAAGAAAGTCTTACGATAAATCGGGTAGTGATGAACCTTGGTATAAAAAACGTGGAGATAAATCAAAAGGGAGCAGACGAAAGAAATAACATATTCCCCAACACATGAGGGCGTTGATTTCTAACCCCTCATGAGTTCATTTAAAATCGCCGCAATTTGTTGCTTAAGTATAGGCAAGTCCTTATTTAGGGTAACCCATACTGCATCATAATCTACTTCAAAATATTCATGGATAAGAAAATTACGCATGCTTTTTGCGGGTTGCCAAGCAACTTCAGGGTATTTATCTTTTAACCAGCCGTCAATATTGGCAATAGCTTCTCCTATAATTTCAGCATTTCTAATAATTGCATCTTGCTTTACCCAATCATCAAGATAAGTTTCATAATCCAAATCATGTGTTAGAAATTCTATTTTTTCTATTGAACGAAGGATATGATCCAGCCGCAATATATTTTTATCAATGCTCATAAATTACATTCAAATCTGCCAAAATATAATCTTTAAACCGTGGGTGCATAAATTTTTCAGCTACCAAATCTACTTTTTTCTTTAAACGCTTTTCCAAGTCATTTTGAATGCAAGCTTTATCAAACAATGAGATAGGAGTATAAAACTGGTATAAAATATCAATATCACTATTTGTTGTATCTTCATTCCGAGCCACAGAGCCAAATATTCCAATTTTTTTAGGATTATAAGGCTTAAAAACCTCCAGTATAATATCTATTTGTTTTTCTGTCAGCATAATGCAAAGATACACATTCTTGAGGTAAAAAAAACAGGGCTAGATATAAACAAGCCACGTGTTTTGATTTTAATAAATTTTTATCCTCCTATTTTGTCGAAGCCAGCTAACGTTCAACTTCAATTGCAGCCATACATCCGGAGAATTACTTAACCTCAGCGTCTTCTTACAGAGAGAATCTGCGAAAAAAAGAAAAAGAGAAGAAAATAGTAAAAAAAACTAACCTCAGGACATTTTTATTTATAGGCAGCAATTAACGATCTCACGCATTGTGGTCTTTCCATATTCTTGTAGCTCTTATCTCTACATAAGAAATACCCTCTCCTAATGCTTCTTTCACTTCGCTCAACCCTTTGACGTCAGGGTTATTTTTATAAAAATCAAGAATAACTTGCATTTTTTCCTGTGAAACAAAATTTTCTACTTGCATTTCGCCTGTAGGAATAAACGACAATAAATGTCCTTGAATGGTGTTAACGGCAAATCCGCGATCTATGGCTATTTCTTCAACACTTTTCCCATCCTGAAACATTTGCAGGCTGATGCGCATCGTTTCTCCCTTAGCAGGCTTTGATGCAGGCTTAAGAACTTCTGCCACTTGCGCTGTTTCTTTTTTTTCCGTCAGTATGCCTAAAACATCACCTAAACTAAACGGTTGCATTAAACGACTACAAATTTGGGCAACCTGTGCTAATTGATTCTTCTTACGCTCAAAGAAAACCAGCAGTTCAAACACTTCTTTTTGCTTCTTTTTGGTGCGCGATTTTGATTTCAATTGTATCAAAAGCTCTTGCAACGGCTTAATTACATCATTACACAAAGCATCCGAAAACCAGGTAGAAGCCAAACTCACTCGATTATGAAGCAATTCGTAATCACATGTTTTGCTTGGCGATTGAGGCAAAATGCACTGTAATTGAACGCTAAACTTGTCTGCTATTTCTTTTTGCGCTGCCAATTTTTTAACAGATGCTTCTACTTGTCCGAGGAGGTCTTGGTTTTCATCTTCAAAAAGGTCGGATTTTTTATCGTTCACATACTCGCTAAGCATTATATAGGCTTTGCTCCAATCAAAAACTTTTAACACTTGGTTATGAATAAACTCCATCTGTTCATTTTCAAGTATGGAAGATAGATTTTCTTCTTCGTGATCCTGACATGAAAAATCAACCACCTTTTCATCAATCGTGATAGAAGATGAAGATATACGCGACAGCAGCACCAAGCCATCCAAACTACTCAGCCTGCTCAATGCAACATACACCTGACCTGATGCGAACGATGCGCCTGCATCAATAATGGCGTGCTCAAACGTTAGCCCTTGACTTTTATGAATAGTGATAGCCCATGCCAAACGAATAGGATATTGCGAAAACGTTCCCAATTCCTCCTCTTCAATGCTGTCACTTTCTGTATTATAATTATACTTGATATTTTGCCATTTCTCTTTTTTAAGCAACAAGGGATGCTTGTCATTTTTAAAACGTATTTTTATTTCATCATCTAAAAAATCTTCGATAATGCCTATTTTCCCATTGTAATAGCGGCGTTCTTCGCCCTTGTCATTTTTTATGAACATCACCTGGGAGCCTTTTTTCAGGTAGAGGGTTTTCTCTGTGGGATACATACGCTCCGGAAAATCGCGCGAGATCTCAGCTTCGAAAATATGGAGTTTTTCTTTAAGCCTGTCTAATTCGTTCTTGTTAATGCGCTCGGCAAGGTAATTATGAGATGTAAGCGTAATGTACCCATCTTGCGGGCAAGGTTTGAAATTGGGGCGGTAATAGCTGTTAAGTTGCGCTAAATCGTTTTCCGTAAAGGTTTTATGTCTTATTTTATTAAGCAGCCCAATAAAATCTTCATTACTTTGTCGAAAAACTTTTTTCAACTCAATATAGAGCATGCGCGCATCACGAATAACATGTGCATCGAAAAAATAAGGACTGTTATAGTAGGGCTTAAGCAAAACTTCTTCTTCGTTTTTCAGCACCGGTGGCAGTTGCATCATATCTCCTATAAAAAGCATTTGCACACCGCCGAAAGGTTGCGCAAAATTATGCCGCACCGTTTTGAGTATAAAATCAACAGCATCGAGCAAATCAGCACGAACCATCGAAATTTCATCAATAATGAGCAACTCTAATTCGCGGATAAGGGTTAGTTTTTGCTTACCTAATTTCAGTTTTGCCTTCAGTTGCGAACGAGAAAAAACTTGTTTATCCAATCCCGAAACATCCGCCATAAGCGTATTGGCAGGCACGAAAGTAGCCCAAGGCAACAAAAAAAACGCGTGAATAGTAGTTCCGCCGGCATTGATTGCAGCAACGCCTGTTGGGGCTATTACTGCCAATTTTTTAGATGAATTTTCTTTGATGTAGCGCAGGAAAGTTGTTTTTCCTGTTCCTGCTTTTCCTGTAAGAAAAAGGTTTCGATTGGTATAGTTGATGAAAGCGGCAGCTTGGGAAAACATAAAATTAGCTATTACTCATTCGCGTATTAACGTTTATCGTATTTGCAATAAAACAAAGGTAAAAATTAGTATTGAGGAATAAAATGAAAAGTTAAAATGTTTTATTTTTAGCCAATCTGTCTTAGTTCAAGCAATTAATTTTAAAACAGTTATATTTTTATTAAAACATCTTTCATCTAAAATAGCGCCCAAAAGTTTTTATCTTTAACTACAAATTCACAACATCATAAAAATTTAATGTGCAAAACTAAATATATAAAAAAACAGGACTTAGTTTCTCTAAATCCTGCTTGTATATTATTATTTTAATCTTTTATTCTCTCGATGCCAGCCAACGCTCAGCCTCTATAGCTGCCATACAGCCCGTACCGGCTGATGTTACCGCTTGACGGTAAATATGATCTTGCACATCACCCGCAGCAAACACCCCCTCTATATTGGTGCGTGTTGAGCCCGGAATAGTCTTGATATAGCCATTTTCATCCATATCCAACATTCCTTTAAAAATTTCAGTATTGGGCTGATGACCAATAGCCACAAAGAAACCTTGTACGGCTATTTCTTTCATTTCACTGGTTTTGGTATTACGCAATCTCGCACCTGTAACCACATTACCATCACCTAATATTTCTTCTGGCGCGTGATTCCACACTATCTCTAAGTTCGGCGTATTCATCACCCTGTGCTGCATAGCTTTAGAAGCTCTTAATTCATCACGACGAACAATAAGATATACTTTATTGCACAATTTTGATAAATATGCGGCTTCTTCACAGGCGGTATCTCCTCCACCCACAACGGCAACATCCATTCCTTTGTAGAAAAAGCCGTCGCATGTGGCACAGGCTGAAACGCCGTGTCCGTTATACTTTTTCTCGGATTCCAAGCCAAGCCAACGCGCAGTGGCGCCTGTGGCTATAATCACAGATTCGGCTTCTACATCCACACCGGCATCTGTTGTAAGCACAAATGGTTTTTTAGAAAAATCGACTTTATCAATAATACCGAAACGAATATCTGTTCCAAAACGTGAAGCTTGTTTCAGGAGATCGTCCATTAACTGCGTTCCTTGCACGCCCTCAGGATATCCGGGGAAATTATCCACTTCAGTGGTAGTAGTAAGCTGTCCGCCCATTTGCAAGCCCGTGTATAAAACAGGTTTTAAATCGGCACGTGCAGCGTAAATAGCGGCAGTATATCCGGCAGGACCCGACCCAATTATAAGGCATTGGATGGGGTTATTTTCTGTTTGTGTCATAATTAGATAATTATATATATTTAATGACAAAGATATAACAATCGCAGAAATAAAAAAAAGCTGAAATTTTTAGATTTTACTTCAGCTTCTTATATTTTGTTAAAACAGACCTTAACGTTTACTATTTATATAATCGAGCAACTCATTTTTGCTTGATGAAAATGTAAAACATTCTGCCACCTGATAATAATTTTGCTTATCTACGGTTTGGGAATAGAGCTGCTTTGCCAACAACAATTTTTCATCACCATCAAACCTGAAAGCTTTTATAATTTCATAAACCTGAGAGGTGTAAAACAATACATTTTTGCTTCCGGCAGATGCCGTTTTATATTTATCGTCATCAAACGGTTGTTTTTGTATAGCCCTGATAAAATTGTTAAACTCTTTGTTAGTCATTATCTGAGGCATATCCATATTATAAGGATAAGGAGGCTGCCTATATACGTTGCGGTCGTAATCAACGTTTCCGTTCTCATCACGCACTACTTGCCGGTAAACGTTGGCATGTGCATCCAATGTAAGTATTACTTTTTCGCCCCTGCGCACATATACATCTATGGGTTTTTGACGAGGGGAAAGTTGAAACCGTGGAGAATAGGAAACTTTCACCTTATAATTACCCTCCATAAGATTACAAAAAGTAATGTTTGTACCCGACTCGGTATAAGACTGATACTGCCCCATTACAGAAGCATACATAACAATTTGGTTATCACTTACAATTTTTATGGATTGCCCCCAACCAAAAACGGGCAATAACAATAGTAAAAAAGATGACACTATACGATTCATAATACATGATATTAAATTCCTTTAAAAAGGAATGCATTTTTCGTGCCAAGAGAATAAAAAAGCAGGATTTCTCCTGCTTTTAAAACCATTTTTATTTTCCTCTTAGAAATCTTTTTCAACTTTCAATTTGTTTTTTATTTCGGACGGAACTACTTTTTTATTAACCATAATGGTTGTAGTTTTATATTTCACGTATTCCTTAGAGACATACAAGAAACCTTTATAATCATTATCTACACCCCAAGAGTTTTTTACCATATAGTATTCAGTGCCGTTTTGGTCTTTTGCCAAACCTACAATGTGCATACCGTGGTCGTCAGTAGTTGTTAGGTTATCAAGCCCTTGCTGACGAATTTCAGGGGTAATTTTCAATTCTTTTCTTACTTCTTTAAAAATTTCTTCACGTTTCAATTTTTCTCCTGACAGTGCATTTTCGGGAACAATAGCAACACCATTGGGCCAGCTAAAATAAGGTTCGCTTACATCTGCTCCCCAAGCAACGGTATGCCCTGCCTTTAGAGAATTATCCACAAGCGTAATAAAGTCGTCAACGGGCAAATTATAGAGCCACTGGAAAGACCAGTTATCAGAAGCAAGCATAGGCGCTTTTTCGTAGTAGGGCGTGTTGGTTTGAGAAATAAATTCGATATAATCGTTAGGATTAATACCTACAAAGTCTTTAGCAAAAGATTTGGGCGTATATTGCTTTCCTTCAAAAGTGAATGTTTCAGGAACTTTGCCTAAATAAGCATCTAACATATTGCTCAACACTTGACGCCATACCGGATTCACTTTACCGGATTTGCTGTTTATTACACTTTTTAAATAGGGCTCAATAGCAGCCTGCATATCGCCAAAGCTGTTTCTGGTAGCGCCATTCAACAATCCTGTATATGCTTCATAAGGCATAGCTCCATATTTAGTAAGCATTTCCAACACATCGTGCGCTTCGCCACCATCGCCCCACTGGATTGCGCCATTGGTACGAACATAAATATATGCTTTATCTTCATATTGTTTGCGCGCATGGAAAATTTTAGATAAATGAATAGGTTTTTTCCCGTTTTTTATCATTTCCGATTCCAAGAAAGAATTGGTTGAATAGCTCCAGCAAGTTCCTGAAGATCCTTGATTTTCAACAGGTGTAGTACTCAAATCTATAATGTTGGTAAAACGATAGGCTTTATCTTCTTTATTTATTTGTGTAGCGCTGGCTGTTTTAACAAGATTGTCTTGTGCTTGCACAAGCATCATATTAAAAGAAAGAATAGCAAGCAAAAAAAATGTTTTTTTCATACGTTTTAATTTTGATTTTAAAGGTTGTATGGAACTCTGCATGGCTGTAGTCATTGCTTTGTGTGGAACACTTGCTTTCCATGCTCCGTTTCATACGTTTTAATTTTGATTTTAAAGATTGTATGGAACTCTGCATGGTTGTAGTCATTCACCTGCATTCCATACTACGTTTCATGATTTATTATAGTTTTTTTAGCAATTGCGTAATACAATAGCCGTTCCCATTCCGCCGCCAATGCACAAAGATGCAAGACCCAACTGTTGCCCGTTACGTTTCATTTCGTGAATAAGACTTACGGTAATACGGTTACCTGATGCACCTATAGGATGACCTAACGCGATAGCTCCGCCATTTACATTGCAATGCTTATCAAACCAAGATTTATCCAATTTATAATCCTCACTTAACTGTTTGATTACTCCCAATGATTGAGCCGCAAAAGCTTCGTTTAATTCAACAACATCAATATCTTTGAGTTGAATACCCGCTTTGTCTAAGGCTTTGTGGATAGCAGGCACAGGTCCCATGCCCATAATAGCCGGATCCACGCCCCCTTGACCTACGGAAACAATTTCAACCAACGGCGTTAAATTATATTTTTTCACGGCTGCGTCAGATGCTATCAACACAAATGATGCACCATCGTTGAGTCCCGAAGCATTACCTGCCGTAACGGTTCCGTCTTTTTTGAAAGCCGGACGTAAGCCGGCAAGCTTTTCAACGTTTGTACTCCTGTTTACATGTTCATCCGTATCTATTGTAATTGTTTCTTTTTTACTCGGTATTTGAATAGGTACGATTTCGTTTTTAAAATTACCTTTATCTATAGCTGCCGCAGCTTTTTGTTGCGAAGCATAGGCAAAGGCGTCCTGATCTGCGCGTGAGATATTGTATTTTTCCGCAATATTTTCAGCCGTAATACCCATATGATATTCTTGGAAAGCATCCGTCAAACCATCCACTACCATGTGGTCAACAGCTTTAAAATCGCCCATTTTAATACCTGAACGTACATTACCGGGCAATATAAAGGGAGCTGACGACATATTTTCCGTACCGCCCGCTAAAATCAATTCTGCTTCTTCCGCTTTTATATTATTTACTGCCGTGAGAATAGCTTTCATGCCGCTACCACAAATCATATTGATGCCCCAAGCCGGAACTTCTTGCGGAATACCTCCTTTGATAGCCGCTTGACGCGCCACACCTTGTTTTTGTCCTGCCATCAGGATATTACCCACAATAACTTCATCAATATTTGCAGGATTAACTTTTGTTTCTTCAATTATATTTTTGATTACAGCAGCAGCCATATCAGCAGGAGTTAAGCCCGCCAAGCCGCCGCCAAATTTCCCTACAGCCGTCCGTTTAGCTGCAACAATATATATTTTAGTCATAATAATTTATTTTTATTAATTAAGCATGTTCTTTATTTCTTTAGATATAATCAGAGGAGCTTCAGTAGCTTCCTGCACCTGTTCAGGGGTGAATTCGGGGTGAATTTCCGTCAATACAAGCCCCTGAGGTGTTACTTCCATCACGCCCATCTCGGTAATAATCATGTTCACTTGTCCGGCTGCCGTTAAGGGCAAAGTACATTGTTTTAATATTTTCTTTTCACCTTTGGCAGTATGCTCCATGGTAATAATAACTTTTTTAGCTCCTACAATCAAATCCATAGCGCCCCCCATACCCGGGGTTTTCTTACCCGGAATAATCCAGTTTGCCAAGTTCCCTTTTTCATCTACCTGCAAAGCTCCGAGTAATGTCAAATCCACATGACCTCCACGGATAATGCTGAAAGACATAGAACTATCGAAGCTTGAGGCTCCGGGAATTGTAGTAATATAGCCACCTCCGGCATTCATAAGGTCTGCATTTTCTTTCCCCGCCTCGGGCGTAGGTCCCATACCCAACAGCCCATTTTCGGACTGCAAGATAATTTTAACACCTTCGGGCAAATAATTAGGAATAAGCGTAGGCAAGCCTATGCCAAGGTTTACAACATAGCCGTCACGCATTTCTTTAGCGGCGCGCTTGGCAATAGTTTCTTTTATTTGTTCCTTATCCATGATTTATTTATTTTTATTAAAATCCTATTTATTCTTTTTCATTTTTACGTCTTACCATTTCTTCAGCAATATATGATGCCACATCATCGGCATAAGAATTCATGCTAAAACCGGCATCATAGCCCAATTCCTTGGCTAATTCGTGCGAAATGCGGGGACCTCCGCAAACCAAAATCACTTTATGGCGCAATCCTTCAGCTTCAAGCATTTCAACTAATTCTGTCATATTTTTTATATGTACATCTTTTTGCGTAACTGTTTGCGAAACCAACAACACGTCCGCATTTAGCTCGATAGCTTTGGCAATAAACTCTTCGTTCGGCACCTGGCTACCCATATTGAGGGCTTCTATCATTTCATAACGCTCTAAGCCGTAGTGCCCTGCATATCCCTTCATGTTCATTATAGCGTCAATACCCACAGTGTGGGCATCCGTACCCGTACTTGCGCCTACAACTATAAGTTTGCGTCCTATATGTTCCTTTATAAAAGCATCGGTTTCTTCCATGCTCATTACGTTTGATTCTACTTTTTGCACGTGTATGGAGGTAAAATCGACCGTATGCGTACAATTTCCATAACAGTTAAAAAAAGTAAATCCTTTGGTAAGCTCTTTATAAAAAACAACCTGAGGGTTTTCAAAACCCATTTTTTTAAGTAATTGTTTTGCTGCCTCTATAGACTCGTCATTACAGGGAACCGGTAGTGTAAAACTTATTTGCGTTTTACCATCGTTCATGGTATCTCCATAAGGCTTGATTTTCTTCAAATCTAATGTTTGATCAAAATCATTTTTGCTCATCGAATATAAACCACCGCTCATTATTTGGTTCTCCTTTCTTTCATCAATTCAATAAATGGATTCATATAATTTGTTCCTTTTTCGGTAACACCCGATAGTCCCTTACCTCCGTTTTTGGGACGTTTTACATCGCCAAACATACCTTTTTCCAAAGCTGAGAACAAGCCTTCTTTCTCTATACGTTGCAATATTTCCAATGCCTGATCCAGCACATGTTGTGCCCGTTTCTGCATAATGCCGTCTTTTTTAAATTCCACATCCGAGCCCAACAGTTTCATATTATTAAAAATATACTTCGCATTTTCAATGGCTAAAAACCTATCGGACATAAAAGGTGTGTGAATAGCTTCCGTCATCATTCCCAATAGCTGTATGCCTTGTCCTGTCCATATGGAAATTGTATTGAACAGCGCATCCTGTATATGTCCTCTAAAAATATTACCTGTCATAAATTTGGTGGGAGGCATATATTTCAAAGGCGCTTTAGGAAATATTTCACGTGTCATTTGGGCTTGCGCCAATTCATACAGGAAGCCGTTTTCAAGCTCAGGATCCATTTCAAAGGCATGTCCTAAGCCCATTTGCTCTTCGGGGAGACCTGCAAGCAGAGCCAATTGTTCGTTTATGAGGTCGGAAGCCAACACTGTACGTGCTTCTTCATACGCATCTGCCGTTGTGAGGTAGTTATCTTCACCTGTGTTGATAATAACGCCGGCAAATCCGTTGATAATTCTGGAAAAATATTGATCGACCATGGTGCGTTGCATATTGATGTCACGGAATAATATCCCGTAAAGCGCATCGTTAAGCATCACATCCAATCCTTCAAGGGCGCCCATAACGGCAATTTCGGGCATACATAATCCCGAACAGTAGTTACACAAACGTATGTAACGACCTACCTCCTCACCTACCTCATTAAGCGCGGTGCGCATAATGCGGAAGTTTTCCTGCGTGGCAAAAGTTCCGCCAAAACCTTCGGTAGTAGCACCAAAGGGCACGTAATCCAATAGGCTTTGTCCGGTAGTGCGTATAACGGCGATAATATCAGCACCTTGACGTGCAGCAGCTTGGGCTTGCACAACATCTTCATATATATTACCTGTAGCAACAATAACATAAATATAAGGTTTAGGACCTTCGCCAATGCGGGCAATATATTCTTCACGGCGTTTACGGTTAGCGCTAATACGTGCAATACTTTCATCAATGTAAGGTTGCAAGGCTTTGTTTATTTCATCACTCCCGTGAAGCTTAACTTTACTGATATCGAAACTTTGCGCAGCTATTTTTTCTGCAATTTGCTGTGGAGTGAAACCCGTTTCAATAATAGCATTGCCTAAATAATATAAAACGCCCTGGTTAAGAATTCCTTTGGCTTTTAAATCATCAACAACGATATTTGGCAATGGAACTTCATTACTATCTATACCATCAATTCCCATTAAACGGCAGAGAGTACGTTCTACTGCCACGGTAGTAAAACCATCCACAAAACTTTGTACAGATGCCGCAATGTTCTTAGCCACATTTTTGGCTTGGGCAACCTTGCTAAAATCAAGGCCTAATTTACTTTCCTGCATTATAGTATATTATTTAATTTTTTTACAAATGTATTAGTTTTTGGCATAAAAAGCAGCCTGTTGCAAAACATCTTCATCAATTTCTAATATTTTAGCAATAGCAAGGGCTTCCATAGGCACATCTGCCGAATCATTTTCCACAAGAGAATAATCCATGTAATCATTTATATTTTTAGTTGTAATTTTTTGGTTTAGCTTTTCGGTCATCAAACCTTTTACCCGCATTTTCCTGCACGAGGATTGAATGCCGCTATAATGCGTAGTTACAAGAGACCTGGCATGGGTTGATGCCAACACATCAAGTATGGCATTCACAATGGCTCTGCCTTCCTGCGGATTGGTAGTGCGGGCAAGCTCATCTATCAATACAAGTATGTTTTTACCCGCTTTTGCCGCTTTTATAATTTCATTAACTTTAATCATTTCCGACGCAAATGACGACAATCCGCTAAGCTCCGATTGTTCATCGCTCATGCTGGTCATTACATCTTCTACAGGCACTATACTTGCTTGATTAGCCGGAATATAGAAACCAAACTGAAACATGTATTGCGCCAATTGTACGGATTTAAGCAACACCGTTTTACCTCCCATATTGGCGCCTGTAATTAATAGCGGCTGCATGCCTATAGTAATATCTACTGCCTGGAAACTTTTGCTTTGTAAGGACAAACTATCTTGCACATAAGGATTGAAAAGGCTTTTATAAGTAGTGATTTCATCAGCAATAGAAGGTTTTGCCAATTTATACTTGACTGCCAACAAAGCTTTAGCTATAACGATATCAAACAAAGCTACCATTTCTAAGGCTTTACGCAAATCGCGCTTATGTTTAAACAATTCGCGCGAAAGCTTTTCGCGTATTGTATCTTCAACAGCTATGGCTTGGAGGCGGATTTTTTCAGCTTGTTCTACATTTGTAGTATATATACTTTTTTGTTGTTTTCTCAAACTTGAAAGTTCTTCGCTATACTCATCATATACGTAAAAATGAGGCACACGCTGCCCTTGCGGATCAAGTATGGATATAGGACTTTCCAACACAGGAATTTCTATGTGAAAATAATTGGCAAGCGTGGCTAACTCTCTTATTTCAGTAGCTATTAAGGCAAAGTTTTTTATTTCAAAAAGCTCTATATCATCTAACACATTTTCCCTGTATAGATTGTTAATAGTGCCTTGAATATCATTTATGTGTTCGAGTTTTATCTGTATTTTTTCCAGTATATTTTTTCCTTTTTCAGTTTCGAGCACCCTCAGTATTCCATCAATGCTTTCAAAAGCAAAAAACAAATCTTTTTTCCCGGTAATAAAATGTTGCGCAAGCAATACCCTGCGTCCCAAGCTTGATTTAATATCCAGCTGGTCAAACATGTATCGCAATGCGTTTACTTTTTTAATCACACTCCCAAAAGTTGCCATAATTCAGATTTGTTTAATATCATACACGGGCATTTTCAGGCTCTCGCTCAGTTGCGCCCTTAAGTCGGCCGAGTTTAACACGTAGCCTTCAGGTGATGTCGGGTTAACACAAACAGCAATAAGTTTGGTGCGCAACAACACCTCTATTTTACCTCCCTTGGCAATATATGCATTAAAAGATTCTCGCCCGGCAAAAATTTTTGTAAAATCTTTTACCACAAGGGTTATATCTTTTATATTTTTCTGTATCCTGAGGAAATTAAGAATTTTGTCGGTAATAGCGCCCGCCACATAAAGGATATTGCCGTGCATAAAAAGCTTATCTTTATACTTTTCCAACAAAAACACCGACGGAATATCTAAATCTATCACTTCATTTTTATCTATAGCCCAAATTCCACTTTCTTTTTGCAACAACTGCTCTACAAATATAGAACTAAATTTTTCTAAATTAATAAGTGTATAAACATACTTCGTTTTGCTTACCAATGTATTTATATTTGCAGAAAGCGCTGCTCCGGTTGCCAAAATAAGGCTCTCGGTAACGGCGGGCGAGCCCAGACTAAGACGTGACAAGGCTCCATCTACAATGGTAGTATCTACACCATACTGAGGCATTTCGTTTACCACTTTCCTAAGCCAAACCGTATCGGTAGGTCCTGAAAACATTAATTTACCTGTACTCACCGAACGAGCTGTAACAAGCCTCCCCAACGAGGTGTATCGGTCACCTACGTTCAGAATTTCAGCATCTATTTTTTTTTGCTTAAAATGCTTTTCCGATGTTACGAAGACAATATTTTCATAAAGTTCAATTTCAGGTTTATGGGTAGCCGTAACCTGATCCAAGCCCTCGCCGTCAATGCCTATGGATGTAAGGGCTAAACGGGCGTCAAAACTTTTTAAACGCTTAAGCACATAATTTAAGCATTCCGTTTTCCCCGTATTTTTCTCCATTCCTACTATCGATAGGCTTCTGTGTTTTAATATTTCTTCAACAAACGGCATGGATTTTCAATTCTATCAAAATTGGTTTATCAAATAACCATCAAATAAAAAAGTAGCTGATTTACAAATATTTATCATTTAATTTAACGTTTTTTATCCAATAATTATCAAACAAGAATTTTTATGCCCAAAAAGGTAAATAAGCCGGAAACTTGCGAGATTTATTTTCGGGATCCTCTTTTTTGATAACCTTATCTTCTAAGGCATCTTTAATAATTCTTGAAGCTATTGCAGAATTTTTATCATCAATTTTAAAACGCTCTCTTAAACTTTGATTGGTCATTTTTTCATTAGAAACGTACTTCAAACATGCATGCTGATAGGAAGCTGCTATTTTTTCCTTTTTGCTTAAATCATTAAGAGCTTTATAACTATAAATGGTTATTCGTGTTCTTCTTTCAGCAACTACTACATTAATTGGTGGTAATTGATAAAGTTCATTATAAAAAATAACCTTGTCTAAACCACTTCCTTTTATTTCACAAAAGCCCATTCTACGCATTAAATCTGATAATTTTTCATTTCTTGATAAATAAGCATCAATAAAACGCTCAGGTGTAACCATAGGTACACCTGGATTAGATATTTCAATTCTGTCGCTGTATATTTCAATCATAGGAGAGCCCTTTTCCTGCATATCTTGATGTATTAAAGCATTTGCAACTAACTCTCTTATTGCAATTTCCGGATACATGCGACTATCCTTGCGTAAAGCTTTTCCGATTTCTTCATTAGCAGGTAATTGACCATTTATCCAATCTACTAATCCCTCGAAGCCTAGTGCATAACCTTTAACTCCAATCTGTTCTCTTTCTGTTTCTACTTTATTTTTACCTTTATAAACAATTACCCTCACAGATTTTCTTTCTATGCTTTCAAAATCTTTGAGATTCTTAGCAAAAAGGATAGCCCCTAATTTAGTAATAGCATAACTTTTCGTTTTAATTATTAACCCCTCTTCCATAAATCTATCTATTACACCTTGCTGGTTAGAGGGGTAGGGTATTTTCATAAAATCAAAGTAGGCTTCAGTACTTAAATATTTAGAGATATCTGAAGCTAGAAGATTTTCTTTTGCTATTTGCTTTTCGAAAATAACATTTTCTCTTCTCCATATTTTTGCTTGCTTCTCAGGAAACTCGTTTATCTTTCTAGTAATACTCCCAATCCTAATATATGCTTGATGTAAAAATTCCACTGGTTGATTTTGTGCAGCGGGAATAATAAACAAGGACAAGTGTCTTGCCTCATCATAGTTAAACTCATAAATTGTAAAATCAATGCGAGGATTAAGTCTAGTTGTTAACCAATGTTCTAAATTTTCATTCCCTTTTTTTTGCGATTTTGGTTTAAATGTAGTTCCTACAACACGGTGAGTTATGTCTTCCACCCCAAACACTAAATATCCCAAAGGTTGATTGTGAATACAGGCTCCATTTGATAACGCAGATATTCTTTCCCCTATTTCTTCTACACTATGATAGTTTTCCTTAAACTCAACCCACTCACTTTCATGTGTTTGTTTTACCAAATCATTAATAAGTTCTATTAATTGAGGCTTATTCATTAGGATAATTACATTTAAAATTCTATGGAATTAAACAACAAAGAGACTTTTGAAACAAAACATCATATGTTATATTATTATATTTTACGTTTTAAAATAATTCTTTCCAAGCCTCTTTGTTTAAAAATTACTTTTTGTGGCGCTCCTTACGCGATAAATTTGCAGGCTCTAATGACATTTGTTCTCCTGCCAACAGGGATGCTACGCCTTCCACTTGTTGGGGCTTGCAATCGCTGCATTCACATTCGTTTTTATAATCGGTAGGCTCGGTATAAGTGGTAATAACACCTTCAAAGTTACGCAATACAACTTTACCGGGGCTTTGCGAAATAACATACGTTGGCATAACAGGTGTTTTACCTCCACCTCCGGGTGCATCCACCACAAATGTAGGAACAGCATAGCCTGAGGTATGACCACGTAAACTTTCTATAATTTCAATGCCTTTAGAAACCGGTGTTCGGAAATGCTCCAACCCCATAGAAAGATCACATTGATAGATATAATATGGCCTTACGCGCATTTTCACCAACCCATGAACCAGTTTTCGCATCACGCTCGTACAATCATTAATACCTCTTAACAAAACAGACTGGTTGCCCAACGGCACACCTGCATTTGCAAGTTTAGCACATGCTTCGGTTGCTTCTGCGGTAATTTCATTCGGATGGTTAAAGTGTGTATTTAACCAAATAGGGTGATATTTTTTCAACATGTTAACCAAGTCGTCTGTGATGCGTTGTGGGCATACTACAGGCACACGACTTCCCAAGCGGATAATTTCCACGTGTGGTATTTCGCGCAAGCGTTGAATTATAGATTCGAGCATTTTGTCGCTCACCATAAGCGCATCACCACCTGATAGAAGCACATCGCGCACTTGCGGCGTACGTGCAATATAATCAATTGCTGCCTGTATGCGCTCTGTGGGAGATGCGGTATCGTGCTGTCCGGCAAAACGGCGTCTTGTGCAATGCCTGCAATACATGGAGCACATGTCTGTGATAAGGAACAAAACCCTGTCGGGATAGCGGTGCGTTAATCCCGGCACCGGCGAATCTTCATCTTCGTGCAAGGGATCTAACAAATCAGCTGCTGATTGATATGTTTCAGCCCCTGTAGGAATCGCTTGTTTACGGATAGGACAATGCGGATCATCAGGATTGATAAGAGAAAGATAATATGGGGTAATAGCCATTCTCAATGTTTCCAATGACTTTTTCACACCTTCTTCTTCCTGGGCAGTAAGCTTGATATATTTTTTTAGTTGGTCAAGCGTTTCAATTCTGTTTTTCACCTGCCATTTCCAATCGTTCCATTGTTCGTCCGTAACTTCGGGGAACAATATTTTTCTTCTTGTTTCTTGCATAATTTTAAACATATAATTTTTCAAAAAGCTCTCTGATAGCTTTTGATTCACGAATAATATTAAGAGTTAAGTTTGCATGTCCTTTGGCATAGCCGTTTCCTACAATAAGATTAATATCTTTACCCACCCCCTCGGCGCCTAAAGCTGCTTTGGTAAAGCTTGTAGCCATGGAGAAAAAATATACACAACCTTGTCCTTTGGTAATAAGGATAGAGGTCATCTCGGTAGAAGGAACATTCACGTTATTAACCGTAACATCGCACCCCCTGCCCCCTGTAATTTCCATTACTTTACTATATACATCCATAACGTTGGTAGCATCTGCAACAACTACATGGGTAGCCAAGTTCATATCTTTTACCCGTTTTGCATTTTGCTCAGAATATTCTACAACGATTACCTTTCCTGAGGGTCCCACGTTTTGCATAGCTTGGTAGCAACACAGCACGCCTGATTTGCCGCCACCACCTATGATACAAACAATATCCCCTTCAGTAACAAGCCTGTCAACCTGTGCAGGAGCTCCTGCCACATCTAGTGCCGCCAACGCAAGTTTTTCAGGCACATCATCGGGGAGCACCGCAAACAGTCCACTTTCAAATAAGATTGCCTGTGCGTCCACATCTACTTGGTCAGAATCAGGTGTAAGTTTTTTTATGGCATTGATTTTTAATGGTGTAAGCGAAAGCGATACTAAGGTAGCAATTTTATCGCCTACTTTCAGTTTATTTTTAGGGAAGTTTTCCCCTATTTCCTTTACCGTTCCTATTAACATTCCACCCGAACCGGTAACAGGATTCTGCATTTTACCACGTTCTGCCACAATACCCAAAATCATTTCTTTCATTTTTTCAGGATCGGCATTGCAAGTTTTTTTTATTTGCGTGTAAGACGCTGAATCTATATTGAGCGTATCAACCTCGATTAAAACCTCATTATCATAGATTTTCATCGTGTTGTCAAGTTTATATGCCGGTTGGGGCAATGTTCCTTTGGGTTCTATTACCCTATGGGTTCCATATCTGCAAGCTGTTGTCATTCTAGTATTTTAAGCGTATAATTCTGTAAATATTTTTCTTAGTTTTTCGCTTTCGCGAAGTAATTCAAGTGTAATTTCGGCATGACCTTTGGTATATCCATTACCCACAATCATTGTAACATCGCTTCCCACACCTTCGGCTCCTAAAGCAGCTTTGGTAAAACTGGTAGCCATGGAGAAGAAATAGACAAGACCTGTGTCTTTTGTACAAAGAATACTTGTCATTTCAGTGTCCGGAATGTTCACGTTGTTAATAGTAACATCGCACATTTGACCCTCTGTAATGTCTTCAATTTTTTCCAACACCGGAACGGGCTGGGTAGCATCAGCTAAAAAAACATAATCGCAGAAGCCAAGTTCTTGTAGGCGTTTTGTGCTTTTTTCGCTATGGCATAGCCCAATAACTTTACCTGTAACGCCGGCACGTTTTTTAGCCTCGTAGCAGCAAAGCATTCCCGATTTACCACCGGCACCTATAATAAGAACCGTATCGCCGGGCTTAACCAACTTGGCTGTTTGGGCAGGAGCGCCGGCAACATCCAATGCGGACAAGGCAAGTTTTTCAGGTAAATCGGCAGGAATTTTAGCATAAATGCCACTTTCAAACAAAATTGCTTTACCATCAATATCTACTTGGTCAACCTCGTGGCGAATTTCCTTTATTTTATCTATTCTTAGAGGCGTTAAAGACAATGAAACCAAGGTAGCGATTTTGTCGCCCACTTTCAAATCAATTTTATCTTTAAGCGCATCACCTATTTTTTCAACAGTTCCAAGCAGCATTCCACCCGAACCTGTCCATGGGTTGCGATGTTTTCCTTGTTTAGCAACAATATCCATCATAATTTCCTTGATTTTTTCAGCCTCGCCATTAGCACGCGCCGAAATATCCGTAAAGGAAGCAGAGTCTATATTTAATGTTTGGACATCAATTAAAATCTCGTTATCGTAGATTTCATCCATATTATTGTCTATTTTGTTTGCCGGTTGCGGCAAAACGCCCTTAGGCTCAATTACGCGATGCGTACCGTATTTATTACCTTTTTTCATTTTTGATTGTTGTTATGGTTTCATCAAAATATATTATATAGTTTAAGTGCAATCTATTATTGATTTGAGTTTACAAAATTAGGTTTTTTTCTATGTTTTGTCCCCTGCTCGAAAGAATATGCTATTTTTATAAGTTCAGGCTCGCTCCATGCGCGACCGAAAAATGTAACATTCACAGGAAGCCCGTTGATAAGACCCATGGGTAAACTTATAGCAGGATAACCTGCTATAGCTGCAGGCGAACTTGATGACAAAGTAACATTATCGCCATTCACCATATCTGTTTTCCATGCCGGATTGCCTGTAGGAGATACAATAGCATCCAATTTATATTTATCCATTATTTTATCAATGCCGTTTTTTCGTGCCCCATCTAACATGCTTGTCAATAATTTCTTATATTCTGTGGACTCTAAAGATGCCTTTTGCTGTGCCATTTCAAATAGCTTATGGTCAAACCATTTCATCTCAGTGGTATCTTCTTTCTGCAATTTTATAAGTTGTTCTATATTTTTAATTTTGGCATTATCACCTAATGATTTAAAATATTTATTTAAACCATCTTTAAATTCATAAAGCATAATTTCAAATTCGGCAGTTTCTACTTTAGAATCAATTATATTGCTTATTTCTATTACCTCAGCGCCTTGACTTTTCAAGAAATCTATAGCTTGTTGCATAACTTTGTCAACAGGCGCTCTCCTCCCCCATTGTGTTTTGTCCCACCCTATACGTTTACCTTTTAAAGATTTCGGTTGTAAAAAAACCGTATAGTCGGTATAACTTTTACCTTTTGAAAGAATGGTTTTAGCATCTGTACTATCCAACCCTGTAAGTGCACCCAACAGAATAACAGCATCTGTTAATGTTCTTGCCATAGGACCCGGCGTATCTTGGGTAAATGATATAGGAATAATGCCCGTGCGACTAATTAGTCCAACGGTAGGTTTAATACCCACAATACCATTATTATTAGCCGGACAAACAATGGAACCGTCGGTTTCCGTTCCTATTGCTAGGGAAGCCAGATTAGCTGATACTGCTGCTCCTGAACCCGAACTTGAACCACAAGGATTTCTGCTTAAATCATAGGGGTTTTTGGTTTGCCCCCCTAACGCACTCCATCCGCTTGAAGAATAAGTACTATGGAAATTAGCCCATTCACTTAAGTTTGTTTTACCAATAATTACAGCCCCTGCCTGACGTAGTTTGGCAGCAACCCATGCGTCTTGCAAGGGAAAAGAGTTTTTCATTAAAACAGATCCGGCAGTATTAGGCATTTTATCGTGTGTATCTATATTATCTTTTAACAGTATGGGAACACCATGCAAAGGACCTCTTACCTTACCCTCTTTCAACTCCTTATCTAACTGTTTTGCTATATCCAATGCATCCGGATTTATTTGTATGACGGCATTTAACATAGGACCGCTATCATCCAGCTTGGCAATTCTTTCTAAATATGCTTTGGTAATTTCTTCTACAGAAAACTTTCCGGATTTGTAGCCTTCCTGAAGTTGAGCTATGGTAATTTCTTCTATTTCAAAACGTTTTTCGTTATTTTTTTTGCATGCATTGGTAAAAATCATCAAAAAACATGCAAGCATAAATGTGTAGATAGGATATGTTTTCATGATAAATTATTTTTTTTGATTATACACAAACAAATAAAAAGTATATAGCTAATTCTATGTAAAAAAAGCCACTTTGTAATTAAACTACGAAAGTGGCTTTAAATTAATAATTATTCTGTTGGTTTCAAGCCCAATATTTTACGAGCTTCGGCAGGAGTTGCAATATCTCTTCCCAATTCCTTGGCTATGCGTACAACCTTAGCAACTAATTCGCCATTGGATTTAGCCAATACGCCTTTAGATATGTAAAGGTTATCTTCAAATCCAACGCGCACGTTACCGCCCATGGCAATAGCCGGTGCCGCCAAAGTGAAAGCGCTGCGACCAATGCCGGTAGCTGTCCAGGTAGAGCCTGCCGGAATATTTTTAACCAACCACACTAAATTTTCAACAGTAGCGGGCGTACAACCCGGCACACCAAGCACAAAATTAAACTGCATAGGGTGTGAAGGAACTTCTCCTTTAGCCGCCATTCTAACAATAGTATCTAAATGACCCATTTCGAAGCATTCATATTCAGGCTTGATATTATTTTCAATCATGCGTTTACCGAAACTGCGCATCATGGGCATGGTATTTTCAAATACTTCGTCGCCAAAATTACATGTGCCGCAGTCTAATGTAGCCATCTCAGGGAAAAGCTCGGTAGGCTGCAAGCGTTCTTCAGCCGTCATGCCCACCGCACCACCGGTAGATGGAATTAAAATAACATCGGGAATCTCTTTTTTTATTGCATCCATGCATACTTTGAAACGGTCTTTACTTTGGGTTGGCTTGCCATCATCTTCACGCACATGCACATGTACAATAGCTGCTCCCGCATCATAAGCAGACTTAGCCTCGCGTACCAGTTCTTCAACGGTATAGGGTACTGCAGGATTTTGCTCTTTCGTTACCTCCGCCCCGCATATAGCAGCGGTTATTATTAATTTATCCATTGCTGTTATTGTTTTGGTTTACGTTGAGATTTAACAGGAGTTACGCACGTGCCGGTAGCTTTGCATACCACCACAGGTTCAGCTAAAAAGTCAGCTGCCGAAGGCGATACATCCGGACGTGGCACTACCACTTTACGTGCTTCAAAAGTCATTTTGCGCGAAGAGTTTCCGATGTGTGTGATATAACCCTCAGCTTCAATATAATCGCCGGCATATACAGGCGCCATAAACTCTATGCTGTCATATGCTTTAAAAAGTCCCTCATCACCATCTAAACGAATAAGAAGTTCGGTTGCTACATCGCCAAAAAGTTGTAACATTCTGGCGCCATCAACTAAATTTCCGCCATAATGCGCATCGTGTGAACCCATACGCAATCTAATCAATACTTTGTCGCTCATAATTTTTATTTTTTTTATATTTATTTTACTATATAATCTACAAAAATAGCGGGTGTATGTACGTCTTCAATTGCAATATCACCGGTTTTCACAAGCTCTTCCACTTCAGCAATTACGCAATTGGCGGCAGTAGCCATAAGGGGATTAAAGTTTTTGGTAGTTCCTTTATAAATAAGATTTCCATCTTCATCACCTATACTTGCGCCTAACAAAGCAAAATCAGCTTTTAAAGGTTTTTCCAAGAGAAAATCTTTACCATCGATAGTTATTACTTGCTTTCCTTCCGCAATTATGGTTCCCAAGCCTGTGGGAGTAAGCACACCTCCTAATCCGGCGCCGCCAGCGCGAACGCGCTCTGCAAGTGTACCTTGTGGAACAAACTCTATCTCCAACTCTTTATTATTCATTTGTTCGCTCGTTACAGGATTAGTTCCTATATGCGATGCAATAAGCTTTTTAATTTGCTTGTTTACAATCAATAAACCTATGCCTTTGTCAGGGAAAGCCGTATCATTGGCAATAACTGTAAGGTTTTTAACATTGGCTTTTACCAATGCGTCAATGAGTTTTTTAGGAGTGCCTCCTGCTAAAAATCCACCAATCATAATAGTGGCGCCATCTTTAATTTGGGCAATAGCTTGTTCGACAGTAGTTAACTTCTTCATATTTTATATCGTTTAAATTCAGATTTGCAATATGTTTTTATTATGGTTCAATATTTTAAAAAACAAAATAACGTTTTCAAAATTAGTAATTTATTTGAAAATGAGAAAAATTTGAACCTATTTGCTCAAGTTATATAAACAAAAACCATTACAAAACAATAGATTGTATCTTCATCAAGTCTTTATTTTCAACCAGCATCCATAAATTCTTTATTTAGTTAAAATATTATAATTTGTATATTTAACTCACTATTATCACTACTTTTATTTTTTTAATTTAAATATCTTACTTATATTTTTTACGTTTCTTTTCGCTTTGATACTGTAATAATCTGTAAGAGTAACAACATAAATAATGGCAAACAAAACCTACAGTATCATTACAGGAACAGGTAGTTATATACCTACACTGACAGTGAAGACCCAAGATTTTATCAGTAACGAGTTTTTCGAATCGGATGGAAATAGAGTAACGGCATCGCCACAAAAAATAATAGACAAATTTATTGATATCACCAACATTGTAGAGCGCCGTCATGTAAGTTCCCATTTGGTTACTTCCGATATCGCTTATTTAGCCGCTGTAGAAGCAATAGAATCAGCCAATATAAATAAGGAACATCTTGATTATATTATTGTTGCTCATAATTTTGGGGATATACATTCGCAAAACAATCGTTCGGATATTGTTCCAAGCCTTGCCGCACGCGTAAAGCACAAATTAGAAATCGAAAACCCCAACACGGTTGCTTATGATTTGAATTTTGGCTGCCCCGGTTGGTTGCAAGCCGTGATTCAGGCAAACTATTACATAAAATCAGGCGATGCAAAAAAGATTTTGGTGATAGGCGCCGAAGTTTTGTCAAGAGTATCAGACCCACACGACAGGGACAGCATGATATATGCGGATGGCGCTGGAGCCGTGATTATAGAAGCATGCGAAAGCGAGAAACCCATTGGCATTTTGGGGCATGCCACACGTTCAGATACATTACTTTATTCCAAAATGCTGCAAATGGGACATTCTTTTTATCCGGTAAAAGCCGAAAAAGGAGAGTTGTTTTTAAAAATGAATGGCCGCAGGTTATATCAATATGCATTAGAAACCGTTCCGCAAACTATAAAAGCATGTTTAGAAAAATACAACCTTCATCTTAATGATATTAAAAAGTTTTTAATTCATCAGGCAAACGGCAAAATGGATGATGCTATTTTACAACGTTTATATGCGCTGTATGATATTGAAAAAATCCCCGAAAATATAATGCCGATGACGGTTTCATGGCTTGGAAATTCTTCCGTAGCCACTTTACCTACCTTATTGGATTTGATTAAAAAAAATAAATTTGAAAATCAACATATTGCAAGTGGAGATATCATTGTTTTTGCATCTGTAGGCGCAGGCATGAATGTGAATGCCGTGATTTATAAAAATTAAGCGTTTAATTTAAAAATGAGGAAAGCCGACTTTAGTCGGCTTTCCTCATTTTTGTCCGATATTTTTATTTTATCTCTATATCGTAAGGCATCATAGCTTGCACGCCTTGCATAGTCTGCATTCTTTTCAGCGCTTTAAAATAAGGGTATGCGGCACCCATTTCTTTTTTCGCCACACGTGTAGCATATTCACCGGTTAATTCTTCTAAAAATTGCGTAAAAGCATCTTTTCTTTCCGGCAATTCTTTTATTCTGTAAGTGCTTAGTTTTGCAAGTTTCGCAGCTTCTTTTATTGCTTCATTAATGCCGCCAAACTCATCAATAAGACCTATACGTTTGGCATCCACGCCGCTCCATACGCGCCCCTGACCAATACTATCAACGCTTTCGGGACGCATATTACGTCCTTCGCCCACATGAGTTATAAAAGTAGCATAAGTTGTTTCCACTCCTTTAGTCATAATTTTCTTTTCACTTTCTGTCAGAGGACGGGTAACGGGTATAAAGTCGGCATAAGTGTTTGTTTTAACCCCATCAAATGTAATTCCTAATTTTTTATTAAACATTTCTTTCATATTGGGGATAATACCGAAAACGCCTATTGAGCCCGTAATCGTATTAGGATAAGCAAATATTTTATTTGCCGCGCACGAAATATAATATCCTCCGGAAGCAGCCACATCGCCCATAGATACAACTATAGGTTTAACTTTTTTAGCCAAAATCATTTCTCTCCAAATTACGTCTGATGCTAAAGCACTACCACCGGGTGAATTGACACGCAACACAATGGCTTTTACTTTTTCATCAAGCCTTGCCTGGCGAATAGCCTTGGAAATACGTTCAGAACCAATATTATCATTACTGCCATTTCCGCTCACTATATCTCCGTAAGCATACACAACCGCAATCCTATCTGATGCATTGTTAGACTTGGTTGTAGAATTTGCATATTTATTCAAAGACATAAATTTTAAATCCTTGGCATTAGAAATATTTACACGCCCTTTTAATTCATCAAGTACTTGGTCCTTATAAAGGATATTGTCAACTAACTTTAAACTTATTGCATCCTGTGGCGTTTGCACTTTCAGCTCATTTGCAATCGTGTTTAAATCGTCCTGTGCAATTTTACGACTATCTGAAATGTTTGCCAACATATGATTCCAGATAGATGAAACCAACGCATTACTTTGTTGTTTGCTGGCATCACTCATTTTGTCGAGAATAAAAGGTTCCACAGCACTTTTAAATTTTCCGTGACGAATAATCTGAGGCTGAATATATAACTTATCCAACAATCCTTTAAAAAACATAGTTTCTGCCGAAAGTCCTTTAAACTCGAACATTCCTACCGGATTCAAGTATATTTTATCTGAAACAGAAGCCAGATAATAAGCTTTTTGGGTAAATATTTCTCCATACGAAACAATAAACTTTCCTTTTTTCTTGAAATCAACCAAGGCATTCCGAATTTCCTCTACGGTAGCCTGCCCTGAAGGGACATCACTCATTTCCATATACATGCCTTTTACATTGGCATCTTCCGAAGCTTTTTTTATGTTTAACAAAATATCATTTAAGCCTAAACTCTTGGCTCGCGAGCCTCCAAACAGGCGCATGTTATCGAAAGGGTTATCGCTGCTGCGCTCAGCGATGGGCTGGTCAAAAGATACCATCAATATCGTTTTATCGGGCACGGTAACCGTCTCCTTTTTATCGAAACTGCTGATACTTGCCATAATAATACCCATGAAGATAAAAAAAGCCAACAGGCTCATCAAGAAAAAGCCTACCATGGAGGCTAAAGTGAATTTTAAAAATTGTCTCATTGTATGTATAACTTACGATTTATAAATTGGACGCTTATTTTTTTGCGGGTTACAATATTTTAAGCAAAAGTATATAAAAAATTTATCGCATAGTTTATCCCTACAATTTTTTGCTTCTCAATAATTTATTCGTGCAAAAATGATAACTTTGTTTTTTTACACATTTTATTACGATGAATAAATTTATAAGGTATTTTCTTCAGGGATTAATTTTTACGGTACCTTTAGCCCTTACCATATACGCCATTGTTGTTTCGCTTCGGTTTGTGGATGGTCTTTTAAGCAAATATGTTACCGAAGTGATTGGTTTTCGCATTCCGGGATTAGGGCTGGTAATAGTGATTATGGGCATCACACTCATCGGGATACTGGGAAGCAGCGTAGTAATAAGACCTTTGGCAAACTATGCCGACAGAATGCTCACGCATGCGCCTGTTATCAATATCCTTTACACCTCCATCAAAGACTTCATGAAAGCGTTTGTAGGAAAAGAGAAAAAATTTACTGAACCTGTGCTGGTTAAAGTAAATAAAGATTCGGATTTGGAGAAAATGGGCTTTATCACTCAACATGATCTTTCAGGCTTAGGAATAGCAAAAGGTAAAATTGCCGTATATTTGCCCCATTCGTATAATTTTTCGGGCAACTTGTTTATCGTGCCTGTTGAAAACATAACACCTTTAAGTGCCAATGCCGCAGAGATGATGAAATTTATAGTAACCGCAGGCATTACCAAAGTTCCAAAACAAACAGAAACAGATTGATTTTTTAAACACATTATATAATTTTTTATGCCTAAACCGCTTATTTTAGTAACAAATGATGACGGCATTTTTGCTGCCGGCATACGCAACCTCATAGAATTTGTAAAACCCTTGGGAGACTTGTTGATTGTAGCTCCCGACAAACCTCAATCGGCGATGGGACACGCCGTTACCATACAAACACCGCTGCGCCTATACTCCATTAAAGCTGAAGAAGGATACACAGAATACAGTTGCAACGGAACACCTGCCGATTGTGTGAAGCTGGCACAAAAAGTAATATTGAAACGCAAACCCGATCTGATTGTTTCGGGTATTAACCACGGCAGCAATGCATCCATCAACGTTTTATATTCAGGAACCATGGCTGCGGTTATCGAGGGGGCTATGGAAAATATACCCGCTATAGGTTTTTCGCTTAATGACCTCTCATACAATGCATCCTTCCATCACTGCAAACACATCGTACAATCCTTGGCAAAAGAAGTATTAGAGAAAAAACTCCCGAATGGAGTTTGTCTTAACGTGAATATCCCCAAAAATGAAGGAGAACCGTTAAAAGGAATTAAAGTAACCCGACAAGCTAAAGCATATTGGAACGAAAACTTTGACGAACGTCAGGACCCGCACAAACGCGATTATTTTTGGCTACAAGGTAAATTTGTAACACTTGACACTAACGAAGACAACGATTATGCCGCCCTGCAGGACGGATATGTGAGCATAGTGCCCACACAAATTGATTTAACAGCCTACCAAATGATTGATGAAGTAAAAAACTGGAATTTAAGCTACTAAAGATGAAAGATTTTTTAAATAAAAACAATTTCCCTTTTGGCGTATTTTTAGGTCTTGTTTTTCCTATACCTCTCGCCTTCATTTTCGGATTTATGCTGCACTTGGCACAAAGCAATTTACATGTAGTGGAAAAGGTAAAGGATATTGATATGCTACTGCTTGCCGTGGCAATGAATTTTTTACTGGTCCGTTTTTATATCAAGAAAAAACAATATCTACAAACAGCAAAAGGTTTATTCCTTATTTCTACCATTTTGGTTTTGGTATATTTTTTTACTTTTCAAAAAATAAATTTTGCATTCCCTTTTTAATGTAAGGTAATATGAAGTATTATATCATCGCGGGCGAATCCTCTGGCGACATTCACGGTGCAAAACTTATGGCAGGCATTAAAAAACGTGATAACGATGCCCAATTTCGTTGCTGGGGAGGCGAAAACATGGAAAAAGAAGGCGGAGTTATTGTAAAGCACTACAAAGATCTTGCTTTCATGGGCTTTGCCGAAGTCGTAATGCATCTGAAAACCATTGTAAAGAACCTTAAATTTTGCAAAGAAGATATTTTGCAATGGCAACCCGATGCTGTAATATTGGTGGACTACCCCGGTTTTAACATGCGAATTGCAGAATTTGCCAAGCAGCAGAATTTTAAAGTTTATTATTACATTTCGCCGCAAGTTTGGGCTTGGAAAAAGAAACGTATCCACAAAATACACCGTTCTACCGATATTGCATTTGTCATCCTCCCCTTTGAGAAAGAGTTTCACGCGCAAAAAGGCTATCATGTAGAGTACACCGGACATCCCATGCCCGACTCTATGGACTTGGAAAAGCCTTTTGATATTGACGCGTTCAGAAAATTTAACGGATTGAGCGAAAAACCTATTATCGCATTGTTGCCGGGCAGCAGAAAGCATGAACTTAAAAGAATGCTACCCGTAATGGCAGATATACAGTCAAAAATGCCCGCGTATCAATTGGTAGTGGCTGGCGTTCATTCTTTAGGAAAAGATTTTTATACAAAATTTATAAAAACACCTCATATTCCCGTTATTTTCGGACAAACACATGATATTTTACGCGCCTCCCGTGCGGCAGCCGTAACATCAGGAACCGCTACGCTGGAAACAGGCATGTTGCAAACGCCACAAGTAGTTTGCTATAAAATGAACTGGATAACGGCTATCATCGCTTTAGTGTTGGTAAAAGTCAAATTTATATCGCTCGTAAACCTTATCCTCGACAGAAAAGCAGTAGAAGAACTTATACAACATAAATGCACAAGCGAAAATATTGTGAAATACCTGAAACCGCTGGCAGAAGACACTCCTGAACGCCACAAAATGCTTGAAGATTATAAAGAACTTTTAGAAAAGGTAGGGAAACCCGGAGCATCAGACAGGGCGGCTGAAATTATGGTTAATCATTTAAAGGCAAACACAATTTAAATTTTAGTAAGTACTAAACAATAATTACCTTATATTATTTTTTAAACCACATAGATATATAGATAAGATTTGATGAAGCTAAAAATGAATGTTCAGAGATAAGATAAGGTAATAAAGACAACATCGGAGAGAATCTTTGAAGCTGTGCTTCAAAGCTATGTGAGCCTTATTAAACCTTATAAATAAACATCTATGTCGCTATGTGGTTAAAATAAGTTAAACTATTTTTTACTCGCTACTTAATATAAAAACATATAATTTATTCCTATTTAAAACGGGGAGATAGGTAGATTTTATGAGCATTACTCCCATACTACGCTTATTGATATACCTTATCATAGGTATTATTATGGCTATGCTCTCCTCTGTAACTTTTCCTATATGGATTATATTATTAGCCATATGTTTTTTGACTGCTACTGCCGTAATATTAATTAAGCAGCAGCACAAAACCGCTTTTTCTGCTGCTGCCGCTGCATGTTTTGTTTCCATAGGATACATTATCACTATTTTACACACAGAACATCTATACAAAAACCATATTTCAAAACATAGTGATGCGGATTTTATCATTGCCACAGTAAACGAACCTTTGCAGGAAAAAGAAAACAGTTATAAAACCATATTAAAAGTAGAAACAATCAACAAAAACGGGAAAACGCAAAAAGCAAAAGGACAATTGCTCTGCTATCTCCAAAAAGATAATATTGAAACCGTACCCGCCTACAAGGATAAAATTATATTTCGCGCAAAAACATCCGACATTTCCTACCCGGGCAACCCTGGAAGTTTTAATTATAAGCGCTATATGGCTTTCCAGAATGTGTATCAGCAAGTTTATATCAAGCATACGGAGTGGAAGAAACTTACGCCTGCAAGCCAATGGAATATATACAAAAAAGCTAACGACATACGGGATAAATTTTTGCTCATACTACAGCAAAGCGGCATGCAAGGACAAGAATATGCCATATCTGCCGCCCTCCTTTTCGGGCAACGCGACAAGCTCGATGCTGAGACTTTGCAAACCTACGCCAATGCAGGGGTAATTCATATTATTTCCGTTTCAGGAATGCATGTAGGCATTATCTATATTATGCTTATGTTTATGCTCAGCTTTATAGGTAACGGCAAACGGCAATCTATATTTAAAACATTTCTCGTTTTACTCACCATTTGGGCTTATGCTTTGCTGACAGGATTATCGCCCGCCGTATTAAGGGCTTCCGTAATGTTTAGCTTTATAAGCATAGGAAGTTTAACACGCAGGGATGCACATATTATTAACTCCGTTGCTATTTCCGCTTTTGTGATTCTGCTATTCAACCCTTTTCTTATTGCAGATGTAGGATTTCAGCTTTCGTACATGGCTGTAATCGGGATTGTGTTGATACAAAAACCACTTTCCGATTTATGGCAACCTAAATATAAAGTTACGTCATGGTTATGGGAATTGGTATGTGTTTCCATTGCCGCACAAATTGCCACGCTTCCATTGTCATTACTTTATTTCCATCAGTTCCCTTTATATTTCATCCCATCTAATCTGATTGCCGTGCCTTTGTCAAGCGTAATTATTTACAGTGCGCTGGCAACATTAGTAACTTCTTTTCTCGTGCCGGTAGCTAAGATATTTGCTGTTATTACTTCAAAAAGCATCGCTATAATGAATATGGGGCTGGATTTCCTGAATGATTTGCCGGCAAGCCTTTTGCACGTCAATACCATATTTGTAAAAGAAGCGGTATTATTAGCGCTTATCATCATATCCGCATACTTATTTTTTAAATATAAGAAAAACGGATATGTTTTCGCATCACTTTGCCTGATATTACTATTGTTTATAAGCACAGGAATTACCCGAATTGCACGAAACAATCAACAAAAACTTGTTGTTTACAACATAAATAAGCATTCTGCCATAGGCATTATCAACCAAACCAAACAATGGATAATTTCGGATTCCGCAACTACGAAAAGTCAGAGGCTACAAGCATTTAACATCAATGGCACTCAAAATATATTCGGCATAAAATCCATAGATTATAAAACACTGAATGCACCCAACGACACTGTAATACAATTAAGTTCTGATATGGCTGTTTTTTCCGATTATATACTTATTAATAAAACCCGCATTGCTTTACCAAGTGGAGCAATTGAGGCAAACAACGTGCATGCCGGCAAACCCGACATAGATTATTTAATTATTCGTTATCCTTTGCAATATAATAATGTAGAAGCGCTTTGTAATGCCTATAATCCCAAACACATTATTATAGATGCATCCATACCGTTTTATATGGAAAAAGCCATAAAAGACAAATGCCAATCATTGGGAATTGGCATTTATACTACACGCCAATATGGCGCATTAACTATTGATTTTTAGTTATCTATTTCTTTCAAACGAAATTATATCGCCTTTTTTGAGATTATGTTGTTTGGCATAGCCGGCATTCACTTCCACAACGTATTTTGCGGGAGCTTCGGAAGGTATCTGCGCTTCTGAATAAGGAACCGCGTCGGGACTAATGTTTACAATTTTCATAGCTTCGCTCACATAAATAATATCAAGAGGCAGAATAGTATTTTTCATCCAAAAATTTTGAGGTTCTTCTCTTTCCATAATAAATAACATTCCTTTATCTGCATCCATTTTTTCCCTATACATAAGCCCTTGAGCACGCGCAAGATCGGTTTCCGCAATTTCTATAGCTATGGAAGATATTAACTTTTTATTGGAATCTAAAAAATTTAAGGCGCCATCTTGTCTAAACTCGGTACCTTCAGGCTTAATATTTTCAATAGACTTGTCAATTACCGGTTTTGATTTATGCTGACATGATACTACCATAAAAAACAAGCTAAAAACAGCCAACGTTACAATAAAAAATTTTCTCATTTGTTTATTTTTTAATAATTTATTAAAATGGTATATGTATATTTATTTTATATTATTTAAATCCGCCTCTATATTTTTCCACCACAATTATAATATATCAATTCTGTTTGTTTTTTAATGCGTTAAGTCTATAATCACAGGCAAATGATCGCTAAACCCCGCTTGGTACTTAGCTCCGTAAAATGTGCGAAAAGGCTTTAACCCAAACCATACTTCATCTTTTTGCAAAAGAAACGGTGCGTCAAATATACGAAAACTTTTAGGGATGATGTGAATGTGGTTTGTGTTTTTTAACAGGTTTTGAGAAACGATGATATGGTCTATGCATTGCCATTGTTCGCGAAATTTTATGGTTCCCTTATTTTTATAATCAATAGTAGCAGTCATATTATATAGCTTATATCTGTTATTTACAACCGTATCCATACAAGCCCCCAATGTTTTCTCTACAGCTTCCTCGTTAGCAGTTTCATTAAAATCGCCCATAGCAATAATATTTGCAGAAGAATTTGCTGCCAACAAAGAATCGGTTATGTTTTTTAACGTAAGGGCAACCGCATTGCGTTTATTAACTGTTTCCAGCTCTCCTCCGTATTTAGAAGGCCAATGATTTACGAATAAATGTAACGTATCAGAAGATGAAAGCACTACTCCTTTTACGTATAAAATATCGCGTGTCCGCGATAATGTGTCGGCTGCAAACCGAATGCGCACAGGATAATTCTTCAAAACTTTAAACCTATCCTTTCTATAGAGCATAGCTACATCTATCCCTCTCGGATCAGGCGAATCATGATGAACTATACGATAATCGAAATCTACCAATGGTGTTTCTTTCAACAGCTTATTTAACACAAAATAGTTTTCCACTTCGTACAATCCGATAATATCAGGCAAATCACCTTCTCCTGCCGCGATAATAACCTTTGATAAACTACGTATTTTATCCATCATGCGTCCGTATGTCCATCCACGTATGCCGTTAGGTAAAAACTCTTCGTCGGAGGTGAGAGAATCATTAAAACTATCATATAAGTTTTCTACATTATAGGATATTATCCTGAAACGGTTTTCATTTTTACCCTGACCAAAGCCAGAAGAGATAAAGCAAAAACAAAAAATGAATAAAAAAACAATATTTCTGACCATAAGCGGAAATGCTTTTTAACAAAATTAAAAAACTTATTTATTAAAATAACACATTAGTATCAGCAAGACAATAATTTAATGAATTATAGAAAAACTACCAAGCTTCTTTTTTAACCCCATTATGTTACACACATATAAAAATAAAGAAAAAAAGAACTTAATTTCTAATTTTAATTATATCTTTGCATTGTTGCCCGAATGGCGAAATTGGTAGACGCACCGTCTTCAGGTGGCGGCGCCGCAAGGCATGCTGGTTCGAGTCCGGTTTCGGGCACATGGGCTTCTTTTGAAGTAACAAAAGAAGCCTTTTTTGTCTTTTAGAAGCAAATGAGGGAAAAATATCCGCAAAATGTTTAGTATTTTATATAATAAATTTCAAAAAAAAACGTTTTTTAAATTTTATTGTATACTTCATACCCCCAATAACCACATTAACCAAGTCTTTAATTATGTTATTGATTTGGTTAGTTAAATAAGTTAATTGAAAGGAAGAAAATTTGTCCTATAATCTTAAGTAGGCAAAAGATCCTTACGCTTACTCACACACTTTTTTAACTCTAAGGACACCCTTTTCTAAGGGTGTCTTTTTTTATACAAATTACTGATTGGCAAATACAAAACCTTTTTTATTCCCTTTGATAGATGAACTCATAAAATTAATACTACTTTTGTAGTACGTATGAATACACATTCTCATTTATTACAAAAAGCTATTAACGGCAACTTCCTTTCAGCGGAAGAAGGGATTGAACTATACCTTAAGTCCGAAACTCCTCTATTGATGCTTGCCGCACACCAATTGCGCATGCGCCTGCATCCTGACAATATGGTTACCTGGATTATTGACAGAAACGTAAATTACACCAATATTTGCATGTCGGGCTGCCAGTTTTGTAATTTCTACAGAGGAAAAAAACATAACGAAGCCTACATTACTACCATTGAACAATACAAAGAAAAAATAGATACTTTATTTAAAAGAGGCGGCAATCAAGTGTTGTTACAGGGAGGCATGCATCCTGATTTAGGCTTGACTTTTTACACTACCCTGTTTAAACAACTCAAAGATTTATATCCTACGTTAAAACTTCATGCATTAGGACCTCCTGAAGTTGTACATATTTCCAAGTTAGAAGGAATTACGTATGCGCAGGTGCTAAAGGAGTTAATAAATGCAGGATTAGACAGCTTGCCGGGTGCAGGAGCTGAAATTTTATCCGACAGGGTGCGGGGTGCTATTTCTAAAAACAAATGCTCTGTCAATGAATGGCTTGATGTAATGCGCGAAGCACATAAATTAAATCTTACTACCTCAGCTACTATGATGTTTGGGCATATAGAAACACCGGAAGAGCGCCTGCAACACATGATTTACTTGAGAGAGGTGCAACAGCAAAAACCCAAAGGAGCAAAGGGCTTTCTATCGTTTATTCCCTGGCCCTTTCAAGGCGAAGGTACCGCGCTAAAAAAGATACATCAAATAAAAAACAAGGTAACTACTGAGGATTATATACGCCTTATTGCCATTAGCCGTTTAATGTTGCCCAATATTCCGAACATACAAGCTTCTTGGCTTACTGTTGGGAAACAAACGGGACAAGTTTGCCTCCATGCAGGCGCCAACGATTTTGGTTCTATTATGATTGAGGAAAATGTGGTAAGCGTGGCGGGCGCCAATTACTCGTTTGATGAAACCGGCATACAGCAAGCTATACGCGAAGCAGGTTTTGAGCCTAAGTTAAGAGATCAGCAATTTAACCTCTTATAACTATACTGTAATAGATTCCAATATCACTTTTGTGGCTCCCACGTTATTTTTAACATATTGCGTGCAAATATCGCTTTGCGTTTTGCGCATTTCTTTATCTTGGAGCAACATATTCACACCCCGTTCAAGGTCTTCCGCATTGCGGATTACGTGCGCCCCACCCAGAGCTATTAAATCTTTGGCTTCTTTAAACTTTTGATAGTTTGTCCCAAAAAACAAAGGCAATCCAAATACAGCAGCTTCCAACGTGTTGTGAATACCGGCGCCAAAGCCCCCTCCTATGTAGGCAAGCTGACCATATGGGTATATATGCGCCAACAATCCTATTTTATTAATAATCAAAACCTGATATGTATTTATAGTTTCATCGGATGCATCGGTAAATAAAACAGCTTTACCGTTGAGCTTTTGCAGTAATCCGGCGATGTGTTGTTCTCCTATTTCGTGTGGCGCTATCACGCATTTCAAGTCAGGAATTTGCTGCAATAATGCCACCAACAGCTCTTCATCGGCTTGCCAAGTGCTGCCTGCTATTAAAACCGTTTGATTTCCGGAAAACTTTTTCACCAATTCAACATTTTGCGGTTGCGAGGCAATAGTGTAAACCCTGTCGAAACGTGTATCTCCGCTAATAGTTACGTTGGTTTGTATATCAATTGAACGTAAAAGCTCTTTTGAATTGGTATCTTGTACAAAAATGCCCGCAAAATTCCGCAAATATTTTTGCGCCCATTTGCCATACCATTTAAAAAACATGCTGTTGTTTCTAAAAATAGCCGATACCACGTAGGTGGGAATATGTTGTGTATGCAAAACTTTTAAAAAATTAAACCAATAATCATACTTTACAAAAACAGCCATAGAAGGGTTTACTTTTTCTATAAATTTTTGTGCGTTGCGTTTTGTATCCAAAGGCATATACAAGACCAAATCAGCGCCTGCATAGTTTTTACGGATTTCATAACCCGAAGGACTAAAAAATGTAAGTATAATTTTAATTTCGGGATATTTTTGTTTAAAAGCTTCTATAAGAGGACGCCCCTGTTCAAATTCGCCCAGCGAAGAGCAATGAAACCAAGCTCTTTTTTCCTGAGGAGGTAAGTTTTTTAAGGCATTATCAAGATTTATAAAATATTTTTTTCTTCCCTCAAGCCACAACTTGGCTTTTGCGTTAAACAAGGCTGCTAATCTTATCGCTATGCCGTATAAATGAATAAGTATGGTATATAAATATTGCATGGGTAGTAAAATAAAAAATTACAATCAATAGAATAAAAATTTATAATTTACATAAAATTTAATCATATTGAATATATTAATGGATTTAACGTTATAGTATTTTACAAATATAAAGTCATTTTGCGCATACCTGATTATTTTTTCGTCCTACCTTCTAACTTTTGTCAATTTATTGCTTGTGTTTTTATGCATCACGACTTGATAATACCCATTTTTTTCATCAAAAAGGTGGCATTTTTGTTTTTACACACGCCTTCGCGCAAACGATAGTCAAAGTGTAATTCGTTATCGTATATATCAACTTCAAAACATTTGTTTGTGAGTTTGGATGAAAATTGGGGCACAATGTGGCACACTTCAAGGTCGTGGGTAGCAATAGCGCCGAAAACATCCGCTTGCGCCATGTTTTTAATCATCTCCACCGTTCCGGTACGTTTGTCATCCGAGTTTGTTCCGCGCAGTATTTCGTCGAGCAACACAAAACAACTGCCGGCATTGGTAGCATCAATAATTTCTCTAAGCCTTTTTATTTCGGCAAAAAAGTACGACTCATTATCGCTGAGAGAATCGGACAGGCGCATGGAAACCCACACATCCAAGGGATGCACCTTTGCCGATGACGCACACACGGGCGCTCCCATGCCTGCCAGCACCATGTTTACGCCTAAGCTGCGCAAGAAGGTACTTTTGCCCGACATGTTTGACCCTGTGAGTATAATAAAGGGATGTTGCACAAAATTTACACTATTGGTTACGCGTTTGGTAGCCCCTATAAGCGGATGTCCCATGTCTTCAAACGCTATATCAAAACTTTTATTAAGAGAGGGATAAGCAAAAGATGGATTGTTATAGGAAAAATTAGCCACACTGCTTGTACTTTCAAATTCGCCTATTGTTTCCACCCAAAGGGCTATATTATCTGCAAGCTGTATTTTCCAAGCGGTCAACTTTTTATACATGTGCAGGTGATAAAGCATTAGTCCGTTAAGCAATACCGAAACCAAAAGATTTTGTATATTTTCCAACTGTCCGAATAGGTAAGATAGTTTTTTGAAATGTTTTGAAGCATAGGTGTCATGTAATTTCAATCTCTGTTGCCATTCACTTAGTTGTTCCGATTCAAAATGTTCGTTTTCTATCTCGGCTAAAAGCAATCCGTAATTTTTGATAATTCGGTCTATACGCGTGGCATTCACAAGTTGTTTTTTTATTTTGCCCACTTGCGAAGACGTAAGCACTAGGTTTGCCACAAACAGCATTTCGCACATATACCTAAATAAGGGATCCTTTGTAGCAATAGCAAGCACGAGGCTTACTATAAAAAGCACAGGAAGTACATAACACGCTATTCTCACAATTTTTGAAAGCATCAAGGGTTTCTCTCCTGCCCATTTTAATATATCCTCATGCGTTTGGCGAGAATCGTTTACTTCATGTGCCAACGCGGCAAAGCGTTGTCTCCAGTTCAATTTCTCTTTTAACTCCTGCACCGCTTGCTGCACGGTTTGTATTTCTTCCATATTTAAACGCTTACACAAGGCAGAGGCTAATGTTTTGCCGCCCACGTACGTAACTGTGCGGTTTATGTGATGAAACAAGGATTTTTCTCCGAATATATCCAAATCATAACTATAGGGATGCTTAGGGTTTATATATTCGGTGCCATTGTTAAAGTGCAACTTATTATTTGTTAAATAATCATATTCTTTTTTATTGATTTCCACCAAGTGCGATTTGATTCGTTTTTTGAAAGCAATTTTTAAATAATATATCACGAGCGCTACAAATGCGGCAATACAAACGGAGAATACCCATACATATGCCATAAGGCTTGTTTTAAGCCAATAATAGAACAGTACAAAAAAGGCAATAATAAAAAACAGGCGAAGCGCGCTTAGAAGGTTAGATTGTTTTTGTAATTTTTGATAATCTTGGGAATATTGGTGTTCAAGTGTTTGATAAACAGATGCGGGTTCTTTCATTAATTATTGGATGTGTTATAGCATATTTTCAACTTCTGCAACTTCACAAACTTTCCGGCAAGCGGACTGTGTGATAGTGGCAGCTACAATTTCAGCAATGTCAAAGATAGGATAAATATTGTTTCGGGTAAATGTTTTTTTGCATAGGGGACAGGCTGTTACCAGCATATCGGGTTTGTAGCCGAAATACATATCTAATGCATGCTTTTTAATGGCATCGCGCTCGGTCATGTCAATTTTTATGTTTGCGAGGCTGCCTCCACAGCACAGGGCGTTTTCTTTCTCTTTTCTTATGGGAATGAGGGTTCCGTATTTTCTTAAAATTTCGCGCGGCTGTTCATAAATATTGCTTCCCCTACCCAAATCACAAGGGTCGTGATATACAAAACTATTGCCGGTAGGCATAGCGGGAATCTTCCCCTTTTCAATCAACTTTAATATAAATTGCGTATGATGCAGCACCTGAATGTTTTTTAAATGATAATCTTCTTTAAACACTTTATAACAAATGGGGCAAGAGGTTATCAGTTGGGTGGCACCGGAATCATAAATGGCTTTTCTGTTGGTTTCTATAAGTTTCATGGCTGCATCGTACTGACCGGCCTGCATAAGCGGACGACCGCAACAGGGCGCTTTGTCCTCGTCCATAAACCAATAGGAAGTACCTGAATGTGCAAAAATTTTCTTCATTGCCTGCACAATGCCGGGCGTGAGGTGCGACATACAGCCGGCAAAATATACCACTTTGGAGGAAATGGCTTCCATTTCCTCCAAATAATCGTATGATGAGTTGTATTGCCGTGTAGATTCAATACGTTGGGTAATGCGCAAATCGTTAATATCAATATGCACCGGACAAGCCTGCTGGCATTTGCCACACAACAAACAATTAAAAAGCACATCATCGGTAAGGTTGTGGTTTCTGATGCGTTTAATAAGATAAACAGATTGTGTGTGTATGTTGGCATCGTTTAGCTGACAAATATCCAAACACATTCCGCAACGTGAGCAGGAATATACTTGCACATTGGTATAGGTATTATACTTTTTCTTTAGTTTAATGCCGTAGTTGCGCAGAAATATATACAAAATTTCGGTAGGTATGTGGGCATATCGCGATGAGGTAAGAAAAACGAAAAACACTCCCAACGATAAGGAGTATGCAAACCACACAGGATATTCCCAAGTGTAAACGTTTAATATACTCACCAAAAAATCGCCCAATGGTTGTGTAAGAAATCCGCCGTTGTGCTTAATGCCGGCAGAAATGCTTTCGGCAAACAAACGTAAGGGAAATATAAACCACAAAGAAGTTAAAGCCATTTTGTCGGGAACCTTGAGTTTGGTAGTCCGCTTCATACCAAACAGGCGCTTGTTTATTCTTTTAAAATAGGCTAAGCTAACACCCGACAGCACAAACAGCAAGAGAAAATCCATTACGTGTTTGAATATTTCCGAGCTAAAAGGATGAACAGAAAGGGGATTAAAATAGCGCAAAAAAACCGCGTAATAAAACGGGAAACGGAACGTTCCCATGGTGATTACACTTTCCAAATGACCCACAATAATAAGCAGGAACCAGCCAAAAGCAAGACTCATGTGCATATATCCCAGCATAGGGTTTCGCCTAAATATGCTCACATGCAACAATCCATCATTAAATGATTCTTTTATCGATTTGAGGGTTTTGCGGGTAAAAAAACCTTTGCGTATGCGTATTTTATCATATTTGGTAAAACCGGCATACCACTTCACCGCTTTGTATATAAGCACGCCAAAAAGAATAATAACGCCTATGGTAAAAGGATATGTAAATGAAGGTGCCATTACTTTTTCCCGTTTTTATGTTCAACAATTCCTTTTTTTATCAGCATAATGGTGTTGCGCAAATTGATATCGCGTGGACATACTAAAGTACATTTGCCACAAAACATGCATTTGTCTATTTCGTTTGCCAACATATCGTATTGTCCGCGGCGCAAAAAAAGATTTATTTTCCTCACATTAAAATCTATCAGATTTCCGGTGCTGCATGTTGCCGTGCAACTTCCGCAATACATGCAACACATAAACGAACTTTCGTTTGCCAGCACGTATTTCAGCAGGCTGTCATCAAAAGTATCCACGTCAATTACGCGTGTTTGCTTTACAGAAAATCCAAAGTTTTTCATGTGTGTATTTTTCTTTTTCTATACAATAAGTCAAATCTGATACGCCATACATACATATTTTCGATTGAGGCGTCAGGTTCTACTTAGTAAAATTAAAAAAATAATTTATCATACTTTTATTATATATAAGGAACGCTTTTATTCCATATATGACATGAATTTTGAGTGCTTATTTTTTAAACTTTACTTAGCCTATTCTATTTGCTTTTTTATTGCTACTTCATTTATCTTAGAGTTACCAATAGCTTTACGCTTCTCTCCCTACGTTATTATTGCGGCTTATCTTCCCTTATGTATAAATATCTACTACATTTTTTTGCAGATTGTTACTATTAATTTCTGGTTTATGCTTTTAAAATTTTAGTTAAAAGTAATATACATCCGTTTCATAAATGCAAAAGATAGTGATTTATTTCCAACGCTGCCGAACGTGCATTCTGCATGGTTTCGTTTATTGTCATGGGCTGTATGCATGTTCCGGCGATAAAAACACCTTGACGCGACGATACATTACCTTGCAAATGGGGATCTTGAGGTTGTATAAAATTTTCGGGTGTTTTATGCAGGTGTAAAATATCGCAAAGCTTATCGCTATCCTTCCCTTGTTCCATGCCCACCAGCAGCACAAGCAAATCTACTTTCATTTTAAGAGGAAGTCCGCTCAGGGTATCTTCAGCCTTCAGCTGAATACTTTTATCTTTATTCTCTGATACTTCCGAAACCCTGCCTCTTATAAACTGCGTATTGTAATTTTCCTGCGCATCTTTATAAAATCTTTCATATTCCAGTCCATGCATGCGCAAATCCATATAAAAACAATACATTTCGGCATCAGGAAACATTTTGCTCATTTCAATAGCCTGTTTCACGCCGGTTATGCAGCAAACTTTAGAGCAATATGTGTGCCCTACCTTCGCATCGCGCGACCCCACACAATGCACAAAAGCAATACGTTTGGGCGCCATACCTTGCGTGGTAGTTATATTTTCGCCCCGCTCAAGTTTCTTTTCCAAATCCACCGAAGTAATAACATTATCATAAATTCCATACCCATATTCCTCTTTGCGTCGGGCATCAAAAGGCGTAAATCCTGTGGCAATAAGCACTGCACCTACCTCAAAAGTAGCATCCTTATTGGTTCTGACAACATATACATTTTTCTTTTGTGAAATATCGGTAACCTCCGTGTTTGGGAATAGGGTAATATTAGGCACCTTTATTTTTTGGTTCATATATTCTCTTACCTCCGCAGCACTCCGATTATTGGGAAACAAATGATGCCAAAAAGCAACATTTCCGCCTATGTTTTTGTTTTTCTCGATAATAAAAACGTTATATCCCATATCGGCAAGGATTGAAGCAACTTCTATGCCTGCAACCCCAGCACCTATAACCACAATACTTTTATTCATACGTCTTGATTTGATTTTTAATGGTTATATGCCTCCCTGTCTATCACAGGCAAACTGTCGTCAGACAAGGAACTATTCGTTGATTAAATTGTTTTTTTAAGAAACTCATGCAATCGCCTCGCTAAGTTCCTCGTTTAGTAACCTTTTGCTTTGGCTAAAAAACTACTTTGCATGCTTTGCTTCATTTAACAACAACTTAGACAACCTGTTTTATTAAAACTTCCTATGGGCTGTTTGTTTTTATCGAGATATTTTTCATCGGGATTATAAGCAATGCCCATTTTATCCAGTAAAGATTCGGTATTTATTTCATGCATTTGCAGTCCCACATTCCAAGGCTCAAAACCTAAAACCAAGGCCGCAAGCTCTTCATAAGCCAATACGGGAATACTTTCATTATTTTGTCCGTAGCGTTTACCCTCCATTTCGTAAAGCGTATATTGCCACCTGTCCAAAAACATTGTGCAGCCAGGGCAGTTGCATATGATAGCATCAGGTTCGTAGGGCTGCATGGATTCGAGTTTTTTCTTGGAATTGGACAAAGAGTATCCGCGGTTTTGCTGTACCAAATATTGCCTGAAACCAAAACCACAACAATGTCGGCGCTCAGGATAGTCAACTACATCGCCACCCCATGCCGCAATCATGCCGCTCAGTACTTGCGGAAATTCGGCGCCTCCAATTCCTTTTACGGGAAACATTTTTGCATAGTGGCATCCTATATGTTCTACTATTTGCAGAGGTTTACCCGTATTTGTATTTACAAGTTTATACTTCGCTTTTTCTGCTATTTGATGGCGGAATTTATAAATAATATCACTGGCATGGGCTATATTTTCCGGAATTTCGAATTCTCTTTTTGTTGCTTTCCAAAGGTTTTCGCGCGCTTTTTGGAGTTCCTTCGGAAACTCTCTCCAGGTTTCAAGTATTTCACTGTATATCCCAAATGAGGTAACGCACGACACGGCAACATTACGATAGCCCGCGGCAGTCATAAGTGCAAATTCGCGTGCCACAACGGTTTGTATGGTCTCAAACGGAACAATATCCGAATGATATCCAATGCCGGTGCAAGTAGTATGCCTGGGATCGTCATACACGTCTTTGCCCAGTACCTCGCGAAGTATTTTAAGAAAGTAGTATTCGGCACCCGGAAAGAAGTTTTGGCGTATGCAACTTCGCAGATAATAGTAATGGTCGTCTGCTATTTCCTTCTGGTATTTCGCCCAAATATTTTTTAATCCTTCGTTTTGCATAATCTATTCGTTTGAAATATACTTCACATAATTGTCCATACTATCGGGATTGCTTGCCAAACCCATTTCAGCCGCTTTTTCAAAACTATACTTCTCTATTTTGTCAAACAGCTCCACTCCTCCCGATACCTCAAAAATATCACGCAACTCCTGCAAGGTATCCTGTTCTATTTTGCGCAATGTTCCGCTGCCCGGCTTATCCAAGTTGGCATTCATACGCTCATACACTTTTTCTTTGTTCTTATATACCCACTCCCACGTAGGTCCTTGTTCCGGATGATATTCGGGATTCACAATTTCGGGATGTATGCAGTATCCGTATTTTAAGATAGTGCTTCCTATGTTACGTTTAATAAGCAACTGCTGCCTACCCATGCGGCTTTCTACAAAATAGCCTTCCTCCTGCGATATTTTACGCAATACCGCAATGATTATACCCACGCAGTTGTTGCGCGGACAGCGTGTTTTGCACGACATGCATTGCCCGCAAAACCAAATAGTATCGCTTTTGAGCAAGGCTATAATTTTTTCTTCGTTGCCCTCCTGCACAATGCCGGCTATTTGCCGTGGCGAATAATCGTAAAACTCTGCAGCAGCGCATATGGCGGTGCATACCCCACAATTGATACACGAATTAATGGATTCTTTAAACCTCACGTCTTGGGCAAGCCTTTCTGTAATGGTTGGCATGGCATTTAATATAATAAAAACAAGAATTTACAAATATAAAGTAATCTTATCATCATGTAAAAATATATTACTAATTTTTGTGCAAATTAAAATAAGGCTCTCTCCTTTTTATATCTAACTAAACCTCAGCAAACAACCTTACTCCTGCATTTTATATAGAATATAAAAGCTCAACACTTTTAAAAGAATGTTATAAACACTACACTTCTTATTTTTTTTAAAATAACTAACTTTGAAAAGTTTTTAAAAACAGTCAACTAAAATTCAGATGGCAATTTCCTTTATCTCCGTTGGCAGTAACAGAGGCAACAGGCTTCAGCATATTATTTCCGCATATAAACTTATGAAGGAAGCAGGGGATATTGTAAACGTATCATCCATAATAGAAACTGAGCCTTGGGGGTTTAATGATAATATTCCTTTTTACAATCAGGTTATTGAATTGCACACGCCCCTGTTAGCAGACGCTCTTATGCGCAAGTTACTCGACATTGAAAAAAAATTAGGCAGAACCAGAGAGGGCAAGGGATATGCCGGAAGAACCATGGATTTAGACATATTATTCTACGATAACACTATAATACATTCGGAATTACTCCAAATACCTCACCCACGCCTTCATTTACGTTTGTTTGTATTGCAACCGTTGGCTGAAATAGCGCCTACCTTTGTACATCCTTTATTTAAAAAAAACATATCAACTTTACTAAATGAATTACCTGACAACAAAAGCTTCCGGAAAGTGTTAAGCGTTGCAGATTTTATAAACCAAGCAAATAAATAACCGTGTTAAATCATTTACCATATCATTATATTGCTATTGAGGGAAATATAGGAGCCGGGAAAACGACATTGGCTACACGTTTATCCGAAGAATTGAACGCGCTGCTTATATTGGAACAATTTGAAGACAACTCCTTTTTACCTAAATTTTATGAAGAACCCGAACGATACGCTTTTCCTCTGGAACTTTCATTTCTCGCCGACCGTTATCAACAACTAAAAAACAAACTTTCACAAACAGATATTTTTCATCATCTCACCATTGCCGATTACTTTGTATTTAAATCGGTGATTTTTGCCAAAAATACGCTTAACGCAGATGAATACACCTTGTTTAACCGTGTTTTCGGCATCATAGACAGCAACTTACCCAAACCCGATTTGCTGGTTTACCTCTACGTGGATATACCGCGCCTACAAGCCAATATCCGCAAACGAGGAAGAGAATATGAGCAAAATATCCAAAACGAATACCTGGAAAAAATTCAGCATGGATACCTAGCTTACCTTAAGCAGCAACCGCAAATGCGCATTTTGCTTATAGATACTAACAAGTTGGATTTTGTAGCGCACGAAAATGATTACATTAAACTCAAAGAAGCTATTTTTCGTCCTTATGAAGCAGGCATACACCACATAATTTTGTAAATAAAGACTAAGCAAACACCGCAAAAGCAAAAAAGACGGCAAAAACCGTCTTTTCTTATGTCGGAGTGGCCCGACTCGAACGGGCGACCACTTGCACCCCATGCAAGTACGCTAGCCAACTGCGCCACACCCCGTAAATTTTCAGAGTGCAAAAATACAAATCTTTTTTATGATTGCAAAAAATATTTTAAGATTACACTATTTTAGAATACAAACGCATAAACTGTACCCTTTCAAATTCAGCGGGATTTTTTACATTATATTGATTTACTTTTCCCCTGAAATCTGCAATAGATTTATAATCCTTATTATCCATCCAATCGGAAAGACCGTTTATAATTTCTGTTATTTTTTTAAAGCCATTTTTATATACTGCCGAAACTACCTGCACGGCTGTTGCTCCTGCCAGCAATTGTTTAATAACCGTTTCGGCAGAATGCACGCCCGTGGATGCCACAAGGTTACAGCCTACCCGCTGAGACAATATGGCTATCCAGCGCAATATATGTGAATATTCCGAATCTTCGCTATATATATACTTAGGCACCACTTCCAATGTATTAATATCAATATCGGGATGAAAAGGACGGTTAAAAAGCACCAAGGCGCCTATGCCGGTGTTTGACAGTTGTGTTATTGTATGTGCGAGGCTCGAAAAATAATAGCTCATTTTAACGGCTACCGGAATTTTTACTTGCTTAAGAACTGTTTCTACAATATCAAAATAAACTTTTTCGTTTTCCTGGGCAGATTTTTCGGTGTTTGAAGGCAAAACGTATATATTAAGCTCAATAGCGTCAGCGCCGGCAGCTTCTATACGACGCGCAAAATAATGCCAGTCGTAAGCCGATGTACAATTGATGCTTGCAATCACGGGAATATCAACACTTTTTTTGGCTGCTGCTACAAAACTAATATATTTACTTAAGGTTTGCTCCTTAAAATGATCGGCAAGATAATCATATGCCTGCATATAATCATAAGGGCGTTCGGCAAGCACATTTTCGTAGCCTTTTATAAATGAGTTCGATTGTCCGTCAGCATTATCGATATGTACATCCATTTCATGCCTGATTTGTTCTTCAAAAATAGATTTCAGCACAACTGCCCCTGCTCCCGCAGCTGCAACTTGCTGTATTTCCAAAATTGAATTCATTAACCCACAACTACCTACAATAATAGGATTTTTAAGTTGTAAACCCATATAATTTACTGATAAATCTGCCATATTTTTATAAAAATATTTTTAACAAAATTAAGAAAGGTTAACTTTATGCGCAAATATTAATTCTTTTAGCTTTATATTTGTTACTAAATTCTTTTATTTATTTTTATCAACGCTTAAAACTATGTGTCATCGCATTAAAAAAATTTAAGTATTCAAAAAACAAAAATAAGCATAAGTTAACCATTGCGGGCGTTTTTACAAACACCTATATTAAAATAAAAGTATAATTATAAAATCACGAAGCATGAAATCAGACGATTATATATACAACCCTAAAAAACACACTTCCGTAAAAGATTTTAACACGGACGAAACAGGCAAATATAAAAACAAAGATGATGCGCAAAAAGACTTGGAAAAGGGTGTGGAAAAATTATCAGAGATGCAGGACGTGCTTTACGCGCACAACAAATATGCGGTTTTGTTAATTTTTCAAGCCATGGATGCAGCGGGCAAAGACGGCACCATAAAGCATGTGATGTCGGGAGTTAACCCGCAGGGATGCCAGGTAAGCAGTTTCAAGGCTCCCTCGGAAGAAGAGATAGACCATGACTTTTTGTGGCGTTGCGTGAAACAACTTCCCGAACGCGGGCGTATTGGAATTTTTAACCGCTCATATTATGAAGAAGTGCTGGTAACCAAAGTGCATCCTGAATTTTTAACACGCCAACGCCTGCCCGGTTTTAATGGCAAGCCCGACAAAGAATTCTGGGAAAAACGCTATGATGACATTAATAATTTTGAAAAATACCTAACCAACAACGGCACTATTATTTTAAAATTCTTTTTAAATGTTTCCAAAAAAGAGCAAAAGGAACGTTTGTTAGCCCGTATAGAGGACGCTTCGAAAAACTGGAAATTTTCCATTAACGACCTCCCCGAACGCGAGCGTTGGGACGATTATATGGAAGCATACACCCACATGATGGAAAACACCTCCACCGAAAGCGCCCCTTGGTATGTGATTCCGGCTGACAAAAAGTGGTTTATGCGCTCATTGGTATCCAATATTATTGTGGAACGTATAAAAAAATTAGATATTCACTATCCCGAAATTTCGACCGAACAAAAAAACGATCTTAAAAAAGCAAAACAAATATTGTTAAGTGAAAAATAAGCGTTATACCATTTTCTTCCCTTTTGATGAATTTAAAAAAAAGAGTACCAACTTTTTTCTTGACAGACGATTACGTCTGGCTATTATTGTTTTAGGAGCTGCGCTGGTAACTGCCGGACTTATTCATACCAATGTTTTAATTAAAAAAATCTCACGCGACGAAAGAGAAAAAATAAGCGTGTGGGCTAAAGCCACGCAACACAAAGCAACATTGGTTCACTCTGTAGATTCTTTTTTTAGCGACATCCAGAGCGAAGAGCGTTTTAAAATGGAACTGTATGCCAAAATGCTTATGAACCATGAAATATATGGGAAATATTATCAAAAAGACTTATATAAAGATATTGTGGAGCGAAACAATAACATACCCATTATCATTACAGACAAAAACGGCAAATTTATCTCTTCCAAAAACATAACTTTAGACAGCGTAATTTTATCCAAAAATAAAAATCTGGACAGCTATCTGTATGAAAATTTTACCAAGTATCCGCCGATACCCGTAAATTCAGAAAAAGACATACCGCATTATATCTATTATCAGGATTCACATATATTTAAAAATGTAAAAGAAGCGGTTAATGACATTGTTAATTCATTTTTAAATGACGTGTCGCACAACTCTTTATCAGTGCCGGTAATCATAACAGACAGCAGTCGAAAAAACATTTTGTCATACGGACATTTAGACTCTTCCATTTTTAGAAACAAAGCTGAGGTGGAGAAACTTTTACATGCCATGCAAAACCAAAACGACCCCATAAAAATCAATTTAAAAAGGCATGAATCACAATATATTTATTATAAGGACTCTTTTATATTATCAAGGCTCAAACGTTTTCCGTATATACAATTAGTAGGAATTTTCTTTTTTGCCGGTGCTGTTTATCTGATATTAATGGCAGAACGGAGAAATGAGCAAAACAAGCTATGGGCAGGATTGGCAAAGGAAACGGCACATCAGTTAGGAACGCCCATTTCTTCTCTTATGGCTTGGACAGGTTATATAGAACGCGGAAACGTTTCTCAGGAAATGGTTGAAAACATAAAAAAAGATATTGAACGATTGGCGAAAGTTGCAGAAAGGTTTTCCAAAATAGGCTCATCACCCACGCTCATTCCTGAAGACCTCACAACCATTATATACAACTCTATCGACTATTTAAAAAAACGGCTTTCCAGTAAAATATCTTTTATCATAAATATTAATAAACATGAGCCTTTAATTTTACCTCTCAACAAGCAACTTTTTGACTGGGTTATTGAAAATTTGGTTAAAAATGCAATAGATGCCATGCCCGAACAGGGAATCATTACAATAGACTTAGAAGACAATGAAGATGTTATTTTTATTGATATAACAGATACAGGGAAAGGCATTCCGCGATATATGCAAAGAAAAATTTTCAAACCCGGATTTTCAACAAAAAAATTAGGCTGGGGATTGGGTTTATCTTTATCCAAGCGAATTGTGGAAGAATATCACAACGGCAAACTTTTTGTAAAAAACTCCACACCCGGCAAAGGCACCACTTTTAGAATAGAACTCAAAAAAACACTTAATTAGTATTGTCCGGCATATATATTCATATCCCATTTTGTGAAAAGAAATGCAATTATTGCAATTTCTATTCTTTGGCTTCGGTAAAGCATAAAAGTGAAATTGTAGATGCCATCTTAACGGAATTAACACAAAGAAAAAACTATCTCCCTGAAAAAACAATAGAAACAATATATTTAGGTGGTGGAACACCTTCCATCTTGAACATAATGGAACTTGATGCTATTATAAACACTATTTACAAGCATTATAGCATCAGCACAAGCCCTGAAATAACCATCGAAGCAAACCCGCATCACCTCTCCATTAACAACCTCAATGATTTTAAAAATCTGGGGATAAACCGCTTAAGCATAGGCATACAATCTTTTAATGATGAAGATTTAGAATTTTTAGCGCGCAACCACACCGCTACACAAGCCGAAGAAGCTATAAAAAATGCACAGCATACCGAATTTAAAAACCTGAGCATTGATTTAATTTACGGCATACCCACTCTATCCAAAACCTCATGGCTATATAACCTCGAAAAAACTTTCCATTTTCAAATACCTCATATATCAGCTTATTCCTTGACAGTAGAAGAAAAAACACCTTTGCATGTAGGAATACAAAAAGGAAAATTTAAAAAATTGAATGAAGATGAGGTATTAGAGCAATATGAAACTTTACTTTCCGAAATGAAAATAAAGGGTTATGAACATTACGAAATTTCAAATTTTGCACAATCCGGAATGTATGCCAAGCATAATACCGCCTATTGGCAAGGCAAACCGTATTTGGGCATAGGACCCTCGGCACACTCTTACGATGGAAATTCGCGACAATGGAACATTGCTAACTTAGGGCAATATATAAACTCCACAAAAAAAGGAGGCACAAGCTGCGAAAAGGAAATATTAACAAACGCAACACGCTTTAACGAATATATAATGACATCTCTACGCACGCAATGGGGATGCAGCCTTACACACATACAAAAAAACATCGGGGAAGGTTTTGCAAAAAAACTGTTGGAGCAAGCGCAACCCTTTGTGCAAAGCCAAAATATGATAATAAAAAACCAACACCTTATATTAACGGAAAAAGGAAAACTATTTGCCGATAACATTTCCGCTTCGCTATTTGTTGATGACCCCTACATTATTACTTAAGTTCGATAATCATGCCCACAGCTTGATGAGAAGAAAAATTGAACTCATTATCCAAGGCGTTTGTTGTAATAATTTTAACATTGGGCGAAACCACAAAGAAATCTTTGATTGCAGTTTCCGTTTTGCCCTTTTCATAGGCTTTTGAAACATCTCTATATGTGGGATGCTTTTTATCGTATACCTGTATAAATCCTTGCGGGAAATAATCGTTTGGTAAAGCAGCAAAATCTGAAGTTGTAACATTCCCATCCTCAAATTTAATCGAAGATGCTTCTATCGGGCTTAAACGCCAATCGCCACCAGCCACCACATAGTTACCTTTTTCAAACTCCTGTTTCATTATGCTTTTAAGCAAACTATCCTTGGTGCTGTATTTTTCAGCATTATAAATATTTATAACAATCAACTGCTTACCATTGCTAACATTATATCGTGCCAATAAAAATCCGCCTTTGTTTTTACTGCATTCCAACCATGTAGATTTTGCAGGCAGTGTATAACGCTTGCTTTCAACAGGTTTATAAAGCGAGAAAGTAAGCAGCCCGGGGAAAAGCCTTGTATGGAAAGAGAAAAAAGGAACCAGGCTGGTGTGCAATTGAGGACTCACGGATGCCAAAGCCGTATAATCTGAAAATGTAGCTTTAAACCTTTCAACCTGATTATCCATAGCCGCACGGCGTGTATTTACTTCTATATCCTGCAGTAAAATAAAATCTACTTTATTTAATGTAGTCAACTGATAAATAATTCCATCTATATTTCTCGCGTATGCCCCCAAAGACGGGTTATTATTCATGTTAAAATAATTTTTCCCCATAGCGCCATGATTAATATTCCAGGTGTAAATTTCTATTTTTCCCAATGGAATGGCAGCATTGCCAGCGCCTTCAAAAGGTATATTTTCCATACTGTTATTTTTATAATAAATTGACTTTGTAGAATTTAAAAATATGACAAACACCCACGCCGCACAAAAAAACACACTTATTATCAATGTATTTATGATATATTTATTCCTTTTATTGTATAGATTCATGCCTTAAAAATAGTTAAAATAAAAGCACTCTTTTTTATTATTTTTTATGTTTTTATGAAAATTTAGTAATTTAGCCAATTGTTAACTATAAATTACATCATGCGTATAGCTATACTCGGATCTATTATTAAAAGCGCTATCGAATTCAAAAGTAAAATTCCTACATCTCAGCTTTTAGAATACTTTATCCCGCAAAATCCCTATCGCTCACAAAAAAGAGTATTAAAAAAACTTTTAAAAACCGCCGAACTCACATCTTTTAGCGAAGAGTATAATTTCCCAAATATATTAAAAAGTACGGATATTATAAAATCCTATAAAGAAAAAGTGCCTCTCTTCGACTATGATAAAATGCATGAAAAATGGTGGTATCGTACACTAAACGGAGAATCATACGTTAGTTGGCCCGGTCCGGTTAAATATTTTGCTTTAAGCTCAGGCACTTCAGGAGCGTCGAGTAAATACATTCCCGTTACACGCGATATGCTGCGCGCTATTCAAAAAACAAGCATTAAACAAATATGGACATTAGGACAATACGACTTCCCTCCCGAGTTTTACTCAAAAGGCATTCTGATGCTGGGCGGAAGCACGCAACTGGAGTTTAACGGAACTTATTTTGAAGGAGATCTTTCCGGCATTACCGCAGGCAATTTGCCTTTCTGGTTTCAGCACTTCTACAAACCAGGAAAGCGCATATCAAAAGAAAAAAACTGGACTACAAAACTTGAGGAAATTATCAAAAAAGCCCCCGAATGGGATATAGGTGTAATATGCGGTGTGCCTGCCTGGCTTCAAATACTTATGGAGCGCATTATTGCAGAATATAACCTCAAAACCATACACGATATATGGCCCAATTTATCAATTTTTGTGCATGGAGGGGTTTCTTTTGCTCCTTACCAAAAAGGATTTGAAAAGCTATTGGCTAAACCATTGGTTTACATGGAAACGTATTTGGCATCCGAAGGGTTTATTGCTTACCAAAACCGCCCGCATATAAAATCCATGCAACTTGTATTGGACAACGGCATCTTCTACGAGTTTGTACCTTTTAATGAAGATAACTTTGACAACGACGGCAACTTACTCCCCAACGCCACAACTTTAACAATTAACGAAGTTGGGGAAAACAAAGATTATGGATTGCTTATTACTACATGCTCAGGAGCTTGGCGCTATTTAATAGGCGACACCATACGTTTTACTTCGCTTAAACTGAGTGAAATTGTCATCACGGGTCGCACAAAGCAATTCCTGAGCCTCTGCGGAGAGCACCTTTCTCTTGACAATCTTAACAAAGCTATTGAAATGCTCGGAGAATCATTAAATATACACATTTCCGAATTTACCGTTGCCGGCATCAAACATCAGGAAGGGATGTTTGCACACCATTGGTATATAGGACATGACAATCCGTTAAATGAGGATGAAGTAGCTCGCCTGTTGGACGAAAACCTTAAAATTATTAATGACGATTATCGAACAGAGAGATTACACGCCGTGAAAGAAGTTAAAGTTAAAATTTTGCCTACTGCTGTTTTTTATGAATGGTTGAAAATGCATGGAAAAGAGGGTGGACAACATAAATTTCCCCGCGTGTTAAAAGGTGAAAAGCTGGAAAGTTGGATTCATTTTCTGGCACAAAAAAACCTATAATTCGAACATTCATTTATTTTTAGAGTTTCATAATATAGAATTTTAATTTATGCATCCACTTATACAAGGTATAGCCCTCGGTTTAACATTGGCAGCGCTTTTAGGTCCTGCTTTGTTCACCCTGCTGCAAACAAGTATAAGCTGGGGACGGAGAGCCGGTTCCTTGCTGGCATTAGGTATATTCCTTAGCGACAGCACCATTGTAGCCTTAGCCTATTTAGGCGTTTTACAACTTTTAGACCAAAACAACAACTATACAATTGCCGGCATCATAGGTGGATGTATATTAATTGTGTATGGCGTATTTACCTTTTATCATAAAATCAATATTGAAGATGTAGAAAACAAGGCTAAAGTTGTAAAAGCCTGTCCGGTAAAAAGACCACCCGGATATACTTTTATGCTTAAAGGATATTTTCTTAATATCATGAATCCTATGGTTTGGTTTCTTTGGATATCAACACTTGTAGGGGTTTCATCGGGCTACGAAGGACATAAATACAGCATTTTGATTTTTTTTGCAGCCACGCTGCTAACAGTGTTAAGCACCGATATATTAAAAGTAATTATTGCTTATTACATTAAGCAGCATCTGAATCATAAAATATTAATGAGGCTAAACCACATTGTAGGTATATTGCTGGTTTCTTTCGGGATAGTACTTATCGTAAAAATGATTTTTAAAATATAGAAATTTTTCAATCCGGATTTTCGAAACGTAAATCTTTTATGTTCAACTGAACACTTTTATTTCCATTCCATTCATTTTCATCAATATGATAGCATATTTCCATAGACTTGGTTTTTTGGATACCCACAAATTTATCGCCCTGCTGAAAAGCAATAGCCGAATAGGGCGAACTACGCACGGAATCTTGAAAAACCGTCATTTTTAAATGGTTTTTGCCTACAATTCTTGCATATCCTGTATCACGAACGTTATCTGCATAAAACACAGGACTCATGTTTCCGGGACCGAAAGGAGCAAATTGTTTTAAAATACGTAAAAATTTAGGCGTAATCTGATCAAAATTTAACTTGCAATCTATCTCTATCTCCGGCACCAACATTTTAGGGTTTATTGTTTTTTCTACAATTTTCTCAAACTTATCTATGAATTTATCTTTATTTTCGGGCTTAAGGGACAAGCCCGCCGCATACATGTGCCCGCCAAAATGCTCAAGCAAATCGCTACAAGCATCCACCGCATCATATATATCAAAATCCTTAACAGAGCGTGCTGAACCTGTTATCAAACCGTTAGACTGCGTAAGCACAATAGTGGGACGATAATAAACTTCAGTAAGGCGCGATGCAACAATGCCGATAACACCCTTGTGCCATGAGGAATTAAATATTACTGTTGATTTTTTTGTGCCAAGTCGCTCATTATGCGCTATCATCGTCAAAGCTTCCTGGGTGATAAAAGTATCAAGGCTTCTGCGCTCGATGTTGAAATCATTGATTTGTTTAGCAACCACATTGGCGCTTTCCAAATCGGGCGCTATAAGGAGCTTAACCGCATTACAGCCGCTCTCTATACGACCCGCTGCATTGATACGCGGACCTATAACAAAAACCAAATCGTTAATATTCAATTCTTTGTCAAATATCAATGCATCAGCTTCATAATTTTGTGTTTGCTCAGCAGAAGGTGTTTTGCGCACAATATTGGCAAGCTTAAAAATTGCCTCAATCGCGGGACGCGGAGAGTTATTGATAATTTTCAAACCATAATATGCCAAAATACGATTTTCGCCCGTTACCGGAACCAAATCAGACGCAATGCTAATAGTTACAAGGTCTAAGTACTTGATAAGCGAATCAAAAGCTATGTTATTTTTAGAAGCATAAGCCTGTATAAGTTTAAAACCTACCCCACAACCTGAGAGTTCATCATAAGGATAATTAGAATCGGGGCGTTTAGCATCAAGCACAGCCACAGCTGCCGGTAACACATCGCCGGGGCGGTGATGGTCGCAAATGATAAAATCTATTCCTTTTTGGGTGGCATATGCTATTTTTTCGGCAGCTTTTATTCCACAATCAAGGGCTATAAAAAGTGTAAAATCATTTTTGGCAGCAAAATCAATGGAGTCGTATGATATGCCATAGCCCTCGCTATACCTGTCCGGAATATAAAAATCAATGTTGCTGAAGCCGTTTTCAACAAAAAAAGAGTAAACCAAGGCTACGGCAGTGGTTCCGTCCACATCATAATCGCCATACACCAATATTTTTTCTCCTTTGTTGAATGCCTTTTCGATACGCTCCACAGCTTTGTCCATGTCATTGAACAAGAAAGGATCATGCAATTTTGATAACTCAGGACGAAAAAATGCCTTTGCATCTTCAAAATTATTAATTCCCCTTTGCACAAGTAATTGGGCAATAGTAGATTCCACACCCAAATCCTTCGTCAGTGCGGCGACAACAACAGGGTCAGGTTCGGGTTTAAAAATCCACCGTTTTTTCATCAAATATTGTCTTAAAAAGTATTGAATTTTGAACCTTTAAAGGTATAGACAATATTATAATTATCAAAAAAATATCGTATTTTTTATTAAAAAGTTGTGCGCATGGCTTCTACAGGGTCAAGTTTTGAGGCTTTCCACGCAGGCAATATACCTGAGAGCAAGCCAATTGCAGCAGAAACCACAATTCCTATGGCTATATTTTTTAAGGACAGAATAATATCAAACTTAAACAAGTAAGTGGCTAAAACAGCTCCTCCCCATACTACCAACAAACCGAGCACCCCTCCCAACAAAGAAAGAAAGATAGCTTCGAACAAAAATTGCTGCAGAATAAAATTATTTTTAGCACCTAAGGATTTTTGTATTCCTATTTGTCCTGTGCGTTCTTTAACCGAAACATACATGATATTGGCAATGCCAAAGCCGCCAACCAGCAATGAAAATCCGCCTATTATCCAACCGATAACGCTGATAACGCCAAAAATATTATTCAATAAATCCTGAATGGCGGTCATTTCCACAACTTCAAAATTACTTTTTTGTGCCGGTTTTAGTTTTCTTACGGCACGCATCACACCGGTCAATTCATCAGAAAAGTCATCATTAGAAATGCCTTTTTTCGCTTTTACAATAATGGAACCGTCGCCAATATCTTTTATATCCAGAAAACCTAATCCGAAATTAATAGGAATAACGCAAGTATTACGATAATCACTGCCCAACGTATTTTTCCCCGAATCTTTAAACACGCCTATAACAGTAGCTTTTCTGCCATAAAATAATATTTCTTTCCCCAACGGATTTTCGTTCGTAAATAATTGTTTGAAAATTTTGGATCCTATAACACAAACGGGGCTTCCATTTTGAAATTCAACAGAGCTGATATACCTGCCAACATTTAATTCGGTAATAGGCACTACTTTATCGTACTCTTCCGAAACAGGAATAATACCCGCTTGGTTATATGTTAAACCGGCATGTTTCACATCGCCTCTTACAAAACCTTGATACGCAACATATTCAGCCAAATTGCTCCTCTTTTTTATTTCTTCTGATTCTTTATAGGAAATAACCGGGCGCCTTTGTATTTCAGCCCAATCCAGATTAGGACCTCCTATCATGGGGTATTTTTGTATAAATAACACATTGCTTCCCATGCTTTCCAGGTCTTTTTGAATACTATATTGAATACTGTCAAAAGCCGTGAGAATAGCTATTACAGAAAAAATACCTATCGTAATTCCAAGCAAAGAAAGGAATGTACGGGTTTTATTACCCACAATCGACTGAACGGCAAAGGAATAAGACTCTCTTAATAATTTAAAAAACAGCATAAAGGCAAACTAATTAGAACGTTGTGTACGCAATGGTTGGTAAAATTAATATATTCTTTAGACGTAAAACACCTTTGCCAAGTTACAATTTTTAAAAAAATATTTTAACATATTTTGATGATAAAAATATACAATCGTTTGCCAAAATTTACTTTCTTTGTTGATTATTACTATTGGAATTTTATACCCTTTTATGACCACTTCGATAAAACCTATTCAATCAGCGCTTATTTCTGTATTTCATAAAGATAGAATCGACATTATAGCCCGCAAGCTCTCCGATTTAAACGTAAAAATATATTCCACCGGCGGCACATATGATTTTATAAAAGAATTAGGAATTGCAGTAGAAACTGTTGAAAGTTTAACATCCTATCCTTCTATTTTTGACGGACGCGTAAAAACACTTCATCCTAAAATTTTCGGAGGTATCTTATACCAAAGAGAACTACAATCGCACGTGCAACAAGCCCAACAATATGAAATTTCGCCCATCGACTTGGTTATCGTTGACTTGTATCCTTTTGAAGACACCGTTGCGGCAGGAAAATCACATGAAGATATTATAGAAAAAATCGACATCGGAGGCATATCTCTTATACGTGGCGCAGCTAAAAACTATAATGATGTTGTGATTGTGCCATCGGCAGCGCAATATGACGATTTAATTAATTTACTTGACCAAAAACAAGGTTTTACGGACTTTGCAGATAGAGAATACTTTGCAATGCAAGCTTTTAATGTAAGTTCGCATTATGATACCGCTATTTTCAACTACTTTAACAAAAGCGGCACAATTGGCAGCTTTAAACAAAGTGTTCAAAAAAGCAATTCATTACGCTACGGGGAAAATCCACATCAACAAGGTGTTTTTTACGGCGATTTGGATAAAATCTTTACCCAATTACACGGCAAAGAAATATCCTATAATAATTTGGTTGACTTAGAAGCATCGCTGGCATTAATAAAAGAATTTAACGCACCCACTTTCACCGTTATAAAACACACCAACGCTTGTGGAGTAGCCAGCGACAACAATTTAAAAAACGCCTGGATTAAAGCATTAGCCGGTGATCCTGTTTCTGCCTATGGCGGTGTAATTGCCACCAATAGAAAAATAGATGTGGAAACAGCTGAAGAAATCAATAAATTGTTCTTCGAAATAATTATTGCACCCGATTATGAAAAAAATGCATTAGAAATCTTAAAATCAAAGAAAAATAGAATAATTTTGCAAAATAATGCATTTGAATCATGCAATCAACAATTTAAATCGTTGCTGAATGGAGTAATTTTGCAGGAAAAGGACTTGAAAACCGAAACCACTGCCGATTTACAAAAAATTACAACTAAACAACCTTCGGTTAATGAAATAAATGATTTGTTGTTTGCCAATATTATTGTAAAACATTTAAAAAGCAATGCAATTGTACTGGCAAAAAACAATCAACTGCTTGGCGCCGGATGTGGTATGACTTCCAGAGTGGATGCATTGAAACATGCAATAAACAAAGCAAAAGAATTTAACCTCGACTTAAAAGGCGCGGTTATGGCATCAGATGCATTTTTCCCGTTTGCCGATTCGATAGAATTGGCAAACAATAATGGTATAACTGCTGTAATTCAGCCCGGAGGTTCTGTAAGAGACCAAGACACTATCGATTTTTGCAACAAAAACGACATTGCCATGGTTTTTACCGGCATCAGGCATTTTAAACACTAAAATATTAATATTGCTTAATTATTTACAATACATATAATTAAATTAAATGGGACTATTTTCATTCCTCACCAAAGAAATAGCAATGGACCTTGGCACAGCCAACACCATTATTATTTATGATGACCAAGTAGTTGTTGACGAGCCCTCTATTATAGCCATAGAACGCAACACAGGCAAAGTACTTGCCGTGGGCAAACGGGCACAAATGATGCACGGAAAAACACACGAAAACATAAAAACCATACGCCCTTTGCGCGACGGTGTTATTGCCGATTTTCAATCAGCAGAACACATGATTCGTGAGTTTATAAAAATGTTGGGTACCGGCAGAGGACTATTCCCGCCAGCACTCCGAATGGTTATATGTATTCCTTCGGGTATAACGGAAGTAGAAGAAAGAGCCGTTAAAGACTCGGCTGAACAAGCAGGAGCAAAAGAAGTGCGCCTTATACACGAGCCTATGGCTGCCGCTATAGGTATCGGCATTGATGTACTTGAACCTACCGGCAACATGATTATAGATATAGGTGGTGGCACAAGCGAAATTGCCGTTATTGCTTTAGGTGGCATTGTAAACAATAAATCTATCCGCATTGCCGGCGACGATTTCAATGCAGATATTGAAGACTATATGCGCAAACAGCATAACATTAACATTGGCGAACGCACGGCTGAGCAAATAAAAATTGAAGTAGGTTCCGCACTTACTGAGATTGATAATCCGCCTGCCGATTATGCCGTTCACGGACGTGATATGCTAACAGGAATTCCTAAAGAAATTTACGTAAACTATGCCGAGATAGCGCATGCGTTGGATAAATCTATTTCGAAAATAGAAGCGGCTGTTTTAAACGCCCTTGAAATGACACCACCGGAGTTGGCTGCCGATATTTTCCGCACAGGTATTTATTTAGCAGGAGGCGGTTCTTTATTACGCGGACTTGATAAGCGTATTCAGATGAAAACCAAACTTCCGGTACACGTAGCCGATGATCCGTTGCACGCGGTAGCAAGAGGAACAGGCATTGCATTAAAAAACTTCGACAAGTTTACATTCTTAATTAAATAATTTTAAATAATCGATACTGTAACTATATGCGAAATATTATTGCCTTTATAGCACGGTATCACTTTATTATTTTGTTTGTAATTTTAGAAGCAATAGCGTTGATATTGTTTTCCAAATCGTCATATTACCAGCAAACGGTGATGTATAATGGCGTAAATGAAATTACAGGAAGGTTTTACGATCAAGTTACAAACCTGACGGATTATATAAAGTTGAAAAAGATTAATGAGCAACTTGCAAACGAAAACGCAATGCTAAGGCAAATGACCTCATCCTCTTTTTTAAAAAATGACACCGCGAGTTTCTGGAAAAACGACACATTGTATAAGCAGCAATACCGCTATATTGTAGCTAATGTCAATTACAACACCATTGGCAAACCCAACAATTATATTATGATTGACAAAGGCTCACTGATGGGTGTTGAAAAGGATATGGGCGTTATAACCTCTAACGGAGTGGTAGGAACAGTAGTACAAGTATCTAAAAACTTTAGCTGGGTAATGAGTTTGCTGAATAAAAACAGCAAAGTAAGCGGTCGTATAGCACATAGCGATCAAATAGGCACTGTGATTTGGAATGGCTTGCATTACTCCTTCGGCACCTTAACGGATGTGCCCGCACATTCAAAAATTAAAAGAGGAGACACTATTGTTACCAGCGGTTATTCCAATACTTTTCCCGCGGGCATCACCATTGGCATTATAAAAGACTACAGGATAGAAAGCGGCGAAGACTTTTTTGTAATTCCATTCAAATTTTCTGTTGATTTCAATGCATTGCAACATGTATATATAGTTAAAAATCTACTGAAGAAACAACAGGACACACTCATGAAAGTTACGGAGGGACAAAAAAATGAATAAATTAATTATTCCCAATATTGTTCGCTTCGTATTGCTAGTACTGGCTCAGATATTATTTATGAATCACTTGAGTTTTTATGGCTTTCTTACTCCATATATATATGTGATGTTTATTTTATTATTGCCTTTAGAAACTAAGGGATGGGCATTATTGTTATTTTCATTTTTGATAGGCATTACAATTGATTTATTTAGCGGCACACTTGGGTTACATGCATCCGCATCCGTATTTACGGCTTTTATAAGACCTTTATTTATAAAACTTGAGCAAAAACCCGAACATGGTAGCGCTACCCAACCTTCATATGCCGAAATGGGCGCACGCTGGTTTATTCCTTATTCTTTTCTTTTAATTTTAATACATCATGCTTTTCTCAACTTTATGGAAACCTTTACCTTTTCAGGTATTTTGCATACTTTATTAAGAATAATTATCAGTAGCGTGGTAACATTTATAATTATCCTATCCATTGAATATATAGCGGGCAGAAATGTTACAAAAAAGCCCTTTTAGATACATTATTTTTTAACTTTGTATAAAACTTTAAACCTTTAAAAATATGAAAAAAACTCTTTCCTTAAGCCTTATTTTAGGCATTTTATTATCAATCTTCGCTTGTCAGAAAAATGATGGCTATGTAATTAAAGGCACAACACATGGTATCGATAGTGGCTGGGTAAGCCTTATGAAACGCACTGACGGCAAAATCATTACGGTTGATTCCACACAAATTAAAAACGGAAAATTTGAAATGAAGGGTAAAGTTGAATTGCCGGAGCTTTATGTATTGGCTTTTAAAAACCATGAAGGTAAGCTTCCTTTCTTTATAGAGAATTCAACTATAACCATGGATATTAAAATGGACAGTTTAGAAGCTACAAAAGTAAAAGGCTCTAAAACAAATGACGAATATGAAGCATATATTAAAGGCATGGATAAGTTTGAAGAACAGTTCAAACAACTTAAACCCGAATATATGCAAGCCGAACAAGCAAAAGATACTGCAAAAATAAGTGAAATAACAAAAAAATGGGACGAAGTACAAGGAGAACAGGATAAGTACACAAAAGATTACATTTCAAAAAACACCAAAAGTGTTATTGCAGCATTCTTGGCTCTACAAAACATATTCTCCATAGATTTTGAAGAACTTCAGAAAATGAATAAAAATTTCGATGCTTCTATTGCAAACTCGGTATATGTAAAAAAACTAAAAGAACGCGAAGAAGTGTTAGGCAAAGTACAAATAGGACAACAAGCTCCTGATTTTTCACTTCCCAATCCTGAGGGAAAAGAAGTGGCTTTGAAAGAATTAAGAGGAAAGGTTGTATTGGTTGATTTTTGGGCTTCATGGTGCAGACCTTGTCGTCTCGAAAATCCTAATGTAGTTGCTGCTTACAAAAAATTCTCTCCTAAAGGTTTTACCGTATTAGGCGTTTCTTTCGACGAGGACAAAGATAAATGGGTTGAAGCTATCAAAAAAGACGGCTTAACATGGACACATGTAAGCGATTTAAAAGGATGGCAAAACGCAGCAGGCAAATTATATGGAATTATGTCTGTTCCCAGCAATGTTTTACTTGATAAAGAAGGAAAAATCATCGCTAAAAATTTAAGAGAAGCCGAATTACATCAAAAACTTGAAGAAGTGTTTGCTGCTGAAAAGAAATAATTTACCTTTATGATAAATAAAAAAGCCCGAAAATTTTCGGGCTTTTTTATTAGGTAACTTACTTACTAAAACGGCAAATCATCCATTTCGGAAGATGCCGCATTAAAAGGATTTTCTTCCAATGCAGGAGGAATAGGCATATTGGATGCCTGTTGTTGCTCCATTTGTTTTTCCACGCGCCAAGCCCTGGCTTCAGTAAACCAACGTCCGTTATATTCACGACTTTCTATATCAAAAAGCACTTTCACCGGAATATTGGGCGTTAATCCAGCTTGGTCAATTTTATCACCCCACAAGGAGAAACATACTTTTTTAGGAAACTGCCCGTCCGCTATTTCTATTACAAATTCTTGCTTACGCCATTCGCCATTGCGCCCCTGACCCGTTACCAAAGGTAAAATGTTTATTACTTTTCCTACTAGTTCCATAATATTATTAATAATTTCAAAAAAGCGAAATTAATTGATTTTTATATTTCTAAATTATTTTGTTAATATATTTTTTACTACAGTTATTCATCAGCCACCCTGTCTAAACCAATATCGTGCATAGATACGGGATCTTCTATAGGTTCGATATGCACAAATACAGAAACCGGAACGTTAAACAAGCTCCTTATTTCTTTCTCTACAATTTCCGTAAAATCATGCCCTTGCTGAATTGTCCATTTGCCGGGAACAAGCATATGAAAATTCACAAATTTACGCTGTCCTGCCTGCCGTGTCATTAACGAATGAAACTCTACCTGCTGTAAGCTCTTAAAATATGTCAATTTTTCATTTATTTTCACCAGCTCTTCGTCTGACAAAGAAACATCAAGCAAACCTGCACTTGAACGTTTGATGAGCACATAACCCGCCCAAATAATATTTATAGCAACTCCGATGGCAATAATGGGGTCTAATATTTTCCATCCTGTAAGTTTCACCAAGCCTATACCTAATAAAACCCCAACAGATGTCCATACATCCGTCATCAAATGCTTGCCATCAGCCTCTAATGTAATAGAATTATTTTTTTTACCTTGATTTATCAACACCAAGCCTACCGCTAAATTAACTAAAGAAGCAGACAATGCAATTAACAACCCCAACCCTACATTCTCTATCTCTTTAGGCGCTAAAAGCCTTGGTATTGCAGACCATATAATACTCACCGCGGCAATAATAATCATAACTCCTTCAATCGCACTTGAAAAATACTCGGCTTTTGTATGTCCGAAAACATGTTCTTCATCGGCGGGCTTTTCAGCCAAAGCTATCATTAACAAAGCTATAAAAGCTGCCAACAGATTCACACACGATTCCAAGGCATCAGACAATAGCCCCACAGAACCTGTTAAATGATAGGCGAAAAGTTTAAGCGAAATGGTAACAATAGCCGCCGCAATAGATAATACGGCAAACTTTTTTAATGATTTGGAGTGCATACAGCATAAATAAAATAAGTCAAAAATAAGTATTTTTAACTTATTTTATTTTTTTATTGAATTTTTACAATAGTTCTTTATCTTTAAAGTTCTAATTTATTAGTCTAATGACAAGAGAAGCACAAATTGAAGAACAGTTTATACAAAAACTGAAAGAACTAAAATATACCTATCGTCCGGATATTCGCGATAGAAATTCACTTGAAAATAATTTTCGCCAGAAATTTGAATTACTCAATCGGGTGAAACTGACCGATAATGAATTTGAACGGCTTAAAACGGAAATCGTAACCCCCGATGTGTTTTCGGCTTCAAAATTATTACGCAGCATAAACTATTTTCAGCGTGAAGATGGCACACCACTGCTCTATACGCTGGTAAACATAAAAGATTGGTGCAAAAATGAGTACGAAGTTATCAATCAGCTACGAATAAATACCAATAACAGCAACCAACGGTATGATGCTATTATCCTTATTAACGGTATTCCGGTTGTTCAGGTCGAGTTAAAAACATTGGATGTTTCGCCTCGTAAGGCGATGCAACAAATTGTAGATTACAAAAACAATCCCGGAAATGGTTACACCAATACACTTTTGTGCTTTATGCAAATGTTTATTGTGAGCAACCGTAGCAACACCTACTATTTTTCCAACAATAGAAATGAACATTTTCGCTTCAATGCCGATGAGCAGTTTTTGCCTGTTTATCAATTTGCCGACGAACAGAACAAGAAAATAACCCATTTGGATTCCTTTGCCGAGAAATTTCTTCCCAAATGCACGTTGGGCGAAATGATTAGCAAATATATGGTGTTGGTTGAGAGCGAACAGAAGCTGTTGGTAATGCGTCCTTATCAGATTTACGCGGTAAAGAATATAGTGGAGTGTATTCATCAAAACCGTGGCAACGGCTATATTTGGCATACCACCGGCAGCGGAAAAACGCTCACGTCCTTCAAGGCTTCCACGCTTTTGAAAGACAATCCGGAAATTGAAAAATGCCTTTTTGTGGTGGATAGAAAAGATTTAGACAGACAGACACGCGAAGAATTTAATAAATTTCAAGAAGGCAGCGTAGAGGAAAACACCAATACCGAAACATTGGTAAAGCGGTTACTCTCTACTGACTATGCCGATAAAGTGATTGTTACCACTATTCAGAAATTGGGTTTGGCATTAGATGAGAACAACAAAAAAAACTACAAAGAACGCCTGAAACCATTAAGTAAAAAACGAATGGTTTTTATATTTGACGAATGCCACCGCTCGCAGTTTGGCGACAACCATAAAGCCATCAAAGAGTTCTTTCCCAATGCGCAGCTTTTTGGTTTTACGGGCACGCCCATTTTTGAAGAAAACTCAACGTATCAAATCATTGAAGGCGAACAAGCTTCATACAAAACTACCGAAGATGTTTTTGAAAAGCAACTTCATGCCTACACCATAACCCACGCTATTGACGACAAAAATGTGCTGCGTTTTCACGTAGACTATTTCAAAGGGCAAGGAAATATTCAAATTAAACCCGGCGAAACGCTCGCTCGACATGCCGTGGTGGAAGCAATTATCGACAAACACAATGCCGCCACGCATTTAAGGCGTTTCAATGCTATTTTCGCAACTGCCTCTATTAACGATGCGATTGCTTACTATCAGCTTTTCAAGGAATTTCAAAACAAGAAAAAAGCAGAGGACGCAGCATTTATTCCACTCAATATCGCTTGCGTTTTTTCGCCCCCTGCCGAAGGAAATAAAGATATTCAGCAAATTCAGGAAGATTTAACGCAGGAAAAAGAGGATAACAAACAAAATCCCGATGAAAAGAAAGCTGCTTTAAAAGCAATTATTCGCGACTATAATAAGCAATATGATACAAATCACAGCATTAACGAGTTTGACCTATATTATCAAGATGTGCAGAAACGCATCAAAGATCATAAATACAGCAATGCCGATTATTCCCATAAAAATAAAATTGACATTACCATTGTGGTGGATATGCTTTTAACAGGCTTTGATTCCAAATACCTGAATACATTGTATGTGGATAAAAATCTGAAATATCACGGATTAATTCAGGCTTTTTCGCGTACAAATCGTGTGTTGAACGATACCAAACCTTATGGAAATATTTTAGATTTCCGTTCACAGCAGAGTGCGGTGGATACCGCTATCGCAAGGTTTTCGGGCGAAGATTCCGGTAAAGCGAGAGAAATATGGTTGGTTGATCCTGCGCCTGTGGTTATTGAAAAATATAAAGAAGCTGTTGCCGGATTGGGCGATTTTATGGCAAAAAACGATTTGGCTTGCGAACCCCAAGAGGTTTACAATCTGAAAGGCGATGCGGCAAGAATAGCGTTTGTGAAAAATTTCAAGGAAGTTCAACGCTATAAAACGCAACTCGACCAGTATACCGATTTGGATGAAGAACAGAAAAAACAAATTGAATCAATCTTGCCGGAAGAAACGTTGCGTTCGTTCAAAAGTTCTTACATAGAAACCGCTAAAAAATTTAAAGAAATACAGCAAAAAGAAGGCGAGAAAGCGCCCGTTGATGTGCAACAACTCGATTTTGAATTTGTCCTTTTTGCCTCTTTGCTCATTGATTACGACTATATTATGGCGCTGATTGCCGATAATATGCAAAAAAAACCAACCAAGCAAAAAATGACCAAAACCCAGGTTATCAGCTTGCTTACTTCCAACTCGAACTTAATGGACGAACAAGAAGATCTGACCGAGTATATCAATGAATTGGACTGGAACAGCGGGCAAGATGAAAAGTCGTTGCGTGAAGGTTACGATACATTCAAAGCGGAAAAATATGAAAAAGAGATGACCGCTATCGCCAACAAGCACGGATTACAAATATCGGTTTTAAAAGCCTTTGTAGAGAAAATAATAAGCCGTATGATTTTTGACGGAGAACAGCTAACCGACCTTTTGGAACCATTGGAATTAAGTTGGAAAGAACGCCGCTTGAAGGAATTGGCCTTGATGGAAGATTTGATTCCGCTTTTGAAGAAACAAACACAAGGGCGAGAAATATCGGGACTAGGAGCGTATGAGTAGCTTCAATTACTAATTAAAAAACTATGACACAAATAGAACAACAAAAATTAGGCAAAACCCTTTGGGATATAGCAGACCAACTTAGAGGCGCTATGAACGCGGACGATTTTCGTGATTATATGCTTTCATTCCTGTTTCTTCGTTATCTGTCGGACAATTATGAGCAAGCGGTAAAGAAAGAATTAGGACGAGATTATCCTCAATTACAAAATGAAGAGAAATATTCGGCTCTCAACGTATGGTATAAAGCCAACGAAGCCGATATTCCGGAATTTGAGAAGCAGATGCGCCGAAAAGTGCATTATGTGATAAAACCGCAATATTTGTGGAACAATATTGCAGAACTTGCCCGCACGCAAAATGCCGAGTTGCTGAAAACGCTTGAAGAGGGTTTCAGGTATATCGAAAACGAATCTTTTGAAAGTACTTTTCAAGGATTATTCTCTGAAATAAACCTCAATTCTGAAAAATTAGGCAGAACTGCGCCGGATAGAAATAAAAAATTGTGTGTTATCATTCAGAAAATAGCCGAAGGGATTGCAAAATTTTCTACCGATACCGATATTTTAGGCGATGCTTATGAGTATCTTATCGGGCAATTTGCCGCCGGTTCGGGAAAAAAAGCGGGCGAATTTTATACCCCGCAACAGCTTTCTACCATTCTATCCAAAATTGTTACGTTGGATAGTCAGAATCCGGCGTTGGGCGAAAAGAAAAAATTAGACAGCGTGTTGGATTTCGCGTGTGGTTCCGGCTCTCTGTTGTTGAATGTCCGCCGTCAGTTGAAAGAAAGCGGAGGAAGTATTGGTAAAATACACGGACAAGAGAAGAACATTACCACTTTTAACCTGGCGCGAATGAATATGCTGTTGCACGGATTGAAAGATACCGAGTTTGAAATCCACCACGGCGACACGCTTCTGAATGATTGGAACATCCTCAATGAAATGAATCCCGCTAAAAAAATGCAGTTTGATGCCATTGTAGCCAATCCGCCTTTCAGCTTGCGTTGGGAACCAAATGATGCGTTAGCCGATGATTTTCGATTTAAAAGTTATGGTATAGCGCCAAAATCGGCAGCAGATTTTTCATTCTTATTGCACGGTTTTCATTTTCTTTCGGGCGAAGGAACGATGGCGATAATTCTTCCGCACGGTGTTTTATTCCGTAGCGGAGCGGAAGAACGTATCCGAACCAAATTACTGAAAGATAATAATATTGACACCGTAATAGGTTTACCCGCCAACTTGTTTTTTTCCACAGGAATACCTGTTTGCATTTTGGTGCTGAAAAAATGCAAAAGATTCGATGATGTCCTTTTCATAAACGCTGCCGAGCATTTCGAAAAAGGTAAACGCCAAAACCGCTTACGCAAAGGCGAAAACGGCGAACCGAACGATATTCAAAAAATAATAGAAACCTATCAATTTCGCACCGAGGAAGAAAGATACTCACGCCGCGTTCCTATGACCGAAGTAGCCAAAAATGGTTATAACCTTAATATTTCCCGCTACGTGAGTACTTTTAAGGAGGAAGAACCTGTAGATATTCATGCTGTAATGCAGGAAATAAAAGAGTTGGAAGCTAAACGAGCAGAATTGGATAAGGAAATAGAAATGTATCTGAAGGAATTGGGATTGGTGTTTTAATTTGTTAACAGATGTCGGATAAATTTCAAAACAAATACAGAATAGCCTCCACCCGATTACAAAATTGGGATTACGGTTGGGAGGCCGCCTATTTTGTAACGATTTGTACAGCTGATAGACAACATTTTCTTGGCGAGATTGAAAACGAAAAAATGAATTTGTCGCATCAGGGAATATTGGTAGATATATTTTGGCACGAAATTAAAAACCATTCAAAAAACGTTGAATTAGGTGCGTTTGTGGTAATGCCAAACCATATTCACGGAATTATTATTTTGAATAATAATAATGATAACGACGATACCGACAATAATGGCAATAACGTAGAGACAAGGCATGCCTTGTCTCTACAATCGAAACAATCGGAACAACCATTACCCCAAAAAACCATTGGACAACAACGATTTCAAAATCAGGGCAAGAACACGTTGTCGTCCATTATTGGGTCGTATAAATCTGTGGTAACAAAACACGCCAACCGATTACAATTACCGTTTGCGTGGCAATCGCGTTTTCACGAACATATTATACGCGATGACGAAGAATACAAACGTATCGAAAATTATATTATCAACAATCCATTAAAATGGATAGATGACATTTTTTTTCATAATTAATCCTCAATTCTATTTTTAAGAAAAACAAGATAATCAAGATGGATACTAAAAATAAAAAAAACGGCAACGTGCCAAATTTGAGATTTAAGGAGTTTGAAGGGGAGTGGGAAATAAAGAAGTTGGGGGAAGTAAGCAATGTTTCTAAACTTGCAGGATATGAATTTACAAAATACGTTGTTTATCAAGACACTGGTAAGATTATAGCTTTACGTGGATTGAATGTAAAGAATAATTCTTTGGATTTATCAGATGTTAAATATATTGATGAAAGTGATTTATCAAAACTAAACAGAAGTAAATTGTTCATTAATGATTTGATGTTTACATATATTGGGACAATTGGAGAGGTTGCATTAATAGATGAAAACGACAGATTTTACTTAGCACCAAATGTCTCAAGAATTAGAATTGACAAGGATAAGGTTGTCCCTCATTTTTTACTTCAGTATTTTAACAATCCAAGATTTAGAAATACAGAGATTGCAAAATACATTTCGTCAAGTTCACAACCTGCTTTAACAATGAAAAATGTACGAAAATTTGGCATTATCCTACCTTCACTTCCCGAGCAAACCAAAATCGCTTCTTTTCTCTCGCTAATAGACGAACGAATTGCTACCCAAATGAAAACGATACAATCCTTAGAATCTCTAATGCGTGGTCTGAGAGAAAAAATATTTTCGCAAAAATTGAGATTTAGAGATGGGAAGGGGAATGAGTTTGCTGAGTGGGAAGATAAAACACTTGGCGAGATTGGGAATTTTCAAACAAGCAGTATAGATAAGTTGATAAGAGATAATGAAAAAATAGTTTTTCTAATAAATTATATGAATGTTTATAGACACGAGAATATCAATTCAAAAACGGTAAAATTATTCCAAATTGTATCTGCAAAAGATTCTCAAATTGAAAATTGCAATTTGAAGAAAGGCGATATTTTATTTACCCCAAGTTCTGAAACGGCAGATGATATTGGACATTCAGTAGTGATTTCCGAAAATTTAGAAAACACTGTATTTAGTTACCATTTAATGAGATTTCGCCCTAATATTAAATTAGACATTTTATATTCTCATTACTTTTGCAATATACCGACTGTATTAAACCAATTATCAAAGTTGGCAACAGGAAGTACAAGATTTACAATCTCTGTAAAATCATTTTCAAGTGTAAAAATAAAACTACCTACTTTATCCGAACAAACCAAAATTGCTAATTTCCTTTCCTCTATTGACAGAAAAATTGAAACCGAGAAAGAAATATTAACCCAATACCAAAGTCAGAAAAAATATCTTTTGCAGAATTTGTTTATATAAATAGATTTTGAAGTAAATATTTTTTCTGTTGCTGATAAGCAATGAGTAAGGATTTTTCGAGATTGATTTTTTTGTCAATACTTTGAAATAGAAAAGAAATTTTATTTTGAACTTTAATATCAGGTAATTCTATTTTTATACTACTCATAACATTATTCATTAATTTGGGATTTGCCAAATTGATGGAAACGTATTTTTTAGTTTCTTGTTGCAAAGACTCTGCAACGAAATATGGGTTATGATTTGTTTTTAGTTTAATTGTTCCACAAACATTTGTACAATTAAACTTGCCGTTTCTGTAAAAAACAGTTCCTGCATTGGCGCCATCTGTTGTCCAAGTTATAAATTCCCCTTCAAAGTCAAAAGTATCTAAATATCCCATTATGCCATCATTAGACGTTTGAGAAGAATAAACTGGATATTTAGGATTATTCTGATTATTTATTTCAGTGGTGCTAATTACTCGTCCCCTACCAATTTCTGCAATTTCCCCCATTCTATATTCACGGCATTCATAATTGGAATATATAGCTTTCCAATAACCTTTTCTCAATATCCGCCATTCCTCAATCGTTTTCATCTGGGTAGCAATTCGTTCGTCTATTAGCGAAAGAAAAGAGGCTATTTGGGTTTGCTCAGCTATATTAGGGAAATATACATTCAACGTCTTGATTCTCTCACCATATAAATGTACAACAGAAATTCCCTGTGCTAATTTTGCTATATCAAATTTTCTTCTACCATTAATTTGATAGCTCAAAAAAACGCCATTATCATTCTTTAATCGTAAGATGTTTAAATCACCACCTAACAAAACGTCATCATAAACGACACATCTTGCAGTAGAAATATCAATTGCTGTTTCTCCCGAAGCAGGTATTATAACATCGTTCGATTTACTCTTTACCAATCCAAATTCATTAATATTTGTGCGACTTATTACTTCCGAAATAATTTCAGATTTATATTTAGTATAAAGTTCTCCGTATAAAATGCAGGGAATTCCCTCTAATGAAAGTTGTTCTTTTGATATACCTTTACCTTTAAATATCTCCGCTACTTCCCCCAATTTCTTCCTTTCCCACTCCCCCTCAAACCCTGGAAATCTCAAATTTGGCACCTTCCTCTATACCTTGCTACCCTTTTTCTGTGATAACAACTCCATTTCGGATTTTTTTTGATTGAGGATTTTGGGGGGGGACTTTAAATCCTTTTCATTATCTTTTGAGAAAAAACATTTTTAACAAAAAGATTATGGACAAACAAAAAAACATTTCGGAAATCGCCGCGCTTTGGAAAGTGGACAAGAGGCAGTATGTGAAAAAATCAAGCTTCTCAGCGTATATGCTTTTAATGGAGAATCATTTATTACCTGCTTTTGGCGATAAATTTACCGTGGAGGAAGAGCAAGTTCAGCAATTCGTATTTCAAAAATTAGACGAAGGATTAAGTCAGAAGTCCGTCAAAGACATTCTCATTGTGCTGAAAATGATTTTGAGATTTGGAGCTAAAAATAAGTTTGCAGAATATAAGCAATTTGATATTCAATTCCCAACTGTAAGACAACGGCAAGAGATTGAAGTGTTGGATAGGGCAAACCAAAAGAAAATAATGACTTACGTACAAGAAAATTTCACGTTCCGAAATCTCGGTATTTACATTTGCTTATCCGCGGGAATCCGCATTGGCGAAGTGTGTGCCCTCGCGTGGGAAGATATTGACGCGGATGCCGGAATAATTTCTATCCGTAAAACCATTCAGCGTATCTATATGGTAGAAGACGGAAAAAGGCATACAGAACTGCTATTGGATACGCCTAAAACAAAAAACTCCATTAGGGATATTCCAATGAGTCGCGATTTGATACGCATGCTCAAACCAATAAAAAAAGTGGTGAACGGATCGTTTTTTGTCCTTACCAACGAAGCCAAGCCAACCGAGCCACGCACTTACCGAAATTATTACAAGAAACTTCTCCAAGAACTGAATATCCCCGACCTTAAATTTCACGGACTTCGCCATAGTTTCGCTACCCGCTGCATCGAAAGCAATTGCGACTATAAAACAGTAAGTGTAATCTTGGGACATTCCAATATCAGCACAACGCTGAATCTCTATGTCCATCCAAATATGGAACAAAAGAAAAAAGCGATTGAAAAAATGTTTAAAGGGTTAAAATGAAATTATTATTAAATAAAGCTTTGAAAATAAATTATGGGGTTGATATAAAAAATTTTAAGTCAAAGCCCTAATTGACAATATATCAATTAGGGCTTTTATTTTTGTACCCGGGGCCGGGATCGAACCGGCACGAGTGTTACCTCATCGGTTTTTGAGACCGACGCGTCTACCAATTCCGCCACCTGGGCAACAAATGGGATTGCAAAGATACACTTTTTTGTTTTTAATAAAACTATTTTAAAAAATTTGTGCAATTTATTTTATCATCTGCAAAAAGCTAACCTCTTTATCGGTGAGGAAACGCCATTTGCCACGGGGTAAATCTTTCTTTGTCAATCCTGCAAAAACAGTGCGGTCTAGCTTTACCACTTCATAACCAAACGCTTCAAATATGCGGCGCACGATACGGTTACGCCCCGAATGCAACTCAACACCTATATCTCTTTTGCTTTCGCCCTCAACGTAAGCTATTTCATCCACATACACTACGCCATCTTCAAGCTGCACCCCCTCTCCTATTTTAATCATATCTTGCTTAGTCAAAGGCTTGTCCAGTTCGGCACGATATACTTTTTTAACTTTATGACTGGGATGTGTTAGCTTTTTAGCCAATTCACCATCGTTAGTAAATAGTAAAAGACCGGTTGTATTCCTATCTAAGCGTCCCACGGGATAAATACGCTCCTTGCAGGCATCTGCAATAAGTGTCATCACCGTATTGCGGTCAAAAGGGTCGTCTGTGGTGGTAATATATCCTTTTGGCTTATTCAACAATAAATATACATTTTTCTCGCGTTTAATAGTTTCGGTACCATACTGTACCTTATCGGTAGGCATTATTTTGGTACCTAATTCGGTAACTACTACTCCGTTTACCATTACGGCTCCTGCCTGTATAAGCTCGTCAGCCTCGCGACGTGAGCAAATCCCCGAATTGGCGATAAACTTATTCAAACGTACGGCTCCATCTTCAGACTCCTGCTTTCTTTTTGGCGCCGATTTTTTATAGGAAGGCTTTCGGTCGTAAGTCTTTTTCTCGTATTTGCGCTCGTAAGGCAAACCTCCTTTGTTATCATCGCGCTTTTTATACTCTCGCTTAGGCTTATCGTCCCTGTCAAATGAACGCGCGGGACGCTCATCTGCATCCCTTCTTTTGTAAGGCTTTTTGCTATCATCATTTTCCGCAAACTTTCTTGGCTTATCATTTTTGTCAAAAGAACGCGGACGCCTTTCCTCAAAACCTTCCCGTTTTTTATAGTTGCTTTTATTTTCTTCGTCCGAAAAACGCTTAGGCTTATTATCATTTCTTGTAAATGGACGCTCCTCTCCTTCTTCTCTCTTTCTGAAAGTTTTTTTTGTGTTGTTGTCGTCTCTCGACGAGAATTTGCGGCTATCCGTTTTTTTGTATCTTTCAGATGATGTTCTACGTGGCGTATTTTCATCCTCTGTTGTTCTTTTTCTGCCAAAATTATTTTTGCGTTCCATTCTTTATTTTTTTGCAAAGATACAACAATTTAGCTGCCTTTTTATAATGGCATAAAAGCATCTTCTATATGATTGATTTGCATTTGTCCATTTCCCAGCAACACGCCAATTACATCAAAACGGGTTTCGCCCTCATAATCATGCGCAAGGATATAGGATTCCGCTGCCCGCACCAAAAACTTTTGCTTTGCCGGAGTTACCTCCATTTCAGGCTCACCAAACAAGGCGGTAGTCCGGGTTTTTACCTCTACCACAACCAACATGTTATTGTGCATAGCTACAATATCTATTTCCAGATGCCTATCGTGCCAGTTGCGACAAAGAATTTTATAGCCCTTTCGCTGCAGATAAGCTACGGCTATATCTTCACCTTTTTTTCCTAAATCATTGTGCTCAGCCATTTACATAAACTTTATCTCGCTCTCCGCGTTTCCTACTTTTATTTTTACGGTTCTACCTATTATCAACGGCATATTAACAGGTGTGTGACCCACAGGCATATTAAAGCAAACCGGAATTCCCAAGGCTTTCGCATGTTCGTAGATAATTTGTTCGGGTGTTTTACCAAAAGGAATTGTATTGTCATTCATATCCGTGAAACCACCTACCAGCAAGCCTTTGATTTTACTTAATTTTCCTGCCCGTTTCAACGAAATCATCATGCGATCTATATGATACAGGTACTCGCCGATATCTTCTATAAAGAGTATTTTATCCTTACAATCCACATCCGAAACAGACCCCAACAAGGAATAGATAATGGAAAGGTTACCTCCTACTAAAACACCTTCGGCATTGCCTTTTACATTTAACTCATGGGCATTTATATGGTATCGCAATCTTTTCCCGAAAACAGCCTCTCGCAAACCTTCGCAGCTATCCTGTTCATTATAATTGTCCTTGAAATTTACAGGCATGGTGGCATGCAAGGTTTCAAAACCCATATTATGCAAATGCGCGTGAAACAGGGTTATATCGCTATATCCTATAAGCCATTTGGGATTTTTCTTAAATCGTGTAAAATCTAATGTATCGATAATACGCACGCTACCATAGCCACCACGCGCGCTGATAATGGCTTTTACGCTTTTGTCATCCAGCATTTGCTGCAAATCCGCGGCACGCTCTTCGTCTGTTCCCGAATATTGATTGTCATGTCCATATAAGTTTTCCCCTAATACTACTTCCAAGCCCCATTCATTAAAAGCTTTTATGGCATTTGCCATTTCCTCGGGCGATACCTTGCGCGCGGGTGCTACAATGCCTATTTTATCACCTTTTTTTAAATAGGGTGGCTGGATAAACTTTTTCATCTGTTTATTTTTTACATTATGGTCAGATAGAGCTCGCTGTTATCATGCACTTATATATAGCTGATTTACATGCTCGTTTCATATTTTTTTATTTTATTGTTATTATGGTTTCTCAGAGTATCCATCCACTGCCGCACATATGCCTACCACAGGCAGGCAATCGTTTGGCAATGAAACAAATCAAAACAATATCTAATAACCTTTTTTCTCTCTCCATATTTTAGCCTATAGTGCAGCATGTTTTTGTATTTATTCCTTGTAAAAACATTTATGCATCCTACAACTAAAAAACTCCTGCTGAAACAGCGAGTATGGAACTTATGTGCCTACTTGAAAAATTATCAAAAAACATTCTTTTTTTACCGAAAACCCAAAAGCAGCCCCAAAAATCCCCTATCATTTTATCGTTCCGCACAAAATCCACATAACGCATTCCGGTTAAGTTCAACATCGGTTTATCTCACATTATAATTATATTATATCTGTGTTCGATGCTTCTCAATTCATTGCTTTCCTCACGGGCACAACGAAACCTTAGGGGTTATGTGCCGTATTTTTATTTACCAAAATTTCCAGCAAGATGTAGTTTCTTTGTTTTATACTGCATACAACGAGAGGGAGCTTTGTGAAGTTTTTTGTGTGTTGTGCCTGCGACATAAAAAATTTTGCAAAACTCCGTATAATTGTTGCACAACAAATATAGAATAAAATCATCTACAAACACAATAAGCTTAAATATCTAATTAAAATATTGAATATCAAATTATTAATTTATTGTTTTTTTGTATAGTTAGTAAAGTTTAAAAGATGCCGAACAAAGGACAAAACTTATAGAAGCACGCTCCACTCTTTATTCACAACCACTTGTTTATTGCTTTTTTTTTGCCGTGTAGATTTTAACAAGAATGGGCTTACTTTTACGGCATACATAATATGCAATCTCCGTGAAAAGAATTTTTTTTATCCTTTTTGTTTCTGTCATCCTACTCTCCTCGTGCGGCACACAGCGAAAAACTGTTTACTCCACCACGGATAATGGCAGTAAAATGCCCGCAAACGAAAGGAAGGAAAAAACAACGGTAAAAAAAGCGGATGCTTCGCAATATGCCATCGTCAACTTCGGGATGAAATATTTAAATACGCCTTATGTATATGGGGGAAAAACACCCGACGGATTTGACTGCTCAGGATTTACATCGTATGTATATAGCAGCTTTGGATATAACCTCCCGCCTAATTCCACACAACAAGCATTACAGACACCTACCGTAAGCAGGCGCGATTTATCTATTGGTGATCTTGTATTTTTTGAAGGCAGCGCACGAAACGGACAGGTGGGACACGTGGGCATCGTAAGTGAAATTTTAGCAAACGGAGAATTTAATTTTCTACATGCCTCTACCAGCAAAGGGGTAACGATTTCCTCTTCCGATCAAAATTATTACGCTTTGCGTTATGTAAAAGGTGGAAGGGTTATTAATTCGAATAATTACCGTCCCCCGAAGCAAGAAGTGATAAAAAATAAAGAAAAAACAAAAAATAATAACAATGGTATTCCTGCTAACCCAACCATTTATAATAACCCTCAGCCTGGCGCCAAACCGTTCCCCCCACATCAATTTATACATATCGTGAGCGCGGGCGAAACGTTCTATTCCATTTCCCGACTGCACGGATGCTCGGTTGAGCAACTTAAATTATGGAATCCCGAAAGCAAGGGTATTTTAAACGTAGGTGATGGACTTATCATTAAAAAGGATAATAATGCTTTAGACAGTATTCCCGCGGCGAATGAAAACCGTGAAAATACAGAAAAACCAGTATCTTCTCCTCAAATTACACATACCATAAGCGCGGGCGAAACACTTTATTCGATTTCAAGAAAATATGGCTGTAGTGTTGAAGATCTTAAACTGTGGAACCCCGATATGGGCGACACGTTGCGCATAGGCGACAAACTGATTATAAAATCAGAAAAAGAAGAAGAAACAGAAGAAATTTTTTAACCATTTCCCCTGTTCATATTTTTTACACTACAAACCAATTATATTGCACAATTTTACGTTTTTGTAAAAGATGAGTCAAGCGGGTGTAAAAAACAACAGAATTGATGGATAAAGTATAAATTCTATCTTTGCAAAAAAAAGAAAAAATGTTTTTTTATAACATGTTAGAATATGACGAACCGTTGTTTCGTCCGCCCAGCGAGGCTGATTCGCTGATATTGCAGATTACGCACGGTTGTGCATGGAATAAATGTGCCTTTTGTGAAATGTATTCGGGCAAAAAGTTTTATGTAAAACCCGAAGAAAAAGTACTGGAGGAGATAAAATCGGTATCGCAAATGCCGGTCGAATTCCGTAAAGTATTTTTAGCCGACGGCAATCCCATGTGCTTGCCGGCATCAAAGCTTTTAACTGTTTTAAATGCGATTAAAAAAGATATGCCCAAGGTGAGGAGGGTTACAACTTATTCTTTGCCGGGTAACGTGGCAAACAAAAGCATGGATGAGTTAAAACAGCTCCGCGAGGCAGGGTTAACCATGTTATACGTGGGCATAGAGTCAGGTGATGATGAGGTGTTGCGCATGATAAACAAAAGCGAAACCCATGCCAGCACGGTGGAGGGATTATTAAAGGCGAAGGAGGCAGGATTTAAACTTTCTGTAATTATTTTAAACGGCGTGGGGGGCAAAAAATACAGTGAGCAACATGCCATACATTCGGCGAAAATTTTGAATGAGATACAACCCGAATATGCTTCTTCTTTGATATTGAGCTTTCCATACGGCGAAGAGCATTTTAAACAACGTTTTGCAGGTGAATACATTCCTATGAACCCGTTTGAATTGTTACAGGAAATGGAAACTTTTATCGCGCATACGGAGCTGGAAAGTACAATATATCGTAGTAACCACGCATCCAATTATATGGCTTTAAGCGGGGTGTTAGGAAAAGATAAAGAGCGCTTTTTGGAACAGTTACGTTTTGCAATAGCTAATCCTGATAATGCCAGCTTACGGGAAGAGTGGATGAGGGGATTGTAAAGTGATGAGTGATAAGTGATGAGTGATGGGTGATGGGTGATAAGATGATATAAAGATTTGTTTTTTACATAAAATAATTCTTTAAAACCACATGGTAAACCTTGTTTCTACATCAGGTACAGAATAGACATTAAGACTGCCGCCGTGCGCACGCATAATCTGCTTGGAAAGGCTTAATCCAATCCCTGATCCGCTTTCGCGTGTGGTGAAAAAAGGAACAAAAATTTGGTCTAACAGCTCGGCAGGAATGCCCGGTCCGTTATCACTTATGGTAATATAGGGCTTGCCATTATTACCCATGCCTGCCACTACACTTATCCGTGCGTTTTTATTTTGCATGTTTGCTTGCACGGCATTTTTCAAAATATTCACCACTACCTGCGATATCATGCTTTCATCGGCATACATTTCCATATCATCGGGTTTGTAATGTATGTTAAATACTATATTCCCCGTGTTTCCCAACGCATTGAAGATAAGATGTATTTTTTCGGCAAATGAGTTGAATGTAAATAATTTTTTGTCGGGAGCAGGCAATCGGGTTAGCTTACGGTATGACTCCACGAAAGAAATTAATCCCTTGCTTTGCTCGTTAATTACATGCAATCCTTTGTTCGTAATATTTACAAGGCTCTGATTTACCTGTGTTGCATCTATAGGGCTGTTTTCTGCTGTTAGATAGTGCTTTTGCAATGTATCGGACAAGGAAATGATAGGCGATATGGAATTCATAATTTCGTGCATCAGCACACGTATAAGCTTCATCCAGGATTCCAGCTCACGTTCGTCGAGCTCATTTTTTATATCATATAGCGCTACAATAGTTAAAGTATCTTTTGCCGTTACAAACGAAGTTGCTTTTATGGATATTTCCACTTCGTTTTTTTCTGTTATCAACGAAGTAAGGCGCTGTTCGGAAGGTTTAATGGTGCTGAAAATATTGAATATTTTTTCGTCTATTTTTTGCAGTTGTCTGATGTGCGTGAAAATATGAAGTCCCAGCATTTTTTTTGCCGCCGAGTTGGCGTGGATAATAAATCCTTTATCGTTGAAAGTAACTATACCTGTGGCTGTATTTTCAATAAGTGTCTGTAGATATTGCTCCTGTTGTCGCGATTCTATTTTCAATTGCTGTATTTGCGCGTTTATATTGCTCAGTTGCTTATATACATTTACAAGTACCCTGTTTTTGGCATTTTGCGGAAAGGTAAGCATGGAATTTTCATTTTTTACGGCTTCCAGAAAATAGCCAAGTTTCTCATTTGTGGAATTAAGTACGCGCACCAGTCTGTAAGCCACGACAAAAGCAAATACACTTCCGGCTACAATATAAACAACTTGTCTGCTAATAATGTAAAGCCATGCAAACACAAAGCAGATTGCCACGATGAGCACAACGTGCAATATAATTTTTGCATATAAGTTTTTGCTCATCATAATCCGTACTTTTTTATTTTGTTATATAACGTTTGCCTTGTTACGCCCAATTGTTCGGCGGCAGCGCTCATGTTGCCGTCATGCTTTTTGAGTGCGGAAACAATCATTTGTTTTTCCATTTCGTCTAAGGTTGCATGATGTAATGCCGGTGTTTTCTCGTTTGCCACAGTTTTCATAAAAAAGTTTTCAGGCTTCAGCACCTGTCCTTCGCTTAAAATAACGGCTTTTTCTATGGTGTGTTGTAATTCCCTCACGTTGCCGGGCCATTGGTAGTTGAGCAGCTTTTCTTGGGCTTGATTGTTGATGCTTAGCGCCGGCTTGTTATATTTGACAGCATATTTTTCGAGAAAAAAATTACTGAGCAGGATAATGTCTTCGCCACGCTCGCGCAAGGGAGGCGCTTCTACTTGTATGGTGTTGATGCGGTATAGCAAATCTTCCCTGAACAAACCTTTGCGCACCATCTCTTCTAAGTTTTTGTTGGTAGCGCAAATAAGGCGTATGTCCACAGGAATTTTCTGATTTGAGCCTACACGCGATATTTCTCTGTTTTGTATGGCAGCCAATAGCTTAGCTTGCAAATGGTATGACAAATTTCCTATTTCGTCAAGAAAAAGACTTCCTTTATCGGCAGTTTCAAATTTCCCCGCCCGATTTTCCACCGCGTCTGTAAATGCGCCTTTTACATGACCGAATAACTCGCTCTCGAAAAGTGTTTCGCTTACTGCGCCCATATCTACACTTACCAATATTTCGTTTGACCGGTTTGACAACCTATGTATTTCCTGCGCCAATAGCTCTTTCCCTGTTCCATTCTCACCCGTTATAAGCACATTGGCATCGGTGGTGGCAATTTTATTTACAATATCTAATGTATTCAGCCATTGCGACGATTTCCCAATTATAAATTTTGTATCTTTATTAATTTCTTTTTTGAGCCCCTTGTGCTTTTCTTTCAACTGGTCAACTTCACGTTTTGAGAGGTTAAGTTGATAAGCTGCATTGAGTGTAGCAAGCAATTTTTCGTTGTCCCACGGCTTAAGTACAAAATCAGTAGCTCCTGCTTTTAGCGCTTTCACTGCCAGTTCAATATCACCATATGCCGTCATCATCACCACGGAAACTTTCGCATCCATTTCTTTAATCCTGCTAAGCCAATATATGCCTTCGTTGCCCGTGTTTATGCCTGCGTTAAAATTCATATCCAGCAATATAACGTGATAGTTACTGTTTTTTAGCATAGATGGCAATCTTTCAGGTGACGAAATGGTGGATATCTGTTCAAATTCGCCGGCTAAAAATATCTCCAACGCAGTTAAAATGCTTTTATTATCATCAACAATAAGTATATTGGCTTTTTGCATGTAAGTTGATTTTTAAAAAACCAAAGATACATGTTTGTAAAAAAAATAGACACCTAATTGTAAAAAAAATTTACATTTTAAATTTTCTTGTTTTTATAAGTATATGATAATCAAATTACTGTATTTATGGCATTGTTTGTGAATGTATGATTGTAAATAATGAATGTTTGTGTTTAAAATAATTTGCTCGTTGTAATTGATTTATTGCATGTGTTCCCGACTTGCTGCCGGCAAGTGTGTGCCTTTTGTAATTAAATAATAATATTGCAGAAGGCAGCGGGTTCACAAAGTGATGGCAAACGCGTTCTTTATGGATAACACTATAAAAAGATAACTATAAAAACATGAAGAGAATATTGATTTTTTTAGCTTGTATGTTGCCTATTATTGCATTGGCACAGGAAACAAAAAAATGGTCGTTGAAAGATTGTATCATATACGGAATTGAGCATAATTTAACTTTGCAGCAAAGTAAAATAGGAGTAAAAAGGGCAAACTTATCTTATACCCAGTCTAAACTTAACTTCTTGCCTTCTTTATCTGCAGGTGCAAGCGCCGGAGAGAGTTATGGACGTGCCATAGACCCCCGCACAAACACTTACGTGGACAACTCTGTGTTTAACAATTCATACGATGTGCAGGCACAAATGTATTTGTTCAACGGTGGTGAACTTATACAAAAATTACTTTCGCAGAAAATGCAGACAAAAGTGGCAGAAGCAAATAAGCTGAACACTACCGATGAAATGGTTTTCAGTATCATGGCAGCCTATTATGATGTGTTGTTTTATGGAGAACTGACGGCAATAAATTTGGCACAGGCTGATATATCAAGGCAAAACGAAGAAAAGATGAAGGCGCTATTGCAGGTGGGAGTAAAAGCTGAGGCTGATTTGCTGGAAGTAAAAGCCAACAAGGAGAAAGACGAATTAAATTATATACAGGCTGTTAACAGTCATTTATTAGCTCAAAATAATTTAAAATCCTTGATGAATATAGTTTCTGAAAATACGTTTGTGATTGAAAACCCCGAAGATGCTAATTTGCCTAACGCAGCAAACCTATCTGCACAACCCGAAAATCTATACCGCCAATTTTTATCATACTCTCCGCTTATCACCTCTTTAAAGGCACAGTGGGACATTGCTAAAAAAAATGTAGCAATAAGCAGGTCGGGATATTATCCTTCGCTTCGATTAGTGGGGCAGATAGCAACAGGTTATTACAACACCAACAAAGATAACACAGGAAACGTAATAGCATTTGAAAAGCAAATTTCAGATAACTTAAGAAAATATATAGGCATATCATTGCAAATCCCCATTTTTGACCGTAATCAGGCACGATATAACGTGAGTATGGCTAAATTGCAGGCAGAAGAAGCAAGGATAAATTTAGAACAATCCGAATTAAAAGTAAAACAGCAGGTGTATAACGATTACACACAGATGAAAGCAACATTTCAGGAAATGCAACAGCTCGAACGTCAGTTGCAAGCCGACAAACTTGCTTATGATGCCATGCAAGCCAAGTTTGACCAAGGACTTTCAAATACGCTGGAATTATACACGGCAAAAAACAGAGCTGCATCAACACAAGTACAGTTACTAAAAACAAAGCTAACCTTCGAAATAAAACAAAAAATGATGCAGTACTATCAAGGGGTGAGGTTTTGGGAATAGGGGAAAAGGTGGGATGGTGGAATGGTTGGAGGGTGGAAAGTAAGAGTAAAACAGGATTGTTGAATGAAATTTAAGATGGTGGTAGATTGATAGTAAATGAAATTGGATCTGCTTTTAAAATTTTGATTTACATTATGTTTATTCTCTGAATGCATCCTCCGCAATATTTATAATCATTAATCTTAAAATTAATAGTAAGGAATATTTATAATAAATAATTATAGAAATGAATAAAATTGAAGGCTTTGAGGATTTAAAAGTATGGCAAGATGGAATTTCCATTGCAGTTGATATTTACAGCGCTTTTCAAAAATGTAACGATTTTGGATTGCGGGATCAGATTCAACGATCAGCAGTTTCAATTCCTTCAAATATAGCCGAAGGATTCGACAGACAGACAAGCAATGAATTTATAAGATTTTTGAGAGTTGCAAAAGGCTCTTGCGGTGAGCTTCGCACGCAATTAATTATTGCACATAAAGTGGGTGTCATTACCGATGAAAGTTTTATTGAACGCACCAAACATTTATCAGCAATGATACAAAAACTCATATCATATAGAACACAACTAAAAGAGAATTCAACAAAATAAATATACATAAAGGTTCAATCATTTAACCCTCGAACCTTTTAACCTTTAACCTTTTCCTATTATGGACAGAATTATTGAAAAAAAACGTGGAATTAAAAAGAAACATATTCCTTGGATAGCCGGAGGTGCAGCTCTTTTGGCGCTTATCTTATACATCATTTTTAGCGATCATCGATCGGCTTACCGCACCAGCGAAGACAAAGTTACGGTTAGCGCAGTAGAAGAAGGTGTTTTTAACGATTATATTACCATTATCGGTAAAGTGGAACCGCTGACCACCGTTTACCTTGACGCGCAAGAAAGCGGTCAGGTGAGTGCGCGCTTTATTGAGGAAGGCGCCATGGTGAAACAAGGCGACATTATACTCAAGCTGGACAACAAGCAACTGTATGGAACCATCCTGCAAAGCGAGGCTTCCGTGGCGGAAAAAGAGAATTACCTTCGCAATACAAAAATAAACTTTGAGCAGGGACTCATTCAAAACCGAAAAAACATTCTGCAAACACAATATCAAATTTCAAGGTTGAAACGTAAGTATGAACAACAAAAATCGTTATTTGACAAAAATCTTATCTCTCAGGAAGATTACCTGATTGCTAAAGAAGATTATGAGTATCAGAAACGCACCCTTGAACTGGATAAGCTGAGGGCAAAAAACGATTCGATTATGAGCACCAGCTCCATGCGCACCCTTGAAGGAGACCTCGCCACTATGAGACAAATGGTGGGATTGGTACATGAGCGCATGAACAATCTTTACGTGAAAGCTCCTGTTGACGGACAATTAGGCATGTTAAACGCTGAAGTAGGACAATCCATTAATCAAGGACAGCGTATTGGCATGTTGCACGTGCTTAAAAACTTTAAAGTAAGCGCTATGATTGACGAACATTATATAGATCGCGTGCAACCCGAGCTAAAAGCCACCGTGGAGCGCAATGGTAAAGAATTCAAGATGACCGTAAAAAAAGTATATCCCGAAGTACGCAACGGACAATTTCAGATAGATTTAGTGTTTGAAGGCAACTTGCCTGAAAACATCCGCACGGGACAAACTTTCCATATAAAAATGCAATTGGGCGAATCTACCAAAGCTATTATGGTGACACGCGGAGGATTTTTCCAAAGCACAGGTGGACAGTGGATTTACGTGGTTGACAAATCAGGGAAACAAGCAGTGAAAAGGAATATAAAAATAGGACGTCAGAACCCGCAGTATTACGAAGTGCTTGAAGGCTTGCAGCCCGGCGAAAAAGTAATAACCAGCGGTTACGAACTGTTTGGCGATAATGAACGCATTGTGTTGAAATAATGTGGTAATGTGACAATGTGGTAATGCGACAATGCGATAATGTAACAAACGATTAAAATTAATCATATAATTGAGAAGATTATGAAAACGTTAATGCAACTTTTGCGAAAATTAAAAAGAAGTTCAAACGCAACGTTATTAGGCTTAACGGGTCTGGTAATTGGATTAACCTGTGTTATGTATATCTTTTTTTGGATAAATAACGAGTTGAGCTATAATAAAATCCATAAAAACCTTGACCGTATATTTATGGTAAATGCCTATTTGGATGGAGGCAAAGAGAGACAAGAGTTTGGTGGTTGCCCCCCTGCGGTAGCTCCGGCTATCAAAGAAGAATATCCCGAAATAAAAGCAACCGCAAGATATATACCCGGCTATGAAAAAAGTCTTGTTTCGCATAAGGATAAAAAGAGCATGACTACTGTTGCATTGGCAGATTTTTCGTTATTTGATATTTTTACACTTCCTTTTGAGAAGGGCAACCGTGGTAATGAGGGGGTGATTAACCGCATCGTAATATCCAGCACCACGGCAAATACTTTTTTCGGAAGCGAAAACCCTGTAGGGAAAGTTATCAGATATAAAAATATGAGCGATTTCATAGTGGTAGGCGTTATCGAAGATATTCCTTCCAATTCTTCCATAAAATTTGATGCCGTTATACCTATCCAAAACCTCAAATTAGTATGGGGCGGAGACGAAAACATCCTTAACACATGGTATAACAATGGTTTCAGAACATACGGATTACTTACATCTCCATCGGCTTTTGGTAAAGTAGCATATACTATTACTAAACGTATTCAAAAGGAACTGCCGGAATCCACCAATTACCTTACAGCATCTCTATTTAAGGATTACTACCTCTACAAATACAATAAAATTCGTAATGTGAAAATTTTCGGTTTAATTGGATTAATGGTTTTGATAGCTTCAATATTAAATTTTATTAACCTGATGACAGCCAAAATGAATAAACAGGCAAAAATTACAGGAGTTCAAAAATCCTTAGGCGCTTCAAGATTTACAGTAATAAAAAACATATATACAGAGGTTGCTTTTGTGTGCCTCATCGCGTTTGTATTGGCTTTCAGCGTAGCGTATGCAGGGCTTCCACTTTTCAGTAGTATTATTGAAAAGAAAATTGCCTACACCACGCTTATTGCCCCACAACCGATTTTAGCCTTGGTGGCGCTTTATATCATCACGGTTCTGCTTGCAGGGGCTTACCCGGCTGCCTACCTTTCCGGTTTCTCGCCCGCCAACACATTAAAACCGAGCTTGGTATCCGTGAAAAACAACGGATTTTTCCGCAATACGTTAGTTGTATCAATTTTCATTATTTCAATTATTCTTTTAAGCTCTACGCTGGTTATCAGAAAGCAAATTTCGCTACTTCAAAATACCGATGTAGGTTTTAACAAGGAGCAATTGTTATACATTAACCTTAAAGGTGAGCTAAGTAAAAAAGCGCAGGTGGTGAAAAACGAAGCCGCAAAGATGCCGGGCATTATTTCTTCATCTGTTACATCGGAATTGCCATCTTTCCATGGCAGCAATGGCGAAGGCTGGAGCTGGGAAGGTAAAGATGTGAATTTTAAACCTTTGATTACTTTCTGGATAACCGACGCAGACATGGCAAAGACATTAGAGGCTAAAATGATTGAGGGTACTTATTTTAGTGATGATAAACCAGGGGTAGTTATTAATAAAGCTTTTGCTAAAATTATCGGGTGGAGTAGCTTTGCCGGTCGCTCGTTGCGCAATGGTAACGACGAAATTAAAATTACAGGAGTGGTTGAGAATATGATATTCAACGATTTGTCTAAGCCCGCCGAGCCTATGCTGATATTTCCCATAAGAACTCAATACAACAATTTTCTAATCAGTCGTATTGATCCTAAAAAGCATAAAGAAATTCTTGCGCAGTTTGAATCTTTATGTAAAAAAATTGAACCTGACCAGCCGTTCCAATTTGGCTTTGTAGATGATAGTTTTGCAGAACTGGTTCAATCAGAAAAAAATCTGGCGAAATTGGTAGGTATGTTTTCCATCTTTGCATTGCTCGTGCTTTGTTTTGGATTACTTGGCGTAATTCTGTTTTTGACAGAACAAAAAACAAAAGAAATAGGTGTTCGCAAATGTATGGGCGAAAAAGTAAGCTCGTTGATTATCCGTTTTGTCAAACCATTTGTCATTTCCGGTATTATAGCAAGCGTTGTTGCAATTCCCATAACCTGGTATGTAATGCAGAAATGGCTTCAAAACTACGCCAACCGTATTCACCTGAATATTTGGATATTTACCATAGCACTGCTCTTTATACTTTTATTGGCAATTTTAACCGTTAGCTGGCAAAGCTGGCGCGCGGCAACCCGCAACCCTGTGGAGGCGCTAAGATACGAATAGTTGTTTAACCCCAAACCCCTAAAGGGGCTTAAAAAAATAGTGCTAATGACAATTGGAAATGATGTAACCATGTTTTATAATGCAAAACCTATCATTTTTGACAGGGCAAAAGCTTTGCGTAATAATATGACTCATGCGGAACAAGTTATTTGGGAAATGCTAAAAGCAAATGTTTGGTTTAAAATTTCGCCCTCAACACCCAATGCATTTATTCATTGCCGACTTTTACTGTCATTCATTAAAGTTAGTGATAGAAATTGATGGAGATATCCACAAGTCAATAGAACAGAAAGAATACGATTTAAACAGGGAAGCAGAATTAAAATATTGAGATATAAAAGTCGTCAGATTCACAAATGAAGAAGTAGAAAATAATACAGTGTTAGTAAAAACTAAAATTGAAGAATTATGTCGCAATCGGATTATAGCGTTAGAAAGTCCCCTTTAGGGGATTTAGGGGTAGAAAAAGCAAACCGCAATCCGGTGGAGGCGCTGAGATACGAATAATTTAACAATGTGGCAATTTGAAAATATGACAATGAAAAAACTTAATTTTTTTCATTTCCTAATGGTTTTAAAAATGAAAGAACAAGGTATTACTAATTGCCACGTTTCGACAAGCTCAACGCTCCGCATTATCACATTGCCACATTAACACATTGCCACATTAACATATTAGCAAATTAACACATTAACACATTATCGCATTAACACATTGAAATCATGAAAAATATACGTTTTGCTTTTCGCATGCTTAAGCGCAACCCTTTGCTTGTTTACGTGAGTATTCCCGGATTGGCTATTGGCATTTGCGCCGTTCTTTTATTAGCGGTATATTTAAAATACGAATTAAGTTTTGATAAATCGTTTAAAAATAAAAATCGTATTGTGCGCACCTACAGCAAGTTGGATTATGATAAGGAAACAACAATTTCTAACAGGTGCGCCCGCACGTTTTATACGCAACTTCCCTTACGTGTACCCGAAATTGAAAAAACCGTTCAGCTTGGATATAATTATGATATTGAAGCAACTACAGATAAAGCGAAATTTAAAAGCATTAAAATTATGTTCAGCGATCCTGAATTTTTTGATGTTTTTGGAATAAAACTCATTCGAGGGAATACACAAAATGCGTTGAATGCCAAAAATCAAATTGTTTTAACGGAATCTGCAGCAAAAAAGATGTTTTCCATACACGACTGTCTTGGCAAAACAGTTGAAATAAACAATCAACATTTTATCGTCGCAGGTGTTATGCCCGATTTGCCTAAAACAACACATTTTAACTTTGAGATTTTGGCACCACATGAGGATTGGTTGCTAACGCAGAAAAGTTTAGAATTTACCACCTACTATCTTATAAAAAAAGGAGTTGATATAGAAAAAACCAAAGCTAAAATATTAGCCGCAAGCAAAGAGTTTACAGAGCCTTGGAGTAGAAGGACAAACATACCACTAACAACTTATATTGAAAATCTGAAAGACATACATTTGTTTACCAAAGTAGATAACGATTACACACCCACCACCAACCCTTTGCTTGTTAAAGTGGTCGCGGTTATTGCTATTTTTATTTTATTGATTTCTATTGTCAATTTTGTTAACATGTTTTTATTGCATGGCGAAAAACGAATTGCCGAAATCTCGTCCCGCAAATCACTTGGGGCAACGAGCAGCAATCTGGCGACTCAGTTTTATCGCGAAACGGGAATTGTTATCATTATTGCTTTAGCTATGGGCTTGTTTTTTACGGTTTGGCTAATTCCGTATTTTTCAAAAATTATTAATATCCCCATTACGCCAAAGGATGTTTTTACGCCCGTAGGTATTGCTGTTATCCTTTCTCTTTTTGCTTTACTTGTTCTGTTTTCGGGTTTATATCCTACTAAGCAACTCGCACAAATAAAGTTGGTTGATGGCTTAAAAGGTAATAAAAATAAAAAAGGAAGACATCAAGGGTTAACACGCTCCGTAGTGTTTATACAATTTTTTATTTCAATACTTCTTATCAGTTCACTATTGATAATAAAAGCACAGATTACCCATTTAAAAAATATTCCCTTAGGATTTAATGCAGAGAAAATAACCTCTTTTAATAATCCGGGGCGAAATGTTTCAAAAAACATATTGCAAGTACAGGATGAAATAAGAGCATTGCCTTTTGTTGAAGAAGTTGGAGGGTCAGACCATTTGATGGGTAAAGGCAGTAGCGGTCAACTTATTAGTCTTGCTGAAGACGTTGAAAAGAAAGAGTTAAATATTGATGAGTATAGGGTTTATCCCGGCTTTTGTGAAACAATGGAATTGGAATTGATTGACGGGCATTTCTTTACCCCTGCCGACACTCTGGGTATTGTGCTTAACGAAACTGCGGCTAAAAAACTGGGCTTTGCATCCGTAGAAGGCAAAAAACTTATTTTTCGTAAGCCGATGAATGTGATAGCCATTGTGAAAGATTTTTATTTTTCGGGCTATGCCGCTCAAAAAGTAGAACCTCTGATGCTGACATACGCTTATAAAACCGAATATATCAATGTGAAATCAAGGGATAAAGAGCTAACTCAAAGCCAGCAGGCGCAAGTTGTAGCTATTATTAAAAAGTTCAATCCTGCTTATGAAGCGGAAACAATCAATATAGCAGATTTATATCAAAAGAAGTTTACGAAAGAAGATCGCATTATGAAATTAGTTTCACTGGGAAGTATAGTAGTTGTTGCACTTAGTTTTATGGGACTGTTGGCGATGAGCATTATGACAACGCTGAAACGCACCAAGGAGATAGGCATACGTAAAGTAATGGGGAGCAGCGAACCGGAAGTGATATACTTACTTATAAAACAAACACTTTTATGGGTGTGTTTGTCATCGGTGTTTGCCTTGGTATTGTCCTATTTCACTATGGAAAAATGGCTATCTAATTATTACTTGAAAATTAACCTCTCGGTATGGTATTTTATAGGTAGTGCAGCTTTAGGTATTGGTATTGCCATGTTAGCCGTTGGCTGGCAAAGCTGGCGGGCGGCAACCCGCAATCCGGTAGAAGCGCTAAGGTATGAATAGCCGTTTAACTCCAAACCCTTAAAGGGGCTTAAAAAAATAGTGCTAATGACAATTGGAAATGATGTAACCATGTTTTATAACGCAAAAACCTATCATTAAGTCAATAGAACAAAAAGAATACGATTTAAACAGGGAAGCAGAATTAAAATATTGAGATATAAAAGTCGTCAGATTCACAAATGAAGAAGTAGAAAATAATACAGTGTTAGTAAAAACTAAAATTGAAGAATTATGTCGCAATCGGATTATAGCGTTAGAAAGTTCCCTTTAGGGGATTTAGGGGTAAAGACGGCGGAAGCACTAAGGTATGAATAATTTGACAATAAAAGAAACGTAAGAGTGATTTCTTATAAACAGAAGTTATAAATATAATGCTGATTAATTAAATACATTTACAAGTGAAAAAAAAGTTGTTTTACGGTATAATGCTAATAGTTGGAGTTGTTGCATGCAATGGCAATCGCTTGCAAATAAACGAAAAAAAACTTACGCAAGAGTTGCTGAAATATGCAAATAGCAAAGATAATAACACATTAAATTTAATTTCAAATGCTAAAAAAGGCGTTAAATACAAAGAAATTAGAAATGCAGACCCCGCACATCCACCTATAGTAATAAATATTATGGATTATAGAAAGGCTGTCTCCCCGATAAAAACATCTTCCTTATTTTCAAAAATAGAAATAATATATATATCAAACAATGACACGAGTAAATTCCCGAAACAATTTATTGTAGGGAAGAAAAATATATTTTCTTTCTCGCCTTTTATAGGCGTTCAGCAATATACACATAAAGGAGAGTTCGTAAAGCAGGTTTGCACCAATAGCTTTCCATATGCTACTATAGGAAAGAGGGTTTCTATTAGTTTGGATGACTTTAATCGACAGTTTATAGGAGCGCTGGATGTAACATATACTGATGGTCAACTCTATTATCAATATGCCAATAACACTACAGGGCAGTACCTTATAAAAAAGATCGATGACAAGACGGAAAGTCCGTCTATTCAAGTAAATAAGCAAGATGCGGAACTAAAAAAATGGGCAGATGAAGGGATCCCGAAAGTGGACTTAGGTAAATCAAAAAGCGAAGACGGACAAAATCAAATGACGATGGCAAGCCGTTCTTTCAATAAACTGGGAGACAAGAAAATTTTGGTAACAACAGATAACAATATTGTTGTGGTAAATAGCAAGTCGCCGGTAGGTAACACGCCATTGCTTACTACTCTTGGTGCAAATGGCGACACTCTATGCAATTTTGCAGATTTTGATCCCGTGAAAAATATGGAAGGTGAAACATACCGTATGCCTGATGAGCCCTTGATTTACACGGTTAATAACCAAATGTTCATCAAACCGGCGTTTAACGATACTATCTTTCAGTTGATTATGCCAAATAAATTAGCGCCCAAGTATGTTATAAATTTGGGTTCGAAAGGTATTCATAGTGCTACTGAAGCTATGAATTCCAAAATTAGTTTAGCTGATAAATTTTTGTTAGAATCTGTATTGGAATCAAGTAAATATTTATTTATCACGTATTCGCAAAATTATACGTGCATGAAAAATATTGAAGATGGCACGGTAAAGTATAGCAGATTAATATACAACAAGACAAATGGCAAAATAATACCGGTGTATATGAATCAAAAACTTGAAATGAATGATGGAGAAGTGGTGGTTCCTGAAATAAATATCATAAACGATTTGAATGATATGCCGTTTTTTTGGCCTACAGGAATCACTGCTAACGATGAGCCTTTTGCAGTTGTGAATTCAGATGAAATAAAAAGCAGATTAAAGCCGCAACAAAAGGCTTCTTTTTCTTTAACCAAAAAAGATGTTATTATATTGATTTACAAATAGCTAAATGATAAAAAACCTTTGTTTTGAATATTTCAGATTAAGTAAAACATAAATAATTTAGAAATAACTATGAAAAATACTTGGAACAAAATTAAGCAAAAACCCATTTATTTAATTTTGACTTTTGCTGGCTTCACATTAAGTATCGTTGCAGGCTTATTAATCTATCTTTGGGTTTACCAAGAGCTAAGCTACGATAAGTTCCATGCTGATTATTCGCGTATTTACCGAGTTTTGACATTGACTAAACAAGGAGATAATGTTGTAAAATCAGTAGGAAGTTACATGCCTTTAGCATCTACACTTAAGAATGATTATCCGCAAATAGAAGAAGCGGCATGTATCAGTTACGATTCAGAGACCTCTCCCCTGCAAGCGAATAATGATAAAGACCGGATAGAGGTGCGTAAAGCTCGAATTACCAAGCGCTTTTTTAAAGTGTTTCAAGGCTTTAAATTTATTGAGGGCAATTCCAATATTGAGTCATATACCCCCAATCAAATTATAATTTCAAAAGAAGTAAAAGAAAAAATTTTTGGTGATTCATCAGCTATTGGCAAAACATTAGTTTCCGACAAATATAAAAAATATGTTTATGTAGTAGCGGCTGTTGTAGATATACCTTACAAAAGCAGCATACAGTTTGATTTCCTCATTCCTGACGATGTGGATAAAAAATGGAATAGCTCATATTGGGATCGCGTATATATTAAACTTGCACCTAACGCTGTAATTGATAATAATTTTAAAGCGGAGTTGGTAAATCATATCCAAAAATATAGCCCTGTGCAAGATAAATTATTATTTCAACCTCTTTCTGACGTACATCTCAAGTCAGACTATGATGATATGCTTAATACCAAGACAGGAAGTTTAAAATATATTTGGATATTTTCCCTTATGGGAATATTTGTGCTTTTTATGGCATCTTTTAACTTCTCGTTGTTTTCGGCAGCAAGGTCGTCTGAACAGGCAAAAGAAATAGGCATCCGTAAAGTAAGTGGGGCAAGCAGAATGCAACTTATTATCAGTTTTTTACAAAAGTTAATTTTGCAAACATCTTTTGCGGCAGGCTTGGGATTGTGTTTTCTCTATATACTATTACCTTTTTTTAATCGTTTGTTAGGAGAAAATATCCATATTCAGTTTTCATTTGGGTTAGTAATAGGCGTTGTTTTACTGGTTTTAATTGTAAGTATATCGGCAGGGTTATATCCTTCTCTATATCTGTCTGCACTAAATCCGGTAAAAGTTTTTAAAGGAGGAAACGCTAAAGGGACTAAGAATAGTTTTATAAAACTACTGGTGGTAGTTCAATTTACCTTTGCATTTTTATTTCTCATCAGCACCGGTTTCTTGTTAAAACAATTAAACTATATAAGAGCCAAAGATCTTGGCTTACAAAAAAGCAATGTAATAGTCATTCCTACGGGTTTATGGTACGATAGCGGGTCGTTTAAAGATGAAATTCTTAAAAACCCGAATGTGTTGGCAGCCTCGGCAAGTACTTTTGCACCTGTTGATTTATTTTGGACAGAAACATTGTCTTTGCAGCCGGTTGGAAAAGAAGATAGTATAAAAATGTCTTTGGTTCTTACGGATCAAGATTTTGCTAAAACATATCAAATCAAGGTGTTAAAAGGGGAATACTTTAGAGATCAATATAAGGATTATTGGAAGCAAATGGAAAATAATTATACAGAAAAAAATGATAGCATTGATGCTGCTATACCTATAGTAATTAATGAAACAGCAGAAAAAATGATTGGTGTTCCTGATATTATAGGTAAACGTTTAGGCAATAAAAAAATAGTGGGAGTAGTTAAGGATTTTCATTACCGTTCACTCCGCTATCCCATACAACCCATTATGTTAAAGAATGATCCCGAGGGAATTATGACCATGAATGTATTAATTGCGGGGAAAAATAAAAAAAATACGATTGATTACATATCCGGAGTTTATAAAAAGCATAGGAAAGGACGTGAAATGCCTTTTACATATTTTGAAGACATGCTTACTCAAGTTTATACTCCCGAGATAAGACTAAAAAATATAACACTTGTATTGAGTGTTATTGCGCTTATTATTTCTTTATTAGGAATATTAGGCATGTCGATATTTTCAATCAATCAACGCGTGAAAGAAATAGGCATACGCAAAGTAAATGGCGCGCGTGTAGATGAAATATTGCTCTTGCTGAATACAAGTTTTATAAAATGGATTTTGATTTCTTTCGTAATTGCCATACCTATCGCTTACTACGCCATGCACAAATGGCTGCAAACATTCGCTTATAAAACTCCGCTCAGCTGGTGGATATTTGCCTTAGCAGGTTTGGTTGCATTAACAATTGCACTGCTCACCGTAAGCTGGCAAAGCTGGCGCGCGGCAACGCGCAATCCGGTGGAAGCGCTAAGGTATGAATAGCCGTTTAACTCCAAACCCTTAAAGGGGCTTAAAAAAATAGTGCTAATGACAATTGAAAATGATGTAACCATGTTTTATAACGCAAAAACTTATCATTAAGTCAATAGAACAGAAAGAATACGATTTAAACAGGGAAGCAGAATTAAAATATTGAGATATAAAAGTCGTCAGATTCACAAATGAAGAAGTAGAAAATAATACAGTGTTAGTAAAAACTAAAATTGAAGAATTATGTCGCAATCGGATTATAGCGTTAGAAAGTTCCCTTTAGGGGATTTAGGGGTAAAGACGGCGGAAGCTTTAAGGTATGAATAATTTGACAATATGATAATGAAAAAACTTAATTTTCTTCATTTCTTAAAGGTTAAAAAAATGAAAGAATAAGGTATTACTAATTGCCACATTAACACATTGTCGCATTAGCACATTAGCGCATTTTTTAAATAGTTACATTAATAAAATTACAGATATGATACAGTTAAACAAAATTTACAAGTACTACGATTCTAAATTCCAACGTTCGTTCGTTTTGCGCGATATAAATTTAGATATAAAAGAAGGCGAATTTGTCAGCATTATGGGACCCAGCGGCTCAGGAAAATCCACCTTGCTCAATATCATCGGCTTATTGGATGAGCCATCAGAGGGTGAATATTTCCTTTATGATGTGAATATGACCGAGCTAAAGTCCAAAAAACGCACTGACTACCACCGCGACTTTATGGGGTTCATTTTTCAGGCATATCATCTTATAGAGGAAATGACCGTATATGAAAATATTGAAACGCCCTTGATTTACAAAGGCGTTAAAACAAGAGACCGTCAGGCTATGGTTGCCGATTTGCTCGACAGGTTTGGCATGGTGGCTAAAAAAGATTTATTTCCCCAGCAATTATCGGGCGGACAGCAACAGTTAGTGGGTATTGCCCGCGCCATTATCTCAAAACCTAAGCTTTTGTTGGCTGACGAACCCACAGGCAACCTGCACAGCAAGCAAGGCGAAATGATTATGGATATTTTAAAAGAACTGCACAAGGAAGGCATGACCATTATTCAGGTAACGCACAACGATAAATTTGCCGCCTATGCCCAACGCACAGTTTTCTTGGAAGACGGAATGGTGAAATAGTCTGGAGTTAGGAGTTAGGAGTTAGGAGAGAGGAGCATGCAGAACAGCATGTTAAATTTAAATGCTATTCTTTGTGTTCTCTGTGGTTATATTTTCTCCTAATATTATAAAATAAGACTCCTGCAAAGTGTTAATAGCATGAAGTAAAATATTTTAGCCTATTCTTTCACTTCTTTAGAACAAACAAATTTTAAAATTAACATACAACTTCATTGTCAAATTATTTTACATCAGAATGTCTATTTATTTTACACTTTGATTTATATGATAAAACCTAATTAGTTATAAATCAAATAGATATAAATATGGCACAATCAATGTTTATCTATTATTATATTAAAATTTAAAACTAAAATTATGATACGTACAGTTAACCTTAATAAAGTTTTCCGCACAGAGGAAATTGAAACCACAGCCTTAGACAACGTGAATATACACGTGAAAAAAGGTGAATTTGCAGCCATTATGGGACCTTCGGGATGTGGAAAATCTACATTGCTAAATATTATAGGCTTGCTTGATAATCCTACCTCCGGCGAATACTACTTTGACGGACAAGAAGTGGGACACTTGAAAGAACGCAACCGCACGCAACTGCGAAAAGGCAATATTGGTTTTGTTTTCCAGAGTTTTAACCTGATTGACGAGCTAAACGTATATGAAAACGTGGAGCTACCGCTTGTTTACCTTAAGCTGAAAGCAAGTGAACGCAAAGAGATGGTGAATACCGTACTCGAACGAATGAAAATAGGTCACCGCCGCAAACACTTTCCTCAGCAATTATCAGGCGGACAGCAACAGCGTGTGGCTATTGCCCGTGCCGTAGTTGCCAACCCCAAGCTTATACTTGCCGATGAACCTACCGGTAATCTCGACTCCAAAAACGGACAGGAAGTGATGAACCTGCTCACAGAATTAAATCAAGAAGGAACTACTATTATCATGGTAACACACTCATTGCACGATGCAGGCTTTGCTCACCGCACCATTAACCTGTTCGACGGGCAGGTAATTACCGAGCAGCTACGCAACGAGGTGGAATTTGCGCTATAATTTGACAATATGAAAATGAAGCGTACGTCTATGACAACATTTTGAAAAACATTGCCACATTAGCACATTAATGCATCAAAAATATTATATTATAAATTCAATAAAACTGAAAGTTCGAGAAGATTGGTTAATAAACCTTACAGGCAGGTAAATACAGCCTATAGTGGTTTTGTGATGATAATAAATTGTAGTTAAATGTATTGTGTAATTATTTATAAAGATTATGAAAAAGCTATATTTAAAAATTGCATTAAAGAACCTTTTCAGAAATAAGTTATATACAGTCATAAACATTATTGGGTTTTCTTTTGGAATAGGCATTATACTTTATTTATTTCTATACTTGAAGTTCGAAACCACTTATGAGAATTTTGTAAAAGATAAAGACAATATCTATCGCATACTTACTAAATGGACTATAAATGGGGAAAGCAGTATAGAGGGAACAGCGCGTTACCCTGTTGCTCGTGAAGCCAAAAACAGATTGGTAGGCATTGAAGACTTTTGTCGTATTTCTTCTGCCAAGAACGAAAATGTGTGGATAGGCGAAAATTCATTTAAGGTAAATCGGCTTTGTCTTGTGGATCCTAATTTCTTCAGTTTTACTGGCATGAAACTTTTAAACGGCGATCCTGCTAATGTATTAAAGTCGCCACAAAACATTGTGATTACCGAAAGTCTAGCCCGTAAGATTTTTGGTAATGAAAATGCTCTTGGCAAGCAACTTATTGTTAAAAACATACCTTTCACAGTTACAGGAATTGCAGCGACTCCCCCTGCCAATACTCATCTTTCATTTGAAGCTCTTACAACCACTGCCGTACTTGAAACACGAAAGAATGTTTATCTTCAATGGGATGGTGGGCCATCTTTTTTAAGTCTTATTAAAATCATACCTTCTACATCACCAAATACAATAGAAAAAGGCATTAATGGACTTTACTATGAGGAAGTAGGAGAAAAAATGGCTTCAGCAAATGCAAGTGTAGGTGTGTTGCTCCAAAAATTTACGGATATGCACCTGAAAAGTAATCCTGAGTGGAGTGATTTTTCAACTGTAAAATCATTTAAAAACTTAGGTATTGTTTCATCTGTTGCTTTAATCATCTTATTGTTGGCAGTTATAAATTATATAAGTTTGTATGTGGCACAGAAAACAGGAAAAATCAAGGATGCAGGCATACTTTCAGTACACGGAGCCAATAAAAAACAATTGTTTTTGCTCTCTTTTGTTGAAGTAATAAGTATTTCAATATTATCAACAATATTAGGGATTGTTCTGTTTCTTATTGCTGCTCCCTTTTTTAATAATTTTCTTCATTCGCAGGTTGACTTGCTAGGAAATATATGGCAAGTAACAGGTTTCTTGATTATTTTAAATATTTTAGTTTCATTTATTATCACGATCATTTCAAATTACAAGTCCATTAAATTAAGAACAATTGATTCGATACACGAAAAGATCACATTCAAAAGCAATTTAGCACTGGGAAACCTACAAATATTTTTTCAATTTTTAATTATAACTACTCTTATCATTGTTGGGCTTTTTATAACTAAACAGTATAATTTCATTTTGAATAAAGATTTGGGGTTTACAAAAGAAGATATACTTGTTGTTACACCTGACGTTGATGTAAAACCTACACAGTTACAAAGTTTTAAACAAAGTTTGTCTTCTATATCTCAAATTACCGGTATAAGCCTCACAAGTCAAAGCATTGGAGAGGGATATCTGACTTCAAACGGGTATTCTGTAGAAAAGAAAGATCCATCTATGATTAATGTGATTTATACAGATGATTCATTCCTGGATGTGTTTAAAATAAAACTCAATGAAGGGCGTAATCTTAATGCAACCGACAGTTTGAATATTCTTATAAATCGTGAATTTACAAAAAAAGAAAACTGGCAAACTGCTTTAGGCAAAAATATATATCGTAATGGGAAATTAACAGTTGTAGGTGAAGTCGAAAACTTCAATTTTGCAACCCTAATACAACCTGTTATGCCATTGATAATAGCTAAAACAGGCAATGAGGGATGGTTGTCAAATGTTAATATTGCTTATAAAACTAATGACATATCCGGATTAAGGCGCGCAATTCTGGAAAAGTGGAAACAACATTTTCCACAAAGTACACCCGAAATAACGTTTTTAAGTGATCAACTTGAAAAAAATTACACCCAGCTCACTTCCGTACAACATATGATTGGTATATTTATTATTATCGCGGGAATAATTGCATGTATGGGTTTGTTTGGTTTAACAACATATTATGCGCAAAAGCGTACTAAGGAAGTTGGAGTGCGTAAAGTTAATGGTGCTAAAGAAAGTGAAATAATTGCAATGATGAACAAACGCTTTTTCGTATGGATAAGCGTAGCATTAATAACAGCTTTCCCTTTGGCGTGGTTTCTCTCGTCTAAGATACTTGAAAACTTCGCATACAAAACCTCTTTAAGTTGGTGGATATTTGCGCTTGCTGGAATTATAGTAATGAGTTTAGCTTTGTTGACTGTTTCATGGCAAAGCTGGCACGCGGCAACACGCAACCCCGTAGAAGCATTGCGGTATGAATAATTTGCCCCCCTAAAAAGGTCTTCGAAACTTGCAACTGATGCGTATTAACAATTATACAACAATGTTTTACAACGCAAAGCCTATCATTTTGGAGCCGGCAAAAGCCTTGCGAAACAATATGCTGAAAGAAGAACTAAAGTCCCCTTTAGGGGATTTAGGGGTAAAACAAATAGAAGTATGGCGCGCGACTACACGAAACATAGTGGAAGCGTTGCGGTACGAATAATTTGACCCCAAACCCCTAAAGGGGCTTTAAAACTTGCAGCTAATGCGTATTAACAATTATACAACAATGCTTTACAAAGCAAAGCCTATCATTTTGGAGCGGGCAAAAGCCTTACGAAACAATATGTTGAAAAAAGAACTAAAGTCCCCTTTAGGGGATTTAGGGGTAAAACAAATAGAAGTATGGCGCGCGGCAACACGCAACCCCGTGGAAGCATTGCGGTATGAATAATTTGCTAATGTGATAATTTGACAATGAAAAAACTTAATTTTCTTCATTTCTTAATGATTTTAAAAATGAAAGAACAAGGTATTACTAATTGCCACATTAGCACATTAACACATTAACACATTAACACATTGTCGCATTAGCACATTTTTCTCTGCTATTTTTTTGCATTTAATTTTTTATTTTCAATTTATATTATAATTTTGGCGACATAAAACCATATGTTTATGCGAGCCACATATTGTTATTTTTTTACTTTCAAAACAATTTTTCGCAATCTTAAAAAGCGCGACGAATTTGTGCGCTAAGCTATTTGCCTAAGTCATGCTATCCGCATGTTACTAATACCCAAAAATCATATAATCAATATCCGTAAGCTGATTTAAGGGAGGCATATTAATACTACACATTACTTTTAATTACTTATTTATTTTTAAAAAACTTTAAAACATTATATTGTCATGGAATTACCATTTGCAGAATCATGGAAAATTAAGATGGTTGAACCTATCCGTAAAAGTACCCGCGAAGAACGCGAACAATGGATAAAAGAAGCGCACTACAACACGTTTCAGCTATCAGCCGATAAAGTATATATTGATTTGTTGACCGATTCGGGAACCGGCTCTATGTCGCAAGGACAATGGGCTGCAATGATGCTGGGCGATGAAAGCTACGCAGGTGCTTCATCTTTCTTTAATCTAAAAAATAAAATTCAGCAACTCACGGGTTTTGAATACGTGATACCTACACACCAAGGACGTGCTGCCGAAAACGTATTGTTTTCATATTTGGTGAAAGAAGGCTCCGTATGTCCCGGCAACTCGCATTTCGACACTACAAAAGGGCATATAGAAAGCCGCAAAGCAGTTGCGTTGGACTGCACCATTGATGAAGCCAAAGATACCCAATTGGAAATACCTTTTAAGGGCAATGTATGTCCTCAAAAATTGGAAAAAGCGTTGGAACAATATAAAGAAAAAATACCTTTTATCATTGTTACGGTAACCAATAACACTGCAGGAGGACAACCCGTTAGCATGCAAAATTTGAAAGAGGTGCGAGCCATAGCCGATAAATATAACAAACCCGTGTTATTCGACTCTGCCCGTTTTGCCGAAAATGCTTACTTTATCAAAACACGTGAAAAAGGCTATGAAAATAAAACCATCAAGGAAATTGTAAAAGAAATGTTTTCTTATGCTGATGGGATGACGATGAGCGCCAAGAAAGACGCCATCGTTAACATGGGCGGCTTTATCGCAACCCGCAAAAAAGATTGGTTTGATGGTGCCAAAAACTTTTGCATCGTGATGGAAGGCTATTTAACATACGGAGGTATGAACGGTAGAGATATGAACGCGTTAGCCGTAGGATTGGACGAAAACACGGAATTTGAAAACCTCGAAACACGTATAAAACAAGTAGAATATTTAGCTCAACGCTTGGACGAGTTTGGCATTCCCTACCAACGTCCTGCAGGTGGTCATGCTATATTTATTGATGCACCCAAATTATTAACCAAAGTTCCCAAAGAAGAGTTTCCTGCCCAAACACTCACTGTTGAGTTATATAAAGAAGCCGGCATACGTGGCTGTGAGATAGGGTATTTACTGGCAGACCGTGATCCCGTTACAAGAGAAAATCGTTTTGGCGGATTGGATTTTCTGCGTTTGGCAATCCCTCGCCGTGTTTATACCAACAATCATATGGATGTAATTGCTGTTGCCTTGAAAAACGTAAAAGACCGTGCCGACCAAATTACACATGGGTATAAAATAACATGGGAAGCTCCTTTAATGCGGCATTTTACCGTTCAGTTGGCAGCTGTTTAAACTAAAAAAGAAGTATTTAACAAAATAATGTGAATAAGTATTTTGTATTTCTAAAATTTAGTTTTACCTTTGCACCCCTTTTTGTATCGAAAAAGGAATTTTTTGAATAACAGTATATTACTTACACAATGGATCAAATAAGTTATAAAACACAAACCCCTAAACCTTCGGAAATTAAGAAGGAATGGGTATTAGTGGATGCAGAAAATGAAATTTTGGGCCGCCTTGCTACACAAGTGGCTAAAATTTTACGTGGAAAAACTAAAACGTGTTATACTCCCCATTTGGATTGCGGTGACAACGTAATTATCATTAATGCCGATAAAGTACGTTTAACAGGCGCGAAAATGACAGATAAAGAGTATGTACATTATTCGGGTTATCCGGGAGGACAAACCGTTGGTACACCTAAAGAAATGCTTCGCAAAAAACCTACATACGTTGTAGAAGAAGCTATCCGTGGCATGTTGCCTAAAACCCGCTTAGGAGCCGAGCTATTCCGTAACCTTCGTGTTTTTGCAGGCGCCGAACACACATTGGAAGCTCAAAAACCAAAAAAGATTAACATAAACGAAATTAAATAAATAACATGGAAAATACGAATGCATTAGGCAGGCGCAAAACTGCTGTAGCAAGAGTTTATTTTAAAGAAGGCAGTGGTAACATTACCATTAACGGACGTGATTACAAAGAATATTTTCCAACTGCTATTTTACAAGGTAAAGTAACACAACCTTTTGCTTTAACACAAACCGAAGGCAAATATGATGTTACCGTTAACCTGAATGGCGGTGGTATTACCGGACAAGCTGAAGCTTTAAGGTTAGGTATTTCACGCGTGCTTTGCGAAATAGACCCTGCTTACCGTCCTGCTTTAAAGGCTGAAGGTCTTATGCGTCGCGACCCACGTATGGTTGAGCGTAAGAAATTCGGTCAGAAAAAAGCCCGTAAACGCTTCCAATTTAGCAAACGTTAATGCTATTGTTGAAGGTAGTTTAGTATCTAAATTGTCAAGACTCCAATACATTCAGGGCTACTTGACAATTGCTTTGTAAAGAAAAAAGAATGTAAACTAATTTAAATTGAAGAATTTTAAAAATGGCAAGAACCACATTTGATGAGTTATTAGATGCAGGTGCTCACTTCGGCCACCTGAAACGTAAATGGAATCCGAGCATGGCTCCTTATATTTTTATGGAGCGAAATGGCATTCATATTATTGACTTATATAAAACCATTGCAAAAATAGATGAGGCTGCTGCTGCTATGAAACAAATAGCAAAATCAGGCAAGCGTATCCTTTTCGTAGCTACTAAAAAACAAGCCAAAGAAATTGTTGGCGAATTAGTAAAAACCGTTAACATGCCTTACGTTACAGAACGTTGGCCCGGTGGCATGCTCACCAATTTTGCCACAATCCGTAAAGCTGTTAAAAAAATGACTTCTATTGATAAATTGGTAGCAAGTCCAAGTTTTAACGGTATTTCAAAACGCGAACGTTTACAAATTACGCGTGAACGCGCTAAACTTGAAAAGAACTTAGGTTCTATTGCCGATTTAAGTAAACTTCCGGCTGCCGTTTTTGTAGTAGATATTATGAAAGAGCATATTGCAATTGCAGAAGCCCGCAAACTTAACATCCCCACATTTGCTATTGTCGATACCAATAGCGATCCAAACTTGGTTGATTTCCCTATTCCTGCCAATGATGACGCGTCTAAATCTATTGCTTTAATTATAAAGAAAATGGTTGAGGCTATTGAAGAAGGTAGCAGCGAACGCAAACTTGACCGTGACAAACGCGATGAGGAATCAGAAGAAACCGTAGAAGAAAGAGCAAATCGTTTGGCTTTGGAGGATATTGACGATGATGATACTGATGAAGTAAAAGCAACGAAAAAACGTTTGGCTTTGGAAAAAGAACGTGAAGATGAAGCTTCCGGAAAAAGACCAAGAAAAACAGTTGCTCGTAAGCCTGGTGGCGGGGCTACCCGTAAGCCTAAAGCTTAATAATATTCCCGATGAACCTGTACAATGATACAGGTTTATCTTTTAAATAAGAATACTTAACGTAAAAAATATAATTATGGCAAATATAACCGCATCAGATGTAAATAAACTCCGTCAAATGACCGGTGCCGGCATGATGGACTGCAAAAATGCTTTAGTAGAAGCTGAAGGCGATATCGAAAAAGCAATAGATATACTTAGAAAAAAAGGACAAAAATTGGCTGTTAAACGTGCTGATCGTTCTGCAAACCAAGGTGTTGTAGTTGCTAAAACTACGGCTGATAAAAAATTTGCTTCTGTTATCATGTTAGGCTGCGAAACCGACTTTGTAGCTAAAAATCAGGAAGTTATTGATTATGCAAATAAAATCTTAGACTTAACCATTGCACAAAAACCTGCAACTACTGAAGCTTTGTTAGCAATGCAAATTGATGGTCGTTCTATTAGTGAAGGTATTACGGATTTAATAGGTAAAACCGGAGAAAAAATGGAATTGGCAGGCTATGAGCATATAGAAGCTCCCTATACGGTTGCCTACAACCACTTCGGAAATAAATTGTCCGCTATCTTAGGCTTTAATAAAGAAGGTATTGCTAATATTGACGAAATCGGAAAATTTGTAGCTATGCAAATTGCAGCTATGAACCCTATTGCTGTTGATAAAGAAGGCGTAGATGCAGACACTATTTCTCGCGAAATAGAAATAGGTAAAGAACAAGCACGTGCCGAAGGGAAACCCGAAGAAATGCTTGAAAAAATTGCCCAAGGCAAACTTACTAAATTCTATAAAGAAAGTACATTGCTAAATCAAGAGTTTATTAACGATTCTAAAATGTCTGTTAAAGATTATATCCAAAAAGCAGATAAAGAGTTAACTGTTACAGAATTTAAACGCTTACAACTTGGTGCGTAATTATACACATTGCACTATAGACTATAAAACCCGCCTCTCGCGGGTTTTTTTATGGATATAGTTTAATGATTAACGAACAAATTTTAAAAAGTAAATCATTTTTGTTTCTGAGCATACAACAGATAAATCTATTGATTTTAAAATATTTAAATTTTAGTTTTTTAATTTTTTTTAAAAATATATTTTATCATTCATAGTACAAAAACAAAGTGAGTTAATTAATTTTGCATTAATTTCTTTTTTTATTTTCACGCTACTACGTTTATGCCTGTTCGTTTTGCCCGCTCCGATCGCAAATTATTGATTTTAGCTATATTTATAGCTACAGGCTTTATTTATCTGGCACGCATATTTTATTTACAAGTCATTAATAAAAGTTATGCCACATCGGCAAACAATAACGTATTACGCTACGTTACACAATACCCTGCGCGCGGCTTAATATATGACCGCAACGGGAAAGTATTGGTAGTGAACGAAGCTGTATATGACCTTATGGTAGTTCCCCGAGAAGCCAAACATGCCGACACTGCACAAATATGTAGCTTATTAGGGCTTAGCAAAGAGGATTATATCAAGCGCATGGAAACAGCATGCAAGTATTCCATGATGTTGCCCTCAGCTTTCGAGAAACAAATATCAAAAGAAACTTACGGCTATTTACAAGAAAAATTATACCGATTGCAGGGCTTTTACGTGCAACCCCGCACCATACGAAAATACCCGCGAGCAGTAGCGGCACATTTATTAGGTTACGTAGGTGAAGTAACACCAGGCTATATCGAAAAAAATCCTTATTATAAGCAAGGAGACTATATTGGGGTTAATGGGCTTGAACGCACCTACGAAAAAGAATTGCGGGGAATAAAAGGCATGAAAATACGCATGGTTGACGTGCATAACCGCGATGTAGGAAGCTTCGAAAAAGGAGCTTATGACACAGCTGCCGTTATGGGAAGCGATCTTTATACCGGCATAGACCTTGACCTGCAAGAGTATGGAGAGCAGCTACTGGCAAACAAAAAAGGTAGTGCTATCGCCATTGAACCACAAACAGGAGAAATACTTTGCTTTATCTCCAGCCCCACATACGACCCTAACTTATTGGTAGGCAGGGTGCGCAGCAAAAATTTTGCACAATTAAATAATGACTCCATCACAAAGCCTTTATACAACAGGGCTATTATGGGTTTATATCCTCCCGGCTCTACTTTTAAGATGGCGGTTGACCTTGTAGGCTTACAAATGGGCGTGATAACGCCTAACACTTATTTTAGCTGCCAAGGTCCAGAATCATGGCCCATTAAGTGTACACACTATCATGGTTCGCCCTTAAACGTTTACAGTGCGATTGAGCAATCGTGCAACCCTTTCCATTTTCAGGTGTTTAAAGCGATACTTAATGATCCTCGTTATAGCAATATAAGAGACCGTTACGATGTTTGGTATAAACACCTTTTTAGCATGGGCTTCGGGCATTCTCTCAAAACAGATTTGGCGTATGAACTGAATGGTTATATACCCACTGTTAATTTTTACGATAAAACCTACGACAAAAGATGGAATACAATGACAGTGCGCTCTCTGTCTATCGGACAAGGCGAAATACTTACCACTCCCGTACAATTGGTTAATTATGCCGGCATGATAGCTAACAGAGGCTTTTATTACCCTCCACATGTGGTGCGTTCTGTAGGTAATATGAAAAACAAAACACCTTTTAGTACGCGAAAAAATATTTCCAGTATAGATGCAGCCCATTATGATGTGATAAAGAAAGGTATGGAGCTGGTGGTAGAAAGGGGTACTGCCACTGCTGCAAAGCTTGATAATATTGCTATTGCAGGTAAAACAGGCACTGTTCAAAACCCTCACGGAGGAGATCACTCTCTATTTATTGGATATGCTCCTGCCGGCAACCCCAAAATTGCCATTTGTGTGGTAATAGAAAATGCAGGATATGGCTCTACATATGCGGCTCCCATTGCCAGCTTAATGATTGAAAAATATTTAATGCATACGGTAACTCATAAAGAGAATGAAGAACGTTTTAAGAATATGAACTTGTTATATGGCTCCAGAAAAAAATAAAAGTATATTCCGCAATGTGGATAAAACACTGGTGTTATTATATTTAGCGCTCGTATTTATAGGCTGGATTAACATCTATGCCGCGGTTCATAATACTGACCACTCCAGCATTTTTGACCTATCGCAAAACTACGGTAAACAATTGTTGTGGATAGGGACTTCATTAATTATCGTGGTGATGATATTACTTACAGACACACGGTTTTTCAACGTGTTTGCTTATGGTATATATGGTATTGTAATTGTAGTATTAATAGGTGTGTTGTTTTTCGGCAAAGAAATCTATGGTTCCAAATCATGGTTCCAGATAGGAGGATTTGCGTTGCAGCCTGCCGAATTCGGGAAATTTGCCACCAACTTGGCTATTGCCAAATATTTAAGCTCTATTGATTTTGACAAAAAAAAGAAATTATCAAAATTTATCCCTCTGGTAATAATAGGAATTCCGGCAATACTGATTTTATTGCAGAATGATACCGGCTCTGCCTTGGTATATGCAAGTTTCGGATTGGTATTTTACAGAGAAGGCATGCCTGCTTATATTTTAGCAATTATAGCGGGTCTTGCCGTGCTTACTATCATGGCACTACTTATTAACCAGTTTGTACTCATGGGCTGCCTTTTTGCCTTAGCTGTTCTTATCTTTTATTTTTACAGAAAACAGAGAAAAGTATGGGGTTTTATTATCGCTCTGTTTATTGCATCTTCCGCATATATCTCTACAGTAGATTATGCTTTTGATCATTTTTTGGAACCACACCAACAAACAAGAATAAACGTACTCTTAGGCAAAAAAATAGACATAAAAAAAGACGGATATAATGTAAACCAATCTAAAATAGCTATCGGATCAGGGAAACTATTAGGGAAAGGCTTTTTAAAAGGTACCCAAACCAAGTTTAACTTTGTCCCCAAGCAAAGCACCGATTTTATTTTCTGCACCATAGGGGAAGAATGGGGGTTTTTAGGCGCATTGGTACTTATAAGCCTTTATATAAGTCTATTTGTACGTATTGTGATGATTGCCGAACGACAGCGAACTGATTTCGCCCGCATCTATGGATATGGTGTAGCCTCTATATTATTTTTCCATTTTGCCATCAATATCGGAATGACCATTGGTCTGATTCCGGTAATTGGCATACCCCTCCCCTTCCTTAGCTATGGAGGGTCTTCGTTGTGGGCATTTACAATATTGTTGTTTATATTTATAAAACAAGATTCGACAAGACTTTCGGGAAGATAAAAAAGATTATTCTATAGGAATTTCTTCTTTTACGGTAAAAGAATTGGGATACTTATCTTTTATAGAATCCTGGTAAGCGCTTGCTTCTATATATGTCTTGAAATTCCCAACACGCACCCTGAAATTAGGCTGGCTAAATGAAAGATATGCAGGCACATCGGGATAAGCTCTCTCAAAACGTTGTTTCTCGCGCTCAGCCAGATTTTTAGAATTCGTCCCCGATTCAAAATAAATTTGCACCCTATACCCCTCCACTACAGCTCTCTCTAACGAGAGGTTTTTATACTTGCCCAGCAAAGTAGTCATTTTGGCATTTTGTATGATATCCACTTTACCCGAATCACTTTTTTTGAATACAACTCCATTCTGAGCATGAACAACGCCGGAAAAAATCAAAAACAGTAAAAAAAACTTTATTGCTTTCATATTCATTACAAATTAATTTTAATATAAAGGTATAGCTATTAAAGCTTAGCACATTTTTAAAGCCACATTGGCATTAGATTTTATGCAAAAATACATCAAAAAATCAGAAAAATCGCATCGTTTTTCGTATTTTTAGTTTTTTACTACTGCTAAATTATGTCTAAAATGGCGTGCTTTACATTTTGTAAACATTTATTAATCAAAAAAGTACATCTCCAAACTCATAACTCCAAACTCATAACTCCAAACTCATAACTCATCACTAAACTCCTATAGCTTCATTCTGAAATCAAAAAACTTGTCAAAACAATAATACGTGTATTTTTCCTATTTTTGTAAAATTCTTATCGTTGCAAATATGCCTGTAAATAAAAATTTGGATCCATCGTCAAACAACCTGAATGCAAAAGAGAAAGAGTTTGAAAAAGCGCTCCGTCCTCCTGATTTTATAAATTTTTCGGGACAAAGCGATGTGGTTGAAAATCTGAAAATATTTGTCGCGGCGGCAAAAAAAAGAGGCGAGTCTCTTGACCACGTACTTTTACACGGACCTCCCGGATTAGGAAAAACCACCCTCTCCAACATTATAGCCAACGAGTTAGGCGTTAATATTAAAATCACTTCCGGACCGGTATTGGATAAGCCTGGTGATTTGGCAGGCTTATTAACCAATCTGGAAACAAATGACGTGTTATTTATTGATGAAATACACCGTTTAAGCCCCTTGGTAGAAGAATATCTATATTCAGCCATGGAGGATTTTAAAATCGACATTATGATTGAGTCGGGACCTAATGCCCGAAGCGTTCAGATAGCGTTAAATCCATTCACGCTTGTAGGAGCCACAACCCGCTCCGGTTTACTCACAGCGCCTTTACGTTCACGATTTGGGATTAACTCAAGATTAAATTACTACAATGCGGAAACCTTAAAAAAAATAATCTCCCGTTCGGCAGAAATATTGCAAGTTCCTATTATAGAAAATGCAGCTATGGAAATTGCGCGCCGAAGTCGCGGAACTCCCCGTATTGCAAATCTTTTACTGCGACGCGTACGCGACTTTGCCCAGATAAAAGGGAACGGAACCATTGATATATCCATTGTACAGTATGCCCTGAATGCCCTGCAAGTGGACAAAAACGGATTAGACGAAATGGATAACCGGATATTATCAACCATTATCCAGAAATTTAAGGGCGGACCTGTGGGTTTAACCACTATAGCTACGGCTGTGGGCGAAGACGCCGGCACGATAGAAGAAGTTTACGAACCTTTCCTTATACAGGAAGGCTATTTGGTGCGCACACCTCGCGGAAGAGAAGTTACAGAGCTGGCATACAAACATTTGGGATTGTTTAAAACACCTACAAACAGACAATTATTTGATTAACTAAAGTTTAATGATACATATAATTGAATATATTTGTGTGTTTTAAACAGTAAAGAATATGTCTAATACTCACTCATCTCCTTCCTATAAGGTTACCTTTATTATCATGACATCCCTGTTTTTTATGTGGGGGTTTATTACATGTATGAACGATATCCTTATTCCTTATCTCAAAAAAGTATTTGAACTTACGCATTTTCAAGCCATGCTGGTACAGTTTTGCTTTTTTGGCGCTTATTTCATAGGCTCTCTGGTTTATTTTATATATGCTGCAACCCAAGGAGACCCTATCAATAAAATAGGATATAAAAACGGTATTGTTTACGGATTATTGGTTTCAGCAATAGGATGCGGATTGTTTTTTCCGGCGGCGCAGTTTGTTTCATTTCCTTTCTTTTTGTCGGCTTTATTTGTGCTCGGATTAGGGTTTACCTTGCTGCAAATATCGGCTAATCCTTACGTGGCGATTTTAGGACCGCCAGAAACGGCGTCAGGAAGATTAAACCTCTCACAGGCTTTTAATTCTTTAGGAACTACATTAGCTCCTATTATAGGCGGTTATTTGATTTTTAAATTTTTTGTAGGTCCGCAATATACAGGTGCCGATTCTGTTAAAATTCCATACCTTATTTTTGCTGCTATCTTTATTTTGCTTGCCATATTTTTCAAGAGTATTCAGCTACCCTCATTCAGCAATGAGAGTAAGATTTCAAAAGGGCTGGATGTATTGAAATATAAGCCTTTGCGCTATGGCATGCTTGCCATATTTATGTATGTAGGAGCCGAGGTGTGTATAGGCAGTATTCTGATCAGTTATTTAAAACTTGACCATATTGCCGGTTTGGATGAAAGTCATGCCAGCATGTTCGTGGCTTTTTACTGGGGCGGTTTAATGATTGGCAGGTTTATTGGCGGTATTATGCTCAACAATTTAAAAAATCAACTGAAAAAGTGGCTTTTGATTATAGCAAGCGCTGTGGTTACTACAATTCTTATTATGACGATAGCCTATTATAAAAACGGTACGCCTTTCTTTGCGATGTTGCCTTATGTAGGTTTTGTTTGCCTCATGTTGTTGGGGTTTGTTATCGGCAAAAGTCGTCCTTCGCGTACGTTATTTATTTTTTCGGTAGTGATTCAAGTGTTGCTTGTAATAGCCATGCTCACGCAAGGACAAGTTGCCATGTGGACTGTTATTGGGGTGGGATTATTCAATTCCATCATGTGGTCTAATATTTTCACGTTGGCTATCGACGGGTTGGGCGAAAAAACATCGCAGGGTTCATCTTTGCTTATTATGATGATTGTTGGAGGTGCCTTATTGCCTTTGTTACAGGGTTATTTAGCCGACAGGATAGGCGTGCAGCATTCTTTTATCGTACCGCTTATAGCATATGTGTATATAAGTTTTTACGGTATTTGGGGATATAAAACAAAAAATAAACTTCGCGCATAATGAAACACTTGGTTTTTGGGATAGATATAGGCGGAACTAATACCGTTTTCGGTCTTTTTGACAAAAAAGGAATATGTTATGCACAACATAAGATAAAAACAACTGATTCTATAAATGTAGAACAATTTGTTATTACTTTAAAAACAGAATTGAACGCGCTATTACACAAGGTAGATTTCCCTTATTATTTACATGGTATAGGCATAGGCGCTCCTAATGCCAATTTTTACAAAGGTACAGTTGAATATGCGCCTAATTTGCCATGGAAAGGGATTGTGCCTTTAGCCGAAATGGTGAGCAAAGCAATGGAATGCAAAACGGTGCTTACCAATGATGCGAATGCTGCTGCTATAGGTGAACTTTATTTTGGCAATGCCGGAGGGATGAAGAACTTCGTTGTAATAACATTGGGAACAGGCTTGGGAAGCGGCATTGTAGTTGACGGCAAACTGCTTTACGGACATACCGGATTTGCCGGAGAGTTGGGGCACGTGATTGTGCAGCCAAACGGTCGTTCGTGCGGATGTGGACGCAAAGGATGCTTGGAAACCTATGCCTCTGCTACGGGCATAAAACGAACGGCGCAGGAATTTATGGGTTGTTCGCGGTTAGATAGCTCTTTGAGAGATATTCCGAATCGCCAATTACAGGCAAAGCATATTTTTGAAGCGGTGCAAAAAGGAGATAAACTCGCGCGCGAAATATTTGACTTTACAGGCATGCAATTAGGTATGGCATTAGCAAATGCTACAGCTATATTAAGTCCTGAAGCCGTTTTCCTTTTAGGTGGCTTGGCATCTGCCGGCGATTGGATTTTTAAACCTACGCAACACGCCATGGACGATAATATGCTGAATATATTTAAAAACACGGTAAAAATATTGCCGTCAGGCTTGGATGATAACATGGCTGCTATTATTGGTGCTGCGGCTTTAGCTTGGGATGAGATAAAGTAAATTATTATAATCGTAATTATAATAATTGTGCTTTTTAAGAAAATTATAGTTGTCATTATAAACGCTAAATGACTTGAAACACAGGTTTAATAATAACAATAGACATAGAACAAAATGAAACGCTTTATAATACTTGTATTTACGCTTTTCTTTTTCTTAAATGCTTACGCACAAAACCTCCCGTTAACAAAATATGTTAATCCTTTTGTAGGTACTGATGCGCATGGACACACATTTCCCGGAGCCACCTATCCATTTGGCATGGTACAACTCAGTCCCGATACAAGGCTGGGCACATGGGACGGGTGTTCGGGCTACCACTATTCCGATTCCGTTATCTATGGTTTCAGCCATACCCATCTCAGCGGAACAGGCGTGGAAGACTACTGCGATATATTACTTATGCCCGTAACCCGTTATAATCTTGATAAAATTAATAACGAAAATTACAAATCTACTTTTTCTCATAACAATGAAAAAGCCTCTCCAGGCTATTATCAGGTTTTGCTTGATAAATATAACGTATTGGCGCAGCTGACCGCCGGAAAGCGCGTAGGAATGCATACATACACCTTCAAAGGAGATGAAACACCACAAATTATTATAGATTTAACGCATAGGGATGAAGTAATAAATTCAAAAATAGAAATTATAAACAATAGGGTTATCAAAGGATACAGGCAATCTAAAGGTTGGTCGCAGGATCAAATGGTGTGTTTTTATATTGAATTTTCCGAACCTGTTGTAAATGTTCTTCTTTATAATAATGATAATATTGTTAATACCGCCATAACTGAAGGAAAAAGCTGTAAAGCGTTGTTTTCTTTTGCCAAAGGGATAAATAAAACCATTGCTGTTAAAGTGGCAATATCCTCCGTATCGGCTGATAATGCTAAGCTCAATATGCTTGCTGAAATTAAGGATTGGAATTTTAACGCGCTTAAATCTTCGACCGAAAAGGCATGGAATGCGTATTTAAATAAAATACAAGTCAATACAGCCTACACGGAAGATAAAAAAGTTTTTTATACCGCGCTTTATCATACAGCTATCGCCCCTAACCTGTATTCCGACACCAACGGTGAATACAGAGGAATGGATAAGAAAATACACAAGGCTGACGGCTATGCACAATACACGGTTTTTTCTTTATGGGATACTTACAGGGCTTTACATCCGCTTTTTACAATTGTAGAACAAGAGCGTACAACAGATTTTATAAAGTCGTTTTTAGCCGTCTATAAGCAATCAAACAAGTTGCCTGTATGGGAATTAGCCGGATTTGAAACCAATTGCATGATAGGTTATCATTCTGTTTCGGTGATAGCTGACGCTTTCAGGAAAGGAATTTCCGGATTTGATGCGGAACTTGCCTTGAAAGCTATGATTGAAAGCTCTAACAAGAAAGAGTTCGGTATAGATGTGTATGCTGAAAATGGCTTTATTCCTGCAGAAAAAGAGCATGAGTCCGTTTCTAAAACATTAGAATACGCTTATGATGATTGGTGTATAGCACAAATGGCTAAAATGCTTAATAAGCAAGATGTTTATGAAGTATATACGAAGCGGGCGCAGTATTACAAAAATATTTTTGATAAAAGCACAGGTTTCATGCGCCCTAAGATGAAGGGTAAATGGATAGAACCCTTTAATCCGCGCGAAGTGAACGTACATTTTACTGAAGCCAATTCCTGGCAATATAGTTTTTATGTGCCTCAGGATGTGCAAACACACATAGAGATGCTGGGCGGCGATGAAAAATATGTGCAAAAGCTGGATGAATTATTCTCAACGTCAAATAAAACCACAGGTAGAACGCAGGTCGATATCACGGGACTTATAGGACAATATGCACATGGCAATGAACCCAGTCATCACGCCGCATATCTATATAGCTATGCAGGTAAGCCTTGGAAGACACAGGAAACAGCAAAGAAAATAATGACTACATTATACAGTTCCGCACCTGACGGACTTTGTGGCAATGACGATTGCGGGCAAATGTCGGCATGGTATGTGCTTAGCGCTTTAGGTATTTATCCCGTTTGTCCGGGCGATAATACGTATGTTTTCGGGAGCCCTATGTTTGATAAGGCTGTGATAAAACTTGAAAACGGCAAAAATTTTTATATCTATCGTGATGCTTGTAAAAACAACGAATGCCAATATATTAAAGCTGTAAGTGTTAATAATGAAGCATATTCCAAATCGTATATAAAACATACAAATATTGTTAATGGTGGAACTTTGCGCTTTTTAATGGGCTCTGTTCCCAATTATAATTTTGGCAAAGCCCCTGATGCCCGACCGATATCAATAATTAAGGAAAATCTTATCACCATTAATCCCTGGTATGAAGTGCCTAATTGTATTTATAAAGATTCTACAATCCTTGCTATTAAAGGATATAATAGGAATGATAAAATTTATTACAAAACAGACAATGCACGTTCTACATTTATAGAATATAAGGCGGCAATCCCTGTAAAATCAAATATTAAAATAGCTGCTTATGCAATAGGAGAGAACAATGAAAAAAGTTTTACTGTTTGCTCTCAGCTTAACAAAATCAATACGGAGTATAAAATCAGTATTAAATCGAGATATAATCCACAATACAATGCCGGTGGCGATGAAGGCTTGTTGGATGGGGTGCGTGGCGATAAAAATTATAAGCTGGGAGGCTGGCAAGGTTATCAGGATACCGATTTTGAAGCGGTTATTGACATGCAGAAAGTGAAAGAGATAAATAGAATAAGTGCAGGATTTTTGCAGGATGCGCGCTCTTGGATATGGATGCCTGTTTATATGGAAGTGTATGTTTCAACAGATGGCGTTAATTATGCGAAAGCAGGGCATGTAGATAATCAAGTGGACATAAAAGACTATGCATGGAAAATTCAGGATATGGAAATGAGCATTGGTAAGCAGAAAGCAAGGTATGTAAAAGTTTTTGCCAAAAACATAGGCACAATACCTGAGTGGCATCCCGGAGCAGGAGGTGAAGGTTTTATTTTTATTGATGAAATAATGATTGAATAGTAAAAAGTAAAATAATTGTAAAAAAGTTTATTTTTTATGGAGAATAATGACTAAGAAATAATTATAAAATATTCATTATTAAAGCATTATTTTTATTGCTAATACAATTCCAGAAGGTATTAATACGGGAATAATAGACTTAAACAAAGGAATTTCCCCTTTAGTAACCAATAAAAATATCAGACAAATAAACACTAAAATCCAAGTTACAAAACTGAGTTTTTGAAAGTCAGATATTGTTAATCCAAACGCGTATCTTATTTTATAAAAGTCTTCTGCTGATTCTAATATAATTTCACTTGTATATTTTATGAAATTATACGCATAAAATGTAGTATGTAATAATAGAAGAATGAAAGAAAAGCATATTATTCTACATTAAACTTCAATAAATTTGATTTTTTTTATTACATAAAAGAATTCAATTATCATAGCAAGAATACCTATAAAAGCAGAAGCTATAAGTGACATTACATAATTATCATCAATAAATCTAATATATAGTTTCCCAGTAAGTACTACAGAAAAAAAGCCAATACCAAAAGCCGGCCAAAAGGGGACAACATCCTTTTCTGGCTTTATTCTACTATCACAGTGTGGACAATTAATTTCATTTACAGCTCCGTTCCAAAAGTAATACATAATAGATTCATAAGGTAGATTCTTATGACAATGAGGACAAGGCGTTTTACTTACTTTATTTCTACAAAATAGCATACAAAAAGAGTTAAATAAATATTTTGTGCTAAATATATTGTTGTTTTTTACAAAAAAATGTTTTAATCAATACTTTTTTTGTGTTTGTAAAATTAGCATTTAATCATTAATATTCTTGAAACTTTTTTGAAAGAAATATGTACTTATTACGATAAAAAAGTTAATTTATGGATGCAACGCTTACAGAAGTAATTTGGGGAAAAATCCGTAACAGACGTAAAGAGAAGGGATTTACTCTTGAAAATATGGGAGAGGAACTGCATATTTCACACTCTGCTTATCGCAAAATAGAAACTAATCAGTGTAAATTATCAGTGGATAAATTGGTGCAAATTGCGGAAGTATTAGAAACTCCAGTTACAGAACTACTTGATGGGATGCAATCTAAGGTTTATAATCAAAACAACAATGATAGTGGAACATTTATAGGTCATCAAGAGTTTGAAAATTTTTATGAAGCTAACAAAGAACTTACACAAATTTATGTAACAAGTCTGCAAGATGAAATTTCTCATCTTCGGTCTGAGATTATCTTTTTGCGTGAATTAATTAAACAGAAAGACGAATAAAAATTTTTAATGTACTCATCTTCCTAATAGAAAAATATAAATGTTTGTCAATAAAAATATTCTACAAAAACAGAAATTTATATAAAAAACATACTTTTGCCGCTATTCTTCTTAATTTTTTTTGCTTTAGTTACTTATATTGTGAAGTCTATTTGGTGTAAGAAACTGCCTTAAGAGAAATATAAACCCAAGAGGTGAAGGTTTTATTTTTATTGATGAAATAATGATTGAATAAAGCTTTATAGCGCTAAGCTATTCAAAAGCACTGAAAATAATGCATCTTCCGTTAGTTATAATTTTAAAACGATTGCTTATGCACTCGTTGAGTGTGCCTTGCCACCAATTTTCCAGTATTTGGTTATTAATTGGATAACGCAATCCTTCGGATGTCAGGGGCTGCCTGTCGATACAGAAAATGGAAATTTGTTGACCCGCGAAACTGTTGAAAACGGAGGTTTGGTGTATGGGCTTAAAAATACCATAGTCGGTAATCATTTCCACATCTATATGATTTAGATATTCAACCAGCAATGAGATATTCCCGATTGTGTGGTCGTCACGTTTTCCGGTGGCTCCTACTATCTTCACCTGTTTTACGCCTTTTTCCATACAAAAACGAACAGCCTTGGTAAGATCGTTTGTTTCCTGATCGGGGTTTTTATGTAGGATATGCTGAAATTTCTTTTTATTTTCTTCGGAAATGGAATCACAGTCGCCCACGATAGCATCAGGAATGATGTTGTGGGCAATGGCATTGTTTGCAGCGCCATCGCAACATACGATATAATCAGCCGCATCTATTAGGGAAAGAGGCAGGGGATGTGTAGGAAAACTTCCATTGGCAATGATTACAGGTATATGTTCCTTTTTATTCATTGGCGTTTATTGTTTTTAAGTAGCGAGTAAAAAATAGTTTAACTTATTTTAACCACATAGCGACATAGATGTTTATTTATAAGGTTTAATAAGGCTCACATAGCTTTGAAGCACAGCTTCAAAGATTCTCTCCGATGTTGTCTTTATTACCTTATCTTATCTCTGAACATTCATTTTTAGCTTCATCAAATCTTATCTATATATCTATGTGGTTTAAAAAATAATATAAGGTAATTATTGTTTAGTACCTAAGTAAATTAGGTTTTAGTAAAACAGTAAATCAGATTTTTAAAAGAATACTTATTCATGACAAAGTACTATTTAACTCTTTGCTATTTTGCTATTTCACTACCCTTGTGCGTCATCTTTTTCCATTTCAAATATCCAAAAATAGGAATAATTGAATAAACAATAAAAAGAATAGCTGTGGGATACAGTCCTTTCCAGAAAAACAATATAAAGGAAACTACGTTCACCACAATCCACAACAGCCATTGCTCTATATATTTTTTAGCCAGCATCCACATGGCAACGATACTTAATGCAGTGGTGAACCCGTCGCCAAAAGGAACAGGACTATCCGTGAATTTGATAAGTATAAACGTGATAGTGGTAAAAAGTATGATGAATATAACAGACAATCTCACATATAAATGCTTGGGAGTGTATGTTATATTTGCTTCGGGCAGTTGTTGGCTTTTGTTTTTGCTCCATTGCAGCCACCCATAAATGCTGGCAAAGAAATAATAGACGTTAATGCCCATGTCGGCATAAAATTTCGAGTGATAAAAAATATACCCGTAAACCAAGGGCATCAATACCCCCACGGGCCAAAGCCAAATATTAGCTTTATACTCTAAGTATAGATATGCCAGCCCAATTACAGCGCCTATTATTTCTATAGTTTGCATCTTTTATTATTATAACTTGATGGTAATGCTCCCTGCAACATTTGTGCCTGCTTGCGGAAAATAGCGCTTTTCATTTACACGTTTGCTACCTAAATAATAGCTATACCAATTATACCCATTGGTTTCATACTCTTCGTTGAAAAGGTTGTTGACTATAAAACCTACTTCTATTGATTTTACATAAGGAAGTTTAAAAGTGTAGTTTAAACGCACATTATTAACAAAATAGGCGTCTATGGCACGGTCATTATTTGCGGTATTATCTATAAATTGTTTGCCTACATAGTTACTGTGCCATGCAATTTCGAAATTGTTATAACTAAAAGTGGCAATACTGTTGGCAATAATATGGGGGGAATAAGCTATATCGGTTTTCCCCATATAATTAGAACGCGTATTGAGCCAATTCCAGTTGCTGTCATATTCGTCTATCCCCTCTTCCGTAAAATTGTTGATTTTGTTTTGACTTAAGGTGATGTTACCTTCCCACCGCAACATGTTATTTAATTTAACAGAACCAAGCAATTCAATACCCATACGATAGCTGTCCGGAATGTTTGATGTGAGGGCTTCGCCAATTTCGCTGATTTTACCTGTTAAAATCAGTTGGTCTTTATATTTCATGTAATAAAGATTGGCGCCCGCGCTGAAACGTGAAGATTGATAGCGGTAGCCCAATTCGGTGTCGTAAAGTCTTTCACTTGTAGGTTTGTCGTTAACGCCTGCGTCGGTGTAGTTGTTGCGGTTAGGTTCGCGGTTAGCTACCGAAAAGGAAACATAAGCTTCGTTAAACGGATTGATTCTGTAGTTTAAGCCCACTTTGGGGTTGAAAAAGGAATAAGTATGCGTTTGCGTTATATCGCGCATTTGCTTTGCTTTATCGTCATATTTATCATCGGTTCCCGACATTTTATAGTTTATACTTCTATATTGTAAGTCACTGAATATAAATACGTTTTCTAAGATTTCGTAATATGCTTTCAGGTAAGTGTTTGCGTCTGTTTTAGTGGAACTGCTCCTGTACCAATCTTTGGAATTGTCGAAATTATTAGGTTTTCTAACCCATATAACCTTTCCGAAATGCTCGCCTTCGTAGTTGTTTATGCCTCCTCCCCAAGTGAGTTTAAGTTTATTTTGGGCATAGCTGAGCGCGAAAGTAGCGCCATAAAAATCATTATCTAACCATTTCTGGCGTATTAAATCGGTTTTCTTTAATGTTTCTCCATTTTCAACCACAGGGGTAAGCCCATATTCAATATACTTGCGGTCTTTTTTGTATTCTTCATAATACCCTTCGCCTTTGGTATAATGTAGCGCCACGTTCAGCATAAGTGAAGATGTTATTTCTTGTAAACCGTGTAATTGGTAATGTGTTTGGGTATAATTATCTGTTTGGTTGTCGTAAAACTGTACGTTTCCTTTATCGTCAGTATATTTGCCAAGCTCGTTGTAGGTGCGGTTATATTGCAATGGATGGTTTTTAACCAAGTCTAAATCCACACCGTTCCATGCCTGATATGTTTTCTCTTTTCCTCCGAAGGTTATAAATTTAAGCAAGGTTTTATTATTGAGGTAAGATGCGGATAAATAATACGAGCGCAAATCAACAGATGCTCTGTCCACGTATCCGTCAGAAGTAATGCCTGAAATGCGCCCGTCGACGGTAAAATATTTGTGCATAAGTCCTGTTCCGAACTTTGCGGAATTTTTAAAAGTATTGAACGAGCCATACGTAGAATTCAGCTCTGCATAAGGGTTTTGGCGCGCGTTTTCTGTTTGCATATTGAGGCTTGCGCCGAAAGCTGCCGAGCCATTTGTGGAGGTGCCTACCCCACGCTGTATTTGCACCGAAGAGAGCGAAGACGCGAAATCGGGCATATTTACAAAAAATACGCCATGTGATTCGGCATCGTTTAATGGTATATTGTTAACCGTAATGTTGATGCGGTTTGCATCTGTTCCCCTCACCCTGAAACCGGTGTACCCGACGCCTGTTCCTGCATCAGAAGTGGTAATAAACGAGGGCGTGAGCGATAAAATAAAAGGTATATCCTGTCCGGAGTTGCGTTTTGTGATGGTGCTTTTATCAATGGTAGCTTGGGCTACAGGCGTATTACTGTTGGCACGGGTGCCTGAAACAACAATTCCTTCAAGCGTGGCTTTTTTGATGCTGTCGGTATTGTTTTGCGCTTGCACAGTGTTTATGCCTAGTGCAATGGCTATGAAAATAATTAAAGTGTTTTTCATTCTTTTTATTTATTGCAGATTCAGCTTGCATGTTAACTGTTGTCTATAATTTAATTACACGGACATGCCCGTTTATAACACAATGAGAACAATAAGGATTATTTCCTTACATAAAATAAAAAGAGGAAAAGAGAAATCTGCAACCGTTGAAAACCAAGTATAAAATATGTGGTTTCACTTTCCCTTCGGCGGCATTATCCGCATCAGGTTCAATGGGTGTATTCTCAGCCTGAAAGTTAGGCACCCCCTGTTTTATTTTGCTTGCAAAGGTATAAATAATTGATTTACTACCTGCAAAATAGTTGTGAATAAAAAAAGACTACCTAACAGTAGCCTTTTGCGAAGTAGCCCCAACAGGACTCGAACCTGTATTTAAAGTTTAGGAAACTTCCGTTCTATCCCTTGAACTATGGAGCCGAAATTTTTTGCAAATTTCTTAAAAAATTTTTTCCTGTAGTAGTTTTTAAATATTTTTCTCTTTCTCTTGCTTTATATCTGTTTTCTACTGCCTCAGTATAAATTAAAAGCCATGGTTGGTATGCTTTCGTTGATTTTGTTTTACCAGCATTATGTTCTTTTACCCTTTTTTCAACATTTTGGCTCATTCCAACATAAATGAATCCATTAACGGCACTCAATATTGCATATACATACCAATTGTCTTCTGTCATAAGTTTTAAACTTCCGTTCCCTGTCTGCCGCCAGGCAGGTATCCCTTGAACTATGGAGCCGAAATTTTTTGCAAATTTCTTAAAAAAGAACGTTGCAAAAATAATAAAAAAAACTCAAAATGAAATTACTTCACACAACTACCCGTATGAAAATGTTCCGTAGGGCTTACAAAGCAAAGTTTTCCTTCTTTGTTTTCAGCCATCAATATCATTCCTTTTGATTCTATACCTTTCAAATCGCGGGGGGCAAGGTTTACGAGCATTACCACTTCTTGTCCTATAATATTTTCAGGCTCATAATGTTCTGCAATACCCGAAACCACCGTGCGTTTGTCAATGCCGGTGTCCACCGTAAGCTTCAAAAGCTTCTTTGTTTTGGCTACTTTTTCGGCTTCAATAATTTTACCCACGCGGATATCCATTTTACTAAAATCGTCAAATGTAACTTCTTCTTTTTGCGGGGTTAATGTTATTTGTTCGGCAGCATTGGCATCTTTAGCAGCGTTGAGTTTTGCCACCTGTTGTTGGATGGTAGCATCTTCAATACGTTCAAAAAGCAACTCGGGCTGGTTTAATTGATGATTTTCCTCTAAAATAGTTGCATTACCCGCTTCTGCCCAACTCTTTTTTTCTATGTTTAGCATGTGGAAAAGTTTTTGAGAGGTAAACGGAAGAAAAGGTTCGCACAATATGGCAAGGTTGGCGCATATTTGAAGCGAAATATTCAAGTTGGTTTTTACACGTTCTACGTTTGTAGTATAATTTTTCCAAGGCTCTGTTTCCGTAAGATATTTATTGCCCAGGCGTGCCAAGTTCATCAACTCGTTTAGCGCTTCGCGAAAACGATAACTTTCAATGCTTTTGCTTATGGCTTGCGGGTAATTTTTAATTTCCTCTATGGCTTGCTTATCAATATCTTCTAATATTCCTATGGCGGGCACTTTCCCCTCAAAATACTTATGCGTTAACACTAAGGTGCGATTTACAAAATTGCCGAAAATAGAAAGCAGCTCGCTGTTGTTGCGGGTTTGGAAATCTTTCCAAGTAAAATCATTATCTTTGGTTTCAGGTGCGTTTGCCGTAAGCACGTAGCGAAGCACATCTTGTTTGTTCGGAAGCTCATCCAGATACTCGTGCACCCAAACTGCCCAGTTGCGAGACGTAGATATTTTATCGTTTTCAAGATTCAGAAACTCATTGGCGGGAACGTTGTCGGGTAAAATATAACTGCCGTCCGCTTTGAGCATTGCAGGAAATATAATGCAATGAAAAACGATATTGTCTTTACCTATAAAATGTACAAGTTTTGAATCCTTATCTTTCCAATAGGGCTGCCAATCCTTACCTGTTTTTTCGCTCCATTCGCGCGTGGCGGAAATATAGCCGATAGGCGCGTCGAACCACACGTATAATACTTTCCCTTCCGTGTCGGGCAGCGGGACTTTTACGCCCCAGTCCAAGTCGCGGGTAACGGCGCGAGGTTGTAAGCCCCCTTCTATCCACGATTTGCATTGCCCGTAAACATTCGATTTCCAATCTTCTTTATGCGATTGTAAAATCCATTCTTTTAACCATTCCTCATTTTTATCCAACGGCAAAAACCAATGCTTGGTTTCTTTTAACATGGGTTTGGCGCCGCTCAAGGTAGATTTTGGGTTAATTAAATCCGTGGCGTTTAAAGAAGTTCCGCACGCTTCGCATTGATCGCCGTAAGCTTTTTCGTTGCCGCAATGCGGACATGTTCCGGTTATGTAGCGGTCTGCCAAAAACTGTTTTGCCTCTTCATCGTAATATTGCTCGCTAAATTTTTCAATAAAAACACCTTTGTCGTACAGTGTTTTAAAAAAGTCGGATGCCGTTTGGTGGTGGATAGGCGAAGATGTGCGGCTATATATATTGAACGAAATACCCATGCCTTCAAAAGAACGTTTAAGTATTTCGTGGTATTTATCTACAACTTGTTGAGGAGTAATGCCCTCCTTGCGCGCCCTGATGGTAATAGGTACGCCATGTTCATCGCTGCCGCCTATAAAAACAACATCCTTGCCCATGGAGCGCAAATAGCGTACATAAATATCGGCAGGAATATAAGCGCCGGCTAAATGCCCGATATGCAAAGGTCCGTTGGCATAAGGCAAGGCGGAAGTAACAGTGTATCTTTTGGGTGCGTTTGCAGTATTCATAATAACAGGTAGTTAAAAATAAGGTGCAAAGATAAATGTTACTGGCGGATTTTGGAAATGAAAATATAATAGGCGTATATTTTATGTAAATTTATTGTGTAATTTTATTGCGATATATGCCCATAAGGATAAATATGCGCAATAGAATTGCGGGTATTTGAGAGTTTTTGTAAATTCGTCAATCGATATTTACCAAAAACTTCAGACAACAGGAGTTTTGCAATTTTTTTTCTGCCGCAGGCGCAACACAGAAAAAACTTCGCAAAGCTCCGAACCGTTATGCGATACCCTAAAACAACCGTCCTGCAAAAAAACACCGAAAATAAATATCAAAAAGAGTATCATTTAGTATTTTTTACTACCTTTGCAGATACAGATTGATACTTTTAAAAATGAACGAAAAAGAGACGAATATAGAAGAATTACTGACAATAAAAGAGGCTTCAGAACTGTTAAAAGTTTCGGAGGTTACTGTAAAACGCTATGTTTCAAAAGAGTTAATACCTTCTGTCAAAATTGGTGGCACAAGACGAATTTTGAAAAATGATATTTGGGATGATTTTGTGCAAAAAATGCGAGCAGAAAAACAAGAAAAGGCGAATAATGAAACCGATTTTTTTGTTTCAGAACCGCAGTCCGAATATCTTGTTGCACGAGAACTCGCCAAAGAAGAGAAAAAAGCAAAATTGGGTTTTAACGGACTAACGCCTACGGAATGGGCTTTACTTTCTAAAAATGTGATAGTTGAAGATGATTTGTTAAATCCTGTTTGGAACGATTTATCTTCACCACGAAACAAATACCAATTAGAACACGGAGCGGTTTATCCGATAAAACTTTGCGAAAGATTGATAAAAATGTATTCCGCAGAGGGCGACACTGTTTTTGACCCGTTTTTGGGCATTGGAACAACTTTGATTGCAGCACAACAGCTTAACCGCCATTGCGTTGGCACGGAGTTAAATCCTAAGTTTGCAGGTATCGCGCAAAATTGGTTAGATGATGTGCAAGGACTTTTTAAAAATGAAATGCACTATAAAATTGTAAACGACGACTGCCGAAACCTTTTGCAACACGTGCGAAAAGATAAAGTGCAACTCACAATTACTTCGCCGCCTTATGCCGATTTTATTCAAAAGTCGCTGAAAGACCGCTCAACCGTGCATAAAACTTCTGTAATAAAGCACGAGAACAACAGCACCGTAAAACAATATAGCGAACACGAAGACGACTTTGGCAACCTGCCTTATCCCGAATTTCTGGAACAAATAAAACATATACTCAAAGATAACTTGGCGATAACAAAGGCAGGCGGTTACTCGTGTTGGGTGGTAAAAGACTACCGCGACACGAAAAACAAAATTCCTTACGTGCCTTTCCATTCCGACTTGGCGCGTGCAGGCGAAGAAGTGGGCTGGAAATATCACGACCTAATTATTTGGGACCAAACAGGACAACGAAGATTAATTCTTTTGGGCTATCCGAGTGTTTTATACACTAATCAAAATTGCTCGTTTATTGTGGTGTTTAGAAAAAAGAAATAGTTAGTGATATGGAAAACAATGCAGTATATCCACGTTTTATTTCAAGCAAGCCTTGTGGAATAGATAAGTTTGAAAGTAAATCACAAAAAAGATTAACAAATGCAATTGCAAATCATATAGTTTCTAACGATAATGTAAATAACTCTCATAATCTTTCTCGAATAATTGGTTTAGAAGGTGGTTGGGGTGTAGGAAAATCGAATGTTATCAAACAACTAAAACAACACGAAAGTATTAAAAATGATTATTTTTTATTTGAATATGATGCTTGGGGACACCAAGAAGATTTACAAAGGAGGTCGTTTTTAGAAATACTTACCACCGTATTGATTGATGAGGAAGTATTATCAGGTAAGACAGAAATAAAATCAAAAGGAGAAGAGTTGAAAGAAGTTTCTTGGGAAAAAAAATTAAAATACTTACTTGCTCAAAAAAGGGAAATTGATACAGAAAAACGCCCCAAATTAAATGATAGTTTTGTTGCTTTTATTGTTGCAACTATTTTTACACCTATTTTCGTATCTATTGCTAATATAGCCTCAATAAAACTTAATCCTTTCTGGTGGTGGGTATCTCTTTTGTTGCCTTTCATTCCCGCAATTATATTTATCATTTATTGTTTTTGTCAAAATAAAGGTTATAAAAGAGCATTCAAGGAAATTATTTCTATTTATAGCGGAAAAATAGAAAATGAAGTAATTTATGAAACTATAAGCGAGGAAGAACCAACAGTTACTGAGTTTAAGAAATGGATGCAAAGCATATCACAAAACATTGGTACACAAAACAAAAAACTCATAATTGTTTATGATAATATGGATAGGTTGCCTGCGGAAAAAGTAAAAGAACTTTGGTCGTCTATTCATACTTTTTTTTCAGAAGATGGCTTTGAAAATATTTGGGCTATTATTCCCTTTGATGAAACACATTTATCATGTGCTTTTGGAGAAAGTAATGATAAGAAACAATTAACAAAATACTTTATCAGTAAAACATTTCCTGTAGTTTATCACGTAACACCTCCTGTAATTACTGATTTCAAAGAGATATTTAATACGCTATTTTTGGAAGCATTTGGTAATACAGAAAACGAGCAAAAAGATGAAATAAACCGAATCTTTAGACTTGAAAAACCAAATGCAACAATAAGAGAACTAATTGAGTATATCAATCAAATAGTTGCACTAAAAAACACTTGGCTTGACACAATAGACATTTTGTATATTGCAATATTTGTACTAAAAAAAGATATTCTACAGAAACCTATTGAACAAATTCCGTCTGGAGATTATTTAGGAACATATATACCTAAAATAATTTCCAATGATGAAGATTTGCAAAAAAATATTTCGGCTTTGGTATATGGAGTTTCACCAGAGAAAGCCATACAAATACCTATGTCAAGATACATAGATAGTTGTTTTAATTTAGAGCAAAATACAGATATAAATAAGTTTAAAGATTCTGATAGCTTCATTCATATTTTAAGTGATAAAATAAATAATTTAGATATTGCCCAATTAGATAATACTATTCAATGCTTATTTAAATTAGATACTTCTACTTTATCGGAAGAAAATCAACAAACTATTATTAATCTTTGGAACACAATTGCCCAAAGAAAAATAAAAACACCTCTTAAAGAACAAGATTTTGACGATAATTATAAATTGCTAATCAAAAATTCCAACGATGAAAACAAACAGAAGATTATTAAAAGTTTTTGCAAACAAATACAAAACTTTGAAAAGTTTGATGGACAAATGTATTTTGTAGCATTAAGTTCATTAGACGACTTTTTAAAGTCAAATAATATTTTCTTTGATATTTCGGAATATTTAGTTGAAAAAAGCACAGACCCAAAATCATTTATTAGCTATGTGATTGAGGCAAAAGAAAGCTATACTAATTTTAAGTTAGTTTCAAATACAGATGAACTAAACGAGTATCTTTTAACATTAAATCCAGACACTTATACATGGAAACAAGTCAAGGAATTAAAAAATCAAAAAGGATTAACGGATTATTCTCACTCTCATTTATTAAATGTTCTGAAATTATTATGCAAAAATAAAGTTTATAATTTTGATGAATTCCTCAATCATATACAAGAGCAAATACCTAATGCTGATGAAAAAAACTTTAAATTATTTTTTGATGTTTATAAATTTTTGTCAGATGAAATGCCATTAACTATTCAGCTTACACCAACTCAAAGACAAACTATTTGGAATGCACTTGCGGCAAAAACGAACACACCCGAATATTTAGAAATTGTCGCTATTCAAATATCAAACGGCACGAATACAGGTGGAAGCTATACTGATGAGCAAATAAAATATATTGCTGAAAATTTAGATTATTATGCTAATTATGGAGATTTACTTATCTCTAATTTATCTTGGGGTATTTCTCCTTTAACTCAAGCATTGAAGTATATGACTGAAAATAAATTGGGAAATAATTTATCATTAGAAGAATTACTGCCAAGATTTTTTGAAATAAAAAATCAACTTGCAGTTACTGAAGCTGTATTGCTTAACCAATTGAATGATTGGGAAAAACATAAAGACAGCATTACAGCAAGTAATATTGAACGAATAATACCACAAGCTAATTTTTTTCAATTTTCAAAAGAGACAAAAAACGATTTAACAGATTATTTGAACATAACTATAAATAAAGTATTATTTGATAAAACAACTGACGAATTATACCAATTAAATCAATCACAGCCACAAAGTTATTGGATTGTTGTTCTTAACACGTTTATAGATACGGATTTTATTAAAACATTACCTGATAATTTAACCGAATTAGGTAAACGCTATCTCGATGATATTGCTGCCTCACGTATAGCAGTTCCAAATACAAATGATATTCAACACAAAATAATTAATAAATTAGATAAAAGGAAAACAGCTGCACACATAAAAGATATTAGAGACAAATATTGTAATAGTCAATACAGCATAAATTCTCAACAATTCCTATTTTTTGAAAGTTGGTTTGAAAATCAGGGGGATTTAAAGCAAATAGCAAGTAGAGCAACACATAAAATTATTGAGCCAATTATTAGTGATACTAATTGCTTGAATAATATCATGTCAAAATCAGATTACTATGCCGAAATAATTAATTCTGCTAGTGATGATGCTATGGAGTTGAAAAATAATGTGAAAAAGATGCTTGATGATAGGGATGAGGAGAATTTTATTTCATTTGCCAAAAAGATAGGAGTTAAAAAAAAAGAACAAAAGAATGAATAACTACAACATAAACTTCAATTTCGGTAACAGCGATACGATGTATCTAACACATTCGTTACACCCGTATCCTGCAAAGTTTCCGCCACAGCTACCGCACACCATAATAAAACAATTTGCGCATGAAAAAGCAACGATTTTAGACCCTTTTTGCGGAAGTGGAACTACACTTGTAGAGGCTCGGTTGTTGGGTTGTAACGCTATCGGTGTTGATGTAAACGGCTTATCTTCTTTGCTTTCAAAAGTAAAGGCAACCCCGTTAAGCAAAGCGGAAATTGCCAAAATTAAATCGTTTCTTGAATTGGTGCAAAACGAAGACTTGAAATGGAAAACAAAACGCCCTACTATTGAAGTTAAAAAGATAGAGGGTTTGGAACATTGGTTTCAGATGAATGTAGCCGAAGAATTAACGCACATCCTAAACCTAATTGCAAAACTTGACAATGAAAACATTAAGGACTTTTTAAAAATTGTTTTATCCTCAATCATTGTAAGGGTTTCCAACCAAGAAAGCGACACGCGGTTTGCGGCTAAAAATAAAAATGTGCCGAATAATTTTACCTTTAATTTATTTCTTTCGCGAGCAAGCGACTATTTGATACGCATTGCAGATTATTCTCAAAAAGTAAATGGCGATGGCTATCTTAAATTATTAAACGCAGACAGTCGCAACCTGTCAATGCTTGATAATGAGAGTGTTGATATTATAATTACTTCTCCGCCTTACGCAAATACTTACGATTATTATTTGTATCACAAATTTCGTAAGCGTTGGTTAGATTTAGACGTGCAGTATGCTCAATATAACGAAATTGGCTCACGGCGAGAGTATTCGAGTTTGAAAAAACCGACAGAACAATGGACAGTTGATTTAAAAATTTGTTTTGCCGAAATGTACCGCTTAGTAAAAAAAGAGGGGTTAGCGTTTATTGTTATCGGCGACAGCATTATAAAAAAGCAACTCATTAAAATAGATGAAGTTATAAATGATTTTATGCCTGAAATTGGTTTTGATATTTGCAATATTATTTCGTCCGATTTGTCGGAACATTCCCGAATTTTCAATCCGACATTTGCACAAAAAAACAAAAAAGAACATTTGATTATTTTGAAAAAACAATAAGAATATGGACGAAGTAAGAATATATTATGAGTGTTTGGAACAGGGCTATCACTACATTTTACCGATGATTAGCGAAGTTGTTTCTGCAAGTAAAATCAAACTTGTAAAACGTCCTAAAAAATATTCGCAATTTGAAAACGGTGCATTAAAATCAATAATGCTGCTAACAACGCCCGATACATTGATAACAGCCGTGAAAAACGGCATTGAATATCCGCTTATAAACATTGAATTTTCAGAAGCGGTAACAACCGAAGACCACGAATTACAGCGCACATACGGAGCCGTTGCCTCATATTTATCCGATATGTTTTATATTAAAATTTCAGGTAACAAAGAGAGTGAAAAAGTTTTTGGCGGAGCAGAATACAATCCCTTTTCTACACCTAAAATTCTGATTGAAAAACACAATTATCACGGTTATATTATTGCCGAGTGGGATGTAGAAAAAGAAAACAGATACAACCTTTCACGCAATAAGCAATTTCCGTCCTGTCCGCCCGAAATTGCCATTTTAAAAGATACTATACAAGCAAGCGTTTTAGCTTTTAGTGAAAATAACAAAACATGGTATGCAACCGCTATAAGGAGCTTGCAAACAAAGAGTTCTTACAAAAAATATTTAGAAAACATAAACACAGCGACAGGTTCAAAAGAACTGTTAAACACTTGGAAAGAGCGAGAAAAAAGAAACACAAATCTTAATCACCTGCGTTATTTTGTCAGAAAAGATTGGATTTCTGCAAAGATTAACCGTTTCAGCCACGCAATGGATCCCGACAGAGGAATACTTACATTTATATCTTTTGCTTTTTCAGATAGTTATAAAATTTTCGGTACTTATGCGTTGGTTCGTCAGCGTGGTAACGAAGTAATGAAAGCAGAATTGAACACGATTAAAGATTTAAAAACCAAACTAAAAGAGGCAATAGTAAAAGATGCGGGAGGCGTTCCCGATTGGTTTGCCAATGAATTAATCGCAAGCGTAAAATCAGCCAAAACTATTGATGAAACAATTAATTTTGAGCCTGTCTGGGAAAAGCATAAAGATAAAATTGCCGAAAATAAAGTGATTGCAACACTTGCCTATTTCTTAGACGGTATGTATCTAAACTATAACGGAATAAAACTTGTCTGGGACAGGCGAAAGTTACTCGGCAATGCAAAAGGACGATTTGTAGAATTGTTGGACAAATTTTATTTTTCTAAAAATTATTCTTCCGCACAAGATTTAGTTTCGGAAACAAACGAAGTCGATGAAGACGAGGTTACCTATACCATTGCGCATAAAGTTTTAATTCCCAATGGATTTAGAATTGTTTCTATCTCTTACCCCGGCTCGCAAGGAGGCGGAGCCGTTTTGCCCGAACCCGATTTGGGCAAAGGGCAACCACGTCAATATCCTGATATTATTGCACTTCCGCCTGCAAAAGCAAATAATACCGATGTAATTTTGAATGAAAGCAAAGGAATGTTTTCAAAATCGAGTGTGGAAAAGGACACTGCAAAAATTTTGAAATACAAAACAGACAAAAATTTGCAACGTGCATTAACCGAAACCTTACTTGTGGCACAAGTGATTGATAAGAACGACAAAATACGAAACATAATCATTGGCGTTGCTTTTGGCGTAAAGTCCAACTCGCCAACAACATGGAAACCAGATGAAGTTGATTTCATTTTTCGCATTACCGACAGAAACAAATGGGCAATCGGCATTTTCAACCAAACACTTCGCGACTTAATTCCAACAATAGAAGGACAAACGGATTTTCCGAAAGTTTATAAATTGGCAAAAAAAAGAACGAGCAAAAGATTTATTTGATTAAAAATGAATATATTAATAAAAAAGGCAATCGCCCAATATAGGTTTTAAAAAATGGCGTCTTTAGTGCAAAATTCAATCTTTGTAACCCGCACAAACGGCAGTGAAATGCCGAAAGTTACACGCCCGCAATCCCCAACGTTCCATACACGCAACCATTATTTCCTTGCATACACCAAGTAAAGTTTAAAAAATAACTTATCATATTTCGATTATTCTTAGGGTACATTTCTTTATTCATCTACTTTTGTCTTGATGAAAAAGAAAGAATAAAATAACCAACGGTATTTAATGTGATAAATTTAAGCATAAAGGGAAAAAACTTTTTATGCCATACATGAATAAAATTTGATTACTTATTTTTCAAACTTTACTAAAAACCTCAAAACAAGAAGTTATAAAAAAAGAACAAGGACTTTAAAAATTACTTTAAAGTCCTTGTCTATACAAAAAGGTAGTTAAAACTATTTCTCCGTTACCCTTATATCAATTCTCCTGTTTTGCGCTTTGCACTCAGGGGTATCATTAGCAGGGCATATAGGATATTGCGAACCATAACCTTCTGCTTCCATACGCGTTTTAGCTACTCCCAATTTCACCAATTCGTTCATGGCGGCTTTAGCCCTGTCGGCTGAAAGTTTTACGTTGCCTTCATTGCTTCCGGTATTATCTGTATAACCTCCCAGTTTAATTTTCACTTTAGGATAGGCATTCATGATGGCAGCTATATTTTTCAACTGTTGTTGCGACTCAGGCTTCAATTGCGATTTCCCTGATTCAAAATATAAGCGGTCAAATGAGAACCACGTAGTTTTATCAACTTCTTTATTGTCATCTTCAATAAATTTAACCAATCGGGTTTCAACCGAATTTTCAAAAACATTCAATTCTGTATTATTTTTGAGTTTCAATTTAAATTCATTTCCTAAATCTGCAACCCAATCGCCAAACTCATTAAGTTTACCTTTAATTTGTGCCGCCATATCTTTAGTTGCTGAATCTATTTTCATGGTAATGGTATCGGTAGTTGTTACAACATCTTGCTTTTTACAGCCTTTACCCAATAAGAACCATAATAAAACAATAAGAAGCAACAGAGGAATCAGCCACTTCAGCCAATTATTCTGTGATGTAGGCGCTTCAAGTTGTTTTTTATCATATTCATGAGGGATGTTGGGCATATCGGCATTCAAACCAAATGAATCCATTCCTATGCCTGCGGGCAAAGCGCTTATAAGTGCCGATTTGTTTTCCTTTAGATTAGCAATTAAATCTGCAAAAGTCCATCCTTTACGTTGCAACCAATTGGTTAAATAGCCTATAATCATTGGTACAGAAGCTTTTAAAAGCGCAGAAACCTTATCTGTATTCATTCCCGAAACTTTGGAAATAGCATTCTCCACTTGGGGGCGATTATCAGAAAACAAATTGCTTAATAGCGTTGTGCCATGTGTTGCAAACTCCGGATGTTCAAAGAGATTAACTTTCAAAGCATCCGTTTCTTCAGCACCATACCAATGCGTAAGTGGCGTCCACCATTCGGGTGAATAATTTGCCGCATGATTTTTGCCCAAGATAGAAGCTAAAACGGTAGGAATAATTGCAGAAACGCCTGATTTTATGTTATTCACATTGTCGCCTACTTTTTGGCTTAGCGTTTCATACGCGTTATCATTAAACGCATTTTTTAAAATTTCGATTAAATTGACTGACATTTTTTAGGTTTGTTTAGGTTAAGAATTTTATATTAAAATAATGATAATTATTACATAAGTACAAGCAAAAAATGGTTTAATCTATTTTTTATTTTAACCACATAGTGAAAAGGTTTTTATTTGTCAGGGTTCATTAGTTTCCATATAGTTATGAAGCAAATTTTCAAAAATCAACCCTGATGTTTTCTGTTTTTATTATGTTATCCCTTACCATTCATTTGCGGTTTCATTAAGTCTAATCTATGTATCTATGTGGTTTGAAAAATAATATAATGTAATTATTATTCAGTACTTAAATAAATTTTATGATATGAACGCTAACAGAATGACAATAAAACAGATTACTTTTGCTTTTGTTTAGTTTATCATCAATTAGTTACAAGCAATGGATTTGCAATACATATCCCAATATATTAAAAACGAAGCTTTAAGAATAGGTTTTGATTACTGCGGCATTGCAAAAGTAGATTTTCTAAAGGAACAGGAAAGCCGGTTGCAGCAATGGCTTGATGCGGAAATGCATGCAGATATGCATTACATGAACAACAATACCGATAAACGTCTAAACCCTACATTGTTGGTAGAAAACGCCAAATCTATGATATCCTTAGCCGTTAACTACTTTCCTAAACATCAACAAATTGAAAACACATACAAGATAGCCAAATATGCTTATGGCAAGGATTATCATGAGGTAATAAAAGAAAAATTATACACATTGCTGGCTTACATTCAAACCATATTGCCACATGCAAACGGACGGGTGTTTGTAGATTCGGCTCCGGTAATGGAAAAAGCATGGGCACAACGCGCAGGCTTGGCATGGCAAGGAAAAAACAGTTGTCTTATCATTAAAAAAGCGGGTTCTTTTTTCTTTTTTGCCGAAATTATTATAGATGAAGTTTTACATTACGACTCACCTGTTGAAAAGTCGTTTTGCGGCAACTGCAACAGGTGTGTGCAAGCCTGCCCCACACAAGCTATTATTTCCGATGGTGTTATTGATGCCAATAAATGTATTTCCTACATAACGATAGAAAACAAAAATGAAATTCCGACTTCTTTCAACGGAAAAATGAACAACTGGATATATGGCTGCGATATTTGTCAGGACGTATGTCCACACAACAAATTTTCAAAAGCCAATACCATCGATGCATTTACACCTCATCCCAAGCTCTTGTGCATGCAAAAACAGGAATGGGAAAATCTTAATTTGGAAACTTACAATGAAATATTTAGGAAATCAGCCGTAAAAAGAGCTAAATTTGCAGGCTTAAAAAGAAACATCGATTTTGTTAAAAATCAATCAACATAAAAAAGGAGATACTCAATATGACTAAGACGGAGAAGATGACCATTAACATTAATTCCGAAATTGGCGAATTACAAGGCGTTATTTTACACACACCCGGTTTGGAAGTAGAAAACATGACCCCCGAAACTTCCGAAAAAGCTTTATACAGCGATATTCTTAATCTCGACGTTGCATTAAAAGAATATGCCCAACTCAGGGGATTTTTGTCGAAAATAACCAAAACTTTTGAAGTTAAAGATCTCTTGGCTACCGTTTTAAAAAACCAAAGTCATAAGGAAGAGCTGCTAAACAGCATTAAACAATCGGAAAATGTTGCGCAGTATGTTTACGAAGATCTGATGCAACTACCATACGACCAATTAGCTACAGCCCTAATGGAAGGCATGGAACTTAAAAGAGATAACCTAAGCCGTTTTTTATCGAAAGATAAATTCTCTATTGAACCTTTGCACAACTTCTTCTTCATGCGCGACGCGTCTATGTCTATCAACGACAGGGTACTTATAAGCCGCATGGCAAGTAAGGTCCGCGAAAGAGAAGCGGTGATAATGGAATCCATTTTCCGTAACCATCCTATATTTGAAGCTAAAACCATACGCCCCGAAGTAATAGAAATGCCTCGTAACGAATTTAGCTACGAAGGCGGAGACTTCCTCGTGGCACGCGAAGATATTTTAATGATTGGCACGGGTTTGCGCACCACAACCAAAGCTATTGACTACGTAATAGAATATTTCAAACGCAAAAAGCTCGAACGCCATATTATTGTGCAGGAGTTGCCCTTTGCTCCGGAATCTTTCATTCATTTGGATATGGTGTTTACGTTCCTGAATAAAAACGAATGTATGATTTACGAACCGCTTATCATGCGTTCATCCAAACATATCACCATTCATATCCATATTGATAATGGCGAAGTGAAGAAAATTGAAGAAGTTGAAAACATTCCCGCTATTCTAAAAAAACTTGGCATGGATATGAAACTGCTTTATTGTGGCGGTAAAGGCGACAGTATGATACAGGAACGCGAACAATGGCACAGTGGAGCTAACTTTTTCTCGGTAGGCGAAGGAAAAGTAGTAGGTTACGGAAGAAACATACACACCATAGAAGAACTTCACAACAACGGCTATGAAGTTATCCGTGCCAAAGATATTACACCCAACAAAGTAAACCTTAACGATTACGAAAAATACGTGGTAACAATTGACGGATCCGAACTTTCGCGCGGTGGAGGCGGATGCCGTTGCATGACCATGCCCGTGAGTCGCAAACCTGTTGAATGGTAATTTAGAAAATTCCTTATTTTGAATAGAAGAGCTGGCGGTTTTGAAATCGACAGCTCTTTTTATTTCTCCTTCAATGTTTTTTGGGGGAAAAGGCTCTTCAAAAAAATCAAAACTAAATGAAAAAGAGCATGCATCAAAAGTAAAAAAAGAGAAGCCATAAAGATAAAGTAAGGAAAACACAAAGGCAACAAAACCTTAATAACCAACCGGATATAATTTGCGTGCTTCGTTTACCCTTTGTGTACTGTGTGATTAAAGTACTTTTGAATCGGTCTCTCTTGCAGGCTACTAATGATTTCTATTTTTACTTATTATTCAACATGAGCATAGCACACGAAAGCTTTGCCACTTCTCTGCAAAAATCAAAATTACAGTATGCGGATACGTCAGCAGTGGTGTGGTAACTTTCGTCGTTAGCGTTGCTTATAAAAAACAAAGCTTTGTATCCTTGGCGATAAAAAGAATAGCTGTCGCTATACTTGTTATAGGTATTGTCGTTATTCGTTTTTAAATTTGTGTAAAGCTTAGCTGCTTCTTGGGCTTTTTTCAAAAGATCTTGCGAGTTTGCATAATTATTTATATTTACACACATATCTGTTAGGTTTTGGGACCAATTAGCTATCATATCATTATTAATCATCATGCTTATCTTAGCTTTTTTACTGAATTGTTTTTCGGCAAAATCGCTGCTACCAAACAAACCTAATTCTTCTGCCGCAAAAGCAACAAATTTTATCGTTTTTTGATTTTTAAAACCTTTAGCTTTTAAAACCCTTGCTATTTCAAGCGTTGCCGCTACACCACTGGCATTATCATTAGCGCCGGGAGCAATCTTAAATATGTCGCTATCTTTACAATAACTATCATAATGAGCGCCTAATATACACACACTATCCGGATATTTATTACCTTCAAGTGTGGCAACTACATTATATTGCCATGTTTTATAAAAATCCCCCGCATATTTTACTTCCATATAAAAAGAATCAATTTCTGCATTTGCATATCCATACCGGATAAATTTATTTTTAATCGCAAGCGCAATTTGCCTATGGTCATCTTTTAAGGCAAAACGCGAACCCATGTTCTCCAACCATTCTACTGTTTTTTTTAGGCTATCCCGACTTATTTCCTTACACATATCTTGCGTAAAAACATCAGGCAAGGGTATAACCGGCTGGGGTTGTGGCTTGGGTTGTGGTTCAGCTTGCTCTACCGATGATTGTTCACAAGAAAAGAAGAAGAAAGAAAGTAAGGTTAACAGAATAAGATTTCGTGTATTTTTCATACGTCTAAATTTGGTTTTATTAATTCGTTGTTTAATCTATTAAAGGTGCGAATGAGAACGCTTTGGTCGGTTCGGCAAGCTCCTCATGTATCTGTCATTCAATTGGGTAGAAATTTTTATTCCCCATGCTACGTTTCATACATAAGAATTGTTAGCTGTGCTTTAAAACAGCTTGCAAATTAATAAAAAAACAAATTAAAAAATTTACTCTAAAGATACAAATCGAAAAAATGTTCACTCTTATTTGGGCGCAGTATGTTTATGGATTGAATAGTTATGACTTATACCAGGTGGGTTCTTCTCCAAAGAAAAAAGTGTGTTATAAACCATAAAAACATATTCCCTCAATACATTTGTTCACAGCATAAGCATATAACGAGCACAAACACATTATAATTAACAATATATATTATAATCCGGTTTCACTGCTTCACCTTTTATATTATATCTTCGGTACACATGATAGTAAACATGAAGTAAAACACGGGCAATAGCACATATTTTTGTCTGGATATATATAAATTATAAACGGATAAAACCATTTTACTTACCCATAAACCAAGGCTGAGACGTATAGCGTTTCACAGTCAATTTACCGCGTAGAAGCATTATATATAAGGGTTTTATAGTATATAAAAAAACTTACTGTTCACAATTTTAATTGCATATAGTTAAAAAGTCTTAAGAATTTTATAATTAATCTTTTTTAATTACTTTTGCATTATATATAATAAATTATCATAACAAAAGAATATATGATATATATTATATGTTATTTTTAATTAATATAACTCAATATTTATTATTTTTCATTTTATTAATAGAACTTTAAAAAACAAAAACCCATGAAAATTATCAAAAAATTTAGATTTTTCTCATTGTTATTATTAGCAACAGGAATTTCATTCGTATCCTGTAAAAAGGAAAACGATAGCACTTACTCTCTCAAACTGAAAATGCAAGCTACAAACAAAACATTCTCTGTAAAATCCACAACTCCCACTACCCAAAATTTTACATGGGACACCTGCTTGATGCATGTTTCAGAAATAGAGTTTAAGGCAAAAAAACAAGAATTTAAAAACTTTAATGATTCAACCAAAACTTCAAGTTCTTTAAAAATTAGCTACAACTATAAATGGAAAGGACCTAAATTGGTAAATCTCTTTGATCCAAATTCAATCATTGGCGAAGTTACTCTTCAGCCAGGTTTTTACAATGAAATATCACTTGAACTGGAAGCACACAAAACACCCTCAAGCCAACAAACGCCTGTTTTTTACCTAACAGGAAAATACACAAATGGAACCGGAAAAATAATTCCTGTTTCTGTTATTGTTAATGAAGATTTCGAAATTGAGATTGAAACAGAAAAGGGTACCAACATAAACGCTATTAGCGATTACTCCTCTATTATTAAAATAAACTTGTCATTAATAGCAAAAGACATCACCCAAGCAGATCTTGACGCAGCTACTCTCACAAATGGAAAGTTGATCATCAGTAAAAATTCCAACATTTCCATTTACAACAAAATAAAAAGAAATCTTTCCGATTGCGATGAAATTAATTTTGAGAAAGACTAACTTATCTTACATTTTTGCAATTTAATTGATTGAGTTATATTAAAATAAAGTTTATTATTTACAAGAAATGGAGTTAGACAAAGCTGACTCCATTTTTTATAAATAAGTTTTACCAAAGGAACCTAACATCATATGCCTGTGCTTTATTAAATTTATTTTTTAAAAGCTATATTTTATAACAAATACTAAAAAAACAAAAAGCTTCAATTTTAAAAAACGACCCCTTAACTATAATCGTTTTAAATTAGCTTTTTTTAAGCATTTTATGTATTTTTTTCAAATCGATGTAGATATAAAAAGTAATTTTGCGAAAAATTTGAAAATAGTAATTTTTTATTACGTTAACTAATTAATAACCATATATTTTATGAGTGAAAACAAGAAATATGTAACCTGCGACGGTAATTATGCAGCAGCGCATGTGGCATACATGTTTAGCGAAGTAGCTGCAATTTATCCTATTACGCCATCATCTACCATGGCTGAATATGTTGACGAATGGTCGGCTTACGGACGTAAAAATATTTTTGGCGAAACCGTTAAGGTTGTTGAAATGCAAAGCGAAGCAGGCGCAGCAGGCGCTGTTCACGGCTCTTTGCAAGCAGGTGCACTAACCACTACATTTACTGCCTCTCAAGGGTTATTGCTCATGATTCCCAACATGTACAAAATGGCGGGCGAATTGCTTCCCGCAGTTTTCCATGTTTCGGCACGTAGCTTAGCAGCTCAGGCATTATCTATTTTTGGCGATCATAGCGATATCTATTCTACACGCCAAACCGGTTTTGCCATGCTTGCAACAGGAAGCGTGCAGGAAATTATGGACATTGCAGGTATTGCACACCTTGCTGCCATCAAATCAAGGGTACCTTTCCTTCACTTTTTTGATGGTTTCCGCACTTCACATGAAATTCAAAAAGTAGAAATTCCTTCAAACGAAGATTTGGCAAAATATTTAGATATTAAGTCTTTACAAGAATTCCGCGATCGTTCATTAAATCCTGCGCATCCGGTTACACGCGGAACTGCACAAAACCCTGATGTGTATTTCCAAAGCCGTGAAGCTGCCAATCCTTTCTATGCCGTTATTCCCGACATGGTTGAAGATTATATGCAGCAAATAAGCAAAGCCGTAGGCAGGGAATATCACCCATTTACTTATTACGGAGCTAAAGATGCCGAAAATATTATTATTGCAATGGGTTCTATTACAGAAACCATTAAAGAAGTTATTGACCACCTGAATGCAAAAGGAGAAAAACTGGGTTTAATAACGGTTCATCTATACCGTCCCTTCTCTGCAAAATATTTATTCAACGTTTTACCGGAAAGCGTAAAACGCATTTGCGTGCTTGACCGCACAAAAGAACCCGGCGCAACCGGCGACCCATTGTACCTTGACGTGCGCGATGTATTCTACGACAGACCTAACAAACCTATGATTATCGGGGGACGCTACGGTTTGTCTTCTAAAGACACCACACCCGCCATGATGATTTCTGTTTTTGACAACCTGAAAATGGCAGAACCGAAAAATCACTTCACCGTAGGTATCGTTGATGATGTTACATTTACTTCACTTCCCTTATTACCTGAAGTTGACCTTTCAACAGCCGGAACTTTCCAAGCTAAATTTTACGGCTTAGGTTCTGATGGTACTGTAGGCGCCAACAAAAACTCTATCAAAATCATTGGAGACAATACCAACAAATACGCACAAGCATATTTTGCCTACGACTCAAAAAAATCAGGCGGTATCACCACATCACACTTGCGTTTCGGCGATAAACCCATCCGTTCGCCTTATTTGGTAAATACGCCCGACTTTGTTGCTTGTCATGTTCCTGCATACATCAACAAGTATGATATGCTCAAAGGTTTGAAAAAAGGCGGCACATTCCTGCTAAACAGTATTTGGGATGCAAAAGAAACGTTGAACAGGCTTCCCGACCACATGAAAAAATATTTGGCTGAAAACGAAATCAACTTCTACATTATCAATGCAACGCAAATTGCAGAAGAAATTGGTTTAGGAAACCGCACCAACACTATCACACAAGCAGCCTTCTTTAAAATTGCCAACGTTATTCCTTACGAATTAGCCTTGGATAAAATGAAAGAAGCGGTAAAGAAGACGTTCGGACGCAAGGGAGATGCTATTGTCAACATGAACATTGCAGCTATTGACCGCGGCGCTGCCGTTGAAAAAGTTGCAATTCCCGCCGAATGGAAAAATATAGAAGTTAAAGCTGTTAAGGACAATCGTGATATTCCCGACTTCATCAAACAAGTGGTAGAGCCTATGAATGCACAAAAAGGTGACGATTTACCTGTAAGTGCTTTCCGTGGCCGTGAAGACGGCACCTTCCCTGCAGGCACCACAGCTTACGAAAAACGTGGTATTGCGGTGAATGTACCTGAATGGCAATCAAATAACTGTATTCAATGTAACCAGTGCGCTTACGTATGCCCCCATGCTGCTATTCGTCCGTTCTTGCTCAATGAAAACGAAAACAAAGGTTTAGCTTCAGATGTGGCTACAATTAAAGCTGTTCCAAAAACTTTTGACGGATTGCAATTCCGCATTCAAGTAAGTCCGCTTGATTGTACAGGTTGCGGCAACTGTGCCGACGTATGTCCTGCAAAAGAAAAAGCGCTTATTATGAAACCACTTGAAAGCCAAATGAATCAAGCTCCGGTTTGGGATTATATGGCTAAAAATGTTACTTATAAAGACACGCTTGCACCCAAAGAGCAAAACGTTAAAAACAGCCAGTTTGCACAGCCTTTATTCGAGTTCTCCGGCGCTTGTGCAGGTTGTGGTGAAACGCCTTATATTAAACTTATTACCCAATTATATGGCGACAGAATGATGGTTGCCAACGCTACAGGTTGTTCTTCTATCTACGGAGGTTCGGCTCCCGCAACACCTTATACGGTAAATGCGAAAGGATGCGGTCCGGCTTGGGCTAACTCTTTATTTGAAGACAATGCCGAATTTGGTTTAGGTATGGCTACGGCTTCCGAAAAATTACGCAGTCGCATTGCAGAAAGACTTGCTGTTATGATTGAAGGCGATTTTTCAAATGAATTAAAAGAAGCAGCTAAGCAGTGGATTGATAACAAAGATAACAGCCAAAAATCAGTTGAAGCTACGAATGCTTTAATGCCTTTATTAGAAGCCAACTCAAGTGATATAGCAAAAGAACTGGTAGCCATAAAACCTTATTTCATTAAAAAATCGCAATGGATATTTGGTGGCGACGGCTGGGCTTACGATATAGGCTATGGCGGACTTGACCACGTGTTGGCATCAGGCGAAAACGTGAATGTACTTGTGTTGGATACTGAAGTTTATTCAAATACGGGAGGTCAGGCTTCTAAATCCACACCCGTTGGCGCGGTTGCTAAATTTGCCGCTTCCGGTAAACGTGTACGTAAAAAAGATTTAGGCATGATGGCTATGAGCTATGGATATGTTTACGTGGCTCAGGTAGCTATGGGCAGCAACCAGTCGCAATATCTGAAAGCCTTGCGTGAAGCGGAAGCATATAACGGACCTTCTTTGATTATAGCTTATGCACCATGTATCAACCACGGTTTGCATTCAGGCATGGGCAAAACTCAAGCCCAACAAGATGTTGCCGTTAAATCGGGTTACTGGTCATTATACCGTTACAATCCCGATTTGGAAGCACAAGGACAAAATCCTTTCCAATTAGACAGTAAAGAACCTGATTTTAGCAAATTCCAAGATTTCTTGAAATCGGAAGTTCGTTACACATCTTTGATGAAAGCATTCCCTCAAGATGCAACAGAATTATTTAAAGTAGCCGAAGAAAATGCTAAATGGCGTTATAACTCATACAAACGTTTGGCAGAACAGAAATATGGCGAATAAATAATCTCCGGATTATATGCAAAAGCCGGCTAACAGACTGTTAGCCGGCTTTTCTGTTTTAACAAATTATCCATTATCCTCTAAACGTTATCATTACTTACCAATTACCCTTTTTTATTAAAAATCGTTGCTTCGTAAAGTTTAAAAAATAACTTATCACATTTTGCTTATTTTTAAGGTTCTTTTTTATTTATCTACTTTTGTCTGCATTTTATTTGCATCCTTTCTTGTATCAAGAAAAGAAAGAATGTGGGGTTTGGGGCAAAGCCCCACTAGTTAAACATAATGAATAAAGAAAAAGAACATTTTATGCCATACATAACATAAAATTTGAGTACTCACTTTTTAAACTTTACTTCGTCTTAAAAAAATCAAAAAGAATGAATACAGCAAAAAAGGCAGAAAAGAAAAGAAAAAAACGACCTATGTAATCGCCATAGCGCACATAAAAAGTAATTTTATCGTTTAAATTAATATTTTGCTTTATTACATCCTGTGTCCAATAAAGGGTTGGCTGCTGCACCTCGCCTCTCTGATTTATAAAACAAGATGTTCCTGTGTTAGCGGAACGAGCTATGCATCGGCGTGTTTCTATGGCACGTATAGCGGTATTGTATAAAAACTGCCTGTGCCCGGACGTATTGCCCCACCACCCTTCGTTGGTAATTACTACAATAGCCTGCGCGCCTCGCCTGATAAACTTTGCAACGTATTCACCAAAAGAAGACTCAAAACATATAACAGGCGATATTTTAACACCATTTTTAAGCGTAAAAATGGCAGGAATGGAATCTTTACCTATACTGCCCACAATGCCGCCAAAATCGAGCGCGTATTTCTCCAGAAATTTAAAATGCGAGATAAAAGGCGTTTGCTCAACACCTGCCACCAGTTTAGATTTATGATATTTCTGGTAATTTGCCGAATCGCTTGATATTAACAATGCAGTATTATAGCCATCATAATATTGCTCGCTATCGGTCATTTTACGCGCCGTATTGCTTAATTTTTCTCCTTTTTTAAATAGTTTAATACTCGACATTCCTGATACTATCTGTATTTGAGGAGTTTTTTTCAGATAACCCCGCATCAACTTTATACTGGGCGAAAAATCAAAATCCGTTTCATATACATATTCCTGTATGGCGCTTTCAGGCAATAATATAAGCTTGGTGGTACTATCAACCTTTTCAAATGCCATATGCATCATTTTTTCTGCCACAGCAGTAGGTTCCAGCGTATATTGCTGGGTATAGGGATCCAGATTGGGCTGCACTACCACTATATTCAGCGGATTCTTCTTTTCTTTATATGTATTAAAAATAAGAAGGGAAACAAAAACAGGAATAATAATCCAGGCTAACGTGGCTATCAAACGTTTTTTATAAAGCTTATAATGTTCTTTACACATAAAAATGTGATATGCCAGAGTAAAAACAAGAACGTTGCCGACTAATATCCACAAGGTGCCCCCGAAAAAACCCGTATATTCATACCATTGTATAACTTGCGGATATGCGCCAAATCCATGCCCCAAGTTCATGTGGGGCCAGTTTAAATCCCAGCGCGAATGTAAAAATTCGAATGTAATCCAGAAAGCTATAAAAGCGATATGCCCATATTTATTAAATGTCCATCTCCTACGCACAACATGAAAAAGCCAAATGACAATACCCATAAACGTACTGTTTATAAGTACTGCCGCAGCTAAACCCACGAAAGCCGCATTATATATCCACCAACAGGTGAGCGTGTTCCATATAAAAAAAGCAACAAACGCATATATAAAAATACCAAAACTATGATTTTTATCTTTACTTATAAAATGCTCGTTTTCAACAACTAACAGCGGAACAAAGGCAACAAACAAAAGAAAAGGGAAACCGTGCGGAGTCCATCCGGCTGCAAGCAGCAAACCGCTTGCTAAAGAAAGTAGGTATTTATATTTTTTTTTCATTCTTATGTTTTTTAAAAATCTTTTGCAAACTACATAACCTTATTCATCCTTGGGTCTATGGGTATGTTTAATATCACACTTATACCATTATGGCATAAAAACGTGAAGCAAAGATAACTTTTAGCAGTCAATTTTCAATTTCAACGTATCTTTACAAAGTTAAATTAAAAAACAAAAGCCAATACACAAATTTTAATGCACACTATTTGTGTTAATTTATGGATATAGCTTGTTTGCAAACGCGCAAACTTACTTTTAAAAATTTTAGAAATGAAATAGCCATGCGTAAAATTTAACATACCTGCTAAAAATGTTTATTTATGACTTATGATTTCTGAACTATGTAATAAAAATTTAAAAATAACCGGATGAAAAAATTATTTTTACTGGATGGGATGGCGTTGGTTTATCGCGCTTTTTTTGCCATGCAACGTACACCGCGTTTCAACTCAAAAGGATTAAACACTTCTGCAATTTTAGGATTTGCCAATACATTATATGAATTACTGAAAAACGAAAAACCAACGCACATAGGGGTTGCATTTGACACCATGGCACCCACGGCGCGCCACACCGATTTTGTTGCATATAAAGCAAACCGTCAGGCTATGCCCGAAGACTTGTCAGCAGCGCTGCCCTACATAAAAGAACTTATTGCCACGTTTAACATCCCCATATTGTATGTAGAAGGATACGAAGCTGATGACGTTATAGGCACGCTCGCCAAAGAAGCCGAAAAAGAAGGATTTACCGTGTATATGGTTACGCCGGATAAGGATTTCGGGCAATTGGTTTCGGAAAATATTTTTATCTACAAGCCTGCCAAAGCGGGCGAAAAAGCGCAAATAATGGGCACTCCTGAAGTATGCGAAAAATTTGGCATACAAAACCCTTTGCAGGTAATAGATTTTCTGGGACTTATGGGCGACGCTTCCGATAATATCCCGGGCATCCCCGGCGTAGGCGAAGTTACTGCAAAAAAACTTTTAGCGGAGTACGGCTCAGTTGAAGGTGTGCTCGAAAACGTAAAATCTATAAAAAACGAAAAGCTCAGACAAAAAGTTGAGGATGGACGCGAACACGCCGTTATTTCAAAACAATTAGCCACTATAATCCTTGATGTTCCTATCGAATTTAACGAAAAAGCATTGGAATTAGAACCTCCACACACCGAAAACTTAAAAGCATTGTTGGATGAACTCGAATTCAAAACATTTGCACAACGGGTTTTCAGAGATTTGTCGCTGCAATTAGGAAAAGAAGAAGTAAAAGAAACCCACGTATCCTCTAAAAAATCATCATCTTTTGACTTATTCAACAATGAGGATGTACAGATAAACACAGTAAGTTCGCAGTTTAACACCATTGAGAACACGCCACACACCTACGTTTTGGCAGATAACACCAGCAGTATCAGCCAACTTATAAGCGTGTTACAACAATCTCCGATGTTTTGCTTCGATACCGAGACTACAGGCTTAGATACATTGACGGCAGATTTGGTAGGCTTGTCATTTTCCATAAAAAAATCAGAAGCGTGGTATGTGCCGGTACCACATAAAAAAAATGATGCGGAACAACTGCTTTCCCTGTTTAAGCACGTATTTGAAAATGAAAAAATAGGAAAAACGGCGCAAAACATGAAGTTTGACTTGATGATGCTTAAAAAATACGGCGTGGGAGTAAAAGGTGATACTTTTGACACCATGCTTGCCCACTATTTGATAGAGCCTGACATGCGCCACAACATGGATATTTTATCCGAAAATTATCTTCAATATAAACCCGTGAGCATCGAGAGCCTTATCGGCAAAAAAGGCAAAGGACAACGCTCTATGCAAATGGTGAATATAGAGCAAATAAAAGAATATGCCGCTGAAGATGCCGATATTACGCTGCAATTACGCGAAGTGTTGGAGCCTAAACTTTCGGAATCAGGAGTTGAAAAAGTATTCAAGAATATAGAGATGCCGCTGGTGCCTGTGTTGGCTGCCATGGAAACAGCCGGTGTAAAACTGGACATCAAAGCTTTGCTGGAATACTCAAAACAATTAGAGGAAGAAATAAAAACCATACAAACAGATATCTGGAAACTTGCGGGAATAGAGTTTAATATATCCTCGCCCAAACAACTGGGAGATATCCTGTTCGAAAAACTTAACATTGAACCTAAGCCTAAAAAAACAGCTACCAAGCAATACCAAACCGGCGAAGATGTTTTGCAAAAGCTACACGCCAAGCATCCCATTATACAAATGATTTTAGATTACCGCTCACTTACAAAGCTTAAATCTACTTACGTAGATGCTTTGCCTCAACTGCAAAACAGAATAACCGGCCGCATACACACTTCATACAATCAGGCAGTAGCTGCCACAGGACGATTAAGTTCCACTAATCCTAATTTGCAAAATATTCCCGTGCGCACCGATCGCGGAAGGGAAATACGCAAAGCTTTTGTCGCGCAAGATGAAAACCATATCCTGCTTTCGGCAGACTACTCTCAAATTGAGCTTCGCATTATTGCTTCCATTAGCGAAGATGAAGCCATGATGAACGCTTTTGCCCAAGGATACGACATTCATGCCGCCACAGCCGCCAATGTTTTTGGGGTAGATATTGAAAACGTTGACAGAGACATGAGGCGCAAAGCCAAAGCGGTTAATTTTGGAATTGTATATGGCATATCGGCTTTCGGGCTAAGCGAGCAGCTAAGCATTCCACGCAAAGAAGCCGCTGAAATCATACAGCAATATTTTATAAAATTCCCGAATATTAAAAAATACATGGATAACACCATTGCTTTCGCCAAAGAAAACGGGTATGTGGAAACATTGATGGGCAGAAGACGATATGTGAGGGATATAAATTCAGCTAACGGCGTAATGCGCGGCTTTGCCGAGCGCAACGCCATCAACGCGCCCATACAAGGCTCCGCTGCCGATATGATTAAAATAGCCATGATTAATATTCATAAAGCTTTTGAAAGCAACAACCTTAAAAGTCTTATGACAATGCAAGTGCATGACGAACTTGTTTTTGATGTTTACAAACCCGAGTTGGAACAAGTGAAGGCTATTGTGAAAGAAGAGATGCAAAATGCCATACCCCTCAAAGTGCCCGTAATTGCTGAAATGAACACCGGCGAAAACTGGCTGGAAGCCCATTAGAAAAACAAGGACGCGTTATGTTAACACATCATGCAATACGGACAAGGATTTTAACGTGCCAAAACTGGGTATTTGCTCTTTAAGATAGTCAAGGGTAAGATTAAGTAACGCTTTTCGCGCGTCATATTCTATATTTCCCATTTCACGGTCGGGCTGATTGAGCAACATGGAAAAATAAGCGCTAAGCGGAAGATATTGGTAGGCTGCATTTTCAGGTGCCGAAGCACAAAACACACCTTCTTTTAAGTTAAAAAAAGGATGTAATGCATCAAAATTATTATGCGGCATACAACCCAAAAAGCGCATAAGCTGCATGCAAAATATCAAAGGGAAAGAACCTAAAGAATCTTTGGTATCATTAAGTTCAACAATAGTTTTTTCTAAATAATCATATAGATTTTTATCCGTTAAATGGGGCGTAGTAGCACGCATCAGCACTTCGCTCATAAACAACGCCACAGTTGATTTTATTACATCCCGATTAATCCCGTATAAAGGAAATGCCACCGACGCCTCCCGCAACGAGCGCAAACCCTCGGTTTCCTTGTGCGACACCACCAAGTGTAGTATAGACAAAGGAGTAAACAAGTTGCGTTTAAGTTTTGCACCTTTTTTCCTCACGCTTCTTACCAAATAGGATTGCAGTCCTAAATGCTCGGTATAAATACGTGTAATTATGCCTGTTTCTGCATAATCCATCGTATGCAAGACAATTCCTTTGGTAGTAATCAGCATTATTTTTTTTAACAAAAATAGTAAAGAGATAAGAAAAAACGATAAAACTTTTTATTGTGCCATATTGTTATCAAATTTGTAAAAAAATTATTATGCCTTTTATTTATAACTCAAAAAATATACAAATCGGGAATCTGTCATTTGGCGGCTCTGCTCCTATCCGCGTACAATCTATGACAAACACCAATACCAATGACATTGCCGCCACGGTGATGCAATGCAAAAGCTTGTTTGACTTAGGTTGCGAAATGGTACGCATTACCGCGCAAGGAATAAAAGAAGCAGAGAATTTATCGTTGATAAAAAAAGAATTGCATAGCCAAGGCTATAAAAATCCGTTGGTTGCCGATATACACTTTAATCCTAAAGCAGCGGAAGTTGCAGCGGCGATTGTAGAAAAAGTCCGCATCAATCCGGGCAACTACGCTGATAAACGAGAGATAACATTCAAACACACGGAAAAAAGCTATGGCGAAGAGCTTGAACGCATTGCCGAACGCATATATCCTTTATTGCAAATATGTAAAATGAACGGCACCGCTATACGCATTGGTGTAAACCACGGTTCATTAAGCGGTCGCATTATGGAACGCTACGGAGACACAACACAAGGAATGGTAGAAAGCGCCATGGAATTTGGACGCATATGCCAACATTTCGGTTTCGAAAACCTTGTTTTTTCAATGAAATCAAGTAACGTGAATGTCATGAATGAATCTACACGCATGCTGGCAAGGGCATTGCAAGCGGAAAATCTTAATTTCCCCATCCACTTAGGCGTAACAGAAGCAGGCAACGGCGAAGACGGAATTATCAAGTCGGCTGTAGGGATAGGTTCGTTACTGGAAAACGGCATCGGCGACACCATCCGCGTATCGCTCACAGGCAGCCCCGAACAAGAGATACCGGTGGCACAAGCCATTGTTAAAAGATATGCAGCTATGCGCGAAAAAAGTCAGGTTGCATCTCCCCTACCTGAAAAAGACACAAAAACTATAAAGCGTGAAACCAAAACAATAAAAGGAATTGGCGGAAACAAACCCATACAGGTTATTATAAATAAAGAAAACAGCATTTGCATCGTAGATGAAAAAGGCAATACGGAACAAGTTATTACCCCTGATGTTTTAACAAACACGAAAATATTGGAAGGAAATGCCGCAGAAATAAGGAAAAACCATTTAAGTTCTACAAATATAGAACAACCCATAATTTTACATAATACGTACAAAACTTCTAATATACTGGACTTTAACGTGCAGGCTGCTGTTGACTTTGGTAGTTTAATATTGGATAATGTAGGCGATGCCCTTTATATAGATGCCCCTCAAATTGCACCTTTTGAAGTTGTAAAAACAGCTTTCGGAATTTTACAGGCTACCCGCGCGCGCATTACGCGCACAGAATTTATATCTTGCCCCTCTTGCGGGAGAACATTATTCGATATAGAAAAAGCGCTGACACAAGTAAAAGCTGCTACCGACCATTTGAAAGGTTTGAAAATAGCAGTAATGGGATGTATAGTAAACGGACCGGGCGAAATGGCAGACGCTGATTATGGATACGTGGGTGCAGGACCCGGCTTGGTATCCATATACAAAGGTAATAGTCCCGCCTATCGGAATATAAAAGAAAATGAAGCCATCCCTTTGCTAATTAAGCTTATAAAAGACTCCGGAGATTGGAAAGAACCGGAAATTTAGAAATCAAAGGATAACATCCATAGTTCTTCATTGTTTAAATTTTATGGAATTATGTCTGATTAATAAACTTCTTGTTTCTCGGTGCATGTGGCGGCAATAAAAAGATATAAAATCACGAATTTAGAATGGAAGATAAAAAAGAACTATTTTACAATCAATAAAAATAAAAATATAGCGACATTCTATTTTGTCGGTTAATAATAACTTGTAATATGAACAGAAGAAAAATTTTTTTATTATGCGTTAGTGCTTCATTGTGCCTATGTATGAGTTGTGCAAAAGTGAAAATACAACAAGAAGATGATATGCCCGAAAAGCCAAAAACGGAGTCGTCAGATTTAGATAATTCGGTTCCGGAAGGGTGGAAGTATTTTGGAGGAGACGAATTTAACGACACCTCTATTGACCCCGCCAAGTGGGTTATGTATGGTGCAAAAGGAGTTGGCGAAAGATACTACGGTTGTGATGTAGGAGAAGCAATCCACGAATATCGTCCCGAACAGATTTCACTAAGCATAGCTTCTACCGGAGAAAAAGTTCTTCACATTAACTCGATTAAGAAAACAGATGGCGATAGTATTAAATATCCGAGCGGCAATTTTTCCAGATGGTGGTCTGGCGCTATTTTCAGCAGAGGCGTAAAACCGAAGCCGGTATATTATCCTCTTTTCTGTAGGATAGACATCAGAGCGAAGCTTGCAAACGAAATTGGCATATGGCATGGGTTATGGTGCAGGCACTATTTGGGAAGCAAAGTTGCGGAGCTGGATTTGGCAGAACTCTTCATGAATGAAGATGATAAAAAAACGGTACGGCAAGCTTTTCATGTGTATAATAACCTTACCCACACCTTGGAGGTAAATGTTCCCAAAGGTCAAAACAGAAGAGAAACTGCAAATTCTGATTTGGGGAAGAATTTCCATATCTATACTGTTCAGGTAGATAAACATCCAACAAATCCGGAAGAAGCTGTTATTACTTTTTTAGTAGATAATATTATAAATTATTCCTTTTCAACAGACCGTTTCGGTGCAGGAATATATAATAAGTTTATTACACAAACATTAAAAGAAAATCGTTCAGAATCTGCATGGGATATAGTTTTTACCGGTCAAATCGGAGGAAAAGATTCCGGTATACGCTACCCTGATAATGCTTTAAATAGGGTGTCCAGTGAAATTGATTGGATAAGGGTATATATAAGAAAGTAAATAGTAAATCGCTGAGAGGTAAAGGAAAAACTTATAAAAACAATAAGATGTAATAAAAAAAGAGATTGTCTCAAAAGTGAAATTCACACAAAAACAAAAGATAAAAGAAAACACAAAAGCATAAAAATTTTATTTCATCACATAATTTCTAAAAGTTTTGTTATACAAATTTAAAAAATCCGACAGAAACATCTAAGTAAAATATAAATTAATTTTTTGACAATAAAATTTTTATGTTCATTTTAAGAACTAGATACTTAAAAATGATTTATAACTACACAATCTATTGTTTTTTCAACACTGCCAAAATCTAAATAGTCTTTTTAGCCCATTTGCCCTTGGCAAGGTATAGCCATGAAAATAAAATCATAAATATGCCATACACATACTCGCAAATCCATACTATTTCTATAGGAAGCTTTAATACATGCGCCAAAACCCACACCGTAACAAGATAAATAGCCAGCGTAATAATTTCTATAACCATGCCCACGTTGGTATTGCCGGTGCCTAGGACACCGTTAAAGGCGATAACAGAAGTGGAGAAAACAAACGCAGCTCCAATTATCATATAATATGAGGGAATGGAAGCTTGGATAAGCTGGGGATCGGATGTGTATATACTTATAAGAAACTTGGGAATAAAAAATATCAGCAACGCCATGGCTGCCATAATCAGCATGTTAAAACCTGTAACTTTCCTCACAATAGGAATTACACGCTCTTTGAGCCCCTCTCCTATGCTTGCGCTCACCAGCGAGCTTGTTGTGGAGCCCAACGCCCACACAGGTATCAATAAAATAATATAAATGCTGCGGATAATATTGGACACGGCTAGCGAGAGCTCTCCCATTTTTTCAATTAACAAAAAGAAAATAAACCATACCACATGTGATAAAAAATATTGAATCATCACATACACAGACACTTCCAAAATTTTATATATAGAAGTAAAATCGGGTTTTACAAATTTGAATAAATTATATTTTTGAATATCAACTCGTTGAACTGTAATTACAGCAAATATTATCAGCCCGCAAGCTTCCGAAATGGACGAAGCCAAACCGGCTCCTGCAATACCCATCTGCGGAATGCCAAAATGCCCGAAAATGAAACCATATGCTAAAAATATATTGATAACTGCCGTGCTGATAGTTGCCACGCTGATATATTTGGTAAAAGCAATGCCCGTATAAAAAGCCCTGAACAAAAACAATCCGGAAGCAAAAAACAACCCTAACGTGCGGTAATTTAAAAATTTTATAGTAGCAACAAAAATATCGTGCGATGCAATAAACGGTTTTAATATGGAACTGCTAAAAAGCAATACCACCAAGGTAATGAGCAAAGACAAAGCAGCCAAAAAATATACACTGTTGTTAAACAAGTCGCCCGTAGCTTTGTAATCTTTTTCGCCATAGCGGCGAGCCACTAATATTTGCACTCCTGCGGTAAAACCAAAAGAAAGCATGGCAATGGTAAAATAAAAAATGCCTCCTATGGCAGCTGCTCCAAGTTCCACTTCGCCCACATGACCTAAAAAAGCAGTATCGGTGATATTAATAACAGTTTCAGCCAACAGGCTAAGCATAATGGGCCATGCAATACTCCAAATTTTCTTATATGATACGTCTTGTAGTGGCATTGTCATTTATTGAATCTTGTATATATCCCAATCTGCACCTACAGGAAATCCATCGCGGGCTTGCTTGAGTTGTTCATAGTTTAAATTAACATACGCAATGCCCTCCGTATCAGGTTTCATTTCTGCTAAATGATTGCCTTTAAAATCAAGGACGCACGAATCGCCTTGGTGATAAACACCATTACCATCAATACCTACCCGATTGACGCCTGCCACATAGCATTGATTTTCGATGGCGCGCGCTACAAGTAATTGTCTGAAAGCAAAACTGCGAGCCGTGGGCCAATTGGCAATATAAAGCAACAAATCGTATCCATACACGCCATCCGCAAACGTATTTTTACTCCAAACAGGAAAACGCAGATCATAACAAATTAAAGGACATACTTTCCAGCCCAACACATCTACAATCAACCGTTCGCTACCTGCCTTGTATTGCGCATGTTCATTGCCGTACATAAAAAGATGACGCTTATCGTACGTGAAAATTTCGCCCGTGTGTTGCACCCATACCAAGCGATTGTAATAATCGTTGTTTTCTTTGATAATGACACTTCCGGTAATGGCGCAATTATATGTTTTACCCTGAGCTACAAGCCAACTCACAGTTTCGCCGCTCATATCTTCTGCCATATCCGCCGGCTCAGTAACAAAACCCGTAGCAAACATTTCGGGCAAGATAATGATATCAGGTTTTTCCTTTTGACTTTGAAGAAATTCTTCAAATTTCAGAAAATTTGCCCTTTTATCTTTCCATTCCAAGTTGGCTTGAACAAGCGCTATTTTTAAATCAAGCATAATATCTCTGCCGCTTTACGCAATGTTTCCTCGCTCTTTGCAAAACAAACACGCAACATTTTATTATCTTGTTTATTATGATAAAAAGGAGATACCGGCACTGTGGCCACGCCGTTTTCTTTTGTGAGCCTTACCGCAAAATCCAACTCGTTTTCCTGCGAAATGGCGCTGTACTCCAACAACTGAAAATAGGTGCCGTGGCATGGTACTACTTTAAAGCGCGAATTGGCAAGCAATCCTGCAAAAAAGTCGCGTTTTTGCTGATAAAAAGAAGGAACATAATCATAATGCGCTTTATCCCTCATAAAATCGGCAATAGCATATTGTATGGGCGTGTTAGAAGCAAAAGTTACAAACTGGTGCACCTTGCGCACCTCCGCCGTTAGTTCCTTCGGCGCCATTATAAAACCTGTTTTCCATCCTGTAGCATGAAATGTTTTGCCAAACGAGCCTACCACAAAACTGCGCCCTACAAGTTCAGGATAATAGCAAACACTCTCGTGGCGCATATTATCAAATATAAGATGCTCATAAACCTCATCACTCAATATTACGATATCCGTTCCTTTTACAATTTTCTGCAACTCTTCCATGTCTGCCGCCGTGAGTACGCTACCCGTGGGGTTATGTGGAGTATTAATTATAATTAAACGCGTACGGCTACTTACCAAACTCGCCACCTCTTTCCAGTTTACTTTGTAGTCGGGCAATTGAAGTGAAGAAAAACGCACAACGCCGCCGCAAAGTTCTACTGCTGGCGCATAGCTGTCATAAGCGGGTTCAATAATAATTGCTTCATCCAACGGCTTAATCATAGCAGTGATAATGCTGAACAAAGCTTCGGTAGCGCCAGCCGTAATGGTTATCTCGCTATCCGGATTATAGGTAACACCAAACGTGTCAAACGCTTTTTTAGCTATGCTTTCGCGCAAAGCCATCACACCCGGCATAGGAGCATATTGATTGTATCCCTTACACATATATTGATGAACAAGCCCTATAAGCTCTTCGGAAATGGGAAAATCGGGAAACCCCTGAGAAAGGTTAATAGCGCCAACTTCATTTGCCATCCCCGACATTACCGCGAATATTGAAGTGCCTACATTAGGCAGCTTAGATGATAACTGTACTTTAGAATCCATACCTATTTAACTTTTTGGAACTACAAAATTATGCAATTTATCCGTGAAAAACGGGTTTTGAAATATGCATTTAATTATTGATTAACATGCAAATATAACACGATATAAAATAGAGATATAAGGTTTTACGCTTATTGAATATAAACATATGCGTAATTAAAGTGACCCCATCGGGATTCGAACCCAAACCTTCAGAACCGGAATCTGAAATTCTATCCATTAAACTATGGGGCCCTTTTTCAGGCTGCAAATGTACGAATATATTATGCAATTAAAAATTCAATTTATGATAATCATACTTACGCAAATTATGAAACCTACGAAATTTTTCTCCTATATACAAAAAATCCGTCAGCTGATTTTCCTTGCAGTATGCAATAGCCGATTCTACATTTCTACATACATCCGCCAGCACGGCATACATATCGAATTTATTTTTCTGAAGCCACATATGCGCCACCCGATTGCCATCAATGGCACTGTCTAAAGCGCAAAAATGCGGATACCCGTTTTTCATGAGCCAGTTAAAAGCATCTTTACTACCCTTTAAACACGCGCTCAAAGCGCCAAGTTCGGGATAGCCGTTTTTCATCAACCAATTAAATATTTCATCATTGGGTGTGAATGTTTCGGCAAATGCAATAAGTATCTTAGGCGGATATTCAGTCATATATTAATATGCTATCTCTGTTTCAATGCCCAATTTTTCAATACGTTCAGCCAAATTTTCAAATATTTCACGCGGCACTTTCTCCAATGTTTTATACGGCGTTTCGCGGTCTATAGGATACAGCATCACTTTCTGCGGTTTAATTTCACTAATATATTTCAAGTAAAGCGAAAGCTCCTCCTCTGTAGTATTATCCACATATACGCCTTTCACATCGCCACGCACCAATATGGTTTGAATAATCAACTGACCGTTAAAACTTTTAAGATTTTTTATTACCTCGTCCAGATGCAAATTATTAGGACAATCAATAAGTTGGAATGTCTTATCGGTTCCGGCATCCAGCTTCAATAAAGCATTATCCACTTTCAGCAAAGCTTTTTTCACAGCATCTTTATGCAATTGCGAAGCATTCGACAACACGGATATTTTAGCTTTTGGAAAGTATATATTTCTTAACCGGATGGTTTCATCAATTATTTCTTCAAAGCCCGGATGCAACGTAGGCTCACCGTTTCCTGAAAAAGTAATGCTATCGGGATGTAAACCCTGTTTGTGCAGCGCATCAAAACGCTGATTGAGCGCCTGCATGATTTCCTCAGCCGTAAAAATTTTTTTCTCCTTTTTATCCGCTGCCGCGTTCAGCCCACACTCGCAATACACACAGTCGTATGAACATATCTTGGAATGCAGCGGCATGAGGTTAATACCCAACGAAACGCCCAATCTACGACTGTGAACAGGACCAAACACTATCTCGTTAAACAAAATCGACATACAATTTATTTCTTAATAATAAACTTAAAGCGCAAAATTACGTTATTTTTACTCAAAAAACTTATTTTGTATTTACTCCTTATCATAATAACATTCAGAAGTTAAAATATATTTTTACCTTTGGTTTTTAATTTTAACGCATGTCAACTCTTAATCAGATAAAAGCACCAATAGCCACACACATCGAGGAATTTGAAAAACATTTTCGCGATGCAATGAAAAGTAACGTGGCTTTGCTCAATACCATAACCCGCTATATATTGAAGAGTAAAGGAAAGCAAATGCGCCCCATGTTTGTTTTCCTATCGGCACAAGTATGCGGAGAGGTTAAAGAAAGCACATACCACGCCGCCTCTCTTATAGAGCTATTGCATACGGCAACGTTGGTACACGATGATGTGGTAGATGACTCCAACGAGCGCCGTGGATTCTTTTCTATTAACGCGCTATGGAAAAATAAAATTGCCGTGCTGATAGGCGATTACTTATTGTCAAAAGGATTACTGCTTTCATTGGAAAACAACGAGTTCGAGCTTCTTAAAATTGTGTCGAACGCCACACGCGAGATGAGTGAAGGCGAATTATTGCAAATTGAAAAAGCCCGGAAGTTAGACATTGAAGAATCGGTTTATTTTGAAATCATCCGCAAGAAAACAGCATCTCTGATAGCTTCGTGTTGCGCGGCAGGAGCTGCCTCCGTGAAAGCCGGTACCGAAACCATAGAAAAAATGAGACAATTCGGCGAATATGTCGGCATCGCTTTTCAAATAAAAGATGATTTGTTTGATTACGAAAAAAACACAAACATAGGAAAGCCCAGCGGCATCGATATTAAAGAAAAAAAGATGACTTTACCTTTGATATACATGTTACGGCAGCAGGGATGGATTGAAAAACGTTTGTCTATAAACACGGTTAAACGTCACAACAACGAACCCGAAAAGGTTGATAAACTGGTAGAGAAAGTGAATGTAAGCGGCGGAATAGAGTATGCCACGGAGAAGATGAACGAATACAAGCAAAAAGCATTGGATATTCTACACACTTTCCCCGACAGTGAATCCAGAGAAGCGTTGGAAAACCTCGTACTTTTCACGGTTGAAAGAAAACATTAACGCTTATGCAAAAACCGCTAAAACTCATTGTGGGCGTAACGGGAGCAAGTGGCGCCATTTATGCCAAAGTCCTTTTTGACACCCTACTCAACCATAGGGAACAATGGGAAGAAGTGGCTGTACTGTTTTCAGACAATGCAAAAAACGTGTGGCAACATGAGTTGGGCAATGCCGATTATAAAAACCTTGCTTTTGCATTTTATGATAAGCATGATTTTTACGCCCCCGTGGCTTCGGGCTCGGCAAATTATGATGCCATGATCATTGTTCCATGCAGCATGGGCACATTGGGGCGCATTGCAAGTGGCGTTTCAAACGACTTAATGACACGCGCCGCTGATGTAATGCTCAAAGAACGCAAAAAACTTATATTGATAGCACGCGAAACGCCTTACAGTCTTGTTCATATCAACAACATGAAAACAGTAACCGAAGCCGGAGGTATTATTTGTCCGGCAACACCTTCGTTTTACAGTAAACCGGAAAATTTCGAACAACTAGCAGCTACGGTTACAAACAGGGCGCTGGCATTGGCAGGATTAGCGCTAAAAAGCTTTAGCTGGGGTAAGAGTCGCCCATAAAAAAACAGAAAATGAAAGATTTACTGATTATTTTCTTCACACTTCTTTGCTGTTCCTGCTCTCAAGGGCAAAAACAACCCGATATGAAAATGCACCGTGTGCAAGACTCTACTAACCAAACTACCGAAGGATGGTATTACGCGAAATCTACCGAAGGACATTTTGCCGTGCTTATGCCCATTCCGTTCAATGATTTTACCTTAACAACACAAGACCCCAACATAGGACAAGTACAACTTTATGGAATAGGCGCAAAAAGTAGGGAAGGCATAAAATTATCCCTTACCGAAATGCCTTATACCAAAAAATCAAAAGATGTTAATTTTGATGATATGGCAGACAGTTTTAAAGACGCTCAAGTAACGGATATAGACAAAACACCTTACAAAGGGTATTCCGCCCTTTCATTTTCCGTACATTCAAAAAATAGCAGCGCTTTCATAAAATATATAAAAACCAATACCGGACTATTGAACATAACAGTAGAATCTCCCTTTACATATGAAAACGAAGCGGAAGCAATAGCCGAAAAAATATACCAATCATTAGAAATTTTCTGATCCACAAAAGCTAAAAGATTCGGTAATCGCTGTTTATCGTTTGCAAAACTTGTAACATTTTTAAAAAATTACGAGGTATAACAGCTGCTATAATTATAGATAATATATGTCTAACACAACTATAATTGGGAATTTTTCCGAAAAAGAAATTTAACTTTTATTAAGAAATAGACAGCTATTCATCCGAAAACATCTTTATATCTTTAATATTCTTTATTTTCTAATCTTTCATAAAATTAAAGATTACAAACAATAAAACCTGAAATGAAAAAGAAAACATTTTTCATAATGCTATATTGTTATTTTTCATAGGTAAGTTATGCCCAAAAAGGACACTTTACCGTAACAGTAAAGATTACAAATGCAGGAGGTGCTGAGGCATTGGTTCGAAAGGGCGATAGATTATACATAAGAAAAGACGATGATGCGGTTTCAAACATAGTAACTTATAAAGGTCAGGATTCCCTTGTGCTCACAGGATCTGTTAAAGAACCGATTATTGGCATGTTACAAACAAACCGAAAACCCGGATTTGGCATAAAAATTTTCCTGGAAAATACGTATTACAGCATCACCATAAATGCCGAAGATGGAGATAACGACTTTTATACTCCGTTTAAAACAAATTCAACATGCCATAATATCTGGTATGGATTTTATGATAACTTAGGAAAAATAAACATTACAAAAAGAGCGTTAACAAACCTTTATACCGACTACATTTCAAAAAGAGATACACAAAAAGCAGATAGTTTAATTAACTTAATAAAAAAACTGGAACAAGAAGAAAAAAACGCTTACATAGAATTAGGTGAAAAACACCCTGACAACGTGGCTACGGCATATATATTCACCGGCATTATGGAGTTTAGAAAAAAACACGCGGATTTATTTAAAACTTTTTCGCCCGAAGTTAAAAACAGCAAATGGGGCAAAATTTTAAATGGAATTGTAGAAAAATTAGAAAACGATAATAAAAACTTTTCGCAAGAAAAAGACATACTACTTGATAACAACCTGCGCCCATTACAAGGAGTGCTTGCCAATAGCAACGAACAATTAACCATAGACACGGATTACATTAAAAAAACAGGTAAAAAAATAACCATCATCGATTTTTGGGCTTCGTGGTGCAGCCCTTGCAGACAAGTGAACAAAGAATTTATTCCTTTTTACATTGAACACAAAGAAAAAGGGTTGGGCGTAATATCTTTTGGACTTGATAGCGACAAAACACCATGGCTGGAAGCTATAGTAAAAGACAAATTGCCTTGGATAAACATAAGCGATATATTGGGAATGCGCTCCCCTATCGCTAAAAAATACAATTTAGACCATATACCGTCTAATGTAATTGTAAACGAAGAAGGTAAAATTATAGGTATTGATATTTTTGATAAAGAAAAAATAAAGGAATTACTGAAAAAATAAACAAATCATCTCTAATGAAAAAAGTAGTAATAATATGTATGTGTTGGGGGCTATCAATAATAGCATTCTCCCAAGAAAAGCAGTATAGAATAGTTGTAAAATTCACAAACATAGTAGATACAGGATTTGTGCACAAAGGAGATAAGTTTTTTATCTCTAGTGAAAACGATTCCAAATCTGACCCGATTATTTACGAAGGACAAGATTCAATTGTGTTTATTGGAAATGTGGATAAGCCTTGTGTAGGAGGCCTACATCACAAAAGTTGTTGCAATGGATATTCCGCTTATATTAAAATTTTATTGGAAAATGCATATTACTGTATTACCATAAAGGCGGACGATATCAAAGCCGAAAACTATTACACATTTAACACAACTTCCGCTACACATAATCTGTGGAAAAGTTGTATGCAATCTTTGGGAAAAATCGGGAAAAAGAAAAACAACTTAAACAATTTATATACGGATTACGAAACAAAAGGAGATACCCAAAAGGCGGATAGTGTGCTTAACGAAATAAAAAGCATAGAAATAGAAAAGAAAAAAATGTATATAGAAGCAGGAAAAAGAAATCCTGACAATTTGGGAATAGCGTATGTATATGCAGGTATTTCAGATTATGAGAAGGAATATATGGAAATATTTAAAACCTTTTCTCCTGAGGTGAGAAACAGCGAATGGGGAAAAAGAGCGCAACAACATTTGGAAAAGTTAGAGAAATATGCCCAAACAAACAACACAAAAGAAATGCTTTTGGGCAATAAAATGCCGCCTTTGCAAGGAGTGCTTGCCAATAGCAATGAACAACTAACCATAGACACGGATTATATTAAAAAAACAGGTAAAAAAATAACCATTATCGATTTTTGGGCTTCATGGTGCAGCCCTTGCAGGAAAGTGAATAAAGAATTTATTCCTTTTTACATTGAACACAAAGAAAAAGGGTTGGGCGTAATATCTTTTGGACTTGATAGCGACAAAACACCATGGCTGGAAGCTATAGTAAAAGACAAATTGCCTTGGATAAATATAAGTGATGTATTAGGACAGCGCTCTCCTGTTGCCAAAGTATATAATATAGAACGCATACCCTCTAACGTGGTAGTTAATAACCAAGGAAAAATAATTGGTATTGATATTTTTGATGAAGAAAAAATAAAGGAGTTGCTGAAAAAATAAAGTCCACATTCTTGAGAAAACATAATGGGAGAGACATACATTTATTTAAAACGCTAAATTTTATAACGTTAATAGCAAAAAATGGTGTTTTTTATTTGAAATAATCAAAACCAATGCTGCTTTTTATTGAAAGCACACTTAGCTTATTTGTCAATAATTTAATATAAAACAAATATACGTATAGTGTTTTTATAAATACTTAAAAAATGAACAGACTTTTATATTTAATCTTTCTCTGTCCTTTGTTTATATGCTGTAATAATATAACAAAAAAGGATAGTAATAGAAATGTGGAGCAAAATTTGAATAATTTGCCCGTAACCGTCATTATTGAAAAACATGAATTACCTGATGTGAGTAAAGGAGGAATATATATAATACCTCAGTTAAAAGTATTCACAGGTAAAGAAAGCATAAGTAAACAAACCGAAAATCAAGAAAAGGCGGATACCGTTGTTTTCGAATGCCCTTTACGAACAAATATGGAAATTTCCTATACCCATATGAATGGTTTTTCATATAGTTATCCTGCAACCCAGGGAGATACATTATATATTGCTTTTAAAAACAAAGGATTGCCATTTGCAACAAGTTCAAACAAAAAATTTTCAGATTATGATTTAAATTGGCAATATTATTTTAAACAAAACAAAGGAGGATTGGATAAATCTCATAGTTTATATGGTATTTTTGTTAGATATGACAACAAAAAAATGATAAATTATTTAAATGGCTACATAAAGGAATTTGAGGATAAAGAAAAGTATTTAGATTCATTATTTAATAGCAAAGCCATAACCCAATCTGTATATAACAGCGAAAAAATAAATTGCAATTATTTAAAAGCAAGTTGCAGAAAAACGTTAAATAAATATAAAGGCATAAAAGGAGAAAATAAATTCACCAATGATGATTCTTTGCTTTTTATTGAGGGTTATAGAAGAGAATTACAGGCCTATATATTTAACAATTATGATAAAGACAGAAAAAACCTTAATGAAAAATTGCTATTTGATGGAGCTATAAAAGATACAGTTGTAAAAGGCTCCTCTAAAAACTATATCCTTTTTGAATCTTTAAAACAAGTTGCGCAATGGCGCCCCAAAGAAGATTTTGCGGCATGTAGCAACAAGTTTAAAGAAGTGGTAACAGATACCGCATATTACGCCCTGCTAAGAAGAATTACCCCTATTGAATTGCAACCCGAATTAATCAAAAACCTGGATTATTCAGACTTTCCTCTACTCGACAAAGACAAAAACCCCACAACACTTTCGGCAGTTATAAAACAACATAAAGGAAAGGTTATATATGTAGATTTTTGGGCAAGCTGGTGTGCGCCTTGCCGCGAAGCATTGCCTTATTCGTTGGCACTACATAAATATTATGCAGGTAAAAACGTAGAATTTATCTACATTTCCTTAGATAACAATTTCTCCGAATGGGAAAAGGCAAAAAAAGCCTGTAAACTAACCGGCTCTAATAACTACATAGGCATTGATTTTGTAAAATCTAAAACGGCGAAAGAACTACAATTAAAGGCAATTCCGCGCTATCTATTGTTTGATAAATCAGGAAAAATGGTAGAAACAAATGCTCCGGGACCAAAAGATAAAGCCGCCAAAGAAATAATCAATAAACTTTTGTAGAAGTAACCTTATACTAAAAAGTATTGCCATAATCTCATGCCAAGTTCCACTATCAAAACCCATACTCCCGATTGCAGCCTAAACTCTGATAAAACCGATTGTCTTTAAAATGGAATATAAATTTAACAAACAAAATATATAAGCCTAATCATCCTATTATTGGTAAATCACAAAATATACTATAACATAATGTCAATAAAAGCATTCTTCAAATTCTGCTGTTTCTTATGCATCATTATTTTATATGCAACCATAAAAACAACTGCACAAAATATCCATCAACCCGCGTATGACAGTATATTAAAAAATGTATTAAATAAAGATCAATCAATTAGAAAAAAAATAGACAGCATTCAACAAAAAGGAGTTGATAACCTGGACGCATTAATACCCTTGTATAAGAATATGGCAATACAAGATATAGAAAACCAACGCATTGCTTTCCCTATTCTTGAAAAATATTTAGCTGAAGAAATTGCACTTTCCCACAATTCACTGTCGGCACTATATTATGTAATCCAACACGCCGATGGTGCTGCTCAGGAAAAGCATAAACATTTTATAGATATAATTTTTCGACAAAAAATTATATCAAATATAGAATATGGGTGGTTTACTGACCGGTTAAGAGCGCACCAAAACAAAGCGCAACTTTATGGATTCCAATGTCATGTAAATGCCGATACCAATGACCCTTTCCCATATCCCATATTAACTTCCGCAAAAGAAAACAGAAAAAAATTAGGAATAAATCCTATAGAAATGGAAAAAGAATTATCCTCTCAATTTACAGACGACTACAAACCCATATATATAAATCCATCACAATATGTAATTATATGACATGTATTAAAAGTGGCAAATGAAAAAGATAATACAGTTCCTCGCAACCTTCCCATTTATAATGCATCTATATATGTATATAACAAATTAGTAGCAAGAAGTAATAAAAATGGATTTTTCACCCTTATTCTCAACAAGAGATCTCTACCGGATAAAATCTGTTTTAAATATGACAATAAAACGTATGAAAAAAATTTAGTAAAAAAGGAAAACACGGATTGGGAGATTATTTATTTATTCGCAAATTAAAAAGCCGTGCGTTTCTCCTACCATCGCGCCCAACAGCCTTTATCAATAACAGCAGTCAGCAATACAAAAGGCATGAGGCTGACAGAGTAATGCGCTATTCCTATTTAAATTACTGATAAAAACACTTTTTTATCCATAGCTGTCTAAGTTAAATTTTTATTTCCACGTAAACAAAGGAAACATTTTGTGTGTTTATTGTTTCCAAAAACATATTTTTATATAGCTTTGCGAAAAATTTTTTATTGACGTGGACGAGAAATATCAGGAAATTATAAGTAATACGTTAAATCTTTTTTATAAATACGGCATACGCAGCCTCACCATTGACGATATATGCCGCCATTTATCCATTTCCAAAAAAACGATTTACAAATACATCTCAAACAAAAGCGATTTGGTAGAGAAAGCCATAAACAAAAGTTTTGAGATTATGCAAAAAAACATTCTTCTTTATTATGATATTAAAGGAAACGCGATAGATAAGATTATCTCTCTATCCAGACATACAATTGAAGAGTGTAGAAATTTTAATCCCATCATCTTGTTTGAGCTCAAAGAATACTACGCGGGCATCTACGATAAATTTTTATCGGAGCGCAAAAACCTTATTTTAGGACTGTGTGAAGATAATATTAAGCAAGGAATATCAGAAGATATTTACCGCAGCAACATACCCATTGATTTATACGCGAAAATAAATTTTTACAACAGCGAATTATTTTTAAACAAAGAGCTTATGCAATCGCTTAACAACTATTCTGTTACGCAAATATCCATGGCACTTATAGATAACAGCGTACGCAGCGTGGTAAACGAAAACGGAATCAAATATTATGAACAGCAAATTTTAAAAATACACCAAAACAACAAATAAAGTTTTATCGTGTTAAAACCGCAATTCATCGATTTTAATTTTATCACTTATCATACACCTTATAATTTTGAAAAATCGTAAATAAAACAGATAATTTTTATGAAACGTAGCATATAAACCAAAGCTTATACATGCAAATAACACCCACATACACTATAAACACTCAAACAGTGCTAACGCTAAAAACAAATAAAATATTCACAAAATAGACGTATGAAACGAATACTCCCATATTTATTATTAATTATTGTTGTAGTTTTTTTTCTGCCTCCTACGGCAGAAGGGCAAAATAAACAACCTTTGCCCCAACAACAGGTAGTGCAAAGTTTAAGCTTAAAGCAAGCACAAGACTATGCCATAGCCAACAATGCAACCAATAAAAACGCATCGCTCGACCTGAAAATAGCCAAACAAAAAATTAAAGAAACCACAGCTATAGGCTTGCCTCAAATAAACGCACAGGGAAACTATACGCATACTTTCAAAATTCCGGAAATGAGCTTTGGTGGCATCCCCTATTTAAAAACATCCATTAGCGACCCAAATCAATTGATAACAGCAGGAGATTTGCGCGATCCCCAAAAAGTGAGTATAGACTATATACCCATGCCTCCCGTGAAACTTGGCGTGAAAGATAATATTACAGCTGATTTTACCGTAAGCCAGTTAATTTTTAGCGGCGAATATATCGTAGGATTACAAAGTTCCAAAACATTCTATAAAATGTCGGAACAGATGAAAGAGAAAAACGAACAAGATATAAAAGAAAGTGTAGCCAATACCTACAATCTTATATTGCTATTACAGCAAAACCTGCAAGTATTACACCAAACCCATGCCAACATCGAAAAAACATGGAATGATATGAAAGCCATGTACAAACAAGGATTTATAGAAAACACGGATGTGGACCAAATGGAAATTACCAGTTTGAATATAACAAACACCATACACTCATTAGAAAGGCAGACTGACGCAGCTTATGATTTGCTTAAATTTCAAATAGGCATGCCGGCAGAACAGCGGCTGGTACTGACAGATAAATTCCAGGAAGATATGGACACCTTGCCCATAGGGCAGCTTATAAGCGCGCCTTTTAACGTGGAAAACAATATAGGCTATCGCATGCTCGGCACACAAGAGGAGTTAGGAAAGCTAAATCTCAAAAGGGAACAAAGCACTTTTTTACCTTCACTTATGGGTATTTACAGGCATTCGGAAAAAATAAAAAAACAACAACTCGATTTTGCCCCTAAGGATTTGGCTATGCTCACGCTCACAATTCCTATTTTTTCAAGCGGTCAGCGTATAGCAAAAGTGCATCAAAGACAACTGGAACTTGAAAAAATAACAAACACAAAAAACAGTACTGCCGATGCGTTGCGCATGGAATACATTACCGCACAAAACGATTTAAAAACCGCGTATGACAACTATTTGAACGAAAAAAGAAATATAGACCTTGCCAAACGCATTTATGAAAAGACCATTGTGAAGTACAAAAACGGACTTTCGTCAAGTTTGGATATCACAAACACACAAAACCAATACCTCACCGCACAATCCAATTATTATAAATCGATATACAGTTTGATTACAGCAAAAAACAAGTTGTACAAAATCACAAGTGCTTTATAAACATCAAAAAACGACATAAAACATGAATAATATTTCAAAATCAATACTTTTTATAACATTAGCAGTATTTATGGCTGCATGTGGCAAACCGGACAAAAAGTCTCAATTAGCCAAATTACAAAAGCAGCGTGATGAGCTGAATATAAAAATAAAAAAACTTGAAAATGAACTGAATATAAACAACGCCACATCCCAAAAACTCTTGGATGTAAACGTTATGGAAGCAAAGCAGGATGTATTTAGCCATTTTATAGAGCTACAAGGCAAGCTTGACGGCAAAGATAATATTGCCGTATCGGCACAAATGCCCGGTAGCATAACAGCGGTGTATGTAAAAGAAGGAGATGCGGTACGCAAAGGACAAGTTCTGGCACAACTCGACAATAATGTGATGTCCCAACAATTGGCTTCAGCAAAGCAGCAATTAGATTTTGCAACCAATATATACAATAAGCAAAAAGCGTTGTGGGAACAACAAATAGGAAGCGAAGTGCAATATCTTTCAGCCAAAAATAATATGGAATCAGCAGCAAAGGGAGTTTCTACCCTCCAAAATCAGCTAAATCTTTCCCGTATTGTTTCGCCAATCAACGGGCGCGTTGAAGAGGTAAACCTAAAAGTTGGACAAATGGCTTCGCCCGGATTACCGGCGGTAAGGGTTGTTAATTTCGCCTCTGCCAAAACACTGGTTGACATTCCGGAATCCTATTCTGCAAAAGTGAAGCCCGGTAGTGAGGTATCGGTATTTTTTCCCGATTTTAACAAAGAAATAAAATCAAAACTGCGCTTCACCAGCAAATTTATCAACCCCACAAACCGTACTTTCCAAGCCGAAATACCATTGCCTCCCAGCAATGTAGAGTATAGAGCAAATATGATGGCGACCGTTAAAATTAAGGATTATACGAACCCCAAAGCTTTTATCATTCCCATATCTCTCATAAAAGAAATAAACGGAGCCAAACATTTGTTTGTTGCCAAAGAAGAAAACGGCAAAACTGTTGCCCGCATGCAAACCATAACTACAGGAGATACATATAACGGCAACATAGAAATAGTATCGGGCATAAGTGCCGGAGATAAAATAATAACGGCAGGAGCAGCAAACCTCGTGGACGGACAATTGATAAATGTTTTAAAATAAAGGCTCCTCTTAACTTTAATATTCAGCATACAAATGAAAAAAAATAAATTCAAAGAATTTTTTGCTACAAGTTGGGCTATAGATAACAAAACCAGTGTTTACATCCTCACCGTTTTCATTACTTTATTAGGAATAAACAGCTACATGTCTATCCCCAAAGAGCAATTTCCGGAAATAGTTATTCCTACCATATTGGTGAGTACGGTATATCCGGGCACCTCGCCGGTGGATATGGAAAACCTGGTTACAAGACCTATTGAAAAGCAATTGAAAGGAATTTCGGGCGTAAAAAAGATAACCAGCAACTCGCTTCAGGATTTTTCCTCTATTGCCATAGAGTTTAACACCGATGTAAAAGTTGAAGATGCAAAACAACGCGTTAAAGATGCCGTTGATAAAAGCAAGTCAAACCTGCCAAACAACTTACCCACACAGCCCAATGTAATGGATATTGACTTTTCGGAATTTCCTATCATGTACATACAAATTTCGGGTAAACACGACCTTAACCAGCTAAAAAAATACGCCGAAATGGCACAGGATAGAATTGAAGGGCTTAACGAGATAACACGAACAGATATTGTAGGCGCATTGGAAAGAGAAATACAAATAGATGTGGATGCTTACAAAGCGCAAGTGGCAGGCATTACATTTTCGGATATAGAAAGAGCGGTAGCATTTGAAAACCTCACCGTTTCGGCAGGCAACATCACCTCCAACGGCATGAAACGCTCCATACGCATACAAGGACAATTTACCAACATGGATGTTATCCGCAATATCATTATTAAATCATCAAGCGGTGCAAGTGTTTATTTAAAAAACATTGCCGAAGTAAAAGATACTTTTAAAGACCAGGAAAGTTTTTCCAGGCTGAATGGCGAAAACGTAATTACGCTTAACGTGATAAAGAAAAGCGGAAAGAACCTACTGGATGCATCCGATAAAATTCATGATATACTCAACAATGAACTTATAAACAAAGCCTATCCCAGCGATGTAAAAGTTACACTGTCGGGCGAACAATCGAAATACACCCGCAACACACTTGAAGAGCTTAACAACACCATTTTAATCGGTTTTATATTGGTTACTATCGTGTTGATGTTTTTTATGGGTTTTACAAACGCGTTTTTTGTAGGATTGGCAGTTCCGCTATCCATGTTTTTAGCCTATTTGGTGATGCCGAGTTTAGGTTTCACAATGAACATGATTGTTATGTTCGGCTTTATTTTTGCGCTGGGGATTGTAGTGGACGATGCCATTGTGGTTATCGAAAACATACACAGGGTGCATAAAACGGAACCCAATATAGTAATAGCCGCTAAAAAAGCGGCAGGAGAAGTATTTTTACCTATATTATCGGGAACACTTACTACATTGGCGCCATTTTTCCCATTGGCATTTTGGCCCGGCATCACGGGTAAGTTTATGTATTATATTCCCGTAACCCTTATACTTACACTGTTTGCTTCGCTTTTTGTTGCCTACATTATAAATCCCGTGTTTGCAGTATCGTTTATGAAACACGAATATGACGGGAAAAACGAGCAGAACGAGGGCAAGCGCAAACGCATAGAACTTATTGTATCCTTCGCATTGGCAGCTTTCTTTTACCTTATATTTGCCCTTACCAAAAGCAAAACCATTTTTGGCATAGGCAATTTCTTTGTATTCGTAGCTTTGCTCATCATTTTCTACCATACTTTACTCAAGCATTATATCCAATGGTGGCAAAATAAAGCTTGGCCCACGGTAATAAGCTTTTACGAGTCGCAACTCAAAAAATCTATCAAAGGTAAAAATCCGCAGTATTTACTTTATAGTGTAATAGGATTGTTATTTCTTACATTTATATTTTTAGGCATACGCAAGCCCAAGGTGCTGTTCTTTCCCGAAAACATGCCCAATAGTGTAAATGTGCTCATTAAAATGCCCATAGGCACCGATCAACACGTTACCGATTCAATCACTAAAATTGTAGAAAATAAAGTAGTTGCCATAATAGGAAAAAACAATCCTATTGTGGAATCAATAATAAGTAATGTAGCCGTAGGTGCGGGCGACGATATGGATTTTAACCGCAATGCAAGTTCAGAAAAAGGCAAAGTTACCGTAAATTTTGTTGAGTATAAGTATCGCCATGGCGAAAACACCACTGACTATCTGGATAAAATAAGAAACGGCATAAAAGGCATTCCGGGAGCGGAAATTACCGTAGCCAAAAACCGCAACGGACCTCCTACCGGAAAACCTATTAATATTGAAATAACATCAGAAAATCTTGATAATCTTATAGCTGATGCAGATGCTTTTAAACGCTATATCGATTCTTTACAAATACCCGGTATTGCCGAGCTAAAGAGCAATTTCCAATCCGTAAAACCGGAAGTGATGATAGATATTAACCGCGAAAGAGCAAACTATGAAGGCATAAGCACCGGACAAATAGCAATGGAAGTGCGCACAGCTGTATTGGGAAAAGAAATTTCAAAATATAAAATAGATGAAGATGAATTCCCCATACAACTACGCTATTCAAAACTCACAAGAGAAAATATCAACAATTTGATTAATTTACCTATCGTATATAGAGACATGAATACGGGAATATTGCGACAGATTCCCTTATCGGCAGTTGCACAAATCAAATACGGCAACTCATACGGAGGCATCACACGTCAAAATCTCAAACGTATCATTACTCTTTCCAGCGATGTTTCCACAGGACACACCGCCAACGAAATTGTCCCGCAAATAAACCGGTTGGCGGCTGATTTTAAAACACACGAAGGAACCCAAATAAAACTAACAGGAGAGCAAGAAGACCAGAAAGAAGCAGGCGCTTTCCTAGGTAAATCTATGCTTATTGCCTTAGGATTAATATTCTTCATTCTGATAACCCAGTTTAATTCCATAAGCAAAACGATAGTTATATTAAGCGAGGTAGTATTCAGTATTATTGGAGTTTTATTAGGCGTTGCCATATTCAAGATGTCAATATCTGTTGTTATGACCGGATTAGGAATTGTAGCATTAGGAGGAATTGTAGTACGAAATGGAATTCTTATTGTTGAATTTATTGACACATTGAAAGAAAGAGGACTTAAAACCCGTGCAGCCATCATAGAAGCAGGTAAAATACGCGTTACGCCCGTTATTCTGACAGCCACAGCAGCCATTTTAGGATTAATACCATTGGCAATAGGCTTTAACCTCAACTTCGGAACATTATTTACCGAACTAAATCCTCATATTCACATAGGGGGCGACAATGTTGCCTTTTGGGGACCGCTGGCTTGGTCTATAATTTTCGGACTCAGTTTTGCCACGTTCCTTACCTTGTTATTCGTGCCTGCCATGTATTTGTTAGTTTACCGAATAAACATAAAATATGCCCGATGGAAGTTTAAGAAAAACTTAAAAAAACACGTTTTATAAAGCTATAATTCATAAAAAATCAAACAGAGGTTATTTTTAATCTCTGTTTTTTTATAATGTGGTTTTAAGAAATATTAACTATTAAGCAAGCTTTAGGCTCATCTGCAAGCTATTTATAAAACAATAACAATCAATACTTTGCCCAAAAAAGAATTCAAAAAACAATGCAAGCAATACATTCATAATAAAGCAGTTATTTAATTATTATTTTTTAAATAAATTTAGTAACTTTGCAAAAACTAAAGAGAGTTCGCTTATATTATTATGGAGAAAACCAGAATCCTTTATGTCACCCAAGACATTACCCCATTTTTAAAGGACAGCCCCATGGGGCTCATTTCAAGAAAACTCCCCCAAGCCATACAAGAAAAAGGAAGAGAAATTCGAACTTTTATGCCGCGCTTTGGCTGCATCAACGAAAGACGCAACCAGCTGCATGAAGTAATAAGGCTTTCGGGAATGAATCTTATTATTGACGATACGGATCATTCTCTTATCATAAAAGTAGCCTCTATACAGCAGGCGCGACTGCAAATATACTTTATAGACAATGAAGACTATTTTCATCGAAAATTCATTTTCAGAGATAAGAACAATGCTTTTTTTGATGACAATGATGAGCGCAGCATGTTCTATGCAAGAGGCGTTATAGAAACGGTAAAAAAGTTGGGTTGGAGCCCTGATATAGTACACTGCCACGGATGGATGGCCGCCCTTACGCCCCTTTACCTGCGCAAAGTTTATCATGAAAACCCCTTATTTTCAAATACAAAAATTATCACCTCTCTCTACGATGATGATTTTGAAGAATTATTCAATGCTAATTTTCAAGGAAAATTAAAATTCGACGGAATTAATGTTAAAGATTCTAAACAATTAAAAACCCCGAATTATATAACCTTGATGAAAACCGCAATTGACTACTCAAACGGCATAATTATTGCAAGCCAAAATGTAAATAAGGAGATTTTATCTTATGCAGAGGAAAACAAAAAAGAAATTCTACCTTTGCAACCGGAAGATAATTATATTGATGCTTATAACGATTTCTACGAAAAAATCCTGCAAGCATAGAAAACACCATTAATCTAAAAATTTTTATTTATTTTTTTAAAGCCTTATCCTTTGAAGAACCGCTCGAATTTTATCAAAGCTTTACTTTTCAGCACACTGCTGGCTGTTATGTTTGTTTCTTGCAACAAAGACTTCACATCCATAGGCAAAGAATTTATCCCTGCCGAAGATTTGCTCAAGTTAGATTATAGAGACACCACCAATATTGCCGCCTACACTATAAGCGACGACTCGTTATACACCTATAACATGCCTTTAGCCATACTGGGTAGTGTTTACGATCCCGTATTCGGCAGAACTGACGCAAGTTTCTTTTCTGCTGCCCAATACATCTCATCCGACAAAGCTAAGTTTTATAATAATGTAAAGATAGACTCAGCTTATGTGCAATTATCATACGATTCTATTTTTTTCAAAACAACAAACCCTGTAAAACTCAAAGTGTATGAGATTTCTGAGAATATTAAGGATTCGCTTTCTCACACTTCAAATAAAAAATTAAACTACTACGCAAATCCTATAGGCGAAAAAGTGTTTATTCCTAACTCCAAAGACAGTGTTATGGTAGATGGAAAAAAAGTAAAATCCATGCTCAGAATACCCCTTAACGATATTTTTAAAAATAAATTCGCCACATTAGATACAACCACTTTATACAAAAATGATAAGTTTAAAGCCTTTTTCAAAGGCATTTGTATAATTGCCGAAACGGAAACAACCTCCGGCAAAGGCACTATAATTTCATTTGCCACAGCAAATGAAAGCGGCATTAAAATCTACTATCAAAACAAAACAGACGATTCGCTGAAATTATTACTGCCTTTTTCCGAAAGATTTAACCATTATAACCATTATAACCATGCAGAAGCTGAAAGTAATTTAAAACAACAGTTGGCAGGAAACAAAGAGTTAGGAAAAGACAAGCTTTATATTCAAGGAATGGCAGGCACAAAGGTTAAACTGTTCTTCCCTGATTTTAAAACGGCATTAGCAGGCAAAAATATACAAATTGTAGATGCGCAACTCGTAATTACAAACGCGGCACCCGATCCTCTTTTTATTCAGCCTAACGCTTTATCGCTCTATAGTGTAGGTGTAAAAGGCACATCAAATCCATCCCCTATTGATGACGGACTTTCATCTGACAAAACATATTTTGACGGAACATACAATAAAAACACCAAAACATACCGTTTTAGGATAAACTATTACATTCAACAACTTATCAGCGGCAAAATCGACCCTAAAAACGGATTATATCTCACATTGCCTAATAATGTTGTACCTTTTTCCCCTCACAGGCTCATAATTAACGGAAACAACACGAAGGGCATTAAACTTTATATAAGATACACGGAAATAAAATAAAATAAAAAAATATTTTTATATATCATATTTTAATTTTTACCCTATTTATTTAAAATTTAATTTCATATAGATTATGTGCGGAATTGTAGCATACATCGGAAATAAAGAAGTATATCCCATATTAATTTCGGGACTAAAAAGACTTGAATACAGGGGATATGACAGTGCCGGCATTGCTCTTTTGAATGGCGGCTTAAAAGTATATAAAACCAAAGGTAAAGTAGCCGATCTGGAAAACCTTGTAAAAGGGATTGATTTAAGGGCAACGGCGGGTATAGCACACACCCGGTGGGCTACCCATGGCGAACCCAATGATGTGAACGCCCACCCCCATTATTCCTATTCAAAAAAAATTGCGCTCGTACATAACGGCATTATAGAAAATTATGATATCCTGAAAAAAGAATTACAGCAACGCGGGTATGTTTTTCAAAGCGAAACGGACACCGAAGTGCTGACATTCCTTATCGAGGATATTATGCACAATGAAAAATGTTCACTTTCCGAAGCTGTACGTATCGCACTAACACAAGTAACAGGCGCATATGCCATAGCCGTGCTTTCCGAAGATTTCCCCAAAGTTTTGGTAGCTGCCCGCAAAGGGAGCCCTTTGGTAGTGGGAATAGGGAAGGAAGAATATTATGTAGCTTCTGATGCAGCTGCCATTGTTGAATATACGCAACAAGTGATTTACCCCGGAGATGAAGAAGTGATAAAACTTAATCTGGAAGAAGGTATAAAAATAAGAACCGTATCAAATATAGAAAAAACCCCCTATATCCATAAGCTTGAACTTAACTTAAGCGAATTAGAAAAAGAAGGATTTGAGCATTATATGCTTAAAGAAATCTATGAGCAACCCCGTACGGTGCGCGATAGCGTGCGCGGGCGCGTTCACATGGATGCAGAAAAAGAAAAGGTAATTTTAGGAGGCATAACCGATTATATAAATAAGTTTCTATCCGCTAAAAGAATCATTATTGTGGGATGCGGAACTTCGTGGCACGCGGGCATGGTTGGCGAATATTTGATTGAGGAATTGGCACGCATACCCGTTGAAGTTGAATATGCTTCCGAATTCAGATATAGAAATCCTATTATCTGTGAAGATGACATCGTAATTGCAATTTCACAATCAGGAGAAACGGCAGATACACTGGCAGCAATAGAAATGGCAAAAAGCAAAGGAGCTACAATTATAGGCATTTGCAACGTTGTTAATTCTTCCATTGCCCGCGCCACACATGCAGGGTCATATACGCATGCCGGTCCGGAAATAGGAGTAGCTTCAACCAAAGCTTTTACTTCGCAGGTTACAATACTAACCATGCTTGCATTGATGCTGGCAGAGAAAAAAGGCTCTATTTCCAAAACCTACTACCACCAAATTTTAAACGAATTTAATTCCATTCCGGAAAAAATTGAAACTACTTTAAAATACGATTCTCAAATAAAAGAAATTGCAAAGATTTTTAAAAATTCAACCAACGCACTCTATTTGGGACGCGGCATTAACTTTCCTGTAGCATTGGAAGGAGCTTTAAAATTAAAAGAAATTTCATACATCCATGCCGAAGGCTATCCTGCCGCCGAAATGAAACATGGTCCTATTGCCTTGATAGACGAAGCCATGCCCGTAATTGTAATTGCAAATCGCAAAGGTCAATACGAAAAAATAATCAGCAATATACAAGAGGTAAAAGCCCGTAAAGGCAAAATTATTGCCGTAGTTACCGAAGGAGACGAACAAGTAAAAGCATTGGCTGATTATATTATTGAGATTCCTGCCTGCGACAATATGCTGACTCCACTTATTGCTACAATTCCTTTGCAATTATTAGCATACCATATTGCCGTGTTAAGAGGATGCAATGTTGACCAACCCCGAAACCTTGCAAAATCCGTAACTGTAGAATAAAATTATCATCAACTCGTAGAAAAAAGGCTAATTTTTATATTAGCCTTTTTTTATTCCACCTCACACTACATAGAATGATTCTAAATTTTATAATTTTTCACAAATAAACTATTCATATAGAAAGAAATAGTTTAAAAAATTTTAGATTTGTTTGCTAAAAAATATAATCATGAATCTATCACATATTGAACACATTGGTATTGCAGTAAAAAATTTAGAAGAAAGCATAGCATACTGGGAAAAGGTATTTGGATTAAAATGCTATGCAATAGAAGAAGTTCCGGAGCAAAAAGTAAAAACCGCATTTTTTAAACTTGGAGATACAAAAATAGAATTACTTGAAAGCACTGATCCTGAAGGTCCTGTGGGTAAATTTATTGAAAACAAAGGAGAAGGTGTTCACCATATAGCATTTGCCGTTAAAGATATTGAAAAAGCGCTTATGGAAACAGAAGCCAACGGCATTCGCCTGATTGATAAAACGCCCCGTATGGGAGCCGAAAAAATGTCAATCGGTTTTCTACACCCTAAATCTACTTTTGGGGTGCTTACGGAGCTTTGCGAGAACAAAAATCCTTAACAAAAACCACTATATATGGCAGAAGAAGACAAGATTAACCAACTGCTTGAAAAAAGGGAACAAGCATATGTGGGCGGCGGCAAAAAACGCATAGACGCGCAACATAAAAAAGGAAAACTTACTGCCCGCGAACGTATTGATTTGCTTTTAGACGAAGGAAGTTTTGAAGAGTTTGATATGTTCGTTACACACCGTTGCAGAGACTTCGAGATGGACAAAGAGCGTCCGTTGGGCGATGGAGTTGTAACAGGTTATGGAACCATTGATGGCAGATTGGTTTATGTTTTCTCTCAAGATTTTACCACATTCGGTGGTTCACTCAGCGAAATGTTTGCAAAAAAGATTTGCAAAGTAATGGATCAAGCCATGAAAATGGGAGCTCCACTCATAGGCATAAACGACTCAGGTGGCGCCCGCATACAAGAAGGCGTGAGTAGCTTAGCCGGCTATGCCGAAATTTTTGAACGCAATATTTTAGCTTCGGGCGTTATCCCACAGCTTTCGGCAATATTCGGACCTTGCGCGGGAGGAGCTGTTTACAGCCCTGCACTAACAGATTTCATCATCATGTCCAAAACCAACAGCTATATGTTTGTTACAGGACCTAAAGTAGTTAAAACCGTACTGGGAGAGGATGTTACCGAAGATCAATTGGGCAGTGCCATGATACATGCTTCAAAATCAGGAGTAGCCCATTTTGTAGCCGAAGACGAAAAAGAAGGCATCTTATTACTTCGCAAACTGCTGAGCTACTTGCCCCAAAACAACCTGGAAGATCCGCCTTTAGCTCCTTGTAATGACCCTATTGACAGGCTGGACGATGCATTGAATTTTATCATCCCTGAAAATCCTAACAAGCCTTACGATATAAAAGATATTATCCATTCTATAGTGGATAATGGAGAATTTTTGGAAATTGCCCGCCACTTTGCGCCCAATATCGTAATTGGATATGCGCGCATGAATGGAATGTCCGTTGGTATTGTGGCAAACCAACCTAACTACTTAGCGGGCGTGCTTGATATTAACGCCTCACGCAAAGCTGCACGTTTTGTTAGATTTTGTGATGCTTTCAACATTCCTATATTAACATTGGTAGATGTACCAGGCTTTTTACCAGGAACAGTTCAGGAATACGGCGGTATAATTATTCACGGAGCAAAACTATTGTATGCTTATGGAGAAGCCACTGTCCCAAAAGTAACGGTTACTTTACGCAAATCATACGGTGGCGCCCATGATGTAATGAGTTCTAAACAACTGCGCGGCGATATAAACTATGCATGGCCCTCAGCGGAGATTGCCGTAATGGGACCTTCTGGAGCCATAGAAGTTTTATACAACAAAAAGCTGGCTGCCATAGAAAACGAAGAAGACCGCAAAGCTGCCATTCAGGAATATGAAAAAGAATACAAAGCTAAATTTGCTAATCCATACAGTGCAGCCTCGTATGGGTATATTGACGATATTATAATTCCGCGCAACACACGTTTCAGGGTAATCAGGGCATTTCAGGCACTTGCCACTAAAAAAGATACCAACCCTCCCAAAAAACACGGCAACCTTCCCTTGTAAAATTTTCCTGCTGCATATTAACACATATGCGAGCCTACCTGGAAAATAAAACATTACAAACGCTCTTTTATTTTAGAATACGCTGTTAAGATAATGGACACATAATATGTCTGACACACTTTTAAAAATAGCTTATATCATGAAAAACTTCATAAAAAGAAAATCAAAACATACAGCCGAAAACACCGAGGAGGCACAATATCATACCCCTCCCCCTTCAGGCAATAATAGTGAAGAGCAGGATATTGCAGCTATAATCGGGACTGCACTCTATATCAATGAAGTGGATAAGCTTATTGAAACAACCACTACAATAACTGAGATGAATAATATTGCAGCTATAGTTGCAACCGCTTTGTATTTACAAGAAAATGATGAAGTAGAGGCAGAAAGAGTAACAGAACGCATGGAAATACCGGAAGAGATCGCCGCTATAATAGCAGCAGCACTCTACACCTATGAAACAAAAATAAAAGACGATGAAAATGCTATTATTACCATACAACGTATTATGAAACCCTATTCGCCTTGGAGTTCAAAAATATACGGGCTCCGAGAACAACCTATGCGCACACCTTGGCTAAAAAAAAATTAGCGTTATAAACTTATTTATTACTAACCTGCCCACCCCCGGAACAAAGAATAATCGGAAATTTTAACCTTAAAAGCAATTAGCATAACAGCATGTCTCCTTTTAGTAATTTAATTATTTACAGATGAAAAATTTAAAATTCAGATTAAAAGATAAGGAATACACTGTTGATATACTCGGTGTTTCTCCTGAACACGCTAAAATAAGCGTAAACGGCGAAGTGTACGACATTGAACTGGAACCTTCCACTAAAGCCAGTAAAACACCCACATTGGTGCGCACCCCAGCCATCCCCGACAATGACACTACTCCTTCCACAGCACGCACAGCCAAACCGGGTACACCCAAAGGTAGCGGAGCTTTAAAATCACCTCTACCCGGCAAAATACTCGACATATTCGTAAATATAGGCGATACAGTCAAAATCGGGCAAAAAGTACTTTGCCTGGAAGCTATGAAAATGGAAAATAACATCAACTCAACACGCGACGGAATTGTGACGGCAATAATGGTAAGCAAAAACGACACGGTTTCAGAAGGTGATGTTTTAGTAGAAATAAACTAAATAATAGATATACTATGCACCCTACTACAATTTACTGGATTGTTTTCATTTGCTTATTTATCATCGTTTTTTCAATTGATATGTATGCGACTGATCACCGCAAAGGCGCGCTCACAGTAAAAACATCATTACGCTGGACAGCACTATGGATAAGTGTTGCCTTACTTTTTGGTGTTTCACTATACTTCTTCTTTCCCACAAATCCGGGAAGCACAGTAAAAACCTCATCCGTGATGATGATAAAATTCATTTCGGGTTATCTTACAGAATATTCATTATCCATAGATAACCTTTTTGTTTTCATCATGATTTTTTCACTGATGGCTGTACACGAAAAAAACCAGCCACGCCTGTTAAAATTAGGAATATTAATTTCTATTGTGTTGAGGATATTGTTTATTTTGGTAGGAATGGAACTTGTAGAGCGATTCCATTGGATTATTTACCTGTTTGGAGCTATTTTGCTTTGGACTGCTTATAAAATGGCATTCACAAATGAAGAAGACCAAGTAGATCCTAAATCGAATTTTTTATATAAAACCGCCTCTAAAATTTTTCCCATAGACCCCGACCCCGATTCGCATAAGTTTATCCATAAAATAAACGGCAAGTGGCATATTACGGCTATTTTTCTGGTACTTTTGGTAATAGGCTCCACAGACGTACTTTTCGCAGTGGACTCTATCCCCGCCATTATAGGGGTGATAAAAGAAGGCGCGCGAAACATTTTAACTCCGGAAGAAGAGAACTTTATTGCCATTACTTCCAACGTGTTTGCCGTAATGGGATTGGTTTCGTTATTCTTTGCCTTAAAAGGCATTATGGGCATGTTCCGCTTTCTTAAACACGGCGTTAGCTTCATACTGTTCTTTATTGGAGCTAAAATGATACTTTCAGCCATACCCGCCGTAGAACATTTTTTTGCAAATCACACATGGATTTCGCTGGCTGTGATTATAGCCACCTTGTCATTTTCTGTTCTTCTTTCTATTGTAATAGCTGAAGAAAAAGAAATGGAAGGATTAAAAGAAGAAGTAAAAGAACTTAAGCATGATATCGCCGATTTAAAAGACGACGGAAAATTAAATAATAGTATTGAATAAAAACAATTAACTACCTTATTTATGAATATACAGAGTTTATTACCGGTTTTATATAGCGTAACCTGGCAACATCTGGTAATGATTGCCGTAGGGTTAACATTAATTTATCTGGCTATTGCCAAGGAATATGAACCCACGCTATTGCTCCCTATGGGTTTTGGAGCCATATTAGTTAATATTCCCTTATCGGCAGCCATAAGCCAGTTCGACCCTGTTACCGGCAATGCCGTTGAGGGTGCGCTGGATGTACTATACAAAGCAGGTATAGCCAACGAGCTGTTCCCGCTGTTAATATTCATAGCTATTGGCGCCATGATAGATTTTTCGCCCTTGTTTAAAAACCCTTTCCTTCTGCTCTTTGGCGCGGCTGCTCAATTCGGCATTTTTGCCACCATGACCGTTGCCACAACCATGGGTTTCGGACTTAAAGAAGCAGCCTCCATAGGAATTATCGGCGCCGCTGACGGACCTACCTCTATATTTGTATCCAGCAGATTTGCACCTAATTTGTTAGGTCCTATTTCAGTAGCGGCGTATTCATACATGGCGCTGGTGCCTATCATTATTCCGCCTGTGGTAAAAATATTAACATCTCGCAAAGAGCGCATGATACGCATGGAAGCGCATGCCAAGTCCGTATCAAAGCCGGCATTGATAGTATTCCCCATCATCGTTACCATAGTAGCGGGCATTATAGCTCCGGCTTCCATTCCTTTGATCGGTTTTTTGATGTTCGGCAACTTAATAAGGGAATGCGGCGTATTAAACTCTCTTTCAAAATCGGCACAGAACGAGCTTGCCAACTTGGTTACTATTTTGTTAGGCATAAGTATTGCCAGCACCATGACCGCGGAGCGGTTCGTGAACTTCGATACGCTGAAAATCATACTCCTCGGGTTGGTTGCCTTTGTCTTTGACATTTTCGGGGGCGTGATGTTTGCCAAACTGCTAAATATTGTGTTGCCACAAGGCAAAAAAATAAACCCCATGATTGGCGCTTGCGGCATTTCGGCTTTCCCCATGGCTGCACGCGTTGTACACAATCTGGGACAAAAAGAAGACAACACCAACTACCTGCTGATGCCTGCCGTTAGCGCCAACGTGGGCGGACAAATAGGCTCCGTAGTAGCAGGAGGCATTATTTTAGCCTTGGTTCCCTTATTTGCATAGTAACTTTTAAAAAATAACGCATCACATTTTGATTGTATGTAACGTTCTTTTTCTTTATTCATCTACTTTTGTCTTGATACAACTAAGCGAAGCGTTTTCACGAACCACGAAGCGCTCATGAGTACCTTTATAATTAACAATGAACTAATAATACCTTTTAAATAGATAAATACATGAGTAAAAGTAGCAAAAAATCAAGAGCATTATAAAAATATATTTTTTTTATAATGCCCTTAAGCGCGGTGCGGAAGGCGTGGGCGGAAGGGCAAAACGGCGAGGCAGGGCGGATTTTCGTGGGCGGGGCATCGTTTTGTCTTGATTTTCTTTGCATCCTTTCTTGTATCAAGACAAGAAAGGATGTGGGGTTTGGGGCAAAGCCCCATTAGTTAAATAGAATGAATAAAGAAAAAGAACATTTTTATTCCATACATGACATGAACTTTGAGGACTTATTTTTTTAACTTTACTTAGCTTAGAGAAATAGTAAACGAAAACAAAAGCAACAAAAGAAGTTTTAATTTTTTAATTTTTAATTATCATGAATCCTACAACAGCAGCATTAGATATTATGGGAATAGGCATGGCGAGCATTATTGCCGTTATGGTTCTGTTCTATTTTGCCATTCAGGGAGTTGATAAACTACTACCCTACAAGGAAGAAAACAAAGACGAATAGATTTAAGGCATTCGGACACAAAAAAGTTTTTAATTCATCAGGTTAAATCCTATTTTTTTACATTTGCCATTAAAATGTAATAGTATGCTCATTATAGGTATCACAGGTGGCTCGGGGTGCGGGAAATAAACAAGCCATAAAACGTCCTTACGTTTTGGAGAAAACGTCCGTATGTTTCAGGCAAAACGTCCTTACGTTTTCAAACAAACCTATATGCGTTTTTAATCGGCTGATTAATAACCTGAGTTCTGTTTAAGAATCTTTCGTAAAGTAACCCTGCAGTGTAAA